>CANQKW010000001.1 GCA_947624555.1 uncultured Clostridia bacterium
GCTCTTGATATTCGCTTGTATCTGAGAGATGAAATTCACGAGATAAAGGCGCTTATCAAGGAACTTGCGGAAACTCTCTGCAAGATAGCCGAAGAACATTCGGACACGATTATGCCCGGATATACGCATTTGCAGCGTGCTCAGCCGATAACGTTCGGGCATCATCTTATGGCGTATGCGCAAATGCTGATCAGAGATATTGAGCGCCTTAACGATACGGAAAAACGAATGAACGTCAATCCTCTCGGCAGCTGCGCACTCGCAGGAACGACTTATGACATCGACCGTTTCTGCACTTCTTCGCTGCTTGATATGAAAGGTCCTATGGAAAATTCGCTAGACGGCGTTTCGGACAGAGATTTCTGCATAGAACTTGCAAGCGCACTTTCAATCTGTATGGTTCATTTGTCAAGATTTTCCGAGGAAATTATTCTCTGGTGCAGCTGGGAGTTTAAATTTATTGAGCTTGACGATGCGTTTTCAACGGGTTCGAGCATAATGCCGCAGAAGAAAAATCCCGATGTCACCGAACTTATCAGGGGCAAAACTGCAAGAGTTATCGGAGATAATATGACGCTCCTTGGAATGATGAAAGGTCTTCCGCTTGCGTACAACAAGGATATGCAGGAGGACAAAGAGGCGATTTTTGACGCTGTGGACAACATAAAGCTCTGCATTTCAACATTTACGCCTATGCTTGCGACAATGACCGTTCTCAAAGACAATATGAGAAAAGCAGCCGCAAAGGGATTTATAAATGCAACGGACTGTGCGGATTATCTTGTTAAAAAGGGTATGCCGTTCAGGACCGCTTATAAAATAACAGGCGGACTGGTTGCGCTTTGCATAAGCAAAAATACTACTCTCGAAGAACTGCCGCTTGATGAATATAAGAAACAGAGCGAGCTTTTTGACGAGGACGTTTATGAGGCGATTAATCTTGAAGTGTGCGTCAAAGAACGTAAATCTTTTGGCGGACCATCGCCCGAAAGCGTTATTGCGCAGATTAAATCTGTAAGGAAAAAACTTGAGGAGCTTTGTAATGGTTAAAGTTTATATTGACGGACAGGAAGGCACAACGGGTCTTAAAATTCTCGAAAGATTTGAGGGAAGAAACGATATTGAGCTTTTGAAAATCGACGAGGACAAGCGAAAAGACAACGATGAACGCCGAAAAATGATAAATTCTTCGGATTTTACGTTTTTGTGCCTGCCCGACGCCGCCGCTAAAGAGGCGGTAGCTTTGGCAGGAGATAAAGTAAGGATTATTGACGCCTCGACAGCTCACAGGACTAACCCCGACTGGGCATACGGTTTTCCTGAGCTTGGTGCGGATTTCCGCAGAAAAATCGAAAACAGCAGCAGAACCGCTGTTCCGGGCTGCTATGCAAGCGGTTTTATTTCAATGGTCTACCCTCTTGTAAAGCTCGGAATAATGCCCGAAGATTATCCCGTGACCTGTCACGCTGTTTCGGGCTACAGCGGAGCAGGAAAAAAAGCTATTGCGGCATATGAGAGCGAAAATCGCCCCGATGAATTTGACAGTCCCCGACAGTATGCTCTTACTCAACTGCATAAACATCTCCCCGAAATGCAGAAAATCTGCGGTCTTTCATATGAGCCTGCTTTTAATCCTCTGGTTTGCGATTATTTCAGCGGTATGGTGGTTTCGCTGCCTGTCCATACACGACTTCTTACTAAAAAATACTCTGCCGATGATATAAGAAAAGCTCTCTGTGAATTTTATTCGGACGCTTATTTCGTGAATGTTATGCCCGAAGGCGAGCCGCAGGACGGCTTTATCGGCGCAAATAATATCAGCGGAACAAATTTGATGCAGATTTTTGTAAACGGAAACGACGAACGGCTTATTCTGTGCTCCCGTCTTGACAATCTCGGAAAGGGAGCATCGGGCGCTGCTGTTCAATGTCTTAATATTATGATGGGAATTGACGAAAAAACGGGGTTGATTTGATGTTCTACAAAGATTTAAGAGTCTGGGTCCCCGATGAAGAAATTCTCGGAGTAAAGTTTTTTAAACACGAGAATTTTTCGGTAAAACAGCTTAATGGCAAGCCTTATATAGTTGCAGCGGAAATAGTGAAAACCGGAAATTTTATCGGTTTCGGTTCTGACGGAATGATTTATCTGCTCGATTTTGATAATAACAAAGCAAGCTATGCAGCAAGCGCCCTGGCTGTATTTGCCAGAGAGCTTAAACAGTACAGAGATTTTCCCAAAGTTTCTCCTTCGGAAAATGCTGAAGAAGTTCACGAAAGAGTAAAAAAGTTCGCTGAAGAAATAAAAAAGCTCGACAAAAATGCTTTTTCAAATGAGGAAAATTTCTGGTCATCAATAATAGAACAGATGAATGACGTATCATTATAAAGAGGGATTATTATGGTTAAGTTTGACGGGTATGAATTTATTGACGGCGGTGTATGCGCTGCCGAAGGTTTTAAAGCCTCTGGAGTTATAGCAGGAATAAAAGCGGGAAATACTACAAAACGTGACCTTGCGCTGATTGCCTGTGATGTTCGCTGTAAGTCTGCCGCCCTTTTCACTACGAATAAGGTCAAAGGCGCACCTATTATTGTTTCCCGTGAGCATTTAAAAGATGGTTACGCACAAGCAATAGTTGTAAACAGCGGAAACGCCAACACCTGCAACGCAAACGGTGTGGCAATTGCTGAGGAAATGTGCGAATTAACAGCAAAAATGCTCAAATTGAGCAAGGAAGACATTCTTGTGGGTTCGACAGGAGTTATCGGTCAGAAACTCGACATAAAGCCGATAAAAGACGCTTTCCCGTTACTCGTAAAGGAGCTTTCGGATAAGAACAGCGCTCTTGCCTGCGAGGCGATTATGACTACCGATACAAGAAAGAAAGAGCTTGCCGTAGAATTTACAATTGACGGCAAAAAATGTCATCTCGGCGGAATATCCAAAGGCAGCGGAATGATAAATCCGAATATGGCAACTATGCTTGCTTTTATCACAACCGATGTCGCTATTAATGGAGAACTTCTTAAAAAAGCTCTTAGAAAAGTAAACGATCTGACTTATAATATGGTAAGCGTTGACGGCGATACTTCCACTAACGATTCGCTGTTTCTTATGTCATCGGGACTTGCAGGAAATGATGAAATCATTTGCGAGGACAAGGACTACGAGATTTTTGAAAACGCTCTTTATGCGGTTATGATGAATCTTGCCCGTGAAACGGCTCGTGACGGCGAGGGCGCTACTAAGCTCATCGAATGTATCGTAAACGGCGCTGATACCGAAAAAACCGCAAAAATTGTCGCTAAGTCAGTTATTTCATCAAGTCTTGTAAAAGCGGCGCTTTTTGCCTCGGACGCTAACTGGGGAAGAATTTTATGTGCAATCGGTTATGCCGATGCCGATTTTGACATCAACAAGGTTTCTGTTGATTTGTCAAGCGCAAAGGGAAAGATTGCGGTTTGCAAAAACGGCGCAGGTGTTGCATTTTCCGAGGAGGCTGCAAAGGAAATTCTTTCTGAGGACGAGATTAAAATTCTCGTTGACCTGCACGACGGCGAAAACAGCGCAGTTGCCTGGGGCTGTGATTTGACATTCGAGTATGTTAAAATCAACGCTGAATATCGAACATAATATAAAAATAAGAGGGTTTGAAAAATGGAAATTGATTACGATATTCGTGCGAACGTAATGGTAGAGGCTCTGCCCTATCTTCAGAAGTACAATAATAAGGTCGTTGTCGTCAAATACGGCGGCAACGCTATGACAAATGACAGATTAAAGCAGGCGGTTATGCAGGATATTGTACTGCTTTCGCTCGTTGGAATAAAAGTCGTTCTCGTTCACGGCGGCGGTCCCGAAATCAATGATATGCTTAAAAAAATAGGCAAAGAAAGCAAATTCGTAAACGGTCTGCGCTATACTGATGAAGAAACTATCGACATAGTGCAAATGGTTCTTGCGGGAAAAGTCAACAAAGACCTTGTTTCTATGCTTGAAAGTCACAACGGAAAAGCAATAGGACTTTGCGGTCTTGACGGAAATATGATCGAGGCAAAAACTCTTAATCCCGATTTGGGTTATGTCGGAGAGATTACCGATATTAACTCCGAAATTATCCAAAATTCGCTGGATAACGGATATATTCCCGTTATTTCAACAATAGGACGAGGCAAAGACGGTACGGTTTACAATATAAACGCAGATACTGCTGCCGCCCGTATCGCCGCTGAAATGAAAGCACCCAGTCTTATACTGCTTACAGACATCAAGGGACTTCTGGAAGATAAGGACGATGAAAATACGCTAATAAGAACTATCGGCGTAAGCGAAGTCCCCTACCTTAAAAAGCAGGGCATTATTTCAGGCGGTATGATACCGAAAATTGACTGCTGCGTCGAGGCTGTCCGCAGAGGCGTTAAACAGGCAAATATAATCGACGGAAGAATACCGCACTCCATTTTGATTGAGCTGCTGACAGATACAGGCGCAGGTACTATGATTATTGCATAAGAAGGTGATTTTTTTGAATACTATCGAACAATTCAACAAATTTGTAATGCACTCCTACGGACGTTACGATTTGGTTCTGGAAAGCGGAGAGCACGAGGTTTCCGTTGATAAAAACGGGAAAAAGTACATAGATTTCGGTTCGGGAATAGGCGTAAACTCTCTCGGCTACTGCAACGATGAGTGGGTAGAGGCGATTTGCTCACAGGCAAAGAAAATTCAGCATACATCAAATTATTACTACACGAAAATTCAGGCTGATTTTGCAAAAAAACTCTGCGAAACAACGGGCTATACCGATATGTTTTTCGGAAATTCGGGCGCAGAGGCAAACGAATGCGCTATCAAAATCGCAAGAAAATACAGCTTTGATAAGTACGGCAAAGGTCGTCACAATATAATCACTCTGAAAAACTCTTTTCACGGAAGAACTATCTGTACGCTTTCTGCAACAGGACAGGATGTTTTTCATAACTATTTCTTCCCTTTTGTAGAAGGATTTATAAACGTTGAACCGAATAATATTGAGGACTTGCGTGAAAAACTCGATAATTCTGTCTGTGCGGTAATGTTTGAGTATGTTCAGGGCGAGGGCGGCGTTTGCGCTCTTGATCAGGATTTTGTCGATGAAATTTTTAAGCTCTGCGCTGAAAATGACGTTATAACTATTGCAGACGAGGTGCAGACAGGCGTCGGAAGAACGGGAAAATTCCTCTGCGGAGAATATTTCGGTCACAAAGCCGATTTGACAACTCTCGCAAAGGGTCTTGCGGGAGGAGTTCCTATCGGAGTTTGCCTGTCGGGAGATAAATGCGCAGACGTTCTTACACCGGGAACGCACGGTTCTACCTTCGGCGGAAATCCTCTTGCCTGCGCAGGCGGTATCGCTGTCCTTAACAAGGTCAATTCTGAAGGATTTATGGACGAGGTAAGACAAAAGTCCGAATATATCCGTGAAAAGCTGAATAAATGCAGCGAAGTACAGTCGGTTTCGGGAATAGGTCTTATGGTCGGCATTGAGCTTAAAACCAAAAAAGCCGCCGATATTGCAAAGGCTGCTCTTGAAAAGGGATTGCTTTTGCTGACGGCAAAAACAAGGGTAAGACTTCTGCCTCCGCTTACAATTTCGTATGAAGAAATTGACGAAGGACTTGATATTCTTATCGGATTGCTTAACAGCTGACAGAAAGGAAATTAAATGAAACGAATTACACAGTTTATCTCCGTTATAAGCCTCTTGATTGCCGTATTAACAGTAATTCTCAATTTCCAGGTTCTTTTCGGAAAGGGATATTTTATAAGATTTGCTATATTTTCAACGATACGCAGCGGCGATATGCTCGGATTTATCGGAAATCTTATCGGTCTTATAATTACTGCGCTTGCTTTTGCGTCAATGGGATGGTTTGGAATTATGCTTACGATTTTAAACAAGGAAAAAGCCCGCAAGCCTGCGTTTATTTCAGGCATATGCGTGACTTTGCTTTCTCTTGTATCGCTGTTTTTCAGCTTTAATAACAACTTCAATATAGGCGATATTCTGGTTTTGCTCTTCCCTGTTGTTTATACGTTTTTCATTTTGCAGACAACAAAGGAATAAGACATCTTATTATAATGATTTTGAAAGGAATTTTGTTTATGAAACATTTACTGAAACTGCTTGACCTCAGTACAGATGAAATTATTGATATTCTGAACCTTGCGGATCAGCTCAAATATGAGCAAAAGCACGGTATTCCGCATAACATTCTGAAAGGAATGACGCTGGGTATGATTTTCCAGAAAGCGTCCACTCGTACACGTGTATCATTTGAAACAGGAATGTATCAGCTTGGCGGAAACGCTTTGTTCCTCTCATCAAAGGAACTTCAAATAGGCAGAGGAGAACCTGTTCAGGATACCGCACGTGTTCTTTCACGCTATCTCAACGGTATTATGATACGTACCTTTGAGCAGGAAGAGGTTGAAAATCTTGCCGAATACGGTAAAATCCCCATTATAAACGGTCTTACCGATTTCTGCCACCCCTGTCAGGTTCTTGCTGATTTGCAGACTATCCGTGAATACAAAAATAAATTTGAGGGCTTGAAATTCTGCTATATCGGCGACGGAAACAATATGGCTAATTCCCTTACGGTAGGCTGCCTTAAAGTAGGAATGAATGTCACGCTTGCCTGCCCCGAAAATTATTACCCCGACAAGAAAGTCCTTGATTTTACAAGAGATTATGCTAACTTCAAAATTGTAAATAATCCCGTTGAGGCGGCTGCTGACGCTGATGTCCTTTATACGGACGTATGGGCGTCAATGGGTCAGGAAGGCGAGGCTGAACAGCGTAAAATTGCTTTCAAGGGTTATCAAATCAATGATGAGGTTATGAGTTCCGCTAAATCAGATGCTATTGTAATGCACTGCCTGCCTGCTCACCGTGAGGAAGAAATCACCTCAAAGGTATTTGAGCAGCACGCAAAGGAGATTTTTGACGAAGCTGAAAACCGTCTGCACGCACAAAAAGCTGTAATGGTTCGTCTTATGTCGCCCGAACACTGATTTCGGTAAAATTTAATATAACCCCCTTAGTGTGAGCACCAAGGGGGTTATTTTTGTCGGGAAAAGCAGAATTTATTGCTTTTTATTGATTTTGATTTCCAGCTTATGCTTAGGTTTGATTTCTTCCTGAACAGGCTCTGAATAACCGGGAGCCTCAAACCAGAACTTACTTCCCTGTCCAAGACTGCTTTCTGCTCCGAATAAAAAGCCGTGCTGTTCGAGAACGCTTTTTACAATGGACAATCCTATTCCGCTGCCCATTTTTGCACGCTTGTGTGTGGCAGAACGTTCGCTTACTTTATAATATCTGTCCCAAATATACGGCAGATTTTCGGGCGAAATTCCCTCGCCGTGGTCCTCGACCTCAAAGCGGATTGCCCCTGAGTCAGTTTTATAAAGCCTTACTATAACTTTATTATCATCACCTGCATAAATTACGGCATTGTTGATGAGATTATATACGACCTGCTCAATTTTGGTTTTATCCGCAAATAAAACTATATCTTCCTGAGCCTCCAAATCAATGGAAATTCCCTCGTTGACCTTTATTATATCAAATCTTGATATGACCGAAGAAAGACGCTCCGAAAAATTAAATAATTCTCTATGCAGCTCAGTAACGCCTGCCTGGAGCTTTGACAGGTCAAGAATATCCGTCACAAGCGAAGAAAGTCGATCCGTTTCATCAATAATAACTTTCAGGTGTCTTTCACGCTTTTCGGGATTATCTCCCGATAAATCACGTATCATTTCGGCATAAGCCTTAATCATTGTAAGAGGAGTTCTGAGGTCGTGGGAAATATTTGCCATAAGCTCACGACGCAAATCATCTGATTTTGAGATTTCATATGACGCAGATGAAAGCGTTTCGGAAAGCTGTTTTATCTCATCAAAATCTCCTCGTTCTATTTTAGCGTCAAACTTGCCCTGCGGCAAGGATTTTGCAGAGTCATTTATTCTGATAATAGGGTCTGATATTTTTGCAGAGAAGAAAGCCGACATAAATACCGTCAAAATCATCATAATTATGCCGACAATAACAAACTGCCGCACAAATATGCTTACGGTTGTTCCTATCGGTTCAAGATAATTGAAAATAAAGATATACGCTTCAGGGTTGCTTCTGTCTCCGATATAGCTGCCCATCATAAGCACCGAGTTATCTTCCTGTTCGTCACGGAAATTCTTGTAAATCTTGCCGTTTTTTGACTCGTTTATGCTGTTGATAAAGCTATCCTTTGACAGAAATGCGATTGAAAGACTTCCGCCCAGCTTATTTGCCGAATAAGTGTAATTCGCTTTTGGGAAATTTATCTCAATATACATTTTTTTCTCGGCAGCCTGCTGATTAACTATATCAACAATTTTTTCACTTGTCCAGTTTGAACGTATTTTTACAAATGTTTCCTCTATCTCGTAAGTTTTCGACCAACTGTAAAAGCTTGGAAAAAGAGCGATAAGAAACACATAAGTAAACGCCAGCATTGCAAGAACGACAATTTCAAACCTAAGCCAGACTCTGACTTTAATACTGCGAAAAAAACTCATCTTATGCCTCGAATTTATATCCTAATCCTCGAAGAGTAACTATAAATTTCCGATACTGTCCCAAATTATTTCTGAGCATTTTTATGTGAGTGTCAATGGTTCTGTCATCGCCGAAAAAGTCATATCCCCAAACCTCTTCAAGCAGCTTGTTTCTCGTAAGAGCTATGTTCTTGTTTCTTACCAGATAGAACAGCAAATCATATTCTTTCGGGGTAAGATTTGCTTTTTCTCCGTCGATAAAAACATCTCTCGAAACAAAATTTATCTCAAGTCCCTCAAACTTTTCCACATCAACAGGAGGATTTGCTGTTTCGGAAGAGGCGGAATTTCTTTTTACGATAGCATTTACCCTTGCCATAACCTCTTTCGGAGAAAAGGGTTTTACCACATAATCGTCAATTCCTATCTCAAAACCGAAAAGCTTATCATATTCTTCGCCTCTTGCCGAAAGCATAAGCACGGGTGTCTGTTTGAATTTGCGAATTTCCTTGCAGGCAAGATAACCGTCAAGTCTGGGCATCATTATATCCATAATTATAATATCATAATCCTTTGACCTGGCTTTTTCAACTGCCTGCATTCCGTCGCAAGCCTCGTCCACCTCGTGACCCTCAAATTCGGCATATTCACGTATAACTTCACGAATATTTTCTTCATCATCAACGACCAGAATTTTATACATTTTTGACCTCCAAATCTATTCTGAAAAAATCGGGCGTTCTTAAATCATATCAAGAACGCCTTAAAATACATAAACAATGTGAGGAAATTATGAACATTGCCTTAATTCAGCCCGAAATCGCTTTCAGACTGTCATATGTTACGGATAATGTAATCTCATAACGTAATCAATTATACATTACAAATATGATAAAAAAGTGAAAAAGAACTGAATTTTTAGTAAATTCAAACGCTAATTATTGCTGAAAAACTCAATAACCTCAAACATTTTCAGGTCAATAATATCGGGAATACCGGTATCATAATACGAATAAAAGTCTTCTCCAAAAACAATTTCACTGGATTTATTCTTAACGATCATCGGTATCTTCAAAGTGACCGTCATTATTCCCTTATCCTCTTCCATATCGAAAATGCCGCCGCTTTCCTCGGCAAAACGCTTTATAATCGGAATACCGCAGCCTATTCTCTGGTTGCTGAAATTCAAATCGGGCGTTTTTTCATCGTTTTCGGAACGAACTCTGCACCTGTTTTTCACCATTATTACGGCATATTCTTTTTCTTGTATTAAAGTTTTTGTAACTATAACCGTAGGGTCACAGTCAACAGGAGAATACAGCAGCGCATTCTGAATAGCATTGATAAGAGCCGTTATACAATGGCTTTGATTAGCGCTTATGGAATAATCATCAATTTGAGAAATAAATTCAATTCTTCTTCCTATATCTACCAACGCCTGATTACAGCGGTTAATAATGCCCTCGACAAGAGCATAGGTATTTATTCTTTCGTGCTTTGTTTTGAGGTAAAACATATTTGCATACTGAAAGATATTCTTGCTTGCGGCACTTAACTGCATAGAGCTTTTTTCGATGCTTGCAAAGCTCTTCAAATCCTCATAGCGTTCTTCGCTTTTAAGTCTTTTCTTCAATGAAGTTACAGTGCCCAGCAAAATCGCAATATTATACTCAAAACAGCCTATAAACGGAAGAATTTTTTCATAGATATTGACATTGACTGCCATATCAAAGACATCGTCATAACTGAAAAGCTCAGCCACATAAAATTCACGGTATCCAAATGCTCTGGCGCAGTACTGCTTTCCCTTGACCATAACAAAATTGCTGCGATTTAAATTTAATATTCCGGTATCGTTCAAAGTGAGTTGATATACTGTCTTTTCGGTCGTGATAAAATTCTTCTTGTTGCAGTACACAATTTCCCAGTCTTTATTAAAGAAAATGACAGGATTTAAAAAACTCTTACAAAACTCCTTCACGTCACTAAAATCAGCACTATCCAAAACAACACCGCCTTAATTGTCCAACAATCCTTCCATATCGTCCAAAAGCTCGGAGAAAAGCTTTAAAGCATTTTCAACAGCGCTTTTTGAGATCATATCGACGCCCGCTTCCCTCAAAAGCGTTATGGGGTCTTTTGAGCAGCCGCTGCTCAAAAATCTGATATAATCCCGAACCGCAGGCTCGCCTTCGCTTAGAATTTTCTGAGATAACGCTATCGCAGCAGAAAATCCCGTCGCATACTGATAAACATAGAAATCGCAGTAAAAATGCGGTATTCTTGCCCATTCCATATCAAGCTCATTGTCGACAATCAAATCTTTTCCGTAATATTCGACATTCAGCTTATGATACATCTCGCAAAGAGCGTCTGCTGTAAGGCTTTCGCCTCGTTCGGATTTTTCGTTGATCATAAGCTCAAATTCCGCAAACATTGTCTGTCGGTAAAGAGTCGTCCGAAACTGCTCAAGAAAATAATTCACAAGGTAAGCACGCCGTTTTTTGTCCGTACAGCCTTTTAAAAGGTATTGCATAAGCAGGCTTTCGTTGCAGGTCGAGGCGACCTCTGCGACAAATATTACATAATTCGAGTAAATTGTCGGCTGATTTTCGTTTGACAGGTAAGAGTGAATTGCGTGACCCATTTCGTGAGCCAGGGTAAATTCACAGTTCAACGTGTCCTTGTGGTTCAGCAGAACGAACGGGTGGACTTTCGGTCCTGTGGAATAGCCTCCGCTGCATTTGCCTGCGTTTTCGTAAACGTCAATCCAGCGCTCCTCAATTCCCTTTCTGAAAATCGCACGGTAATCCTCGCCCATAGGAGCCAGCGACTCGTAAACTTCGGCTTTGGCACGCTCAAAGTCTATTTTATCGTCAACTCCGCTTACTATCGGCACATATAAATCATACGGGTGAAGTTCGGAAACGTTAAGTGCTTTTTTACGGATTTTTACATATCTATGCATCAAATCCATATTTTCGTGCACTGTATCAATAAGCTGTCTGTAAACGGCGGTATCGACTTCATTTGCAGATAATGCGGCGTCAAGTGCCGAAGGATATTTTCTTGCCTTTGCGTTGAACGCAAGCGTTTTTATCTGTGATGAAAGCATTGCCGCAGTTGTATTCTTAAAGCTCTCATAAGTGTGATAAAGATTATCAAAAGCGGACTTTCTCAGCGTTCTGTCTTCACTTCTCATCAAAGAAATATAGCTCTCGTGCGTAATCTGATGAGAATTTCCGTCCTTATCCACAGCGTCGGGGAATTTCAAATCTGCGTCGTTGAACATAGAGTAAATTGTATCGGGTGTTTGCAGCATTTCTCCTGTCAAAGCGATTATCTTTTCTTCTTTTTCGGAAAGATAATGATTGCGCTGTACCCTGATTTTATCGAGATAACGGCGATAAAGCCCCAAATCGGGACATTCCGAATAAAATTTTTCTAAAGTTTCATCGCTTATCGACAGCAATTCGGGGGTAGCAAAAGCCGTTGCCTCTTCAAAATCAACCGAAAGACCGATTACACGGTTCATCATACCCTGATATTTTGAAATGCGTGTATCTTCATCTCTTTTACAATGAGCATAGCAAAAAAGGCTGTCAAACAGCACGGAAACCTCTTCGCTCAGCCTAAGGTATTCAAGCAAATTTCCTGCATTTTCAGAGAGTTTTCCTTTAAATAAACGGAATTTTTCAGCATAAGTCTGCGCTTTTTTACAGTCCTCTTCCCATAATTCGTCCGTTGCGTATATATCATTGATAGACCACTTATACTCGTCGGGAATTTCCGAACGTTCAGGAACTCTTTCAGACATATTTTTCTCCTATTTCATTCTTTTTGTTATTTTCGGTCTTAAAAGCTTTTCGTAAAACGGCTTAAAAAGTCCCAAAAAAATATCATAAATCACGAATACTACCGCTCCAATGCAAAGCAGGAAAACAGACGCATATTCTCCGAAATCACCTAAGCCGTCGAAAATATGTGTCAAACCGAAAAGATAGATAAGTACAGCATAGCTGCTTAACGCAGAAACCGCATAAACCGAAAGCTTTACCAGCCACCTTAACGGAATGATTTTGATTTTCTGAAGAGCCTCCCGAAGTATGGGATAATACCCCAGCAAAAGCAGGAACATAATCGCAGCCTCGTAGTTGGTTGTGATGAGCATACAAAGCAATCCTTCCGCAATATAGCTCACCATACCATACTTAATACCGAGCTGTTCCTTGATTATCCACATAAATATGCCTGCAATTGCAGGAGAAATATACTCAAAAGTCGGTACAAATCCCAGAAGAAACATCAAAGCAAAAGCAAGACCGCACATTATTCCGCAGAGCGAAACAGCATAACCTATATGCGTAGCTTTCTTGTCCGACATCTGACTGCTCCTTATTTTCTGCGTCCTTGTCCGTAAAACTCCATACTTTTCTCTTTCCGCTCACGGCCAACCTTAAGAAGTTCCCTGAGCGTATCAATATCGTCGTTTACCATAGCGTCACGATACTCGGAAAGAGAGTTTATGATACTGTTGATTTCAAACAAAAGTGCATCTTTGTTGCACAGAAAAAGTCCCGACCACATCTCCTCGTTAAGATAAGCCACTCTTGTCAAATCAAGGAAACTTCCTGCCGAAAAACCGTCTGCGTGGAATAAGGACGGGCTTTTTACATAAGCGTTCGATACAACGTGGGCAAGCTGAGAGGTATATGCGATGTTTTTGTCGTGCTGTTCGGGAGTAGCAATTACCACCTGACCGAAATTCATACAAGCGCCAAGCGTTGAAACCAAATCGACAGCAATCTGAGGCGTTTTTTCCGAAGGGGTTATAATAAAACTTGCTCCTCGGAACAAATCGCCGTCTGAATAATCAAATCCCGAATGTTCCGTACCTGCCATAGGATGAGTGCCTATGAAGATAACTCCCCTTTCTTCAAGGACAGGAGTGCAGTTATTTACGATATACCCCTTTACGCCGCAAATATCCATTACTATTGAGCCTTTTTTAAATTTATCGGCATTTTGCTTTACAAAATCGACAATAGCCAACGGATAAAGTGCGATAATAGTAAGGTTAGCCTCAGAGAGTTTCTCAACGTCGATTTCTTCGTCGATTGCACCCACTTCGAGTGCTTTTCTTACTGTTTCATTATCGTTATCAATTCCCATAATATGGTGAAAAGTGTTGGCTTTAAGCGCCTTACAAATCGAGCCTCCAATAAGTCCCAAACCCACAACTGCTATATTCATTTGCTTTTCTCCGATAAAACATATTGTAATGATTTTTGTTTTTACTGATTTTATTATAACATATTTTCATATAAAATTCAATAGCTTTTTGTCAAAAACTACTAAAAATTAAAAGGGACACCTAGATGTCCCTTAAAATTTCTTTTGAAATTATGCTTTTCCGACAGAGCCGAACAGTTCCATTTTCTCCTTGACAGTAGCCTTGATAGCCTCTGCGCCGGGAGCAAGCAATTTTCTGGGGTCAAATCCCTTGCCCTGCTGATCTTTGCCCTCTTCGATGTATTTTCTGGTAGCCTCAGCAAAGGAGAGCTGACATTCGGTGTTGACGTTGATTTTTGCAACGCCGAGAGAAATTGCCTTCTTGATCATATCTGCGGGAATACCCGTTCCGCCGTGAAGAACCAGCGGCATATCTCCGACTTCCTTCTTAACAGCCTCAAGAGTTTCAAACGAAAGTCCGGGCCAGTTTGCAGGATATTTACCGTGAATATTGCCGATACCTGCCGCAAGCATTGTTACGCCGAGGTCAGCTATAGACTTACACTCCTTAGGGTCAGCGCACTCGCCCATACCGACAACGCCGTCCTCTTCGCCGCCGATAGAACCTACCTCAGCCTCAATGGAAACGCCGAAAACATCGCAAGCATTAACGAGAATTTTAGTTTTTTCAATATTCTCAGCAATCGGATAATGTGATCCGTCGAACATTATCGAAGAAAATCCTGCTCTTAAGCACTTCTGTGCGCCCTCAAACGTACCGTGGTCAAGGTGAAGAGCAACAGGAACGGTAATCTTCATTTCTTCAAGCATACCGTTTACCATTCCGACAATGGTCTTGAAACCTGTCATATACTTTCCTGCGCCCTCGGAAACGCCGAGAATAACAGGCGACTTAAGCTCCTCTGCAACCGTAAGGATAGACTTTGTCCACTCAAGGTTATTGATGTTGAACTGACCTACCGCATACTTGCCGTCACGAGCCTTGTTAAGCATTTCTTTTGCTGAAACCAACATAAAAATTCTCCTTTTCTGAATAAATTAGTACTAACCCGTACAATTATTATAACACACTTGAAAGAAAAAAGCAATAATTTTCGGAAAATTTTTCAATTTTTATATAACGAGATTTATTGCCGATTTCTCACGTATTGTGGTCGCTGGTGTGAAATTGTTTCAGATTGCCGATTTTCTTTGCTCTTTCGCTCATTATTTCATCTATGTCCTCAACGGTAAGACCGCACTCTGCCATAAGAACGGCAACGTGATAGAACAAATCGTTTATTTCGTTTGCAAGCTCTTCATTATCGGAATTTTTAGCCGCAATAACCATTTCGGTACATTCCTCGCCGCATTTTTTAAGTATCTTGTCAAGTCCCTTGTCAAAAAGATAGCAGGTGTAAGAGCCCTCCTGTGGGTTTGCCCTGCGGTTGATGATAACATCGTACATTTCCTTGAATGCGTCTGTCATTGTTATTCCTCCTGTATTTCATTTTTATCCCGTATGCCTTTGTCTGTAATATATTGTTCAATATATTCAATGCTGAATTACCTTATTTTGTTAAAAAAGCACGTTCTGTTTCCCGTATGGCAAGCCGCACCCGTCTGTTCGACCTTAATAAGCAAGGTATCGTCGTCGCAGTCCCCGTAAATTTCTATAATTCGCTGAACGTGTCCCGAAGTAGCGCCCTTATTCCAAAGCTCCTGCCTTGATCTGCTCCAGAACCACGTATAGCCCGTTTCAAGCGATTTTTTAAGGCTTTCTTCGTTCATATAGGCGAGCATAAGCACTTCGCCGTTTTTTGCGTCCTGCACGATTGCAGGGATAAGATCGCTTTTTTTGAAAAATTTTTTCAAATCCATATTATTCTCCATCATTAAAGCAGTACAAAATTACCTCATCCGGCTCAAAGTCGCAGCCTAAACATTCCTTATCGACACGGAAAGCCTTAGTTTCATCATTTACCATATCTTCGGCATACAAAATCATTCTGCCGTTACCGTCCTTGCCTTTTATCATATAAGAGCCTAAAATTGCGCCTTCCTTTTCACACCAGAAGAACATAATATCTCCTTCTTTGGAATATTTAGGCAGAGTAACCGTTCTGTCGGCATTTATTTTTACCGAATGAGCTGCACCCATACCCGAAGACATCATCTGAAACAGCAGAGATGTATTGTTGGGGAAAGATATAGAAATATCTCCTGCTGTAAGGGCGGCAGACAAATTTTGTGCTCCGTAAAGACCAATTCCGTCATCAATGTGATTTTTTGCGTATTCGACAGCTTTTGTACGATTATATTTCTCGTCGAGTTTCCAACTGTTGCTCCTGCAAAGAAGAGTATTGCTGTCGTTTTTAACCGCCTCGGGGAATTTTGACGGGTCATCGTCATCCTGATAGAAATGGAACAAGAATACCTCTTTCAGATCAGTGCTGCAGTCATAACATTCTTCATCGGTAATGAAAGCGTATTCGCCGTTATTTCTCATATTGCGGCAAATAACTCTCATATGACCTTTTTCATCATCGCCGACATAAAGCAGCGAATGGAGCATAAGTCCTTCGTACGGGCAAAATGTCTGCACAACATCACCGGGGCGAGCATAATCTGGAAGAGTAACAGTCTGGTCCTCGTTAATCGGCAAAAATTCGCCGAAACCCAACCCCGAACTTAATAATTGCAGGCAAAGTCCCGTTGAACTGGTCGAATTTGCGGAAATTCCTCCTGCCTCCATACATTTTGCGATAAACGGCGCACAAAGCATTGTTCCGACATTCCAGTTTGCTCTTGCCCACGCAATAGAATCCTCAATATTATACACTTCAGTCGGTATTTTCTGCGGAGCATACCACATAACAGAGGGTTCGTCAGTCAGCTTTACAATGCCGTTTTCAAATATGTAATCACGGTTTACGTCCTGATAAATGCCGTTGTTATTGTAAATTTCGTTTGAGTAATCAACGTAATGATTACCGATATAATATCCGTACTCGTCATATTGAGTTTCGGAATAATTCGGGATAAAGCCGTTGTGACCTATAATTTCACCGTAAGAAATATCATCTTTGATTGAGCTTTCGCCGTCCGATACATCGGGGTCTTTTTCACCAATACCGTCCGAAGAACCGCCCGAACTGCTTTCAGAGCCTGACGTTCCGGAAAAATTTGAACTGCTTTCTCCGGGATATTCGGTATTTTCGCTGCAGCCTGCCAGGGAAATGACAGACAGACAAACCAGTACTGACAAAATTTTTCTTTTCATAATTCAACACTCCTAAAATTTGTACAAAATAATTTTAACACGAAACAGAGATTATTGCAAGATGTTTTGAAAACAATAATTTATATTCTTACAGGGATTTTATGTTTTTTCAAGTGCTCCTTTACCTCTCCTACGGTAAGCTCTTTGAAATGGAAAAGCGACGCTGCAAGAGCTGCTGAAGAATTAGTTTTCTGAAAAACCTCGGAGAAATGCTCGATTTTGCCGCAGCCGCCGCTTGATATTACGGGGATTTTTACCCTTGAGCAAACATAATTAAGCATTTCAATATCAAATCCGCCTCTTACTCCGTCAGTATCTATCGAATTAAGGCAAATCTCTCCTGCGCCCCGTTCGGATATTTCTTTTACCCAATCCCCCAAATCAAGGTTCATATCAACTCTTCCGCCGTTTATGAATACGGAATATCCGCCTTTGCCGTTTCTTTTAGCGTCAATTCCCACAACAACGCACTGTGAACCGAAAATCTCTGCGGCATCGCTGATAAGTTTAGGATTTTTCACAGCCTGAGAATTGACCGACACCTTATCTGCGCCTGCTCTCAAAGTATCGCGAAAATCCTCAACAGAGGAAATTCCGCCGCCCACGCAAAGCGGAACGAAAACCTGTTTCGCCGTACGTTCAACGACATCAAGCATAACTCCTCTGCCTTCATACGAGGCGGTTATATCATAAAATACGATTTCATCTGCACCCTGTTTGTTGTATTCGACGGCTAATTCAACAGGATCGCCAACGTCCTTTACGCCCTCAAAATTGACGCCTTTTACCACCTTTCCGTTTCTTACGTCAAGGCAGGGGATTATTCTTTTTGCAAGCATAGATTTTCCTTTCTTACAGCTTAAGTTCAATAAAATCAGTCATTTTCAGCCTCTGCGACAGCCTCACGCAAATCAAGAGTACCGCTGTAAATTGATTTTCCGCAGATAGTGCCGTAAAGTCCCAGATTTTTGCAAATTCTGATGTCATCTATCGTTTTTACGCCGCCGCTGGCAATAATATTCGCATTACAGCACTTGTTTATCTCGTCAAGCTGCTCTGCATTAACTCCCAAAAGCGTGCCGTCCTTTGAAATGTCAGTAAAAATTATGTACTTTACACCTACGTCAGACATAGCCTTTGCCAAATCGGTAAAAAGAACGTCAGATGTTTCAAGCCAGCCTTCCGTTGCGACAAATCCGTTTTTTGCGTCAATTCCAACCGCAATCCTGTCGCCGTATTCTTTTACGGCGTTTTTTACAAGAAGCGGATCTTTCACGGCAGCAGAACCGATTATTACACGGGAAATGCCGTTTTTAAGATACATTTCCACCGTATTGAGAGAACGTATTCCGCCGCCTACTTCGACTTTTAAGCCCGTATTTTTCGCTACGTCAATGAAAATGTCCTTATTCTGCTGAGTAGCGTCCTTTGCCCCGTCAAGATCGACCATATGTATCCATTCGGCACCTGCGTTTTCAAACGCTCTTGCGGTGTCCATATAGCTGTCTGCGACCTTCTTTACGGTATTATAGTCGCCTTTGAAAAGTCTTACGCACTGCCAGTCTTTAATATCTATCGCAGGTAAAATAACCATTTTTGTTCTCCTTACTTTTTTATCGGCGCAAAGCTCTGTCTTTTTGCATTTCTTGGGAAAATTCATTTCAAACTCCTTTTTAGTTACAGCTATTGCGTAAAAGTTTTCTTTTACGCACTTGCCTGCTATAACTAATTATAGAGCAGCGAATTTTCTCAGAATTTCAAGTCCCGTTTCACCGCTCTTTTCGGGGTGAAACTGTGCGCCGTAGACATTTCCGCTGAAAACAAGCGCAGGGACCTTCATTCCGTAATCACAATAAGCCGAAACATTCTCAGCAGGGCAATCAGCAGCATAAGAATGAACAAAATACACATATTCCCCGCCCTTATCCAGCAGTCCGCAAGGATTATTAAGCTCAAGCTCATTCCAGCCGATATGCGGTATAGGAAGATTTTTCGGAGTCATAAGCTTTACGCTGCCTTTGATAAGACCAAGACCCTCTGTTTCCTCAAATTCAAACCCCTTCTCAAAAAGCATTTGCATTCCCAGACAAATTCCGAGAATGGGTTTTTTGAGAACTTCTTCTTTGATGACCTCAACAAGACCGCTCTCGTTCAACATTCTCATAGCATCGGGGAAAGCGCCTACACCGGGGAGAATAAGCCTGTCGGCAGAGCGCAAATCATCTGCGTTTTTTGTGATTTTATTCTCAATTCCGAGATAATCCAAAGCGTTTTTTACGCTGAACAGATTTCCTGCGCCGTAATCAATAATTACAGTCATATTGACCTCTCTTTTATTCCTTTTTAAAGCACGCCTTTTGTGGAAACGACCGAACCCTCTGCATTCGGCTTTACCGCCTGTTTCAACGCATAAGCAAGCGATTTGAAGAGCGCCTCTGCCTTGTGATGGTCATTTTTTCCGTACTCAACACGCAGATGCAGCGTTATCCCCGAATTGAACGCAAAAGCTCTCATAAACTCTTCAATAAGGCAGGCGTCAAGCTCGCCGATTTTTTCGTTTATGAACTCTGCGTTAAATACGAGAAAAGGTCTGCCGCTTATGTCAACAGCGCAAAAGCCGAGCGATTCGTCCATAGGTATAAACGCACTTCCGTAACGCACTATGCCGCTCTTATCGCCAAGAGCCTCGCAAAACGCTTTTCCGAGAACTATTCCGACATCTTCAGCCGTATGATGACCGTCAACGCAAAGGTCGCCTTTGGCTTCAAGCGTCAGCCCAAAACCGCCGTGAACCGCAAGAGCAGTCAGCATATGGTCGAGAAATCCTATTCCCGTGTTGATTTGTACTTCGCCTCCGTCAAAATCAAGAGAGGCAGAAATATCGGTTTCCTTTGTTTTTCTGTTAATCTGAGATTTTCTGCTGATAATCTTCATAACAATCTCCCGTTAATTATCTTTTCTCACCGCAATTGAATTAGCGTGAGCAGTAAGCTGTTCCCGTTTTGCTATCAGAATAATATCGTCCGCTGCGTCAAGAAGGGCGTCTTTTGTGTAATAAATGTAGCTGGAACGCTTTACAAAGCTGTCTACTCCGAGAGGAGAATAAAATCTTGCCGTGCCGCCTGTAGGAAGTACGTGATTAGGTCCGGCATAATAATCTCCGAGAGGCTCAGGCGAATGATTTCCAAGGAACAGCGAGCCTACATTATCAAGTTTTCCTATATATTCCATAGGATCGGCGCAGCAGACCTCAAGGTGCTCCGGAGCAATTTTGTTCGCTATCTCAACGGCATAATCCATACTTTCACACACGATAATACCGCCGTAATTTTTCAACGACTCACATATGATTTCTTTTCTCGAAAGATTTTGCACCTGCCGCTCAATTTCAGCCTTTGTCTTTTCAGCGATTTCACGGCTCGTTGTTACCATAATTGCGCTGGCAAGCTTATCGTGTTCTGCCTGTGACATCAAATCAGCCGCAAGATAAACAGGATTTGCAGTTTCATCTGCAAGAACGAGTATCTCACTGGGACCTGCGACCATATCTATATCGACATTTCCGAAAACGAGCTTTTTGGCTGTTGCGACGAATATATTTCCGGGACCTACGATTTTTGATACTCGGGGAATTTCTTCCGTGCCGTAAGCAAGAGCCGCAACTGCCTGAGCTCCTCCTGCAAGATAGATTTTGTCGACGCCGCAAAGAGCTGCCGCTACCAGAATATCCTTATTTACCGAACCGTCTTTAAGCGGCGGTGTTACCATAATGATTTCATTTACTCCGGCGATTTTGGCAGGAATAGCGTTCATCAGAACAGACGAGGGATATGCGGCTGTGCCGCCCGGAACGTAAAGTCCCACCTTATCGAGTCCCCGTACTCTCTGACCCATAATAACGCCGTTTTCTTCGGTGACGCAAAAGCCTTCCCGCTTTTGTCTTGTGTGAAATGCAGTGATATTTTCAACAGCATTGAGCATCGCCTCGATAAATTCGGGTGAATTTTCATTTGCCTCAGTAAGAGCGTCGTTTATAACTTCATCGGGTACACGGTAATATTGTGCATTCGGACAGTCAAATTTAGCCGTATATGCCTTTACTGCCTTGTCGCCGTTCTGTTTTACATCTTCAAGAATAGCTTTTACGGTTTTTTCGACTTCAATGCCGACTTCACCGGCACGCTTTTCGGTTTCTTCGAGAAACTTTATCTCGTCACCGTTTGCCTCTATAATTCTTATCATTATAAATTCTCCTTAATAAGATTTACAATTTCCAGTATTCTTTCCTGTTTGAGTTTTATGCTGACGGTATTTGCGATCAATCTTGCCGATACGGGTGCTACGTCCTCAACAACCTCAAGCCCGTTTTCTTTAAGCGTAGTGCCTGTTTCAACAATATCCACTATGCCGTCGGAAAGTCCCACCAAAGGCGCAAGCTCAACAGAACCCTCGATCTTTACTATATCGACATCAATTCCTTTATTTTCAAAGAAATTTCGGGTAACTTCGGGATATTTTGTAGCAACTGTCTTTACGCCGTAACCGCAGTAAAAGTCGTTTCCCTTTTTAACAGCAAGAGCAAATTTGCACCTGCCAAATCCCAAATCGGCAATTTCATAGAATTTTCCGCCGTGTTCCATTATCGTATCCTTGCCGACAACGCCCAAATCGCACACACCGTGCTCAACATAGGTTATCACGTCCGCTGCTTTTGCAAGAACGACCTCGATATTTTCATTCGGGATAGTAAGTATCAGCCGCCTGCCCTTTTCAAGAAGGTCTGTGACATCATAGCCGATTTTTTTAAGCAAATCAACGGCTTTATTTTCAATTCTGCCCTTTGTGAGAGCAATTCTGATTTTCTTCTTTTCCACTCTCACACCTCCCTGACTTCAACTTCGCAGTTTTCGTTTACTATATCAAGTCTTTTTATTCCGTGGGATTTTGCAAATTTTTCAGCGCAAACGCAGCATTCTCCGTTGAAATTACGCACGATCAATCCCTCAGAAATCAGCTTTTCACAATGCTTTAAGGCCTCTATTTTATTTTTGGAGAAAACAAGCACATCAGCGGTTTTTGTAAGTGATTTGCCTTTATTTTTCAGATAAACCTTAGCGGCAGCCTCAATATTTACCGCAAAACCGACAGCTTTCGCATCGTTTCCGCCAAATTCTCCGATAAGAGAGTCATAACGTCCGCCCGACAAAACAGGCTGCCCGTAGCCCTCGACATAGCCCTTGAAAATAATGCCCGTGTAGTAATTTTTCTTATTTGCAAGACCCAAATCAACACGTATTTTTTCTTTAGGAACGATTTCCGAAAGCTCACTGCAAAGCCTTTCAAGACGAGAAAGCTTTTCTTCGAGCAACTCACCGCAGAGATATTTTCTCGCCTCATCAAAAACCTCAAATCCGCCGAAAAGCCTTGCGAGCATTTTCAGTGAAACTTTTGCCTCGCTGTCGTCAAGTTCTTCAAGGGCAAAATCTATTGCGGGGTAATTCTTCGTTTCAATTCCGATACGGACTTTTTCCACAAAATCTCCGTCCATACAGTTGATTTTTGAAAGGATCTCTCTGAAAATTCCGCTGTCGCCGATTTCAAGGCGGTAATCCTTGTCACATTCACCGAGCGTTTTAGCCGCAAGAAACAGCGCCTCATAGTCAGAGTCCTCGTTTTCGCCGCCGATTATCTCAATTCCGCTCTGTTCAAACTCGTCATCTCTGCCGCTGTCCTTAGGATTTACCATAAATACGCTCTGATTGTAGAACAGCTTTAACGGCAGCTCTTCCCTGCGAAGTCTTGTTGCACAAAGTCTTGCGATAGGCATTGTGGTATCGGGTCTTAAAACCATAAGACGATTTTTTCCGTCAACAAGCTTATACATAGTTTCAGGCGGAAAATGCCGTGTTTTCCCGTTAAATACATCGTAAAACTCTATTCCGGGCGTTA
Source organism: uncultured Clostridia bacterium (assembly GCA_947624555.1). GTDB lineage: Bacteria > Bacillota > Clostridia > Oscillospirales > Ruminococcaceae > CAG-115. The sequence continues at coordinate 23,054 of CANQKW010000001.1, forward strand.
TTACCTCGGAATAGCCGTAGCTCTCAAATATTCCTGTTATACGTTCCTCAAGGGTACGCTTTGCGGCACATTCTTCAAAGAGCAAATCCCTTGTGCCTTCGGGCGTAAGCCAGTCGTTTCCCTTCATATTTTACCCTCATTTCATTGGATTTTCAAGCGATTTAATGTAGTGATGTGCTACTATATTATCACAGTACTATATTATAATAGCATATCGCAAACGTTTTGTCAAGCAAAGCGGAAAAAATTGATTAATTCAACATAATTATTTAACAATGTTGATAATTACAGACAACTAGCCCATAAACACCGCAAATTGCTCTTTGGAAAAAATTACATATCAAAGAGAGTATACTGTGCAGACTGCTGGAAACCTCTGAAAACTCCCATTTCTTTAAGCTTTTCTATTACAGTGGAATTAACTCCGCTCATCGACTGAATTTCATCAATACTGAGAGCCTCGCCGCTGTCAATGACTTCTTTAAGTTTCAGAGCAGCCGTTTCTCCGCAGCCGGAAACCGCCATAAACGGCATTCTGAGCTTATTGTCCTCGACGACATAAGTCACGGCGTTTGAGAGCTTTGCGTCAACGGGAAGAACATCAATCCCCCGACACATCATCTCATAAATCAGCAAAAGTGCGTCAAGAGTGCCTGCGTCCTTAGCTGTGGGTTTGGGATTATTTTTGATATCCTGAATACGCTGTTTAACAGCCTCTTTTCCTTTAAGAACTGTTTCAAGCTCAAGATTATCCGTATGCTTTGTAAGAGTAGCTGCATAAAATTCCGCAGGCTTATATATCTTGAACCAGGCAAGCTTTACCGCAGCAGTAACATAAGCGGCAGCGTGCGCCTTCGGGAACATATATTTGATTTTCTTACAGCTTTCAACATACCATTCGGGGACATTATTCTCCTCAAATGCCTTATAGATAGTTTCGTCAAAAAGCTTTTTGGCGTTTCCCTTTCGTGTGATTTCCATTATTTTGAATGCCAGAGAGGGTTCAACTCCCTTGTGCATAAGGTAAACCATTATGCTGTCACGGGTTCCTATAACGTTGGAAATCGTACAGGTGCCGTTTTTAATCAAATCCTGAGCGTTACCGAGCCAGACGTCCGTTCCGTGAGAAAGACCCGATATTTGAAGAAGATCGGAGAAATTCCGAGGCTGAGCGTCCTGGAGCATTTGTATTGAAAAGCTTGTACCAAATTCGGGTATGCCGAATGTACCGCTCTTTACACCTATATCTTCAGTAAGATTAAGCGGCTCTGTCGACGTGAAAAGCTTGTACACCAATGGGTCAGACGTAGGAACGTCCGCAATTTTTACTTTCGTCATATCCTCAAGATGTTTATAAAGAGTGGGGACATCGTGTCCAAGCTCGTCAAGTTTCAGGATCGTATCGTGCAATGCGTGGAAATCGAAGTGCGTTGTAATCATATCGCTCTCTGTCTTATCGGCAGGGTGCTGTATAGGTGTAAAATCATAAACCTCATAGTCATTCGGAACAACGACCATTCCGCCGGGGTGCTGAGATGTGGTTCTCTTTACACCCGTGCAGCCGATAGTAAGGCGTTCGATTTCGGCGTCATTATAATTCAAGCCTCTCTCGTCGCAATATTTTTTAACAAATCCGTATGCGGTTTTATCCTTAACGGCAGAAATCGTTCCTGCCTTAAAAACGTGGTCTTTACCGAACAGTTCTTCTGTGTATCTGTGAACCTTTGCCTGTACCTCTCCCGAAAAATTAAGGTCAATATCGGGAGCTTTATCGCCCTTAAATCCAAGGAACGTTTCAAAAGGAATATCGTGTCCGTCACGAATCATATCAATACCGCAGTTAGGGCAGTTTTTGGGAGGCAGATCAAATCCGGAACCCACCGAACCGTCGGTTATAAACTCGCTGTGTCGGCATTTCGGGCAGCGATAGTGCGGCGCAAGCGGATTTACCTCTGATATTCCCGACATAATCGCCACAAACGAAGAACCGACCGAGCCTCTTGAACCGACAAGATAGCCGTTATCTTCAGAAAATTTGACAAGTTTCTGCGCAATCATATAAAGGACCGAAAAGCCGTATTTGATGATAGAGTCAAGCTCTCTTTTCAAGCGGTTTTCAACGATTTCGGGAAGTTCCTTTCCCTCTTCGCAGTACCAATCCCTTGCTCTTCCCCAGCACAAATCCTGGAGTTCCTGCTCCGCTCCGTCAATAGACGGGGTAAACGTGCCTTTCGGAATAGGTCTTATATCTCCGTCTATCATATCGCTGATTTTATTTGTATTTGTTACAACTACCTCAAATGCCTTTTCTTCGCCGAGATAAGAAAACTCCTCCAACATTTCGTCAGTAGTCCTGAAATACAAATCCGCCTGATTGTCTGCATCTTTATAGCCCTGTCCTGCCTGCAAAATCTTACGGAATATTCCGTCCTCTTTATCCTTGAAGTGAACGTCGCAGGTCGCTACACAAAGCTTTCCGTGTTTTTCGGCAAGATTTACTATTTTCCTGTTGAGCATACGAAGAGCCTCTTCATCGGGAACATATCCTTCACGAATAAGAAATTTATTGTTGCTTATAGGCTGAATTTCGTAATAGTCATAAATTGACGCAATTTTATCAATTTCTTCACGGGGTTTATCCTCAAGAATTGCTTTGAAAAGCTCTCCTGCCTCGCAGGCAGAACCTATGATAAGACCCTCACGGTGCTTTTGCAGCTCCGAAAGAGGTATCCTGGGTTTTTTATAGAAGTATTCAAGGTTTGACAAGGAAACAAGCTTATAAAGATTTTTAAGCCCTGTCTTATTCTTGACAAGTATTATCATATGGTATGTGTGGAGCTTTTTTACGTCAACTCCGCCGAACAGATCGTTTAAATCGCCAAGTACCGCAAGTTTTCCCATTTTTTCGGCGTCTTTAAGAAGGCATTGATAAATTTTTGCAAGCATTTTTGCGTCGTCAACGGCACGATGGTGATTAAAATCACCAAGCTTATACTCTTTTGCAACGGTATCAAGCTTGTGATTTTTAAGTCTGGGCAGAGCGGCTCTGCAAATACCGACTGTATCGACATAGCTGAATTTGTATTCTATACCGCAGCGCTGCGCACATTCCCTTATAAACGAGGTATCAAATCCGGCATTATGTGCGACAAGAACGGCATTTCCCGCAAATTTCATAAACTCTTTGAGCGCATCTTTTTCGGAGGGAGCATTTTCAACCATTTCATCGGTTATTCCCGTGATTTCCGTTATCTGTGAAGGAATAGGGACTTCGGGATTGACAAATGTACCGAATTCCTCAATTATCTCTCGATTTTTAAGCTTTACTGCGCCTATTTCGGTTATTCTGTCAGATTTTGATGAAAGTCCTGTGATTTCCAGATCAAATACGATTATTTCATCATCAACGGAATAATCGCAGCAGCCTGTCACAAGAGCAGAACTGTCATTGACAAAATACGCCTCAACTCCGTATATCACCTTCATCTCAGAGCCGTCTTTATGCAGCTTTTCAATGGTATTCATAGCCTCGGGATAGCTTTGAAGATTGCCGTGGTCGGTTATCGCAACCGCAGGGTGTCCCCAAACATTTGCCTGTTTAATAAGCTGTTCCGCTGTACTTGTAGCGTCCATATCGGACATATTCGTATGCATATGGAGTTCAACTCGCTTATGCTCCGCCGTATCCTTACGGCTTTTCAAGCTGATTAACGCCATTGAATCTGGACGAAGATTTAAACTCTTTGTAAACTGGTCAAACTCAAATTTTCCGTTTACAATTATAGATTTACCGTTTGAAATATTTGATTTTAACGTTTCTTCGTTAGACGACTCTGTTATTATTTTCAAAATCTGAGAAGAATTTCTGTCAGAAAAAAACGCCGTAAAAATCAACGTTTTCTTATCACGGGAAAGCTTATCTTCCGTCTTGAAAACAGTTCCCCAAACGGTTGCCTCGTCGTGTTCGGAAAAAGGCTCGGACATAGATGTCGGCTCGTCGAAATTTCCCTTGCCGAAAAACAGTTTGACATTATTGTCAAAATGCTGATTATCAAACGGCAGAATAATATCCTGCGGTTCAGCAAGAAATTGCGGTCTTTTTCCTCTTGAACTGCTGCTTGTATATTTGGGAACAGGCTTTGGCGTTTCGTTTGAAACAGAAACCTTTTCAACGGTAGATTCTGAATTTCTGCTGACATAATCCTCAACATCAAGCTCGTTTTCCGACGAGAGTATTACATTTATATTCTTGTCAAAAATTCCCTTGACAAAGCTTTCTATCCTCTTGTCAAGCCCCATTCCCTGCAGCATGGCTTTTCCGCCGCTTTTAAGGGTTATCTCATACGTCTGACCGTCGTCGTCAATTTTTGCCCCGTCAAAATAACCGTTTACCCCGACATATTTCCTTTTGAGCATTTCAACTATATCATATATGTAGTCGGTCGTGAAAAGCTCAGAATGATACTTAGGATAAAGCGTTGTTTCGCATTCAAGGCTTTCAGATATTTTTTCAGCCGCAGAAATAAGTTCCTTCATAGGAACAAGCTCTGAAAATTCAACATTTATATTTAATTTATTTTCTTCTTTTTTATGAAATATTTTAATAGCTTTTCCTTCCGAAATATTTTCAGAAAACTCAATATCGTCAAACAAATCTTTAAGCAAAGCCGACATAAATTTATCCTTTCATAACAAATCAATTTCTTTTTTTAGCTCCGATAAGAGTTTGTCCTCGGGTACTTTCCGAAGAATTTCCCCCTTTTTGAAAATAAGACCCTCACCGTCACCGCCTGCTATACCTATATCGGCTTCGCGAGCCTCTCCCGGACCGTTTACCGCACAGCCCATTACTGCCACTTTGATAGGTTTTTCTACGTTTTTAAGGAGATTTTCGACTTCATTTGCAAGCGAGATAAGGTCAATTTTCGTTCTTCCGCACGTCGGGCAGGAAATTATTTCCGCTCCTTTGTACAATCCGCACGCTCTCAAAATATCTTTTGCGGCATAAACCTCTCTGACAGGGTCTGCCGTGAGCGAAACTCTTATCGTTGAGCCTATCCCGTCACATAGCAAAGAGCCTATACCGACAGCGGATTTTATAATTCCCATACGCTCTGTCCCTGCCTCGGTCACACCCAGATGAAGAGGATAGTCTGTTTTTTTTGCAAGCAGCCGATATGCCTCAATCATATTCTTGACATTTGAGGACTTTATGCTGATAACAATATCGTCAAAATCAAATCTGTTAAGCAATTCTGCGTGGTTTAATGCGCTCTCTGCAAGAGCCTCTGAAGTGGGTCTGCCGTACTTTTCCAGCAGCTCTTTCTCAAGAGAACCTGAATTTACGCCTATCCTTATGGGGATATTTTTAGCTTTACAGGCATTTGCGACAGCCTTTACGCCTTCGGACGAGCCTATATTTCCGGGATTTATCCTTATTTTATCCGCCCCCCGTTCGATACACGCCAAAGCTATTTTATAATCAAAATGAATATCTGCGACAATCGGCACGTTTACGGCATTTTTCAATACCTCGATAAGATTTGCATTTTCAATTTTCGGAACAGCGGCACGTATTATCTCACAGCCTGCTTTTTCAAGCTCGACAGCCTGCTTTACGCTGTTTTCGGTATCTTCGGCAGGAACGTTCAGCATTGACTGAATATAGATTTTTTCTTCGCCGAAAATGCAGTTTCCGACCTTAACTTTTTTCAAGCTCATCCCCCCGAAACAAGTTTTGATATATCGTTAAAAGTAACTGTTATCATCAGGACCAAAAGCAAAGCAAATCCCACGAAATGAACAATCCCTTCGACCTGAGGCTTTACGGGTTTTCTGCGGAAAAGCTCAATCAGCAGGAAAATCAATCGGCAGCCGTCCAATCCCGGAACAGGCAAAAGATTGAAAATTCCGACATTTATTGTCAGAAGAGCGATAATGCTCATAAAATCCGCAAAAGTATAGGACGGATTTGAAACTGCCTCGGTAATTACCGTGCCCACTCCTACAGGACCCGAAAGCTCATTTAATCCGTATTTTCCCGTAATCATATCAAAAAGCGACATAATTATAAGTCTGCCCGTAGAACAGGTTTCACGGAAACTTCTTGTTATTACGTTGCCGAAATTCTTTTCAAGACGGTAAACATAAAAATCAAAATAAACCCCGTTTTGAGTTGTCATAAACTCTACGTCTTTAAGGGTTATGACCTCGCCGTTTCTTTTGACGGTTATATCATATACAAGATTGCCCTCAGCGTTTTTACGGCTGCTCGACTGGAGCTTATAGGTTATATCAGAGGCTGTAAAAATAGGCAGACCCTCTACATTAAGAATTTCATCGTTTACCATAAGCTGAGAATTGCTTACGCTTTTTTCTCTGAATTCGCAAATCGTCGTTGAGGCGATGACTTCCGACGTACAAAGCGACACGATAACAACTATAAATCCCAGTATGAGGTTCATAATCGGACCGCAAAGTGTTACTATTATTCTCTGCCAGACTGGTTTTCTGTTAAATGCACGGGGATTTGGCTCTGCAATTTCATCTGTTTCCTCGCTGAACTCGTCAACATCACTTTCAAAAGCACAGTATCCGCCAACAGGTATTGCACGAAAAACATACTCGGTTTCCTTGCCTTTTTTTCTGAAAAGAGCGGGACCCATTCCGAACGCAAATTCCTTAACATAAATATTGCAGGCTCTTGCGGCAAAAAAATGACCCAGCTCGTGAATTAAAATTATAACAAGGAATACGAGAATTGCTACTGCTATAGGATAGATTTTCATAAAAATATCGTTTGCAAAAAAGTAAAGAAGAAAAAATACTCCTATGATCAAAACTAAAACTGATATTGAAATTATTCTTTTTAAGACTGTTGACATATTTCCTCCGTTAGAAATTGGAAAGTACGTATTCCTCTGCGGCATACCGTGTATTGATAATATCCGACAGCAAAGGCTCTTTTATGTATTTTACATCTCTTAAAGCGGAATTAACAAGCTCTCCTATCTGAAGAAAACCTATCTTATCCTCAAAGAAAAGCGAAACAGCCGCCTCATTTGCACAGTTAATTATACAGGGTGCGTTTCCACCCATTTCGACCGCTTTTTTTGCGGCAGAAAGGCAGTCGAATACATCTTCATCAGGTTTTTCAAAGGTCAAAGCCCCGACATCTGTAAGCGAAAGTTTCTTAGCCAAACAAGAAAGACGTTCAGGATAAGTCAGCGCAAATTGGATAGGTATTCTCATATCTGCGCTTGCAAGCTGTGCGATAACAGCTCCGTCCTCAAATTCCACCGCAGAATGAAAAACGCTCTGTCTGTGAACTATTATTTCTATCTGTGACGGAAGAGCATTAAAAAGCCTTACAGCCTCGATAAACTCAAGACCTTTATTCATCATTGTTGCGCTGTCAATTGTGACCTTTACACCCATTTTCCAGTTAGGGTGATCAAGAGCCTGTTCTTTTGTAATATTTTCAAGCTCTTTTCGGGATTTTCCGTAAAAAGGTCCTCCCGACGCAGTAAGAATTATCTTGGAAAATCTGTTTTTGCCTGCTCCCAAAAGGCATTGATAAATAGCTGAATGTTCACTGTCTATGGGCGTAATTTCCACACCTTTTTCTTTTGCGGCGGTCATAACAAGTTCTCCGCCTGCAACCAGCGTTTCCTTATTTGCAAGAGCGATATTATTTCCTACGCTGATTGCCGCCAGAGTAGGCAAAAGTCCCGACATTCCCACAACAGCGTTTACAACTTTATCGCAGTGCAGTACCGCAAGCTCGCATAGCCCGTCGCTGCCCGTAAGCACCTTTATTTTCATATCGGACAGCCTGTTTTTCAGCTCGCTGTAATAAGTTTCATCTGAAACAGCGACGTATTCGGGCAGAAATTCCCTTACCTGTTTTTCAAGCAAATCAATATTGCTGTGAGCGGACAACGCTTTTATTTTAATATTATGCGCACGGCAGACATCTAATGTCTGCTTGCCTATCGAACCTGTGGAACCTAAAACAACAATTTCCATACTCTTACCTCAAAAATCTAAAGGGAGAAAACCTCGTTTTCCCCCTGTCAGAGAATTTTAGGCAATATTACAATTTGCCTAAAAACCGTGCGCCTTACCCTTGCTGCATTAACGGCGAAACAAAGCTGAAAACGACGTAAATAAACGGCGCAACAAAAAGAACGCTGTCAAATCTGTCAAGTATTCCGCCGTGTCCGGGCATAATATTTCCGAAATCCTTTACATCATACTGACGCTTGATAACGGACATAGACAAATCTCCGAGAACTCCTGCTACGCTTGCGACCATTCCTACGGGAATAATCAAAGCATAATTCATCTTGTACATAACGTCTGTCGGCAGAATAAGGTTATACACCAGACACTGAACCGTAACTGCTATTCCTACGGTTATAATTCCTCCTATAAAGCCCTCGACCGTCTTTTTCGGACTTATTTCGGGGCAGAGCTTATGCTTTCCGAGGAACGTTCCGATGAAATAAGCGCCCGAATCGCCCAGCCACGCACAAAACAGCAGATAAACTATCATAAATACTCCGGGGTAATACCCGCCCTCAGCGTACCACGGAAGATTTCTCACGAAAATTATACAGCTCAAAGAAATCGGTATAGCCAAGGACGAACCGCCGCAGGCTGCAATATCCATAAACTTGATAGATTTATGCTGCGAAAGCATAATCAAAAGCAATGCTACGATATATACTAGGCAGCCCATAACCCAAAACGGGCGTATAGTCGAAAACGACAGCATAGACGGAACAAACAGTGAAAAAACCACGCAAAATCCCGTCAGAAATTTATGATTATCGCACTTGACCGCACGAATAAGCTCATAAGAACCGATAGCGCTGAACAGTGAAATCAGCACCAGATAAACTATGAAATTGTCTAAAACCAACGCACTTATACCAACAACCATAGCAACAAGTGCCGAAATAATTCTTTTAAGCATACAATGCCTTTCAAATTCCGCCAAATCTACGGTTTCTAGCTGCAAATTCTTCAATAGCGGACTGTAAATCTTTTTTTGTAAAATCAGGCCAGAGCACATCCATAAAAACAAGCTCTGCATAAGCTGCCTGCCAAATCAGAAAGTTTGACAGACGCTTTTCTCCGCTGGGTCGGATTATCAAATCAAGCGGCGGCATTTCACTTGTATACAGCAAATTTTCAACAAGCTCTTCATCAATATCTTCGGGTGAAATTTTCCCTGAAACGCAGTCATTTGCGATAAGCTGTGCCGCTCTCACAATTTCTGCTCTTCCGCCGTAATTCAAAGCTATCCCGGCAGTAAAGCCCCTGTTATTTACAGATTTCTCTTCAAGGTCAATCAAATCATCGCAAATATCTTTATCCAGCCTCGATTTATCCCCAAGGACAATAATTCTTGTATCATTATCTGCTGTCTTACGTATATCCTTGATATACCGTCTGAGCAAATTCATAATTCCGCTGATTTCATCTTTCGGACGATTCCAGTTTTCCGTTGAAAAAGCGTAAAACGTTGCGCACTCAACGCCTAATTCCTTGCACCAATCAATACACTTCTTAAAGACGTCAGCGCCTTTTGTGTGACCGTAATTTCTCGGCATACCCCGTTTTTTTGCCCAACGCCCGTTTCCGTCCATAATAAATCCGATATGCCTCGGAATACGATTATCTTCCATCAGATAGACATTATTTCCTTATCTTTATCCTCGCCGATTTTGTCAATTTGTTCGATAAACTTATCGGTGATTTTCTGGATATTCTTTTCTGCCTCTTTAACGTCGTCCTCGGTGATTTCGTTGGCTTTCTTCTTTGCTTTGATTTTATCCATTCCGTCGCGGCGAACGTTTCTTACAGCTACTTTGCTTTCCTCACAGGTCTTGCTGACCGACTTGCAAAGCTCTTTTCTGCGCTCCTCGGTAAGCTGAGGAAACACAATTCTCAGCACCGTGCCGTCGTTAGTGGGGTTAATTCCCAGGTCGCTTGCCTGAATAGCCTTTTCAATAGCCTTAAGCTGCGTTTTATCATAAGGAGTGACAACTAAAATTCTCGCCTCTGCTACGGAAATAGACGCCATTTGATTTATTGGCGTTTCTGCTCCGTAATAGGTTACGGTTATCCTGTCAAGAACAGCAGGGTTAGCTCTTCCTGCACGTATTGAGGCAAGCTCGCTCTGAAGTGCGTTGATACACTTTTCCATTCTTTGCTTAGTATTGTCGATAATCTCTTTCATTGAAATCCTCCTTTTAATCACTTATTATTTGTAACAAGCGTACCCACGCTCTTGCCCATAACCGCATCATAAATATTATCGGGTCTGTCAAGATTGAAAACAATAATGGGGATATTATTTTCGGTACAAATGGCAGCGGCAGCGCTGTCCATTACTTTCAGTTTCTTTACGAGAATATCGTGATGAGTAATTACGTCGAATTTAACTGCATCGGGGCATTTTTTCGGGTCTTTATCATAAATTCCGTCGACCATTGTTGCCTTTAGAATTATATCTGCTTTCAGCTCAGCAGCTCTCAGGGAAGCCGCACTGTCTGTTGAAAAGAACGGATTGCCCGTACCGCAGCCAAAAATCACAATTCTTCCTTTTTCGAGGTGACGAAGAGCCTTTCCTAAAATAAACGGCTCTGCGACCTGCTGCATTGTGATTGCAGTCTGCACTCTTACCGTACAGCCCATACCTTCAAGGACATCTGCTACAGCGAGAGCATTCATAGCCGTCGCCAACATTCCGATATGGTCTGCACGAGCCCTGTCAGAGCTGCCGCAGTCTCTTCCTCTCCAGAAATTTCCGCCTCCGACAACAATTCCGATCTGAACGCCTGCGTCAGCGGTCTTTTTTATGCTTTCGCATATTTTCTCAACTGTCGAAAAATCAAGGCCCTGTCCCTTTTCGCCCGAAAGCGCCTCTCCGCTCAGTTTAAGCAAGACACGCCTGTACTTCGGCATAATATTATCGCTCATCTTTTTCCTCCGCAATCAATAATCCAGTACTCTCAGTCTTCCCAGAATTTCTGCTCCTTCGGAAAGCCTGTTCATAGCGTCAAGAGCCTCGCCCTCGGTCATCTCGCCTGTAACAAACGCAAGCTCGTTATCCTTACGGCTCTTTGAAGTAAGATACTCAACATCTCCAAAAAGCGTTTTAACGGCAGACTTTGTTTCATCGGGATTATTTGCAAGAAGTCTGATATAATTTCCGCAGACAAATCTCTCAAAAGGTCTGATAAAGCTCTGCTCGCTGTCCTGCCAATCGAGAGAACGACTCGTTTTGGTATGTTTGACCGCAGAAATAATATCCGATACAACGGCGCTTGCTGTCGGGAGCTTACCTGCGCCCTTTCCGTAGAACACAACATCGCCTGTTGCGTCGCCTCTTACGAGAATTGCGTTGAAAACGTCGCTTACACCGCTTAACTGGCTCTCGTCCTTGATGACCGCAGGGAAAACGCCGATTGAGATTTCATTGTTTTCCTCACGGCGAGCGCAGCCGATGAGCTTAATTTTAGCGTTGTGACTGTCAACATATTCAACATCTTCGGGAGTAATCTTTGTGATACCCTCTGTATGAACATTTTCAGGGTAAACGTGACGTCCAAACGAAAGCGACGCCAGAATACAAATTTTTCTGCAGGCGTCCACGCCCTCAACGTCAGCCGCAGGATTGCGCTCAGCATATCCAAGCTGCTGTGCAATTGCAAGCGCCTCATCAAATCCCATTCCGTCACGGAACATTTTTGTAAGTATAAAGTTTGTTGTTCCGTTGAGAATTCCCGCTATTTCCTTGATTTCATTTGCCTCAAGACAAGCGTGAATAGGCTTGATAATCGGAATACCACCGCCGACGCTTGCCTCAAAGAAGAAATTTACATTCTTTTCCTTTGCAATTGAAAGAAGTTCTGCGCCTTTTTTTGCGACAAGCTCTTTATTTGATGTAACAACGCTCTTTCCTGCCATAAGGGAAGATTTAACAAAATCATATGACGGCTTAATTCCGCCGATAACTTCTGTAACGACCGTAACCTCAGGGTCATTGAGAATTATATCGAAGTCCTTTACAAATTTGTCGGCATAAGGACTATCGGGGAAATCGCGAAGGTCAAGAATGTACTTTATATCAAGCGGCTCTCCTGCCTTTTTTTCCAGATTTTCCTTATTCCTGTAAAAAACCTCTACAGTTCCCGACCCGACAACGCCGTAGCCCAGAACGGCTATTTTTTGCATAGTTCACTATCCTTTCCACTTATTTATTTCTATCCATAGTATTATATCACATTTTACATTATTTTTCAAGTAGTTTTTTATATAACGTGTCAGAAAATAGTACATTCTGACAACAAAACAAAATCCCACAACTAAATGTGGGATTTTGAAATTATTTTTAATAATTATCCGCCGCAAAGTTCTTTGTACAGACCGATATAAAGCTTTGCAGAAACATCCCAGCTGAAATCAGCCTTCATAGCACGGGTAACAAGCTTGCCCCACTCTGTTTTGTTTCTGTACAGCTCTCTTGCACGCCTGATTGCCTCAAGCATATCGCCTGCGTTATAGCTCTGGAATGTATAGCCTATTCCGTCATCACCTGCGTCAACGATGCTGTCTTTAAGTCCGCCTGTTGCTCTGACTATCGGAACTGTGCCGTATCTTGCAGCTATCATCTGAGCAAGACCGCAAGGCTCGCTCTTTGAAGGCATAAGGAACATATCCGCACCTGCGTAGATTTTCTTTGCAAGCGCAGGATTATATCCCCGATAGAAACCGACTTTATCGGGATAACGCCAGTGCATTTCCTGGAAGAACTGCTCATACTCGTGCTCGCCCGAACCAAGTGTAACAACCTGCATATCAAGTCCGACAATTTCGTCGAAAACATATCTTACCAAATCAAATCCCTTGTGGTCGGCAAAACGGGAAATCATAGCTATCATCGGAACATCGTACTGCGGCATTCCGAATTCTTCAAAAATGGCAGTCTTGCAGGCAGCTTTTCCCTTATGATTTTTAGCAGAAAATTTAGCTGCAATCGTTTCGTCCGTTTCGGGGTTATACAAATCGGTATCAATACCGTTAAGGAAACCGCAGGTCTTGTACTGTTTATTGCGGAGTATTCTGTCAAGTCCGTGAGAAAACCACGGGTCAAGAATTTCCTTTGCATATGTCGGAGAAACGGTCGTGACCTTATCAGCCATTTCGATAGCGCCCTTCATAAAGTTAATATCGTGGTCATATTCGATTATATTTACATTACGTGGAGGAATGCCCACGATGTCTTTTACGAGGTCAAGTCCGTACTGTCCCTGATAACCGATATTGTGAATCGTAAACACATTCTTTATATCGCCAAAGCCCCACTGGTCCTTGTAGAACAAGCTGTGATAAACGGGGATAAGAGCGCACTGCCAGTCGTTTGAATTGATAATCTGAGGGTGGAAATCAATGTGACGCAGCATTTCAAGAACAGCTCTGCTGAAGAATACATATCTCTCTGCATCGTCATAATAGCCGTAAAGACCGTTATCGCGCTTGAAATAATACTCGTTGTCGAGGAAATAATATACTACACCGTTTACCACCTGTGAAAAAATTCCGCAGTACTGACTTCTCCAGCCGACAGGAACGGTAAAATTGGTGATATACTGCATTTTTTCTTTCTGCTCAGGCTTTATGGTGTTTACGTAGTACGGCATAACAACACGGGCGTCGTGTCCAGCCTTAACAAGAGCCTTAGGAAGAGAACCTGCCACATCTGCAAGTCCGCCGCTTGCTGCAAATGGCAATGCCTCACTTGCTGCATACAAAATATCCATATCCAAAACCTCCACAAAAAATATTCTTCTGTAAATATGCCCGAACACAACGGTAAAATATGCACGAACGCTTTTACGCAAAGAATGTCCGACATTTGACATAACAGCTAATAAATGCCACATTTTCATTATATCACAATACAGTTTAAATTTCAAGGGCATTTTTAATTTTTTACCGATTTATTATATTAAATAAAATCCCTGCGGAAATTCCACAGGGATATGTAATCAATGAGGAGAATAAAGCGAGGCAGCAAGTTTATTTTTAGGCATAGTCTGGAGATAAATCCTTCCGGGACCTTTTACTACCGTATTGAAGAAACCTTCGCCGCCAAACAGAGAATTACCTATGCCTCCGACTTTTCTGAAATCCATTGAGCAGGTCGCAGTCATAGCCGCAAGATAGCCCGTATCAACAAGCATTTCCTGACCTGCCTGAAGGTCATACTGTACAACATATCCGTCAATTTCGGCAAAAGCCATACCTTTTCCATGCAGACGCTGCATAATAAAACCTTCTCCGCCGAAAAATCCTACGCCGATTTTTTTCTGAAAAGCAATAGAAAACTCCACGCCCATTTCGGACGCAAGATATCCGCCTTTTTGAACTATCATATCGTCCTGACTGATGTCAAAAGGAATAATAGAACCGGGGACGCTTGCCGCAAATGCAATCATTCCTGCACTGCCCTGTGCGGTATACATATTCTGGAACATAGACTCTCCCGAAAACATCTTGCTGAAAGCCTTGCCTACACCGCCCGTAGAAGTTGACATCACCATATTCGGCGTCATCCAGCTCATAGCGCCCTTCTGGCACATTACCGACTCTCCTGCATCGAGATAAACGATAACGACAGGCAGCGGCTCACCCTTGATTTCGTACTTCATAAAATCACTCCCTAATAATTTATATTGCAAATCTAATCTGATTTTAATTATAACAGATTGATTATAATCTGTCAAGGCAGTTTTTATATTTTGCCCGAACAAAATGCCGATACGATATAAACGACAGTTGTAATCAATGTAAACGACGGTTTTCCGCCTACGAAAAGAATTAAAGCAAAGCTTATTGCTGCTGATACCGCTCCTGCCGCATTCATAATAAAATCAACGTTTTCAGCCTTGCACCGTCTTATTACAAAATTTTTCAGAAGAAACGCCCCGTCATACTCTCCTATGGGAAGAAGATTAAAAATTCCCGTAAAAAGATTGATAAACGCCGCAGGACGCTCCCCAAAAAGCCAAAAAATGACTGCAAAGATAAAATTTCCCACACTTCCCGCAAGGAAAACCGCATTTCTTTTAAATCCCGATGATTTGTAAATCTCTTTTGAAGAAATTTTTATTCCTGCTCCGTAAAAAGTTATGGTATCAACGGAAATTGAAAAAATAATCATCACGATAAGGTGAGATATTTCGTGAAGAGCACACGCCGCAAGAGCGGATAAACCGAACAATCCGCCGTCTGTCAGCATAAAAAGGGCTATCACCGCAAAAAATGTAAAGTCAAGCCGAAGTTTTATTTTTCCGAAATCAATTTGTATCATACAGAATTTTATTCGGAATTTGTCCGAAAAAGAACGTTTTGTCAAATCTGTCCGCAGATGTAATTTTTTTCAGAAAAAACGCAAGATCAAATTACGGTATTTTCGTTTCCCGTGCCGTCCTTTTTGGGAGTATATCCCTTATAAGGGATATTTTTAATAATATCAAGGAAAAGATTTTGTATGACTTTATTATAATCAATGCTTATATCAAGCACATTGCTCTCCGCGGCATAGCCGCCTGCCATTGATTTATGACCGCCGCCCGAACCGACGTCTTTAAGTGCCTGAGATATAATAGTTCCTGCGTTAAGTTCATCTATTTCAGAGCGAACCGAAAACTTAAATCCGTCGCTCCTTCTGGTATAAACAACGGAAAAATTAACCGTGTCAACATTCAGAATAAAGTCCGAAATAGACGCAATAAAAGCGTCCGTACACGTAAAATCCAGAAAAGCAAACGCTACGCCGTCATATATTTCGATATTTCTCATACTGTCGGCAAAAGCGTTAAGCTCGTTAAACTCAATTTCACCCGACTGAAAATGACGGATAAGCTGACCGTCCGCTTTTGGGAAAAGATATGAAAAAATATCGACATCAAGCTGAGTAACTCCGCGCGTAAAGTCCCTTGTATCGCATTTAAGTCCGTACAGCAAGGCCGTTGCAACCGAACGAGGCATTTCGATATGATACTGACGGTAATAATCCGCAATAATCGTGGAACAACTTCCTACCATACGAATATCACGATATTTATAGTCGTCCACCTCGCAGAAAACAGGATGGTGGTCGATAACAGCTACCTCGTCGCCGATAAGGTCGAGTATATTCGCATTACCCTTCTGGCTGTCAACCGTTATTATGTAATCTTCGGCTGTCATATACTTCAGCTCACTGTCAGCGGTCATATCTATCCCAAATTCAGATACCATATTTGCCGTCATAACTCTTTCAACGTTTCCGTGATGACAAATAATCGTCTTGACATTGAATTTTCCCAAAAGCACCTGAAGTCCGTATGCGCTTGCAATTGCGTCGGGGTCGGGAAAATTATGGGTCTGGATATAGACCCGATGACCTTTAAGCAAATCAATGAGTTCGCTTAATTTTTGTGACATAAGCGGCTCTCCCTTTTCCTTTAAAATAATTGCGTAAAGATATACGCACTGCCATTTACCATTTTAACATATTTTTTTACATTATTCAAGTAGGATTTGCTTTTTTGACTTCATAATTTTGTACAAAGATTTATTCAGTTTTTATACAGAATAATAATTTTGAATAAGCGAAAAATACACATAGAAATTACAAAGGAAAGGATAATTCTATGAAAAAATTGATTTCGGCGATTGTTACCGTTATTTTAACAGCAAAATGTGCTTTTGCGAATGCTGCTCCCTATTCGCAGTATGAAAATTACGACAACACAAAAATCGCTTACGGAATGGGCGTTGAAACCGACTCGTTAAACCGACCTCTTGGAGCTGTTCAGGCACAGAGGCAATACGGAGATATGGGCGCATTATTTATCGGAGAATCGGACAAAAAAAGGCTGTGGCTTACGTTTGACGAGGGATATGAAAACGGTTATACCGGCAAAATACTTGACATTCTCAAAGACAAAAATGTAAAAGCCGTGTTTTTTGTTACTCAGGACTATGCAGAAAAAAATCCTGAGCTTATAAAACGTATGATAGACGAGGGACATACCGTAGGAAATCACTCGTACAGTCACCCTTCCCTGCCCGAATGTTCTCCGGAAGACTTTAATAATGAAATTATGCAGCTCCACAAATATATAAGCCAAAATTTCGGCTATGATATGTACGTTATGCGTCCGCCTAAGGGCGAATTTTCAGAAAGAGTCCTTGCACAAGCCAAAGATTTGGGGTATACCACCGTGCTCTGGAGCTTTGCATATATGGATTGGGTAACCGACAATCAGCCCGACCCCGAATATGCCTATCGGAAAATCACGGAAAAAACGCACAACGGAGCCGTTTATCTTCTCCACGCAGTTTCAAAGACCAACACAGAGATACTCCCCGACATTATAGATTACTGGAAACAAAACGGATATGTAATTACTCCTATGTAATATTTTATTCGGCAATCTTCTCAAAAATTTCTGCGGTTCTTGCGGACGGTCTTTCAAACCGTGCCGAATTTACAAATCTGACCTTTGCGCCATTATAGATCATAACCGAAAAAATCTCGTTATTTGCAAGAGTATCGTATGAAAGCTCGTCCGAAACCACGATATAATCGGGATAAAGCCCCGAACAGCTTTCCGCAGGCGAATAACCGTCAGATTTGCACAAATTCTCTCCCGAAAGGCTCAGAACAGCACTTTCAAAGGTATCCGTACCGGCTGTTGTGAGTTTTTCGGTTACATAGATAAATGTACCGATATTAACTGCTTTCGAGGCATTTTCCAGTGCAGAACGGGCATTTTTTCCTATACGTTCGGATTTTGTTTCATCTTTTTGCCCATTTTCCGTTTCATTGCCGTAAAACGCCGACGCAATTTCCTTGTACAAAGAATAATACTCTTCAATATTTGCAGGAGCGTCCGCCGTAAGTACTTTTATCCCTGCCTGATTGAGCTTGTAAATCTCCCTTTCCGAAAGCATAGAAAGCGTAAAAACCGCATCGGGCTTTAGCTTTATTATCCCGTCTATGTCGGGATTTTCAGTACTTCCAAACTTTGGAAGAGAAAGATTTTCGGGATAATCGCAGTAATCGCTTACTCCGACAAGCCTGCTTTCAAAGCCTTCCTCGCAGATTATTTCGGTAGCCGCAGGAGAAAGCGAAACAGCCTTTTTTACCGCCTCATCAAGTTTTACCCCACAGCATTCGACCGGAAAAGGCTGTCTTTCTTCCGATGAATTATCGTTTCCCGAAACAGTGATTTCCGACGGTACAGGACGTTCCTCCTCGCAGCCGCTCAGAAGAAACGCACAGGCAAGCGCTGCACAAAGGCATTTTTTATAGTTAAATCTCATACTCAATACTCCAGATTAAGCTCTATTCTTCCCTTTAACCAGTCGATAAACTGCCTTGCTATTCTGGGAGAGCGTCCGCCTCTTCTTACGGAAAAACGTTCCGCAGCAGCGAACAGTTTTTCTTCGGGGATATTTATGCCCGTATCCTCGGCGATTTGCTTTACAATTTCAAGATAGCCTTTTTTATCGGGTTTCATAAATGTGATAAACAGTCCGAAACGATCTGAAAGCGACATACTCTCATCAATAGCGTCGCTGCCCGATATTTCACGCTCAACGGCAGTTTCACGGACAATTTTTCTTCGGTTTGTCGTCGCATAAATAAGTATATTGTCGGGTCTTGTCATAAGAGAGCCGTCAAGTACCGCTTTCAATATTCCGAAACGCTCGTCGTCCTCATTAAAGGCAAGGTCGTCTATCGTAATTATAAATTTCATATTTATCCTGCCGAGTTTTTTAAAAAGCTGAGGCAGGATATTGATGTCGTTTCTTGACACTTCTACCATACGCAGCTGCTTAAATTCATTGAAAATCGCCTTTACGGTAGAAGATTTTCCCGTTCCCCTGTCGCCGTAAAGCAAAACATTCTGAGCAGGCTGATCATGGAGAAAACAAAGCGTATTCTCAATGACCTGATTTCTCTGGACCTGGTAATTTTTCAGGTCGGCAAGGGTTATAGTGTCGGGATTTTCGATAGGACTAAGCTCTCCGTTATATGTGAACGCACGGTATTTCGCAAAAATTCCCGTTCCGTTTTCACGGGCAAAGCTTATAAAATAATCGGCGTTATAATCAAATTTTCCGTTGTCATAATCGGGCATATCGAAGAGAAGTCCGTCCCCTGACAAACTTTCCTTAAACTGCCTTGCAGTAAGTGAAACAAGCTCTTTAATTATGCCGATGTCGTATTCGATTGCCGTTACAAGAGCCGATTTACGCTCGTTTGCACATTCAGCAACGACAGGAGAGTCCGAATAAACCAGCATATCGTGAAAATACTCACCTAAAGTCTGTCCCCTTCTGAGCAGGATATTTACTATATCCGAATAATATTCAGCAGCATTTTCACTTACACAGCCGCAGCAGTAAAAATCCGTCAGAATGACGTCATTTTTTACATTAAAAGCGCAAAAAGAGTTTAATTTTGCCAAATTCATTTTTCATTTACCTCTGAAATCATTTTCAACATCTTCTCAAAATCGTCCGTTGTATTCATTTTTGAAAACTCGTCACGTAGCTTTGCAGCACCTTTTATCCCTCGAACATACCACGCAGCTTGTCTGCGTGCCTCTTTCATACCTGTGCGCTCGCCTTTGTCCTCTGTAAGAAGATAAATATGCCTGCGCATTATCTCAATTTTTTCTTCAAGAGAAGGCTCTGTTCGGGGAATTTTTCCCTCAAAATAGTCCTTTATTTGTCCGAAAAGCCACGGTCTTCCGTAAGAGCCTCTTCCAATCATTACCAAATCGCAGCCTGTCTGCCTGTACATTTCAATGCAGTCATCAACACTTGTGACATCTCCGCTGCCGATAACGGGGATTTTTACGGCGTCTTTTACAGCCTTTATGATGCTCCAGTCAGCCTTTCCCGAATAAAGCTGAGTTTTTGTTCTCGGATGAACGCAAACAGCCGCCGCACCGTTTAATTCGGCTATTTTTGCAATCTCAACAGCGTTTATCGAGCATTCGTCCCAACCGCTGCGTATCTTTACCGTAACCGGAATATCTGTCGAAGAAACCGCAGCCTTTACGATTTCGCCAAAATTCACGGCATTTTTCATAAGAGCACAGCCCGAACCGTTATTAACAATTTTTGGCATAGGGCAGCCTGCGTTGAGGTCAATAATATCGGGTCTGAACTGTTCTGCTATCCTGACAGCCTTTGCGATAAATTCGCTTTCGCTGCCAAAAAGCTGTATTGACATCGGTCTTTCCTTATCGGTAACCGCCAGCAGCTCAGCGGTTTTTTTGTCGTTATAGCACAATCCCTTTGCAGATGCCATTTCTCCCACGCAATAAGCTGCTCCGAACTCCTTTGCCATAAGTCTGTATGCTCTATCGGCAACGCTTGCCATAGGTGCCAGTGCGGCGGTTTTTTCAATTTTAACTCCGCCTATATAAATATGATCCACTTAATACCACCAAAAGATTTATTATGTATTGTTTTCCTGCCGTAAGGCGTGAGAAATAACATTTTTACTAAAATATTTTATCATATTTTTAACTTTTTTTCAAGAGGTTATTGTATTTTTTTAAAAAATGTGATATAATGATACACTGAATAATTATTTACATATTAAGGGGAAATTATGGGAGAAATAAAAAATAATTCAAAGCGTGTTGGTTTGCTTGATGAACTGAGAGGATTTGCCATAATCTGTATGGTCGTATATCACGCAATGTATGACCTGAAATATATTTTCGGAGTAGATGTTCCGATATTTTTTGAGAGTTGGTTTTATGTAATTCGTGATATTTTCGCAGGACTTTTCATTTTTATTTCGGGAACAGTTTGCAGATTTTCCAGAAATAATGTTAAAAGAGGAGCTCAGTGTTTCTTTCTGGGAATGATTATCACATTTGTAACGCCTTTTTTCAGCAGCCTTCCGATACAGTTTGGAATTTTACATTTTTTGGGAATTTCTATGATGCTGTTCGGACTTACCGAAAAAATTCTGGACTATATTCCTGCTCTTGTGGGAATTATAGTGTTTGCCCTGCTCTTCGCAATTACGTGGAACATACCTATGGGTTTTATCGGGATTAAAGGTTTATTTGAGATACATCTGACTGCAAAAGCATATGAAGTCGGCGTTCTTTTCCCGTTCGGACTGCACAATGCCTCGTTTGTTTCGTCGGACTATTTTCCGCTTTTTCCGTGGTTTTTTCTCTTTCTCGCAGGAAGTTGTTTCGGAATTTGGGCAAAGGAAGGTTCGCTGCCGAAATTTTTCTATCCTACTCACATAAAATGGATTGCGGCTGTGGGAAGAAACACGATTTGGGTCTATATTCTTCATCAGCCTGTGGTTTATCTCATCTTTTCGCTTATTTTCCGTTAAATTCAAGATTTTTTCTCAAAAAATTTGGGGTTGCAAAATTAACGGAATTATTGTATAATGATATTGCGTTATATAATTGCCGTTCGGAGAATTTCTCCTTAACGACTGTTTGACATAAAGATTTTTCGGAGGTTATACATATATGAACTGTAACAATATATTGACTATGCCTGCAATTTCTCTTCGGGGACTTGTGATATTTCCGTCTATGGTGCTGCATTTTGACGTGGGCAGAGAACGTTCTGTTGCTGCTCTTAAAGCGGCAGCCGCAGATGATGGAAAAATTTTCCTCGTTGCTCAAATGGACGCAGGCGACACCGATCCTACTTATGAAAATATCTACAATATCGGCGTTGTTGCCGAGATAAGACAGCTCCTTACGACTCCCGACGGCTCTACAAGAGTACTTGTCGAGGGACTTTACCGTGCAAAAACAGTTCGTGCTATTCCTTGTTCTGAATATCTTAAATATGAAGTCAAGGCTATGCCTTCAAGAGGAGCAGCTATGTCCAAAAGCACAGAGGCAGCAGCTAAACGTGCTCTAAAGGAAACATTTGACCTGTATGCGTCAATGTCTCCGAAAATGCCCCGTGACCTTTATGAGAGCATAATGTCAGAGGAAAATTGCAGCAGACTTTTCGACAAAATCGTTTTCAACATTGTTTTAAGCGTCGAGGATAAGCAGAGCCTTCTCGAGGCAAACGGCGCTTTGCAGAGAATACGTATGCTCCTCGCTATGCTGCACAATGAAATAGAGGTAATTCAGGCTGAAATAGAATTGAGCGAGCAGGTTCGCGAACAGGTTGACAAAAATCAGCGCGAGTATTATCTCCGCGAGCAGATGAAAGCTATCTCAAAACAGTTGGGTGATGGAGAAAGCCCTGCCGAGGAAAGCGATGAATATATCGAAAAAATCAAAGCTCTCGGTCTGCCCGAAGAGTCTGAAGAAAAGCTTATCAATGAGGCAGAAAAGCTCGGAAGAATGTCAGGTTCTTCGCAGGAGTCTGCCGTTATAAGAACATATCTCGATACAGTGCTTTCAATTCCGTTTAACAAGAGAACAAAAGACAAAAACGATATAAAATCCGCCGCAAAACAGCTTGACAAAGACCACTACGGACTTGTCAAGGTCAAGGAACGTATCCTTGAAACGCTTGCGGTAAGAGCGCTTGCGCCTGATGTAAAAGGGCAGATAATCTGTCTTTACGGACCTCCCGGAGTAGGTAAAACTTCTATCGGCAAATCTATCGCAAAAGCTCTCGGAAGAAAATATGCGAGGATTTCTCTCGGAGGAGTGCGTGACGAGGCAGAAATACGAGGACATAGAAAAACCTATGTCGGAGCAATGCCCGGACGTATTATTGACGCTCTGAAACAGGCTAAATCCATTAACCCCGTTATTTTGCTTGATGAAATTGATAAAATGGGCAGCGACTATAAGGGCGACCCTTCTTCAGCAATGCTCGAAGTACTTGACTCGGAACAGAACGTTGCTTTCGTTGACCACTATGTGGAAATACCCGTAAATCTCAGCGATGTTCTGTTTATAACGACCGCAAACAGTCTTGATACTATCCCTGCGCCTCTTCTTGACAGAATGGAAGTAATTGAGCTGTCAAGCTACACCAGAGAGGAAAAATTCAATATTGCAAGGAAACATCTCGTTCCAAAGCAGCTTAAAAAGCACGGCGAAAGCTCAAAGACAGTTAAAATCAGCGACGGAGCTTTGTACGATTTGATTGACTGCTATACAAGAGAAGCAGGCGTGCGGAAGTTGGAAAGAAAAATTGCCGATATTTGCAGAAAATCCGCAAAAATGCTTGTTTCGGGTGAAAAAAAGGTCAGCGTGACCGAAAGCAATATTAGCAATTTCCTCGGAGTTAAGAAATATCTCCCCGAACATCTTTCCGCTCACGATGAGGTAGGTCTTGTGAACGGTCTTGCGTGGACTTCTGTCGGAGGCACGATGCTCCCGCTTGAAGTTCTTGTTTTGGAAGGAACAGGAAAAACCGAATTTACGGGTTCTCTCGGAGATGTTATGAAGGAATCTGCAAAAATAGCAGTCAGCCTTACACGTTCTCTTGCTGAAAAATACGGCATTGATAAAGAATTTTACAAGAATTGCGATATTCACGTAAATGCTCCCGAAGGAGCTGTCCCGAAAGACGGTCCTTCGGCAGGAGTTACATTGACGACAGCGTTGGTTTCAGCGCTTTCGGGAACGCCTGTTCGCAGAGATGTTGCAATGACGGGAGAAATCACGCTCAGAGGAAAGGTTCTCCCTATCGGCGGACTTAAAGAGAAAACAATGGCGGCTTATCGTGCAGGAATTACCACGGTTTGTATACCTAAAGAAAACGAGCCCGACCTTGAAGAAATTGATGAAAAGGTCAAGGAAAACATAAAATTCGTTCCTGCGGAGGACATTTCGACCGTACTTGAAACTGCGCTTGTTATGCCGAATTGCTCTGTTAAGCAAAAGGGTGAAACTGAAAAACAGCTTAACAAAAAAGCGGTAGAAAAGGCAATAATCAAGAAAAAGCCCGTTTTGAACGCATAAATTTCCGACCGCTGACGAGGAGAAAAAATGAACTTTAACAACGCAAAATTCAAGGCGGCTTACGGCACTTTTAAACAGCTGCCGCCGCCTGAGAATATCGAGATCGCTTTTTCGGGGCGCTCTAATGTCGGAAAATCCTCGCTGATAAACAAAATCTTCAACAGAAAAAATCTTGCGAGAGTGTCGGCAACTCCCGGAAAAACAGCAACGATAAACTTTTATGAGCTGGAAAATATTTATATCGTTGATCTTCCCGGATATGGATACGCAAAAGTCGGAAAATCCGATAAAAAGCGCTGGAACGACCTTATCGGCGGTTATCTTTCGGCAGAAAGAGAGCTTGCTCTGGTTTTTCAGCTGGTGGATTTCCGTCACCCTCCATCTGCCGATGATATTACAATGATAAATGCGCTGATTGACGGAGAAATCCCGTTCGTTATAGTTCTTACAAAGGCGGATAAGCTGTCAAAAAAACAGCGGTCAGAACGCAGAGAGGCGCTTAAATCCGAACTTCCCTGTGCGGAAGAGCTGACTATCATTGAATTTTCCGCTGAAACGGGCGAAGGCGCTGATGAATTAAGGAATATCATCACGGTAATTTCTGAGGAATAACGTTTTTTCTCGCATTTTTTGAATTATTAAAGGCGCTTTTTACAGCGCCTTTAGTTTTTATATGCTGCGTTACCACTCGGCATACTTCCGAACAGCAAACACCGAAAATTACAGATCCTGCAAATCTGCCTCGGGAATATCATTTTCAAGATTATCACGGGCAAGGTCTGTATCTATAACGGGATAAACGCTCGAAACAGGTCTTTCCGTGCCCTCTGTAAACGGCTTTGCTGCCTCTTCGGGAAGAATAAACGGTATTTCGTCATAGGTCTCTTTCGAGGACGGTTTTTCTTTGTAATCACTTTCTATTTCTGTCAAGAATATCACCTCGGATTTATTTTTTTCGGTGCGGCAGGAAATTATTCCTCGAAAGCTATTGAAATTTATCGGGAAATATTGTATAATGTTTATAAGGTTTAATTATTTTTTTCATTAAGGCAACACCCGCAAGGAAGATAAACGTTTTTGTGTGGTATTGCCTTAAATCTTTAAGGAGGACGATTATGCTTGGAAACATTATTGTCGGGCAGTCGGGAGGACCCACGGCTGTAATTAACTCAAGCCTTGCAGGAGTTTTTAAGACCGCTAAGGACTCAGGCTGTCCTGTGATTTACGGTATGAGAAACGGTATCGAGGGACTTCTCCGTGAAAGAGTTGTCGATTTGTCGGAAAAAATCAAAAGCGGACTTGATATTGAACTTCTGAAAAGAACACCTTCGTCTTTTTTGGGAACCTGCCGCTATAAAATGCCTGATTATACCAAAGACGAAGAACCCTACAAGAAAGTATTTTCCATTTTGAAGAAAATGGATATAAAATATTTTTTGTATATCGGCGGAAATGACTCTATGGACACAATAGACAAGCTGTCAAAGTATTCGGACGCAACAAACAGCGATGTCAGGTTTATAGGTATCCCTAAAACCATAGATAACGACCTTGCTATGACAGACCACACTCCGGGATACGGAAGTGCGGCTAAATATATTGCGGCTACTGTCAAGGAAATCATCTGTGACGCAAGAATATATGAGCTGGAATCTGTAAATATCGTTGAGATTATGGGACGTGACGCAGGCTGGCTTACCTGTGCGTCTGCGCTGTCACGTTCTGAGGACTGCGACGGTCCCGATTTGATTTGTCTGCCTGAAACCGTCTTTGATTATAACAGCTTTATGAACAAAATTCACGAGATACGCAAGGAAAAAACGGCTATTACGATTGCTGTTTCAGAGGGAATAAAAACCGCCGACGGAAAATATGTCTGTGAAGAAAACGGTCGTTCAATGTCAGAGGACGTTTTCGGTCATAAAATGCTCGGCGGTACTGCCCTTTATCTGTCGGACTTTATCGGAAGAGAGCTTGGCATTAAATCGAGAGGAATTGTATTTTCTACGCTGCAGAGATGTGCGTCGCACTTGGTTTCACGCTGTGATATTACCGAGGCATATATTGCCGGAGCAGCAGGGGTTCATCTTGCAATAAACGGTGAAACGGGAAAAATGGTTACATTTGACAGAGTTTGTGATAATCCGTATCAGATAAAGACAGGGTGTTGTCCTGCGTCAGCGGTGGCAAATATTGAAAAGAAAGTGCCTTTGGACTGGCTTACCAATGACAACTATTATGTGTCGGAGAAATTCTTCGACTATGCCAGACCGCTGATTATAGGCGAACTTACTCCTTTTATGGTAGACGGTCTGCCTCGGCATCTTTTTATAGGATAAACAAAAAAGCGGACTTTTCGGTCCGCTTTTATTTCGGCATTTTACCGTGATTTTTTTTATTTATCGACTTTCAGGCATTCCGTACATTTTTCAGCCATTATTCCCGTAAGTCTTGCCGCTCTCTTTGCGGAAACATTTCCGCCGTTAATTCTCCATTCAACGAAAACATTGAAAAATCCGCCCACAATAAACTCCGATACAATAGCGGAAGTTTCAGGCAACAAGCTGAAATTTGAACTGAAAAGCTTATCCGCAAGCTCGCTTGCTATATCTTTAAGGCGAGTCATAAACACGCCTCTCATATCCATTCTTGCACAGCGGAAATAATAATCAAGCTCGTCCGAAACCAGCTTATCAAGCTCAATAAACATCTCAAACGAGCTGTGTCTTATACTTCTTATATCAAACTTGCTTAAAACCTGACTCAATACAGATACCATTTCCCGTTCTATTTCTTCAATAATGTCGGAAATATTATGATAATGCGTATAGAATGTGCGGCGGTTTATTCCGGCTTTTCTTGTAATTTCACTTATTGTTATGCAGGAGATATCTTTTTCTTCCATTGTATTGAGAAGAGCCGCCTTAATTGCCTTTTTAGTCCTTACAACTCTTCTGTCCAAATCGTGACGCGAAACCTCAACTGACATATCACAAATTACCTCCGTAACACTTTCGTATATAGTTATATTATAAACCTATTGTAAAAACTTGTCAACACATTTTTCAGATTTTACAGACAAAATCCTCTAATTATCAAACAGAACTATCCGTCCGACTTTAAGCGTTTCGCAAACATCTATTACACGCTGATTTGCGCTGCCCTTCCAGTGGAGTTTCTCATCAAACAGATCTTTCCTGAACTGCCCGTCAACGACAACATCAAGATAATTCACTATTTCAAGATCTTTTATCTCGTCAAACGTGTAACCCGTGTAAAGCCAAATACTCTTCTTCGGGAACATCTCCCGGACCTTTTTTGCCAGACGTGTAATTTCATTACGGTTTTCGGGGTGAAGAGGGTCGCCGCCGCTGAAAGTTATTCCGCTGATATAATCGGGGGAAATTTTCTCAAAAAGCTCATTTTCGGCATCTTCGTCAAAGGGAATGCCGCCGTTAATATCCCACGTAATGGGATTATGACAACCCTCACAATGGTGATTGCAGCCCGACACCCACAGCACCGTCCTCAACCCGTCGCCGTTAAGCATATCATCGGTTGTTATATTATGGTAACGCATAGTAATTACATACTCTTTCTGTCAGCAATTTCAGCCATTTTAGCCGCATTCAGCCTTGTGTCGCCCTTGACCCTCGAATAACTCAGATAGCCGTTCATACGGTCGATTTTTGTAAGATTTCTGGAGCCGCATTTCGGACAAACGTCCATTTCAAGTTGCTGGTAACCGCAATCATCACAATATGCAAGCGAAAGATTTACACCCTCATAGAAACCTTTCTGCATAGCTCTTCTTACAAGCGTTTTGACCGCACCCTTGTTATAGTCGATAGGATAGCGGACATACTGTATTTTTCCGCCGTTAAACAAATTCCAGAAACGCTCTTCCCTGTCCTGTTTCTGGATAGGCGTCAGATCCTCGGAAACGTGACAATGGAACGAGTTAGAAACATATTCTCTGTCGGAAACATTCTCCACAATACCGTATTTCTTGCGGAACTGCTGAATTTGCAGACCGCAAAGATTTTCAGCAGGAGTGCCGTAAATTGCGTAAAGGTGACCGTCCTCTTTCTTAAATTCACTTATACGCTTGTTGATAAATTCCATTGTTTTCAGGGCGAAATTTCCGTCCTTGGCAATAGATTTTTTATCTGCAAGCTGTTCGAGCTCATTCAGGGCAGTTATTCCGAACGAAGCGGTCGCCGCTTTAAGAAGAGGCTTTATTTTATCATGAATACCGAGATGTCCGCCCAAAAAACCTCCCTCGCAGTAAGCAAGCGGATTTGTGGAGGCTTTCATTTCTCCCAGATAGTCATATGTACGGCAATGTATTCTGCGAATGAGATTGAGGTAATAATCAAGGACTTCAAAGAAATCACGGCTTTCCTGCTGAGCCTTTGAATAAATCATCGGCAAATGCAGAGAAACTGCGCCGATATTAAATCTTCCGATGAAAATCGGTTTATCGTCCTCATCGGCAGGCTCCATTCCGCCTCGCTCATACCACGGAGAAAGGAAAGCTCTGCAGCCCATAGGACTTATAATTTTACCGTATTTCTTGTACATATCGGCAACATATCCGTCTCCCGAAAGAGAAAGCCAGTCGGGGTACATAGCCTTCTGAGAGCAGGCAATTCCCGCCTCAAAAACGTCCTCAAGCTCGCAGCCCTCGCCGTGAAGTTTTTCATCGTACAGGAAAACTATTTTCGGGAAAAGAACGGGTTTCTTGCAGGACGCTTTTCCTTGACCGTTCTTTCTGACTTCAAGCATAAGAATACTTGCCATTTTTGCAAATCTTCCTCTGCCCACTCCACAGGTCATTGTGATAAACGGGTAGTCGCCCCTGCTTGAAGAAACGGAGTTGAATTTATACTCCCAACCCTGAAAACCCTGACGAAAATCGACCTCAACGTCCTTTACAGCCTCTCTGTCTGCCACTTCTTCCGACAGACCCAGACTTATGTAGCGTTCATACTGCTTTTTGTATGTTTTTTCAGCATAAGGTTCAAGCAGCTCGTCCACACTTGCAACGGTAAATCCGCCGTACTGCTGAGATGCCGCCGCAAGCGTCACATCTCCGATAACATCAAAAGCGACTGCAAGCGTTTTCGGCTCGTTATACCAGAGATTGCCCATTTCAAAGCCGCCCTCCATAACGCTTTTCATATCGAAAAGGCAGCAGTTCATTGTATCTCTGCGTGCGCTCATATCGTGAACATAAATATATCCGTCACGGCAAGCCTGAAGTTCTTCAGAGGTCATAAAAAACTTCTTGTAAAGCTCTTTGTTAAGCTCATTGAATATAAGAGAGCGTTTAGTGGAAACCAGCGCAGAATCGGAGTTGGAATTTTCCTTATCACCGATATACATAATCGACTGTGATTTTACATAAACCTCGTCGAGCATACTTACGAAATCCTGCTTATAGTTGCGGTAATCCTTATAGCTCTTTGCTACCGCTGGATTTGTCGCCTCAAGAGCGCCCTCGACAATATTGTGCATTTTTGCAATAGGTATCTCATCTTCGCCGTAATTCTGCGCCTTATCTGTAACGTATTTACAGATGAAATTCAGCTCCTCGGGAGTAAACTTATACATAACACGTGTCGCAGATTTATTCACAGCGTTTACAACCTTCTGAACATTAAAATCCTCTCTCGTGTTATCTTTTTTAATTATGCTTATCATTACAGACACTCTCTTTTCATAATAATCGGTAAATTCTCCTTAGGACAAAGCCTTTCGGGGACATATTCCTGCAAAACATCTCACACAAGAAATTGTGCTTAAGTATCATTATAGCACATTTTATTGTATGGGTCAAGGACTTTTTTACATAATTTGACCTTGCAGACATTTTCGTCATATTATACAAAATCGGTACAATTTTTACGTTTTGCCCGAATTATTCAAGTCATTATAATTGTTTATAACATTAAGGAATATCTTGCCATATCTTTCAGCTTTTAACATTCCTACGCCTGATATTTCAAGAAACTCATCAATATTAGCAGGCATTTTCGCTGACATTTCTCTTAAAGAAGAGTCCGAAAAGATAACATAAGGGGGAACGCCAAGCTTTGAGGAAAGCTCTCTGCGAACCGATCTAAGCTGCTCGAAAAGCTCAGGATTTGCCGTTTCTGACTTCATTTTTTCTGCTTTTTTGTATTGATTTTCTTTCGGAAGCCGCATTTTAAGGCTTTTTTTGTCTTTGATAAACTCGTCGGCTTTTTTCGTAAGCTCGCATACAGAGCGTTCTCCTGCAATATCAATATAATTTTCGGCTATCAGAAAATCAATTATTTCACGGACTTTTCTAATAGGAATATCTTTCATTATTGCGTATGTTGAAAGCTTGTCATAATTATTCTCGGAAATTCTCCTGTCACGGTTTCCCGTAAGTATACGGCTTATCAGCGTCTTTCCTTCGCTTTTGCCCTGCTGTTTAATGCGAAAGATACAGGAAAGTATCTTCTGCGCCTCGACAGTAACGTCAACTGCCGCAAAATCCTTACAGCAATTAGAGCAGTTTTTGCAGCTTTTCGGAGATTTTTCTCCAAAATAATCCAGAATAAACGACCTAAGACACCGTGTTGTGCTGCAATATCTTATCATACTGCGCAGCCGCTTGTAATCACGTTCTTTGAGGAGCTGCTGTTCATCAGCAGAAAAATTTGCATCATCGTGACTTACATCTATCATATACTTTGCAAGTTCTGCATCACGCTGACTGAAAAGCAAGATACAGCTTGCCGCAGAGCCGTCACGCCCTGCTCTGCCTGCCTCCTGATAATAGCTCTCCAAATCTTTAGGCATATTGTAATGAACGACAAGCGAAATATTTGACTTGTCAATGCCCATTCCGAAAGCGTTTGTAGCTACCATAACGTCAATTCGGTCATATAAAAAGTCGTCCTGGACCGCTTTTCTTTTTTCAGCGGAAAAGCCTGCGTGATACATCGCCGCTTTTATGCCGTTTTCTTTAAGCATTTCACATACATTTTCAACATTTTTCCGTGTAGCGCAATAAACGATGGTACTGCCGCCGTTTTCTCTGATTATCTTTAAAAGCTCGATGTCTTTATACTCAGGGGTTCTTACCTCAAAAAACAGATTGGGTCTGTCAAATCCCGTTGTAACAGACAGCGGATCGGACAATCCGAGGATATTTACAATATCTTTTTTTACAATATCCGTGGCGGTAGCTGTAAAAGCTGCCACAACAGGACGTTTTTTCAGGGATTTTACAAATCCCGATATTTTAAGGTATGACGGTCTGAAATCCTGTCCCCAGTGCGAAACACAATGCGCCTCGTCAACGGCTACAAGAGGTATTTCAAGATTTTCGCACAAGCGATTAAAACTCTCTGTTTCAAGGCGTTCGGGAGCTGCATACAGAATTTTCAGTTCTCCGTTTACTGCTTTCAGGCAGGTTTTGCGTAACTCCTCCTCCGATACAGAGCTGTTTATACACCCTGCGCTTATCCCGTTCTCACGAAGAGCATTTACCTGGTCTCTCATAAGAGAAATAAGCGGTGAAATTACTATTGCCGTACCGTTCATCATAAGAGCAGGCACTTGAAAGCAAACTGACTTTCCTGCGCCCGTGGGCATTACGCCAACGCAGTCACGTCCGCACAAAATGCTGTCGATCAACGTTTCCTGTGCATCACGGAATTGCTCGTGTCCGAAGTATTTTCTTAAAACGTCAAGTTTTGTCAAAACTCATACCCCGTTTCAACGAAAATTTGGGGATAAAATACCCCCAAATTCCGATAAATTATTACTCTCTGAGAAACTCACAAATGCTTACTTTGTACCGAAAAGTCTGTCCGAACCGTCGCCGATACCCGGAATAATGTACAAATCCTCGTTTAATCCCTTGTCGATAGCGCCCGTTATGATTTCAACGTCGGGGTGTGCGCTTTGCAATGCCTTAATGCCTTCGGGACAGGTCAAAAGGCACATAAATTTAATATGAACTGCGCCGGCAGCTTTTACGATGTCGACGGTTTTTATCGCCGAAACGCCCGTTGCAAGCATCATATCCATTACAATGACCTCACGGTTTGCAATATCAAACGGCAGCTTGCAGTAATACTCTGTGGCAGTATTGCCGTTCTGCTTATCACGGTAAATTCCGACGTGACCTACCTTTGCCGCAGGAACAAGCGCCAGTGCGCCGTCCACCATTCCTAATCCTGCTCTCATAATCGGCACAAAAGAAACCTTTCTGCCGCTGATGATCTTAGCGTCTGCAAGAGCCAGAGGGGTCTGTATCTGTACATCTTTAAGAGGCAGATCTCTGGTCGCCTCATAACAGATAAACATAGAAATTTCGTTTACAAGCTCACGAAATTCCTTAGAACCCGTCTGCTTATCTCTCAAAAGAGAAAGCTTATGCTGTACGAGAGGGTGTTCGCAGATAATAACATTTTCAAATTTTTCCATATTATTTTTCCTCCAACTTCATCATTTTTTTAATACGCTCAACGTGTCTGCCGCCTTCAAATTCTGTTTCGAGAAAGACATCAACAAGTTCAATTCCAAGACCTGCTCCTACCACTCTTCCGCCGAGGCAAAGGACATTTGCGTCGTTATGCAGACGGGTATATTTTGCGGAAAACCAGTCCGAGCAAACCGCCGCACGTATGCCTTTAATTTTATTCGCAGCCATAGACATTCCTATGCCCGTACCGCAGAAAAGCAAACCGTATTCACATTCTCCGCCTGTAACTTTTTCACAAACCTTTTCGGCAATATCGGGGTAATCACACCTTTCTCCCGAACAGCCTAAGTCTACGAACTCTATCTTCTTATTCCGAAGATGTTCTGTCACGGCAATTTTCAGCTCATATCCGCCGTGGTCACAGCCTATTGCTATCATTCTAATTCCCTCCGTAAAATTATTGCCCGTTAATTCTTTCGGCACGTTCCCGTTCTGCCTGAGGCAGTCTCAAATACTGCGGCATAAGCGTTTCGGGTCCAATCGCCGTCTTACCCTCTGCGGCAAGACATACTCCGCTTCCCCGTTGAAAACGCAAAGCAAGCGGCGCTAATTCATACCTTTTTTCAGTAAATTCATAAGCCAGTGCTGCCCCGTCGCCTGCAAGAATTATTTTTCCGTCAAGCTTTAAAAGCTCCTTTGACAATTCTGCAAGAGAAATTGCCCTGTCCTCGCAAAGCCGTGTTATAACGCCGTTTTCCGACTTAAAAACCGCATTGTACACCTGTTTAAGACGAGCGTCCATACAAGCGCATATTATCCCGTCTATTCCGACGAAATTATAGGCGATAGCCTCCGTAGTCGAAACGCCGACGCAAGGAATATCCGCACCCTTGCACAATCCCTTGACGCAGGAAATGCCTATCCTAAGACCCGTAAACGAGCCGGGTCCTGTTGTAACCGCTATTTTTTTCACGTCTGCGAGATTTTTTCCCGAAGTTTTAAGCATAGTTTCAATCATCGGCAAAAGCGTCTGCGAATGAGTATGCGCAACATTCAGAAATTCCTCTGCAACGATTTTCTCGCCGTCGTACAACGCACAGCCTGCGGTTATTGCGGAGCTGTCTATTCCAAGAATCATAACTGAACCTCATCAATCAGGATTTTTCGGCTTTCGTCGCCTGTTTTTTCAATGCAAACGGAATAAACAGTACGTTTTCCGTCACACATTTCCTCGGCAAGAGCAGGGATATTTTCGCTCCACTCTGCGGCGATAACTCCTCCTCTGTCGAGATAGTCGAGAAAACCTATTGCATACAAATCATCAAAGCACACTATCCTGTATAAATCGAAATGAAAAAGCGGCATTTTACCGTAATATTCATTCACCAGAGCAAATGTCGGACTTGTAACAGTGTCGTCTACGCCAAGCGCTTT
This sequence comes from uncultured Clostridia bacterium, assembly GCA_947624555.1. Lineage (GTDB taxonomy): Bacteria > Bacillota > Clostridia > Oscillospirales > Ruminococcaceae > CAG-115. The sequence goes on from CANQKW010000001.1 coordinate 56,966, forward strand.
TGCAAGCCCCTTCGTGAACGTTGTTTTACCTGCTCCGAGGTCGCCCTTATAGAGAATGATGTCGCCTGCCATTAGCTTTTCACCGAAATCATAGGCGATTTTTTCGGTTTCTTCGGCGCTGTTTGAAATAAATTCGCTCATCAGAACAAACCCGTAATAACGCCGTTTTCATCTACGTCAATATTGTTGGCGGCAGGAATTTTGGGAAGTCCCGGCATAGTCATAATATCTCCCGTATATGCTACCACAAACCCTGCGCCGTTGCTTGAACGGACATCGCTTACCGTAATCACGAAATTTTCGGGTTTTCCGAGCTTTGCGGGGTCGTCTGACAGCGAATACTGCGTTTTTGCAACACACACAGGCACTCTGTCAAGTCCCAGCTCTTCGATCTCCTTTATTGCTTTTTCAGCCTTTGCGGTATAAACAACTCCGTCAGCACGGTAAATTTTCTCTGCAATTATACTGAGCTTTTCTTTTATGGAGAGCTTTTCATCGTAAAGAGGCTTAAAATTGCTCTTTTCGTTATCAATGGTTTCCACAACTGCGTTTGCAAGCTCAACAGTGCCCTCTCCGCCCTTTAAAAATCCGTCGGAGAATGCTATTTTTGTTCCCTTTTCCTCACAATATTTGCGAACCGTTTCAATTTCAGCGTCGGTATCGGTATAAAAATGGTTTATTGCGACAACAACGGGAACGCAGTATTGACGCATATTCTCTATATGAACGCCGAGATTTACAATTCCTTTTTTCAGAGCCTCGATATTTTCCTTGGTAAGCTCGCTCTTGGGAACGCCGCCGTTGTATTTGAGTGCTCTTATTGTCGCTACCAGTACAACGCAGTCGGGTTTAAGCCCTGCAAAACGACATTTTATATCGAAAAATTTCTCTGCTCCCAAATCCGAACCAAAGCCTGCCTCGGTTATCGTGTAATCCGCAAGTTTCAGGGCAAGTTTTGTCGCTCTTACGGAATTGCAGCCGTGGGCAATATTCGCAAAAGGTCCTCCGTGAATGATAGCAGGATTGTTCTCGAGGGTCTGCACGAGATTTGGATTTATTGCCTCTTTCATAAGAGCCGTCATGGCGCCTACAGCTTTAAGGTCACGGGCAAAAACAGGCTTGTTGTCATATGTGTAAGCTACAAGAATATTGCCAAGACGCTTTTTCAGATCCGACAAATCTGACGAAAGGCACAAAATAGCCATTATTTCGCTTGCAACGGTTATCTGGAAGTGATCCTCTCGGGGAACGCCGTTGCTGCTGCCGCCCATACCGACAACGCAGTTTCTCAGCGCACGGTCGTTCATATCAAGGCAGCGTTTAAGCAATATCCTGCGAACATCAATATTCAGCTCATTTCCTTGCTGAATATGGTTGTCTATAATTGCACAAAGGAGATTATTTGCAGAAGTTATAGCGTGCATATCGCCCGTGAAATGAAGATTAATGTCATCCATAGGAACGACCTGCGAATATCCGCCGCCTGCCGCTCCTCCCTTAACGCCGAAAACAGGTCCGAGAGAAGGCTCACGAAGAGCAAGACAGGCTTTTTTGCCTATTTTGTTCATACCCTCGCAAAGACCTACCGAAGTAGTAGTCTTGCCCTCGCCGGCCGGAGTAGGATTTATCGCAGTTACAAGGATAAGCTTACCGTCGGGATTTTTGGCTGTACGGTCAATCAGCTTTTGCGTTAATTTTGCTTTATAATGACCGTACGGCTCGATTTCGTCTTCGGAAACGCCTAATTTTGCGGCAATTTCCTTGATTTCAAGCATTTTTGCCTGCTGAGCGATTTCAATATCTGTAAGCATAATTATCTCCTTTCAGTTATGTCAAAATTGATTTCTTATAAATCTGACACTCTTTATTCCAGTTTAAGCTGGTCTATATCCGAAAGAATTCCCGCTTGAGGTATTGTTTTTATGCGGTAATCCTCAGATTTTTCAACATCTGCTTTCTCTTTGGGGAAAGCGGCGACAAGCTCTGCTTTCGTAAGACGCATAACCTGAACGCCTTGTGTATTTCGTGCGGATTTTGCAAGAACAAGCGCCGTGTTGAACATTATGACCTTGCCTGCGGACGATTTCAGAATAAAGTCGCTGTCGTCGTTTATGACATACATCGCAACGACCTCCGACAAATCGGAATACGCCGTCTGCAGCTTTTTTCGCTTAGTTTTGGTTTCATAGCTTGACAGAGGGATTTTTGCACATTTTCCGTTCTTAAAGAAAATAACCAGCGTTTCCTTAAAGCTCTCCGTTACAGCGAGGAAAATCGGAAATTCTCCGTCATCCATCTGGAGCTTTGCAGGGACGTAATCTCCCATAACGCTCGCTTTCGTTTCGGGAAAATCCGAACAGCGTGATTTATAGCACTGATACTTATTCGTGAAGAACAGCAATTCGCTGTTGCTTGAAACCTCGGCGGTGTAAATTATTTCGTCGTTTTCCTTTAGCTTTTGCTCGCTGCTCATTCTGAGAGATTTTGGAGTTATCTGCTTAAAATATCCCTCACGGGTGAAGAAAATATTCACGGGATAACCCTCAGGCTGTTCCTCCTCAACCTCTTCTTCATTCTCAATGTCATACAAAAACATCGTTTTTCTGGGTTGAGAATATTTTGAAATAACGTCTTTCAGTTCGCTGATAATGACCTTATCAATGAGCTTAGGACTGTTCAGAATTTCCTCCATTTCGGCAATTTCCGATTCAAGAGTTTCGGTTTCCTGCGTTCTTTTGAGGATATACTCACGGTTTATGTGACGCAGCTTTATTTCTGCGACATATTCCGCCTGCTCCTCATCAATTCCAAAGCCTATCATCAGATTAGGTACGACTTCTGATTCTTCCTCTGTTTCACGTATAAGCTGAATTGCATAATCAATATCAAGAAGTATTTTTTTAAGCCCCAAAAGCAAATGCAGCTTTTCTTTTTTCTTTGACAAATCGAAATAAATTCTTCGCTTTACGCAGCTGCGGCGAAAATCCGTCCATTCGCTTAAAATTTCATAAACGCCCATAACCTTCGGCGTTCCTGCGATAAGGACATTGAAATTGCAGTTGAAATTCTCCTGAAGAGGTGTCAGTCGAAACAGCTTTTTCATAAGAGCGTCGGGGTCGTATCCTTTTTTCAGGTCAAATGCCAGACGAAGTCCCGACAAATCCGTTTCGTCACGCACATCTGATATTTCGCGTATCTTGCCGTCCTTTACAAGCTCAACGACCTTGTCTATAACAGCCTCAACCGTTGTTGTGGGGGGAATTTGCGTTACCTCTATACAGCGTGCGTCCTTGTCAAAATTATAAACAGCACGCACTTTTACTGCGCCCAGACCCGTGCGGTATATTTTCTCCATTTCGGTTTCATCGTAAACGACATAACCGCCTCCTGCAAAATCAGGACCTTTAAGCGTTGAAAGAGCGTTATGATTTGGGTTTTTGATAAGAGCAATCGCCGTTTCACAGACCTCAGCAAGATTGAACGAGCAGATATTGCTCGCCATAGATACGGCAAGACCGAAATTTGAATTTACCAAAATCGACGGAAAACGCACGGGAAACAGTGAAGGCTCCAGCATTGTATTATCGTAATTCGGGACCATATCGACAGCGTCCTTGTCGATTTCTGCGAAAAGCTCGCCGCTTATGTTCTCCAGCTTTGCCTCTGTGTATCGGGAAGCCGCATAAGCCATATCACGGGAATATGCCTTGCCGAAATTGCCCTTGCTGTCGACGTACGGGTGCAAAAGGGCTTCGTTTCCTCTCGCAAGACGAACCATTGTTTCATAAATAGCCGCATCGCCGTGAGGATTAAGACGCATTGTCTGTCCGACGATATTGGCGGACTTGGTTCTTGCGCCTGTAAGAAGTCCCATTTTGTACATCGTATACAAGAGCTTTCTGTGCGAAGGCTTAAAGCCGTCAATTTCGGGAAGAGCCCTCGAAACTATCACGCTCATCGCATAGGGCATATAATTCTCTTCGAGAGTGCTTACAATATCCGTTTCAACTGTTTTTCCCGAGCCCTCTATATACGCCGAAACGCTCGACGAGGGCTTTTTTGGTGTTTTTTTCTTCACTTATTTCACAACCTCAATTGTTAATCTCTGTATTCAAATCATCAGCTAAAATCAGCCTCGTCAAGATAACGGCTGCCGTTCTCACGGATAAAGTCTTTTCTTCCTGCCAAATCATCTCCGAGAAGTATATCAAACATCTGTCTTGTTTTCTCGGTATCGGCAGGAGTGACCTTTATCAGACGTCTTGTTTCGGGATTCATTGTTGTCAGCGACATCATATCGGGGTCATTCTCTCCAAGACCTTTTGAACGCTGGATAGTGTATTTTTTATCGCCTATCATTCCGAGTATCTTCGTTTTTTCCGGCTCTGTATAGGCGAAATACGTCCTTTCTTTAGTGCTGATTTCATACAGCGGAGACTCGGCAATATAAATCTTTCCCTCTCGGATAAGCGTCGGACAAAGCTCCTGTATCATTGTCAGGATAAGCGTTCTTATCTGAAAGCCGTCTACATCGGCATCTGTACAAATAACTACCTTGTTCCAACGGAGATTTTCTATATTGAACGAATTAAGATTTTTATTCGCTTTTGATTTTACCTCAACTCCGCAGCCGAGGACCTTTATCAAATTTGTGATGATTTCGCTCTTGAAAATTTTATCATAGCTTGCCTTGAGGCAATTCAATATCTTTCCTCTGACGGGAATTACCGCCTGGAACTCTGCGTCACGGGCAAGCTTAACAGATCCGAGCGCCGAGTCGCCCTCCACGATATAAACCTCTCTTTTGGAAATATCACGGCTGCGGCAGTCCACGAACTTGTCAATTCTGTTGGTAAGGTCGATTTTCTGCGTAAGGCTTGCAATAGACGAAGAACGAACCTTTTCCGCATTCTCTCTCGAACGCTTGTTTATAAGGACACGTTCAGCGATTTTTACCGCCTCGTCGGGATTTTCAATAAAATATACTTCAAGGCTGTGTTTCAGCCAGTCCGTCATTGCGTCCTTGATAAAAGCGTTAGTGACCGCTTTTTTCGTCTGATTTGCATAGCTTGCCTGCGTCGAAAAATTTGAGCTGATAAACACAAGGCAATCCGCAACATCTTCCCATTTTACGGCTTTTTCGCCTTTATTATACTTATTATTATTCTTTAAATAAGAGTCTATCTGCGACAAAAAAGCCTTTTTCATTGACTCTTCGGGAGAACCGCCGTGCTCCAGCCAGCTTGAATTGTGATAATGCTCGATAAAGTGAATTTCTTTGGAAAAAGCAAAAGCCACATTCATTTTGAGCTTGTAATCCTCTTTATCCTCACGGTCGCGTCCCTGACGCTGTGTCTGCCAGAATTGAGGAGTTGTCAGCGATTTATCGCCGAGAATTTCATTAAGATAGTCAAAAATTCCGTTTTTGTAAAAGAAAATTTTCTTATCAACTGTACCGTCCTCGTTTTCAATTATCCTGAGAAATTCGATACCGCCGTTTACAACAGCCTGCCGCCTTAACATATCGTCAAGAAAATCCGCACCGACATCTATATCGGTAAAAACGTCAAGGTCGGGTCGCCAATGAATTTTTGTTCCTGTCTTATCGGTCTTGCTTTTGACAAAGCCCCGCTCGTCGTTTGTGACATTAAAACCCTTTTCAAAGCGGAGATCATACTGCCACGTACCGTTTTTGCTCTCCACTTCCATATATTCCGACGCAAATTGAGTAGCGCAAAGTCCCAGACCGTTAAGTCCGAGTGCGAAAGAATAATTCTCACCTGTATTATTATCGTATTTTCCGCCTGCATAAAGGGTACAAAATGCAAGCTCCCAATTATATTTATTTTCGCCCTTATTGAAATCTATCGGGATACCCCGTCCGTAATCCTCGACAGTGATAGATTTATCCCTGTGAAGAGTTATGATTATCTGCTTTCCGTAGCCTTCTCTTGCCTCGTCAATTGAGTTTGATATTATTTCAAAAACCGAGTGTCGGCAGCCTGCGGCGTCGTCCGAACCGAAAATAACCGCAGGACGCAAACGAACCTGGTCAGGTCCTTTCAGCGACTTTAAATCAACGTAATTCGACCGCTTTGACATTTATTTTTTCACTCCTAAATCACAAATACATTATGATTATACCACATATAGTAAAAAAAATCAAGTACATACTCAAAATTTAGTCAAAAAAAGTGCGGCCCGAAAGCCGCACCTTTATCTTTGATGTAATCAAGCCTCTCTTACCTTGAACTCTGAGATAAGCTCCTTGAGGTTTTCCGCCTGTCCCGAAAGCTCTTCGGATGCCGCAGCGGACTGTTCCGCAGTAGCCGAGTTTGTCTGTACTACGTTGGAAATCTGCTCAACGCCCGTATTTATCTGGATAATTGAGTCCGCAGCCTCAGCAGAAGCGTCGGAAATGCCTGCATTCAGCTTAGAAACTTCACCTGCGGAAACGGCAACCTGCTGCATCATAACCGCTACCTCGTCGACAAGCAGATTACCCTGCTCAACAGCCTTGACCGTATTCTCGATAAGCTCATTTGTATTGTTTGCAGCCTCAGCAGACTTTGATGCAAGGTTTCTTACCTCATCGGCAACGACTGCAAATCCCTTTCCTGCCTCGCCTGCACGGGCAGCCTCAATTGCGGCGTTAAGCGACAATATATTGGTCTGGAAAGCAATATCCTCGATAGTCTTGATAATTTCGCTTATCTGACCCGAACGCTCCTTGATCTCTTCCATTGCCTTGACAAGTTCGTCCATTTTGGAGTTTGCCGAGCCCATTGCCTCTCCTGCCTCGATAGTCTTAGCGCTTGCATTCTTAGCTGACTCTGCGTTCTGATTGATCTGCTCGGATATGATATGAATTGTAGCAGCAAGCTCCTCAACGGAAGACGCCTGCTCAGTCGCACCCGACGCAAGAGCCTGTGCGCCTGCGGAAACCTGCTCCGAACCCGATGCAACCTGGTCGGCAGACTGATTGATGTCGATCATAATCGTATTGAGCTTGTTAATAAGAGAAACCTCGTTCTCATAAATTGCCTTGTAAGCGCCTACGTAAGCGGAAGGATTTTTGCTCTCGACAGTAAGATTGCCCTGTGAAAGCTCATCAAAGGTATAATTGATGTCCTCGATGACTTCTCTTGTTCTTGTGCAAAGCGTTCTCATATCATCTGCAAGCTGTCCGATTTCGTCCCCGGACTCATAGGTGATGTCAACAGCGAAATCGCCGTCAGACACCTTTTTCGCAGCGGCTTTAACCTGATTTATTCCGCCGGTAAGTCTCTTTGTGAGGTAAAGCGAAAGTACAATGCCTGCTGCAACGCTTACTACTCCCAATACAATCGAAATGACTTCAACTACAAGACCTGTAGTGGCAGACTCTTCATAAACCACTTTTGCTCTTTCTGCTGAAACCGCCTGTGCATTCTCCAAAATTTCTTCTGCTTTGGAGAAACACGGACTGATTTGGTTCAAGTACAGCTGATAAGCTCCGTCGGAATCGTTTTCCAGACATTCTTTCTTGAACTCTTCAAATACGCTCATTCCCTGTGCGATATTAGTTTCAATATCATCAAGGTCGGCAATATTGCCCGAATATGTACTTCTGACAGTTTCCAAATTATCTCCGACCGATTTAAGCAGCTCTATTGAGTCGTCTATAAGCTCCTGTGTCTTTGAATAATCCTCGTCAACAGCAGCCTGCATTATCTGCTTTGCGGACATCTGAAGATTATTTCCTACCTGCCCCAAAAGCTGTACATTCTGAAAAGGCTCATTATAAAATGTATCCATATCGTTGGAGATTATTACCAGACTTATGGTAGAGAAAGTCACCAAAAAAATCGTCATCAAAAGAATAATTCCAAAAGATATGATCAGTTTTACCCAAACCTTCAGATTTTTCATAATCATTCCTCCAAAATTTTAAAATTTGCGTATACTACATCAATTCTTATTATACCACTTTCTTTTGCTGATGTCAATATATTTAGATATTTTAATTCCCTAAAATCACCAAAATTTGTATATTTTCATATAATCAAACGGCGGCAGTTATATCGTTATACATTTTTAAGAAAGGAAGATTTTATGGATTCAATGAAAATTCAGAAACGCCCCGGCTACGCTTATGTACCGTTCCAGCGAATGGAAAAAGTCTATTCTCCCGCAAAAGCGATTAAAGCAGGAACGATATTTCCTGAACTTAATATTCCGATAGAAGAATATCAAAGGGGGCTTTTCAATGGTAAATAATTATATGAACAAAAGAGGAAATATGAACGACAACTTTCGTTCTCCTCAGCAGCGGCAGGAAAATTCGGGAAACAGCAATAACAACGGAAATAACGGCAATTCTCCTGCCTGCGACGAGCTTTTGAGGGCTATCGCAGAGGCAGACTTTTTTGCGACAGACTTAAAGCTCTATCTCGACACTCACCCCGATGATACAAGAGCGCTTGAAATGTACCGTGAGGCAGTTAAGCAGTACAAAGCCTGCAAAGCGGCTTTCGAGGACAGCTTTTATCCGCTCGACGCAACCGCCGCAGGCAAGGACGGAGAGTGGGATTGGTTATGCGGTGCATTTCCGCCGCTCAGTTAAGAAAAGAGGTAGCATATGTTCATTTTTCAAAAAAGAACGCAGATCCCGGTCTGCATTAAGAACAAAAACCCAAAACTCGCAGGTATAATCCTCAGTCAATACGGCGGTCCCGACGGAGAATTAGCTGCATCGCTGCGTTATCTGTCACAGAGATTTACAATGCCCGATAATCGAGGAAAAGCTCTTCTTACGGATATAGGTACAGAGGAGCTTGCACATCTTGAAATCGTTGGCAGTATCGTAGGACAGCTTACAGACGGAGAAGGCGCAAAAAGCTTTGACAAGTACGGTCAGGGCGATTACTTTGTAGACCACGGTAATGCGATTTATCCTTCAAGCGCAGCAGGCGTTCCCTTTACGGCAGCATATCTTCAGGCAAAAGCCGACCCGATTTCCGACCTTGTTGAAAATCTCGCTGCAGAACAAAAGGCTCGTGCAACTTACGACAATATTTTAAGACTTTCCGACGACCCTGATGTAAACGAAGTCATCAAATTCCTCCGTGAAAGAGAAATCGTTCATTTCCAGCGTTTTGGAGAACTTCTCAACTACTATCAGGACAAAATCGAAGAGTGCAAATAATGATTTCACGCCGTCTCAGAGAAATCTGAGGCGGCATTTTACGTCATAAATTATCCGAACAACTAATATACTTGTACAAAAATAGCGTTATTTTCAGCGGAAGGGGAAAATTATGACCGAAAAAAAGTTTTTCAAAAACACGGCTATACTGTTCATTTCAATGGCAATTACAAAGATAGTGGGAGCGCTTTTTAAAATACCTCTGGCAAATCTTCTCGGCGGAACGGGAATGGGCTATTTTTCATCGGCTTACGGATTATATTCGCCGATTTTTGCAATTACTGCCGCAGGAATACCCACCGTTATTATGAGAATAACCGCAAGATGTGCGGCGTCCGACAATCTCTGCCGTGCCGCTGCGGTAAGAAAATGCGCTTTGTTTATGTTTACGGTAATCGGGCTTTTCGGGTCGCTTTGCGTGCTTACCTTTGCAAAACCGTTTGCGGAAAATATTGCCTACTCTCCGCAGAGTTTTTCCTGCGTTGTCTGTATTGCGCCTGCGGTAATGCTGTGCTGTATTTCAAGCGTGTACAAGGGTTACCGCGAGGGACTCGCCGACGTTCTTCCGTCATCTGCGTCCGCTGTTTCGGAGGCAGTTTCAAGGGCGATTTTCGGTTTGGGATTGTCCTATGCGGTAATATTTTATGCCAAAAAGCGCTTTGCAAACGGCTTTGACGTTTTCGGCATTTCCTGTGCAACGGAGGAGCAGGCTTATACCGCCGCTCTTCCCTACGCTGCCGCAGGAGCAGTCCTTGCGGTAAGCATAAGCGAGCTTGTAGGTCTTATTACGCTGCTGCTGATAGAAAGAAAAGCCAAAAACCGCATTCCCGTGCCGAAAAAATGCACCTACAGCCGCAAAGAAATCTGCATATCCCTGCTGAAAGAAATAACTCCTATTGCTGCGTCTGCGCTTGTTATGAACTGCGTTTCATTTGTTGACCTGCTGACCGTAACAAGAACGCTTTCCGCTGCTGTCGCCGCAAATCCCGAATATTTTACCGGCACATTCGGGGGAATTTTTGATGCCTGCGGCGGTATTGAGGGACTGCCTAATTTTATGTACGGAAGTTATACGGGAATTGCTATGTCTTTGTTTATGATTATACCGTCATTTGCAGGAATGTCAACGACAGCCGCAGCTCCCGAAATAGCCGCTGCCTGGGAGAAAAAGGACTATGTCCTTATGTCAAGGAAAATCTTTCTTCAGCTCCGCACAGGTGCGCTTATAGCCTGCCCTGCCTGCCTCGGAGCGCTTTCGCTTGCCTCGCCGATACTGAATATGCTGTATAAATCAAGAGCCGCAGAAGTGTCAGTCTGCATCAATTCATTTACCGTTCTTTGTCTTGGCGGAATATTTATGACCGCCTCTTCGGCGTTATTCGGCATATTTCAGTCGATAGGAAAGGCAAAAATTCCGCTGATACTTATGATTTGCTCGATTATGCTGAAATTTGTACTTAACCCAATTCTGATTTCCATACCCTCTCTGAATATAGCGGGAGCGGCGCTTTCAAGCATTATCGGTTATATCGTAATGACAATAGGCGGCACGATTGCTCTAAAGAAAAATATTCCATTTGAAATTGGCATTTTCAAGGCATTTTTTCCGCCGTTTATGTGTGCCTGCGGCTGCGGAGCAGCGGCGTTTATCACGTACAAAATCTTAGAAAGCCATATCAATTCCACTTTTTGTGTAATATCTTCCACAATATCAGGCGCTTTTGTTTATGCAATATTGCTGATTTTATCGGGCTGTTTTCGTACAAGTGGCATAAGAAAAGCAAAAAATGCAAAAAAATAATAAAAAGCCCTTGAAAATCGGGAGAAAATGGGTTATTATAGTAGAGGTCATTTTTTTTACAAGGATGTGCAATCGGATCGTAAAGGAGTTCAGTTAATGGATTTTGAGATAAAAAGCCGTTATGATATTTTTGACCTCCTGAAAATTATGAAGGTTCTTCGTTCCGAAAACGGCTGTCCCTGGGATAAGGTGCAGACGCACGAGTCCATACGCACCGATCTTATCGAAGAGGCATATGAGGTATGCGAGGGAATTGACGCCAACAGCCCCGATATGCTCAGGGAAGAGCTTGGAGATTTGCTTATGCAGGTCGTTTTCCATTCGGAAATCGAAGAAGAGGCAGGACACTTTAATTTTGATGATGTTTGCGATGAAATCTGTAAGAAACTGGTTTACAGACATCCGCACGTTTTCGGCGAAATTACCGTTAAAGATACGGACGATGTTCTGAAAAACTGGGACGCATTGAAAAAGGCAAGCAAACATCAGGACTCGTACTCGGATACGCTTGAAAGCGTGCCTAAGAACTTCCCTGCTCTGCTGAGGGGCGAAAAGGTCTGCAAGCGTGCATCAAGGGCAGGTATCGGCGAAGAAGATGCCGGAAAATGCGCTGATGATATTATCAAAGATATAAAACAGCTTTGTGACAGCAATTTTGAGGGAAATATTGAACAAAATCAACAGATTGTTGGAAATATTCTGTTGAAATTTTGTAATTTGAACAGAATTTTGAAGATTGATGCCGAAAAAGCCTTGACATATTCCACAAATAGGTTTATAATGACTTTTAGGACTGTCGAAAACGAAATAAAAGCAAGCGGAAAATCTATTGAAGAGCTTTCTGATGAAGAATTAAAGCTTGCGACGGAAAAAGTCCTCAACGGTTTTTAACCGTTAGATAATAGAATATTTTTTTGGAGGTTCAATTATGACAAAAGCAGAATTAGTTACAGAGGTTGCAGGTAAGTCGGGTCTTTCAAAGAAGGATACTGAAAAGGCTATCGCAGGCATTATCGAAACCGTTACTGAAACTCTTGCAAAGGGCGAGTCTATCCAGCTGGTTGGCTTCGGTACTTTCGAGGTTCGCGAGCGTGCAGCAAGAAAGGGCATTAACCCCCGCACAAAGGAGCCGATCGAGATCGACGCTACTAAGGTTCCCGCATTCAAGGCAGGCAGAGCTCTTAAGGACGCTGTTGCTGCTCCCGCAGCTAAGGGCAAGAAGGGCAAGAAAAAGTAATTATTTATAATAAGCTCGGTTCATAATTAAGCGGCGGTATTATCGCCGCTTTTAGCTTTTGTAAACAAGGAGAAAAAATGCGTTTGGATAAATTTCTCAAGGTATCAAGGTTAATCAAAAGAAGAACGGTTGCAAATGAGGCTTGTGACGCAGATAAGGTATCTGTGAACGGCAAAATCGCACGGGCGTCTTATGAGGTCAAAACAGGCGACATTATCGAGATAAATATAGGAAAACCGTTGAAAGTAAGAGTTCTCGATATAAAGGAATTTACTAAAAAAGAAGACGCCGCCGCACTTTATGAGGTAGTCTGAAAAACGAATATTATACTCCCCCGTTGAATACATTTTAGACGGGGGTGTTTTTATGCAGAATAATTCTATTGCAGTTCCTCAGAATATAATAATGGAAAACAGAAAATCGCTGAGAATATCGGGGGTAAAGGATATCGACAGCTTTACCGAAACAAGGATAGTCCTTTCGACAATTTTAGGCGAGCTTATCATCAAAGGCGAGGATTTGCACGTTATGGCGCTTGACGCAGAAACAGGCGATTTTTCTATGACAGGGAGCATTTCTTCCTGTACTTACAGCAAAAAAAGCGTTATGGACGGACCTATCAAAAAACTTTTCAGATAATCAGATACAACGGAGGAAAAAATGAACGTAAGTATTCCCGACTGCTTTATGATCGCTTTCTTTGTAGGACTTGTTTTCGGACTTGTTTACGAGGTGCTGAGAATAATAAGGCTGATTCTTCGGTTTAAGGCGGCTGTTTTCGTGTGCGATATTGTTTTCTTTATCCTTGCGGCAGGCGTCGTCGTAAAGCTGTCCTCGTTTCTGGGAAATTATGTGAGGATCTATACTGTACTGGGTTTCGGCGCAGGTGTTTTCACTTATATCGTAACTGTAGGACGACTTTTAAATTTGATGGAAAGCGCAGCCTCGACTGCCTGGAGAATGACTATCGGAAAATTATTGAAAAAAATCGGCAGTTTTTCAAAGAAATCGTTTGTAAAAATTAAACAGAAAGTCAAGGCAGGATTTGTAAAAATCTCCAAATATTTTAGTAATTTGCCTGAAAATCGTCTAAAGCACTTGAAATCAAATAATAAAAAAGTGTATAATAATAAGAGATTAGATAAAATTGGGGAAGGTGGAAATAATGTCATCAAGGCAGATGTCAGGAGAGGTCTGTAACAGCCCGAAAAAGCACAGATTTCTTCGTTTTCTGACAGCCGCTGCGCTGTTGGTAATTGCAGTTTTCATCGTTTATACGATTGTTTCCGATATGATACAGATACAAAAAGACACGGAAACGTACAATAACCTTGTTGCTCAGACAAACGAAATCAAGGAAGAAAATGCGCAAATTACGGGTTATCTGGAAAACGATAATAATTTAAAGGAATATATTGAAAATATCGCAAGAGAAAAGCTGGATTATGCAAATCCCGATGAAAGAATAATTTACATCGTTCCCTCAGCGGAATAATAATTGAACCGTACAGCCCTTTCGGGCTGTTTTTTTTATGTAAAATTGAATATAATAAAAACGTATTTGATTTTTTGCAAATTTTATTTTACTCTATTGCAGTAAAGTGCAATAAAGAACGAAATTGTATTCTGTTTTTGGAGTTTTTATGATTTTTCTTAAAAAGATTTTGAAGAACATCTTCAACAGAACGACGGTTTGTATCTTCGGAATTATATTCCAGATTTCATATTTTGCCTCTCTTTGCCTGGGAATGGGATATTATTACAACTATTCTTATATTCTCTTCCAGGCGCTTGGCGTGGTTGTTTCGATGTATATCGTAAATCTCGACATAAATCCGAGTTTTAAAATAGCGTGGATTTTGGTAATAACGGCGTTCCCTATTTTCGGGGTAATGTTTTATATTTTTTTCGGCAACAGACGCTCAAGCGAAAAACTCCGCAAAAAAATGAGCCCTTATTTTGAAGCGGAAAAAAACTGTCTTGAACAGTCCGAAAGCGTTATGAAAAAAATCGGCGAATGTTTTCCCGATTTTGAAAAGCAATCAAAATATCTTCATAATTTCGGCTGTTATCCCGTTTATGAAAACACGAAAACAGTTTATTTTTCAAGCGGAGAAGAAAAATTTGAGGCTCTCCTGAAAGAGATTGAGAAAGCAAAACGCTTTGTTTTTATAGAATATTTCATAATTCAAGAGGGAAAAATGTGGAATTCGATACTTGATATACTTGAAAGAAAGGTCAAAGAAAATGTCGAAGTGCGTATAATTTACGATGATATAGGTTGTCTTTTGACTCTTCCCGAAAAATATGATAAGGAGTTGGAAAGAAAAGGCATAAAATGCAGGATATTCAATAAATTCAAGCCTGTGATCTCCACAAGAATGAACAACCGCGACCACAGAAAAATATTTGTAATTGACGGAGAAACTGCTTTCACGGGAGGAATAAATCTCGCCGATGAGTATATAAACGAATTTGAAAAGCACGGTCACTGGAAAGATACGGCAATTATGCTGAAAGGAAATGCCGTGAAAAGCTTTACGGCAATGTTTCTCACAATGTGGAATTATCTTGATGGAGCAGACTATGACAGCTATGACGGCTTTCTCACAAGTCCCGAATACGGCAAAACAGAGGGATTTGTTATCCCGTATACCGACAATCCTCTTGACGACGAGCCTGTCGGAGAAAACGTTTATCTCGGCATAATAAACGACGCACAAAAATATGTCTATATAACGACGCCCTATCTTGTTATCGACAATGAAATGCAGAATGCTCTGACTTTAGCAGCCAAAAGCGGAGTCGACGTCAGAATAATAACTCCTCATATTCCCGATAAACGGTTTGTACACGCTGTCACAAGAGCACATTACAAAAAGCTCACAAGTCTCGGCGTGAAAATTTACGAATATATGCCGGGATTTATCCACTCGAAAAGCTTTGTATGTGACGACAAGTCCGCTGTCGTTGGAACGATAAATCTCGATTTTCGCAGTCTTTATCTTCACTTTGAATGCGCTGCATTTATGTACAGGACAGAATGTATCTCCGATATTAAAGCCGATTTTTTTAAAACTCTTGAAGATTGCCGTGAAATAACCTATGACGACTGTCTTAGCGTTAATATTTTCGTAAGAGCGATAAGGCTTGTATTAAAGCTTTTTGCTCCTATGATGTAAAAATCAGAATAATATCTCCCGTGTTTTCATATTAATAGAACTATGAAAACAAATAAATTCTTTCGGAGGTACAAAAATGTCTGATTATCTGCCCGAAGGCTTTCTTATTAAATCAGCCGAAAATACTGCGTCAATAGCAACGCTTTCTTCCCTGTCAGAGGCGCAAAAAAACGGGAAAATCCTTGAGGCGCCCTGCCTTATCTGCGACAGCAAGCATAATCTTATCGTTGAGCTTGGCTGTATGCGGGGAATAATTCCCAGAGAAGAGGGCGCTCTTGGCATTTCTGAAGGCACTACAAAGGATATTGCTCTGATTTCACGGGTAAACAAACCCGTATGTTTCGTCGTAAAAGACTTTTCCGCCGATGAAAACGGTGTAACTTATGCGATTTTATCACGCAGGGACGCTCAGAAAAAATGCCGTGAAAATTATCTCAACAAGCTTACTCCGGGGGATATTATTCCTGCAAAAGTCACGCACCTTGAACAATTCGGCTGCTTTGTGGATATAGGCTGCGGCGTTCCTTCGCTTTTGCCGATAGATTTAATATCCGTATCAAGGATTTCTCACCCGTCAGACAGATTTTTTGTAGGTCAGAACATAAAAGCTGTTGTAAAAGCGTTTGACGGCGACAGGATATGCCTTTCTCACAAGGAACTTCTGGGTACGTGGGAAGAAAACGCCTCGCTTTTTGAACAGGGCGAAACTGTCACGGGAATTGTCAGATCGGTCGAGGAATACGGCGTTTTTGTAGAGCTTGCGCCAAATCTCGCAGGTCTTGCAGAGCCCAGAAACGACGTTTCGGTAAATCAACGTGCGTCGGTCTACATAAAAGCAATAATCCCCGAAAAAATGAAAATAAAGCTCATTATCGTGAATGCGTCAGACACGTTTTTTCACGACAATGAGCCGAGATATTTCATTGATTCGGGTCATATCAGCAAGTGGGTCTACTCTTCTCCGCTATGTCCGAAGAGAATTGAAACAGACTTTACTGCCCCTTGATTTTTTTCCAATATTCTTTTGCGTTATTTTCAAACTTGTTATCTCCAAAATGATAATAAACCTTATCCTTTAAATTATCGGGGAGATACTGCTGTTCAACATAATGATCGGGATAATCGTGCGGATAAAGGTAATGCTGTCCTTTAACAACGGCGTCCTCACCGTCACAATGCTTATTTTGAAGATTTCTGGGAAAATCGCCTGTAACACCGTTATGAACGTCTGCCAAAGCCTCATTTATAGCATTATATCCGCTGTTTGACTTTGGAGAAGTTGCAAGCAGTATAACGGCGTCGCCCAAAGGTATCCTTGCCTCCGGAAGTCCTAACTGCATTGCGCTGTCAACGCAGGCTTTTACAATCGGAATGGCCATAGGATAAGCAAGACCTATGTCCTCTGCGGCGATAACAAGCAATCTTCTCGACAGAGAAATAATATCGCCTGCCTCTATCAGCCTTGCCGCATAATGAAGTGCCGCATTCTCATCTGAACCCCGAATTGACTTCTGAAGAGCCGACAAAAGGTCATAATGCTGGTCGCCGTCACGGTCATAGCGCATATTGCTGCGCTGTGTAAGCTCTTTTGCAAGCTCAAGGTCAACCTTTCCGTTTTTGGCAGAAACTGCACAAAGCTCCACGGTATTCAGGCATTTTCTGACATCGCCGCCGACGCCGTGACAGATATAATCCACAGCGTCATCATCAACGCAATACTCCTCGCCGGAATCCTTTGAGATTTCGGCGAAACCTCTTTTTACAGCTTTTTTCAGTTCATCGGGTTCAACAGGCTTAAATTCAAAAACCGTTGACCGTGATAAAATAGCGTTGTACACGTAAAAATAAGGATTTTCCGTAGTAGATGCGATAAGAGTAATACTGCCGTTTTCAATATATTCCAGCAAACTCTGCTGCTGTTTTTTATTGAGGTACTGTATTTCATCAAGATACAGCAAAATTCCGTTTGAGCCCAAAAAGGTATCTATCTCAGAAACTATATCTTTAATATCCGACGTTGAGGCGGACGTACCGTTGAGCTTATGCAGGCGCATATTTGCCGACTCTGCAATAATTCTTGCAATAGTGGTCTTGCCCACACCCGAAGGACCGTAAAAAATCATATTCGGTATCTTACCCGACTGAATAATTTTAAGCAGAGGCTTTCCCTCTCCGAGAAGATGAGGCTGTCCGACTACATCGGAAAGAGTTTTCGGGCGGATTTTATCTGCTAAAGGCATATTTATCTTCCTCTGTGTTCTGCCAGAAGAGCGTTGATTTTCTCAATCGGGTCAATAACGCTGCTTACAGAAGTATCGTGATTGAGAGAGGCAATAAAATAAGCAAGATACTTTGAAACGTCAACTTCCTTGAACCACTCTCTCTGACGAAGTTCGGGCGAACGGTAAGTAAGATTTGTGCCGAAAACAGCACTGAGCATACCCTGCTCATAAGCCTTATCAAACTGTTCAAGTCCATTGGTGAAAATACCGTAAGTCGCATACGCAAAGAAACGCTTTGCTTTGCGCTTTCTAAGCTCTTTTGCAATATCAAGCATAGATTCACCGCTTGAAATAATATCATCTGCAACGAAAACAGTCTTTCCCTCAACGTCCGAACCTAAGTATTCGTGAGCAACAATGGGGTTTCTGCCGTTTACTATCTGAGAGTAATCACGGCGCTTATAAAACATTCCCATTTCAACGCCCAAAACCGACGCATAAAACATATTTCTGTTCAGCGCACCCTCGTCGGGACTGATTATCATAAAACTATCCTTATTTACAACCAGATCGGGAAACGACTTGAACATCGTTTTAAGCACCTGATATGAAGGAATGACATTATCAAATCCCATAAGCGGAACAGCGTTGCAGACACGGGGGTCGTGAGCGTCTACCGTAATAACGTTTGCAACACCCATTGCGTGCAGTTCCTGCAGCATAACTGCGCAGTCGAGGCTCTCACGGTAAGAGCGTCTGTGCTGACGTCCGCCGTAAAGCAGCGGCATAATAACGTTAATTCTGTGAGGTTTTCCGCTTGCAGCCTGAATAATACGCTTTAGATCAGCATAATGGTCGTCCGGCGACATATAGTTTTCCTGGTCAAAAAGCTTATACTTGCAGCTGTAATTTCCAACATCTACAAGAATAAACAAATCTTTTCCCCGAACAGTGCTTTTTATAAGTCCCTTTGCGTCACCTGAAGAAAAACGGGGACATTCGCTCTCGATTATAAAGTTGTCATAAGGCTTTCCGTTGCGCTCTGCCCAGCGGATAAGATAGTTGTTTATTCTGGAGGCAAGCTCTTCTGTGCCCCGCATAGCTATAAGACCTATAGGAGCGACTTCGTTGTATTCGCGGTAAAGCACTTCCGTATTTTTAACAGTTGTCATTTTTGTCCTTCCTTTTCAATCCGTTTTGACGCTTTGAAGTAACATCATATTTCATTTGCAGAAATCCTGTGTACTTCCATAAGCGCAAAACCGAGAAAATTTGTTCCCTTCCAAAAAAAACGGGTTTTCAATGTTAATGTCGTTTTCAGTCAAACCTATGCCCCATATTCTGTCCAAAGGAGATGCTTCAACAAGAATTCTGTTCCCCGTATCAAGCAGAAAAGCCTTTAAATCCTCGTTTTGCGAAAATTTGGCAATATTTCCCTCGATAACGATTTGACAGCATTTCTCGTCCCAAGTTTTCTGAACAAATCCTGCGACGGTTCTTCCGAGTTTTTGAAACTCGTGCGGATGATTTGCCGACATAATTGCATTATATGTTTTATTATCGCCGAAAATCAGTGATTTTTGAGCCATCATATACTGCTCTGCGGTATTGTATTCCACGCCGTCAACAGTAAATTTACAGTCCCACCACTGACTTAAACAAGCCTTTGAAACGCTTTGGTCATATTCGGGTTTTCCGCTCCAAAAGAACACATATTTCAAGCGCTCTCCCGAAACGAAAAGTTCACGAACATAGTTCAAATCATATTTCATTACTCATAAAGCGGATATTTATTTGTAAGCTCTACTACCATTGAGCGAACCTTTTCTGCGCTGCCCTCGAAATCCTTTGCGGTGAGATAGATGCACTCGCCGATTATCTTCATATCTTCCTCTTTCAGACCTCTTGTGGTCACAGCAGGAGTACCGATACGCACGCCGCTGGTATAAGCGGGTTTCTGCGGATCATTGGGGATAGCGTTCTTGTTTACCGTGATATAAACGGCATCAAGGTTGGTTTCAAGCTCCTTGCCTGTAATATTGAACGGGCGAAGGTCAACGAGCATAAGATGATTGTCCGTGCCGCCCGAAACAAGATTAAATCCCTTTTCAAGCAAGGTATCGGCAAGAACTTTGGCGTTCTTTACAATCTGCTCGCCGTATGCCTTAAATTCGGGTTTAAGCGCCTCTCCAAAGCATACCGCCTTAGCAGCGATAACGTGCATAAGAGGACCTCCCTGTGTGCCGGGGAAAATAGCGGAATTTATCTTCTTCGCAAGATACTCGTTATTTGTCAGGATAAGACCGCCTCTGGGTCCTCGGAGAGTTTTATGAGTAGTTGTCGTTACAATATCCGCATAAGGAACGGGACTTGCGTGCTGACCTGATGCCACAAGACCTGCAATATGCGCCATATCGACCATAAGATAAGCGCCGACAGCTCTTGCGATAGCAGAAAGCTTTTCAAAATCAATAGCTCTCGGATAAGCAGACGCTCCTGCTACGATAAGCTTAGGCTTGCACTTGTTAGCCTGCTTATAAAGCTCCTCATAATCAATAAAACCGTCGTCGTTTGTGCCGTAGGGTACAAAATTGAAATACTTACCTGAAATATTTACAGGAGATCCGTGAGTAAGGTGACCTCCGTGTGCAAGGCTCATACCCATAACCGTATCGCCGGGCTGAAGAAGAGCAACATAAACCGCTGTATTAGCCTGCGCTCCCGAATGAGCCTGTACATTTGCAAATTTTGCGCCAAAGAGTTTCTTTGCACGCTCTATCGCTATATTTTCAACAATATCCACGTCCTCGCAGCCGCCGTAGTAGCGCTTTCCGGGATAGCCTTCAGCGTATTTGTTTGTCAGAACGCTGCCCATTGCCGCCATAACAGCAGGAGAAACGATATTCTCACTTGCAATCAACTCAAGATTTCTCTTCTGACGTTTAAGCTCAAGACCCATAGCGTCGGCTACTTCCTTGTCGTAGTTTCCGAGAAAACCGATAGTATCCACCAAATCGTTATACATAATAAATCTCCTTTCAGATATAAAAAATACACCTATTTTAGTTTACCATATAATGCGAATTTTTTCAAGTGTTTTTGCAAAATTTACGTAAATTTTGAGGTTTTTCTTTCAGATATTGCCCATAATTAATTCAAATACCAACAAAACGCCCAAAAAAGCAAAATTATATATCGTAAATTCTGCGAAATATCTTCCCTTTGAGGCATTTTCAGAGTGAGCGTAAAGCTTAAACGAAATAAGGCTTGCCAAAGACGCAATAAGCGTGCCCATACCGCCGATATTTACTCCCAAAAGCAGCAAATCCGATTTCTCCGTAAATCCCGAAAGCATAATCGAGCAAGGTACATTACTGATTATTTGAGAAAGTCCGCAGGCGACAAGCAGTTCCCTGCCGTTTAAAATCGAGCTTATCAGTTCTCTTACCTGAGGAACAGCGGAAATATTTCCCACAAAGACAAAAAAGCATATAAAGGTTGCCAGCAAAGCATAATCGGGTTTTGCCAGAATTTTATAATCGAAAATAATCGCCGCCAAAAGCGTTACGACAAGTGTTATTCTGTAGTCAAGGACCTTTGCGACCGTGCAGATACAAACAGCAAAAACTACAGCGTAAACAAAAAAATTGCGTGACGGCTTAAATTCCGATATATTTTCGCATTGTTCAATTTTTTCCTTGGGGACAAAAACAAGCGAAATCATTATCAGAGCAAGGCTTACCGCACTTATCGGCAGCATTACCGAAAAAAAGTCCGTCAGAGAGTAGTTGTAATGCGAATAAATAAACAAATTCTGAGGATTTCCGATAGGAGTTACCATTGAACCCAGATTTGCGGCTGCCGTTTCAAGGACAATGCACCTCACAGTGACCTTTTTCCTGCCCTTGAACAGCATAAGCGTAAGCGGAACAAAAGTCAGCAATCCCACGTCGTTCGTTATAAACATTGACATAAAAAAGCACAGCATAACCAATGCCGCTGACAGGGAACGCGTGTTTTTAAATCTGCCTGTGAGCTTTGATGACAGGAAGTCAAAAAGACCTGTTTTTCCAAAGCCCTGCACTGTTACCATTAAGCAAAATAAAATTGCAATAACCGAATAATCTATGTAGCCGATATAATTTTCGTTCGGCGGAGTAACTATCATTGAAAGCAAGGCTAAAATAAACGCTATGCAAAGAACGGTTTCGTTCTTTATGAATTTAAGAATTTTAGACATTTTTACACCCTTTCAAGGTTAATTTTGTTGGTATATCACGATTTTATTCTGTGCTGAAAACAATTAATTTTGATCGCAAAAATTCTTGACCTAATCGGGACAATAGTATTATATCACTTCGGAGTATTAAATTCAATATTTTTTCAAAATATCTTGAAAATCAACATTATTTTTGATATAATGTTAAGAAGGAAAGCTGATTTTGTATTTCTCCCCTGTCGTACGGCAGGGAAAAATATGGAAGTAAGAAAAGGAAGGCGATAGTTTTGCAGTATAATCATCTTATTGATATGGACGATTACTCGGTTGCACAGTGGAATGAAATCGTGGCTCTTGCGGAGAAAATCAAGGCTAATCCCGAAGAGTTTTCGGAAAAATGCAGGGGCAAGATTATGGCAACGCTCTTCTATGAACCGTCGACACGTACCCAGATGAGCTTTCAGGCGGCTATGATAAGGCTTGGCGGAAATATTATAGGATTTGACAATCCCGGAAATTCTTCCGTTGCAAAGGGCGAAAACTTAAAGGATACCATTAAAATCGTAAGCACGTATTCGGATATACTTGTAATGAGGCATAATCAGGAAGGCTCTGCAAAAGCAGCAGCGCTTTGTGCGGACTGTCACGTAATAAACGCAGGCGACGGCGGACATCTCCACCCAACACAGACGCTTACCGATTTACTCACGCTGAAATCTGAACTCGGACGTCTGGACAACCTTACTGTCGGTCTTTGCGGCGATTTAAAATACGGCAGAACGGTACATTCGCTCGTAAAAGCGCTTTCCTGCTATCCGAACAATAAATTTGTACTTATCTCCACAGAAACTCTTTCACTTCCCTCTTACATAAAGGATTTCATTTCTTCCCACAAGAGCAGCTTTATTGAGGTTAAAACAATTGACGAATGTATCGGAAAGCTTGATATGCTCTATATGACGAGAATACAGCGTGAGCGTTTTGACAGCGACGAGGAATATGAACGTCAGAAAAACGTTTATTGCCTTACTAAGGACAAAATGCAGTACGCACGAAAAGATATGGTGGTTATGCACCCCCTGCCCAGGGTAAACGAAATTGAGGTTGCCGTGGACGACGACCCCCGTGCTGCGTATTTCCGTCAGGCAAACAACGGAATGTACGTGAGAATGGCGCTTATTCTTACTACAATAAATCTGACGCCAAAGACTAAGCCTCTTCTTATGGGTGAGATACATAAAAATGTGTGCTGTACGAACCCGAAATGCGTTACTCAAACGGAAAAATATCTTCCGCACAGCTTTATCAGATACGGAGATATTCTGATTTGCGAGTACTGCGACGAACGTATACTTCTTTGATAAATAAAGCTCCCAGCAGTGTCGGGGAGCTTTTTTGCGAAAATTTTGCCCGTAAAATCGGTTTCACACCAGTTTCCAGACGAAAGTAACACTGTCCTGCGACTCAATATCTTCGGGATTAAACTCAGGAACAGCAGAAACACTTCTTACCATATCGAAAGAATTAAGATTATATTTGCTGTAAGAAACAGTATCAATATTTCTGAAATTATAGTCGATCGAAATAAGCTCGCCGAGAGTTTTACGAGATGCCTTTGCAAGCACTTCGGCTTTTCTGAGCGCATTTTCCGCGGCGGAAATAAGCAGCTCATCTGCTATTTTCTCAGGCTCTTTGACAGTAAATGAAACGGAAAATTCTGCGTCCGAACCGCTGTTTGCAATTGCAGTAAGCGTTTCCGAAAGCTTTTTAGCCGTAAAATCAAATGCAAGCTTTAACTGATAATCGACCGAAAAACCTGCAAATTCGTTTACGTATTCATTATTCTTTTGAACGCCCTTGTAAACTGTTCTTGCGGAAAAATCGAGTGTTTTCAGGTCATTATCAGAAAAACCGACAGAAATTATCGCTTTTTTAAGCAAATCAATTTTTTTGTTTGCTTTATTTACCGCCTCGGCATAGTCCGTATCCTCGCCTTTGAGCCTCAGCGAAATAACGGCATAATCGGGCGGCGTCTTTACAGAACCCACTCCCCTTACCGTAATTGTTTCAGCCATAAAAACTCCTTTCAATAAATAAGGCAAGAGATTTCTCTTGCCTTTATATTCAAATTAACCCAAAACGCTGAGCAGAACACCTGCTGCGACCGCTGAACCGATAACTCCTGCAACGTTCGGACCCATAGCGTGCATAAGCAGGAAGTTTGAAGGATTGGTCTGTGCGCCGACCTTCTGAGAAACTCTCGCTGCCATAGGAACTGCCGATACGCCCGCAGAACCGATAAGCGGATTGATTTTCTTGCCGGAAATTATATACATAAGCTTTCCGAGGAGAACGCCGCACGCCGTACCAACGCAAAATGCAATAAGACCCAATGCTATAATGAACAGCGTTTTCGGACTCAGGAAGTTTTCTGCAACAGCGGTTGCACCAACGGTAATTCCGAGGAAAATCGTGATTATGTTCATCAGCTCGTTTTGAGCAGTATTAACAAGTCTGCCGCAGACGCCCGACTCTTTCATCAGGTTGCCGAACATCAATACTCCGACCAGAGGAGCAGCCGAAGGAACTATCAGAGAAACTATTATCGTAACTGCAATCGGGAATACGACTTTTTCGAGCTTAGATACCTCACGGAGCTGTCCCATTTTAACGGAACGCTCTTTTTCAGTCGTAAGAGCCTTCATAATAGGCGGCTGAATTACGGGAACAAGCGCCATATACGAGTAAGCGGCAACCGCAATCGGGCCCAAAAGCTGCGGAGCGAGCTTTGATGTAAGATAAATCGCCGTAGGACCGTCAGCACCGCCGATAATTGCTATCGAGCCTGCCTCTTTGAGAGTAAAGTCAGCAGCGCCCGTAAGGTTGAGCAAGCAAGCGCCGAGGAACGTAAAGAAGATACCGCCCTGTGCGGCTGCACCAAGCAAAAAGCTCTTCGGATTGGCAATCAGCGGACCGAAATCGGTCATTGCGCCGATACCGAGGAATATTATCGGAGGATAAATGCCGAGTTTAACTCCAAGATAAAGAATATCAAGCAATCCGCCTTCGTGAAGGACACGTCCGTAATCAAGTGACGTTTCCTTTGTAAACTCTACAATAACATTTGCGCCCTGTTCAATATATTCGGGAGCAAAATACGGGTTCAAGGCAGGGTCCCAAAGCTCAGCGTGATAAAGTCCGGCATTCGGCAGGTTCGTAAGGAGCATACCGAATGCTATCGGGAGCATAAGGAGCGGCTCATACTGCTTTTTTATAGCAAGATAGAACAGAACAAACGACAGCAAAATCATAAGACCGCTCTGCCAGGTAAATCCCATAAATCCTGAACTTTTTACAAGTCCGTCAATCGTATTTACAAAAATCTCCATATATTGATTCCTTTCAGCCGTATCAGAACGGACGGGTATTTTCGCTTATTCCCGCTGCGCTCCAGGCAGAGCGTGTGCGCTTTCCTTCGTGCTTTCTTACGCTCCTTATTGTAAAGCCTTCATTTTCGGAATATGCGGCTATTGCGGCGCTTATCACTGCAATAAGCTCTTCATCGTCTTGCTCGTCATACTCTTCGGCAGCAGGCACTTCAACAGCCTTTTCAACATTTACTGCTTCCGTTTTCTTTTCTGCCTTTGACTTCTTTGACTTGTCGACCGCCTTGAACGCTACGCCCAACAGCCAGAAGAAGAAAATAAGGATAGCAAGTATAAGGAACACGACCAAGATACCCGTCAACGTAATAATTCCTACGCTGCTCCAGTAATCGGGGTCTGAAACCTGCTGCTGAGCTATGCTTTGCTGTGCTGTGGCATTATACGCCTGAAGTCTGTCTATTACGCCGACTTCGGCGCTTTCAGACAAAAAATTCAGAAACAAACCCATAATTTATCTCCTTTTTCACTCGAAAAAACGAGTTATTATATTTACAAACACATTCATTATACTATATTTGCCAAAATAATTCAATAAAAAATAGGAAACTTTCGCTGACAAGATTTTTCAACAATTTTACCGATATTTTATATATTTTTACCAACAGTTAAATAAATCCGCCGTCAACGCCCAAAACCTGCCCTGTTATAAAACGGTTTTCAGCGACCGCTCTTACTGCGCAAGCGACTTCGCTCGGTTTACCCAACCGTCCGAGAGGCGTTTCCTCGCAGAGCTCCCTAAGCTCTTCGGAACTGAGATGCGAGCTGTTCATAGGGCTGTCTATAACGCCCGGAGCAATTGCGTTGACTGTTATTCCCGACAGTCCCAATTCCTTAGAAAGAGCCTTTGTAAAGCCGATAACCCCTGCTTTTGCAGCCGAATAAGCTACCTCGCAGGACGCCCCGTAAACTCCCCAGACAGAGGAAATATTCACTATAGCGCCTTTTTTTCGGTTTATCATACCGGGAACGACCGCTTTTGTCATTCTGAAACAGCCTGTAAGGTTGATCGAGAGCTGTCTTTCCCATTCATCGTAGGAAATATCTGTAAACGGTTTTATAAGCGAAATTCCTGCATTATTTACCAGAATATCTATATGCGAAAATTCTTTCAGGACGTTTCCCACTGATGATCTAACGGAATTATCATCGGAAATATCCGTCTTAACAGCAAAACACCTGAATTTATCCGTAAGCTCTTTTGCACGTTCGTCATTTTTGAAATAAGTGAACGCCACATCGTCGGTACGGGAAAACTCTTCGACAAGAGCCGCTCCGATAGCGCCTGTACCTCCCGTAATAAGAACCGTGCTCATACAAGATCTACCTTAATATCGTCGTTGTCGACGGTTATTTCTACCGAACTATACTGTTTTTCGCTGTTTTCAACAAGCAATTCGGCGATTTTGTCCTCAATATTAGAGCGAATAACTCGTCTTATATCCCGTCCGCCGTATTTGCCGCCATAAGCCTTCTTTGCAATTGCAGCATAAACATCTTCGGAAATATTAAGCTCCAGTTTCTTTTCTTTCAGCGGAGAGCGAAGTTCTTCGAGATTAAGCCTTGCAATTTTCGTATAAGAGTCCTCAGACAGAGGCTTAAATACTATTATCTCATCAACTCTTGCAAGGAATTCTGGACGCAGGAAATCACGCAATCCTTTCATTGCACGTTCCTTAGTGACATCGCTTTGAGTTTTTGCAAATCCTACGCCGTTCATTCCGGTTGAAGAACCTGCATTTGACGTCATAGCAATAATAGTATTCTCAAAGCTTACATTTCTTCCCTGCGAGTCGGTAATTTTTCCCTCGTCAAGTATTTGCAGGAGAATATTCATAACATCGGGGTGAGCTTTTTCGATTTCATCAAACAAAATGACCGAATAAGGCTTTCTGCGGACACGTTCGGTAAGCTGTCCTGCCTCGTCATAACCGACATATCCCGGAGGAGAGCCTATGATCTTGCTCACGCTATGCTTTTCCATATATTCCGACATATCCAGACGTATAAGCGGATCTACGCTGTCAAACATTTCCTTTGCAAGGACTTTTACAAGCTCTGTTTTGCCCACTCCCGTAGGACCTACAAATATAAAAGATGCAGGTCTGCGGCATTCGGACAGACGGACCCTTGTGCGTTTTATTGCTTTTGCTACAAGCTCGCACGCCTCATCCTGTCCGATAATTTTTGCTTTGAGATTATCTTCAAGAGCCGACATTCTCTTATATTCGGTTTCTTTGATTTTATTTGCGGGAATACCCGTCCAAAGCTCGATGACCTTTGACAAATCGTCAAGCGTAACGCTGACATTCTCTGCCTGAGGTTTTATATTCTCAATTTTATTTTCGGTCTGAGCAATAAGTGTTTTTATCTCCGCAAGGCGCTCGTAGTTAATATTTGTATCTCCTGCAAGCTCGCTTTCCTCACGGCGCTGTGCAGCAAGCTCAGATTTAAGCTTTTCATACTCTGTAATGCTGTCGTTGCCCAGGGAGGCACAGGCGCAAGCCTCGTCAAGCAAATCTATTGCCTTATCGGGCAAAAATCTGTCGTTGATATACCTTTCGGAAAGCAATGCGCACATTCTTGCGATCTCGTCAGATACGTGCACCTTGTGGTGTTCCTCGTAATATTGCTTTATTCCGTCAAGAAGAGTAATGGTTTCATCAATAGTCGGTTCGTTTACGATTACAGGCTGAAAACGTCTTTCAAGAGCGCTGTCCTTTTCAATATGCTTTCTGTACTCCGAAAAGGTCGTTGCACCGATGACCTGAAGTTCTCCCCTTGAAAGAGCAGGCTTGAAGATATTAGCGGCGTTCATTGAACCCTCGGAGTCGCCGCCCGTGCCGACAAGATTGTGTACCTCGTCCACGAAGAGCATAACGTTTCCTGCGTTTTTCACCTCGTCGATAAGGCTTTTTACACGGCTTTCAAACTGACCTCTGAACTGCGTTCCTGCGACAAGTGCCGTCAAATCAAGCAGATAAAGCTCTTTTCCCTGAAGCCTGAAAGGAACGTTTCCGCTTGCAAGATTCAGAGCAATTCCTTCTGCAATAGCTGTCTTTCCTACTCCGGGTTCGCCGATTAGGCAGGGATTGTTCTTGGTACGCCTTGAAAGTATCTGAAGAACTCTGTAAATCTCTTTCTCGCGTCCGACAATTCTGTCGATTTTGCCTTCCTTTGCTCTTCTGGTGAGATTTGTACAGTAAGTTTCAAGGCACTTGCGCTTTTTATCGGTTTTTTCCTGCTTTTTACGGGCTTTTTTATCAGACTCGATGTCTTTTTTATCATCGTTTTTGCTGTCGGAAGAACCGCCGAAGAGATTTTTCAGAAAATTCGGCATTGTTCCGGCTCCGCCTCTCTCAAAAAGATTGTCCTCTTCCTTGACAGGCTCTTCATCTTCCTCCGAATAATCCTCATATTCGTCGTCCTTGCCGTCAAGACCCAGCTGTTTCAGGAAATCGCTGTCAACGTTTCCGTCATCGCCGAAAAGAGAATCACAGGCATTCTCAAAATCGTCCTCCGTCATACCCATTTGTTTTAAATACTCGCCCACCTGAGGAAGTCCAAGCTCTTTAGCACACTGCAGGCACAAACCCTCGCTTTTTCTCTCGCTGCCTGTCATAGTGGAAACAAACATCACCGCAGGACGCACCTTACACCTTGAACACATCATCATTTAATTCACCTTACCTTGTTAAAAGCTTAAAATATCGAGATAGTAAATATACTTGAATACGAATGTTGAGTTTATAGCGGTTTCGTTAAACATAATAACAGTACCGCCAAACATTGAAACTATCATTTTTACCGCAATACAAATCAGCACGGAAATCACAGCCGACTCGCAAAGTCCGACTGCTCCGCCTAAAAGAGCATTCACCTTTCCCAAAACGGGTATTTTGTTTATCCAGCCTGCCGCACGGCATATCAGGCTAAGAATTATCATAAACAGCGCAAACAGTATTATTGCCGCAACGGAACGGATTACAATTATACACGAGGGAGAAATTATGCCGTCCATAAGTGCGGTTTTTACCGAAGATTTTGTGTCAAACATTGCCATAACCACTGTACGAACGGAAGAAACGTTTGCATTCTCGGAATTTGTATCGGTAAAAATCATCGGCAAATGTTCCTTAACCGAGCTTATTATCCCGTTAAGTGTTTCCGAAATCGGACTTTTTATCATACTTGACGCAAGATATTGAGCCGTTATCAGCTTGCCCAAACCGTATTTTTCAATTTCAGCCATACTGAAATCGGCAGTTTTTGCGTTTACAGAAGAAAAATCCGTATTTTCGGGAATACCGAACAATCCCAAATTCATATTTTCAATTCCCGTTTCCGAAAAATCCACATCAAACAAGTCCATTACCGCCAAACCTGTTCCGTGATAATCGGGAACGATTTCACCTACGGGAACGTCCGATACCTTTATCTTATCGAAATCAATATCCGTATTCCCGAAAGGTTCCGCCTCAATAAGCTCTACGGCTGCACCAATATTCTCATCTATGCTTTTTTCAAGAGGCTTTTCGATAAATTCTCCGTAAATTCCGTTAGCGATAGGCTCGCTTATCAAAAAAGCAAGAACTAAAGCTGCAATCAACGAAAGCATTTCAAGAATGACCCTTGTAAAGCCTTTTTTTATTCCGACAAAAGTCATTCCTATCGCCAAAGAAATTATTATAATATCAAAAATAAAGGCAAATTCCTGTCCCATTGCTATCTCCTCAAAGCTTGACGCAAGCAACGGTATTATATCCTAAAAGATAAGCACCGCCGTTCATTATCATCACATCGGAATACTCGTCGTCAAGCGTATAAGTATTTCTTTCGGTCAAATCCTGACCGTAAGCTGTAAGCTCATTTCCGCTAAGCACATAAAGCGTCTGACCCTCAATATCGAAATCGTCTGCATTTTCCAGCAAAAGCGACGCCGATGGCTCAAGATTTTCGTTATAAACGACCACATTCACTCCGTTTGATGCGGAGTCACGGAAAACCACAGCCTTCATTTCCTCAGAGTCACACACGCTGTTTATCTGCTTTGTAAAGGTATTTTGCGCCTTGATCTCGCCCGTTTCCTTGTCGAAGAGGAAAGCGCCTTTCTCGGTTATGGTGTAAATGCCGTCATTAAGACATTCAAGCGTGTAAGAAATCGAACTTCCCGTAGACGCACGCCAAAGCTCGCCCTGCTCTTTTGTAATGTCAAAGCACAGGACCGCACAGTTAAGTTCACCGTTTTGCTCACCTACTACTGAAACATACACATAATTTCCTCTGTCGGAAAAACAAACCCGCATAATTTTTTCTTCAGGAGACGCCCAACGGAAAATCTGTTTTCCCTCGTTATTGAGAATATACAGATAATTTGAATATCGGGTAGATGTCGTAACGACAGCACAGCGTTCGTTACTTCCCATTTGAGAAAAAACAATAGCATCGTCCATAGTCCGTGAGAAAATTTCATCGGACTTTGAGTACATTTTCAGTTCCTTGCCGTTCTTGTCATAAACGAGCACACGTCTGTCTTCTGCCGACGAGGCGGGATGGTTAAACCCGTGCTGGGTGCTTTTTATTTCGGCTCCGCCGTCGTTATATGTATATAAATATGTGTCTGTCAAAAGATAGAAATTTCCGTCAAGCTCACCCATATCATAAGCCGTACTTCCCGGCAGCATAACCGGAAAACCGCCCTTGCCCACGGTAAGAAAAGCATCGCGCAGAGGAGCAAAAAATGTCCGCCAGTTCAGAATAATCACCAAAAGCGCAATCAAAATCACGCCGAAAACCGTCAGTTTTATCAAGCGGCGGCGGTCTTTTTTCTTTTCGCTTGGCTTTCTTTTATCGTCAACCTTTTTAGGGGTATTTTTTTCTTCCATTGTCCTATCCTTTTTGCATTAAATTTTCCCCGTATATCAATATCAGGAGGTTTCTTGCCTCTGATTTCCGACTTTTATTATAACACAGGATTTCGGTCAGATGCCGAGATTTTCCCCCACAGGGGGAAAATCGGTTTCTTGCCTCTGATTTCCGACTTCCGACATCTATTATAACACATTTTGGTATGATTAGTCAAGAGCCGTAATAAACTTCGCTCAGATACAGTCCCTCGGGCGGAAGAGTTATGCCGCCGAAATCACGGTTTTGCGTAAGAAGAGCAGTTTTTATATCGTCTTGTGTGCGCTTTCCTTCGCTGACATAAATAAGCGTTCCGGCAATAATTCTCACCATATTGTATAAAAATCCGTTTCCCCGTATTTTTATTTCAACGATACCCCTGCTCTCCGAAACGGAAAGCTCATAAACCGTGCGAACCGTTGATTTTACCCTTGCTTTTCCCTCTGCACGGCAAAATGCGCCAAAATCGTGTTCTCCGACAAAAAGTTTTGCGGCGCTTTGCATTTTTTCCAAATCAAGGGGATACGGGTAATGATAAGCCAGATTTCGCAAAAAAACATCACGTGTATACATATTATTGATGAGGTACACATATTCTTTGGAAACGGTGCAAAATCTTGCGTGAAAATCGCTGTCCGCCTCTTCGCAGGAAAGCACGGCAATATCGTCGGGTAAAACCGTATTCATACCCTTAACAAATCCCGTACAGGGAATTTTCGACTCGGTATGAAAATTGAAACAAAATCTTCGTGCATGGACTCCTGCGTCCGTCCTTGAGCAACCGTAAATCACCGGCGGCGCTGTTTTGAGCAGCTTTCCTATCGCCTTTTCAACGACCTCCTGCACGGAAATTGCATTATCCTGACGCTGAAAGCCGTGATATTCTGCGCCGTTATAGGCGATAAATACCTTTAAATTGCGCATTTTAACTCCTTAACTTCAATCAGACCGTTATCAGTTTTACGGGAAAATCGGAAAGCAGTTAAGCAGAATAATCCCCGCAAGCACAGCAAGCACGATAATAACAGCGATTATATCACGGGCAGCAATTTTAAGCTGCCGCATACGGGTTCTTCCTTCTCCTCCTCTGTAGCAGCGGCATTCCATCGCCGTAGCAAGGTCATTTGCTCTCTTAAATGCGGAAACAAACAGCGGTATAAGTACAGGCACAAGCGCCTTTGCACGCTTTACTATGCCGCCCGTATCGAGGTCTGCGCCTCTTGCTTTTTGGGCGGACATAATCTTTTCTGTTTCCTCGACAAGCGTCGGGATAAATCTCAAAGCAATTGTCATCATCATTGAAAGCTCGTGGACGGGAAATCTCAGCTTTTTCAGAGGCGTCAAAAGCCGCTCGATAGCGTCAGTCAGCATTATAGGAGAAGTCGTGTAGGTCAGCAGCGACATTCCGACAATCAATGCTATAATTCTTATCAGCATAAAAGCCGAAATTCTTATTCCCTCGGGGTAAATCGAAATTATCCACCATTGAAACAGCGGCTTTTCACCGCCTATAAAAAGCATATTCAAAATCGCCGTAAATATCATAAGCGGCAAA
The DNA here is from genome assembly GCA_947624555.1 of uncultured Clostridia bacterium. Lineage (GTDB taxonomy): Bacteria > Bacillota > Clostridia > Oscillospirales > Ruminococcaceae > CAG-115. The sequence continues at coordinate 89,716 of CANQKW010000001.1, forward strand.
ATCGGCTTTATGCTTTTAATTATCATAATGAGCTTTATATCAGAGATAATATAGCATATCACGATAAAAAGCATTGTCGCAATAAGACCCGTAAAGGTCTGTGAAACGAACAGCATAACCAGATATATCAAATCCAGTATCATCTTAATGCGGCTGTCCATTCTGTGAACGACCGATTTTCCGGGGAAATACTGTCCGATTGTAATATCTTTTATCATTTGAAAATTCCTTATTACATTAGCGAGAGAAGTCTTTGTGCAGCTCTTTCTGTCGTATAAATATCGCTGCCGATGTCTATTCCGCTTTCCCTCAACTTATGAGAGAGCCTTGTTATCTGCGGCACATCAAGACCTATTGAAACCAGACTTTCCGTATCGTCGAAAACGTTATCAATATAATCGAATTTATATATCTTTCCTTTGTTCATAACTAGCACTTTTTCAGCATATTTGACAATATCTTCCATAGAATGTGAAATCAGAAGAATTGTTTTTCCCGATTTTTTGTGGTAATTGCTGATAAGCGAAAGGATCAAATTTCTGCCTTTGGGGTCAAGACCTGCGGCAGGTTCGTCTAGGATAAGCATTTCGGGATTCATTGCAAGAACTCCTGCCAGAGCGACACGCCGCTGCTGTCCGCCCGAAAGCTCAAAGGGAGATTTTTCCAGAAGTTTGGATATTCCCATAACCTCTGCTGCCTCTTCAACACGTTTTTTTACTTCTTCTTCGGAAAGACCCATATTTTTCGGTCCATAGGCTATATCCTCTGAAACCGTTTCCTCAAAAAGCTGGTGTTCGGAATATTGAAAAACTATTCCCACTTTAAAGCGAATATCACGGATTTTTACATCTTTTGAATGAATATCGGCGTTATCAATAAAAACTGTCCCCGAAGTAGGCTTGATAAGCCCGTTTAAATGCTGTATAAGAGTAGATTTTCCGCTGCCCGTATGACCGATTATGCCGATAAATTCCCCGCGAAAAACCGTAAGATTTACATTATCAACGGCAGTTTTCTCAAACGGAGTTCCTATGCTGTACTTATAGGTCACATTTTCAAGCCTTGCCGCCTCTTCGGCGTCTTTTTTTGTTTCGGGGATTTTTTCTCTGATAATATCGGCGGTTTTCTTTTTCAGAGAAAGCTCCGAAATAGCCGCAGAACACTCTTCCTCGAATATTATTTCCGCGGAAATATCAACTCCGCCGTCCTTTAGCATACAGCAAAGCTCCGTTACCTGCGGAACGTCAAGTCCTACCGCTTTAAGCTCTTTTTCACGGGAAAAAATCCTGTGAGGCTCGTCGTCCATTATCACAGATCCTTTGTCCATAACTATTACTCTGTCAGCCTGAGCAGCCTCTTCCATATAATGGGTTATAAGGATAACCGTGATGCCCTGTTCCCTGTTGAGCCGCTTTATAGTGCTCATAACTTCTTTTCTGCCTTTCGGGTCAAGCATTGCCGTAGGCTCGTCCATAACAATACATCGAGGCTGCATAGCTATAATGCCTGCAATAGCCACACGCTGTTTCTGACCGCCCGAAAGCTGATGAGGAGCGTGTTCACGAAACTCGTACATATCGACCTGCTTTAAAGCGCTGTCCACCCGTTCACGTATCTCCTTCGGGGGAACTCCCAAATTTTCGGGAGCAAAAGCCACATCTTCCTCAACGATAGTCGCCACAAGCTGGTTATCGGGATTTTGAAATACCATACCCACGGTACGGCGGATTTCAAACAATTTCTCCTCACAGGACGTATCAATGCCGTCAACGAAAACTTTTCCTTCCGTAGGTGTCAAAATAGCGTTAAAATGTTTGGCAAGAGTTGATTTTCCGCAGCCGTTATGTCCCAAAACCGCAAGAAACTGACCCTCGGGAATACTGAGATTAACGTTTTTCAGCGCAGGATTTCTGCCTGTTACGTTTCCCTCGTCATCTGTTGTAACATAATCGTAGCACAGATTTTCTGTTCTAATTATATCCAAATCAAATACACCTGCCGAATTTCACTTAAAACTGATTATAGCCGTACTTCCGCAGGGGAGCGGCATACCCGTTTGTTTCACGGGAAGTCCGATTTCCTCAGAGATTATCTCAATATCAAATCTTCTGCCAACGGTCATTTGCAGAAGATAGCTCATAACCGAAACCGAAAGTCCCGTAGTATAGCTGTTGAGCAGCACAAAAAGCGGTTTATCGCTTAGAATTTGCGTAATATCGCACATTAAGCCGTAGATACTGTCCTCAAGTTTCCACATTTCGCCGTTTGTACCGCGACCATAGCTGGGAGGATCGAGTATAATGCCGTCATACCTGACTCCCCGACGAATTTCCCGTTTAATGAATTTATTTGCGTCATCAACAATCCAACGAATAGGCTTATCCGATAAACCTGACAGCTTAGCGTTGGTTTTTGCCCAATCTACCATTCCCTTGACTGCGTCACAATGGCATACGCACGCTCCTGCAGCAGCGCAGGCAAGCGTAGCGCCACCCGTGTAGGCGAAAAGATTAAGCACGTTTATCGGGCGATGTGCGCTGCTAATAAGCTCAGAGCAATAATCCCAATTTACCGCCTGTTCGGGGAAAAGACCCGTGTGCTTGAAACCTGTCGGTTTAACGAGAAATGTCAGATTTTTATAGTTTATCTTCCAGCTTTCGGGAAGTTTTCTGCGATAGTCCCAAACTCCTCCGCCCTTATCCGAACGAATATATCTTGCGTGAGCCGTATCCCACTCCTGCGAGGCTTTTGCCTCCTTCCAGATGATTTGAGGATCGGGTCGTATCAGCGTAACATCTCCCCACCGTTCAAGCCGCTCTCCATCCGAACAGTCAAGAAGTTCATAATCTTTCCATTTATCCGATAATCTCAATTTTCTCTCCTGTTTTCACTTTATATATCGTCCAATGTCTGCTGACTGCTGTCCTGAGCAATTCCCAAGTGCTTGTAGGCAAGAGCCGTTGCAATTCTTCCCCGGGGAGATTTTGCCACAAACCCAAGCTGCATAAGATACGGCTCGCAGACGTCCTCCAGGGTGACCGACTCCTCGTTCAAAGCCGAAGCCAGAGTCGAAAGTCCCACAGGACCTCCGTTATAGCCTTTGATTATCATTTCAAGAAAACGTCTGTCAAGGCTGTCAAGACCCAAGTCGTCTATTTCGAGCTTTTTCAGCGAAATATCTGCAATCTCACGGGTGATTTTTCCGTTTCCCAAAACCTCTGCAAAATCGCGGACACGCTTTAATAAACGGTTAGCAATTCTGGGTGTGCCTCTTGAACGGCGTGCGATTTCCATAGCGCCGTCTTTCATACAGGGTATGCCCATAATAACCGCCGAACGCTGTACAATATCACAAAGCTGCTCGTGAGAGTAAAGCTCAAGGCGCTGGACTACTCCAAATCTGTCACGAAGAGGCGCAGAAAGCTGTCCCGAACGTGTTGTTGCACCTATCAGCGTAAATTTCGGCAAATCAATCCTGATTGAACGTGCCGCAGGACCGTTTCCCATAACAATATCAAGCGCATAGTCCTCCATTGCGGGATAAAGCACTTCCTCAACCTGTCTGGAAAGGCGGTGTATCTCATCAATAAAAAGAACGTCATTCGGCTGTAAATTCGTAAGCAAAGCCGCCAAATCTCCTGCTTTTTCGATAGCAGGTCCCGAAGTTATGCGGATATTTACGCCCATTTCATTTGCGATAATGCAGGAAAGCGTGGTTTTACCCAGTCCCGGAGGTCCGTATAAAAGCACGTGGTCAAGACATTCCCCTCGCTTTTTTGCAGCCTCGATATAGACCGACATATTCTCCTTGACCTTGTCCTGTCCGATATATTCAGCAAGCGTTTTCGGTCGGAGAGTAAGCTCCATATCGTTATCCGACAAGGCGGCAGTAGGAGCAACCATACGTTCCTCTATGACATCAAATTCATCGCCAGACATCTCAAGCATATCTAAAAACCTTTCTGTTCGCAGAATTACTCTTTCTGCTTTTTCTCGATTTTTCTGTAATAAAGCTTTGGCAGATCTTCGCCGCTAAATCCGGTTTCGTTAAAGCTTAAAATAGCATTTATTCGGCGGTTTATCTCTTCGGGGTCGTGTATGCCGCAAAGCTGTGCCTTTTTGCACTCTTCCTCTGCCTTTTCTCGGTTTCCGAGCATTGCATAGTAATTTGCAAATTCCGAATGTACAAGCGGATGATTTTCGTTTATCTTTACCAGTTTGTTCAGCGTTTCGAAAGCCTCATCGTATTCTCCTCGGATAAGCCGTATTTTCACTATATTGAAGTATGCATAGCCGTTGTTCGGGTCGTAACGCAGCGTCTGCTCGAAACAGTACATAGCGGAGTCGAGATTTCCCTCGGAGAAATATGCGTGTCCTAAGCGTGACTGTGCCTCAGGATTATCGGGGGAAAACTCTACAGCCTTTCTGTAGCACCACAGGAGCTTTGCCTCTGATTTAGTGGCATTGTACAGATTTATAAGCCACTCTACGCAAAACATCTGATTTTGCCTTACATCAGCCTGCGAAAGAGCTCTCTGGAGATATTCCTCCGATTTTGCAAGCTTTCCGCTAAAAAAAGAGTAAATTCCCTTGTATGCAAGATTAGCGGTTTTATCACGGTTTACAATTCTTATCCCGTCCTTGCCTAATGCCATTAAAGCGTGCCGCCTTTTGTCAAGATATGGAATTAAAAACTCTTTTATCAGAATTATCGCAAGGTACACCGCACCGCCTATAATCACAAGCTGTAAAGCCAATGTAGGGAACGAAGAGCTTTCGGGATAACTTGTGAAAATCGTGAACAAGGCATATGAAAAAACAAATCCCAAACCTGCGCACGCACACCCGAAACCTATAGATTTTTTCTTATTACCCAAAGAAAATTCCCCTTCCGTATTATGTCAAACCGCTCCTTAAGCGAGATTTTTAAGTCCGAATTTTATAAGTTCCTCGACGGTTGCGTCAGCGTCTGCGCCTGCCAGAGCCGCCGAGCACTGCGCAGGATTGAAACCGAGCGTCTGCAAAGCCAACAGCGCCTCTGACAGACTGTTTCCCGAAACTGCGGGAACGCTTTGAAGTTCTGACGCAGAATAATTCTGATTTTTTTCGACTTTATCCTTAAGCTCAAGAACTATTCTCTGTGCAATTTTTGCTCCTATTCCCTGAGAACGTTTCAGAGTATTGCTGTCGCCCGTTGCAATACAAAGCGCAAGCTTTGACGGAGTTATATCCGATAAGATCGAGAGAGCCGCCTTAGGTCCTACTCCCGATACGGAAATTAGCTGTTTGAAACTCAAAAGCTCAGAATTATCCGCAAACCCGAACAAATCGACCGAATTTTCGGTTATGTGAAGATATGTACAGAGCCTTACCTCGTCAAGGTCACGTATCTTTGCCAAAGTATTCATAGTTGTGCGGCACGCATATCCCACGCCGCCGCACTCAACAACGGCAAGTCCCTGTTCCCAATGGATAAGCTTTCCTCTAAGGCTGTAAATCATAATAATTCTCCTCAAAAGTTGTCACGAGCAATTTCCGATAATCTGGAGCCGCCCGTGTGACCGTGACAAATCGCAATAGCAAGCGCATCAGCCGCATCATCGGGCTTTGGTATCTCATTCAGATGAAGAATATTTTTAGTCATTTCCTGCATCTGCCGTTTTTCAGCACGTCCGTAGCCCGTCACCGCAACCTTTACCTGGAGCGGCGTGTATTCAAATATAGGAATATTTCGCTGAGCTGCCGCAAGAGTAATTACTCCTCTTGCCTCTGCAACGTCTATTCCCGTGGTAATATTTGTGTTGAAATAAAGTTTTTCCACGCTCATACAGTCGGGTCTGAATTTATCCAGAAGAATATTCATATCTTCATAGATTTCTTTCAGACGAATATCAAACCTTTCCTTAGGAGAAGTCGTGATAGCACCGTATTTCAAAACCTTAAAATTAACGTTATCATAGCTGAGAACGCCAAAGCCTACTATCGCATAACCGGGATCTATTCCTAAAATTCTCATTATGTGTAACTCTCGTTATCCGTGATATAATGCCTTACTCTCAGCGGAATTTCAAGCTTTTCCGAAAGCCTGCGGCACTCTTCGATTTCTTCCTGCGAGATAATATCCACAACCGTAAACATTACTTTTTTACAGATTTTTTTCATATCCACAGCGAAATTTATCATCTCATTGAAAGCATTTTTATTGACCTCTTCGCTGAATTTCGGTCGGGTCACTTCAATGTAACGCACGGCATTCGGAGCGTTTAAGCTTACCGAAACGCAGTCTATAAGTCCTCGGAATTTTTCAAGGTCGAAATCTTTGTACTTCGGCATAAGCCTGAGCAAGCCGTTGGTATTAAGTCTTATCGACATATCCGAGTTCTTTTTGATATATTCGGCAGTTTTTATCAGCATATCGGCTCGTGTGGCAGGCTCTCCGTATCCGCAGAAAACTGCCTCGGTCACACCTGTTTTATCAAACCTGTCAAATGCGTCACATATTTCCTCAAAAGACGGCTCGTGTTCCAGCCAAAGACTGTCGTTATCCTTTACGCTGTCACCGTTTTTCCGCAGGCAGAAAACGCAGTCGCAAGGGCAGCCGTTTGTGATATTTATATACATATTTCCGCCGAAATTATAAAAAACAGTCAATTTTACCCCTCTTTTTCGACAAATAAATTTTAATCTGTGTCTGTTGACGTTTCTCCCCTGCTGAGAAAAAAGTCCAAATCGTCATTACTCTTTGATTTACGTCTGTCGGTTTCTCTCCTGTAGGGGGAAAACCTAAATTGCCAATCTTACTTATTATACCACTTTTCGCTCTTAATGTCAAGACAGAAATAGAGGTCAGAACTTCAAATCCTGACCTCTATCCTCGTTACATAATGCTTTTCATCTTCGTCCGCAAAATAAAGCAACGCCGCACCCACGCCGAAAAGGGTGCAGCGGCATGCTGCATGGTGCCGGTGGTGGGACTTGAACCCACACGCTGTTGCCAGCAGCGGATTTTGAGTCCGCCTCGTCTGCCAATTCCAACACACCGGCATTCTTACCGTAATATTATACAATATTTCGGTGATTTTGTCAAGGGGGTATTTTAATTTCCCTCAAAAAAATGATACCGATTGTAAATTTCGCCGTTAAAGTCTTTCCACAGGAACTCTCCGCTGCTGTAGGTCATAAATCCGTGCGGCGACTTCTCCTTCGGGATTGAAACAGAGCCGGGGTTCATATAAACATAATCCTCGTGAGAAACGCATTTCGGGACGTGGGTGTGTCCGTTGAGCAAAATATCCCCCTTATGGAGCGGAGGCAGATTATTCTCGTTGAAATTATGCCCGTGAGAAATGAAAACCGTACATTCGGGGAGCGAAATAAGCGCATATTCCGCAAGAACGGGAAATTCAAGAACCATTTGGTCGACCTCTGCCTCGCAGTTTCCCCTTACGCAAAGAATGTCATTCTTGTATGAATTAAGCATTTCAATGACGCTTTTCGGGGAATATTCTTTCGGAAGGTCGTTTCTGGGACCGTGATAAAGCAAATCCCCCAATAAAACAAGCCTGTCTGCTCCCTCTTCTTTATAGGCATTGAGCAGTTTTTCGCAGTAATAAGCCGAACCGTGTATATCTGAGGCAATCAAAAGTTTCATAATCAGTTCTCCTCATCAATATCATTTTCGGGAATAACAGGCGGTTCGGATACTTCATAGCTGACAGTTTTTTGCACAAACATCATATCGTCTTCGTCCGTTTCGGGTATTTCGGGAAATTCGGGGATAGTTTCTGTATTTTCCTCAGAATTATCGGATAATTCGGCTGATTTTTTCCTTTTATGCCTTACAGTAAATCTCACGATTATCATAACCGCAAGCAAACCTACTCCGCACGCCGTAAGAATAAGTCCTGTTTTAAGACCGGCTGGGAAAAACGACAGAATTATCGTATGCTCTCCCGAAGGAACGCTAAGGCTCAAAAGCGTTTTATTGACCGCAGACGCAATCGTACACTCTCCGCCGTCGATTGTCGCTGTCCAGCCATCCTCAAAGGGGATAGTTGTGAACAAAGCGCAGTTTTCCTCTGCATTGACCTTAATTTCAAACGAAGAAAATTCTGTTTTGTTTACCTCGCAGTACTGACTTCTCATCTCGCTTGTAAACTCGCTGAGTATCTCCTTATCAAGTACATAAAATTCGGGGTCTTTAAGGATTATCTCCTGATTTGGCTTAAGTTCGATTTTAAGCTCTTCGCCCGACTCATACTCGCCCAGATAAACTATGCAGTGATTTTCATTCTGGAAGTAATTTTTAAGGTACTCTCCATTGAGATAAAGTTTACATTCACGCTCATAAATCGTCGGCAGATAGACATAAGCAACGCCCGATTTCGGCATTATCACGCTGTAGGAAACCCAGGCGTCCTCCTTTTCATAACGTTTCTTGTAGCTGTAATATCCGTCAACTGTAGAGCCTATCGTGATATTTTTATTGTCAAAAACTATGTCATTTATTTTTGTAAAAATCTGCGGATCTTCCGTGTAATTTCGTCCCATAAGAATGCCTGCAAGCCTCTGCTGGAACAGGAACGGGGACTCATAATCAATTGTACTGCCTATTGCCTTTTCATCGGCGAGATAAGCTATCGGCAAAGCGTCCGTATTAACGTTGACCTGTGCGCCGAATTTGTTTTGTACGGATATTTCTTCGGAATACTGAGCAAATCTGCTGTCCTTTGAGATAACATATTTTACGCCGAAAATATCATCTGTGAGCATTGTTGCTCCGTCATATCTCGAATAATGGTCCCGTGCGCCAAATCCCAGATCGCTTAACAGCTTGATAACCTTAGAATTATACGTGCTGGTAGAATGTGAAAATCCGTACAGACCTGTCGCCATAGGATCGTTTACGGTGCGGTGATAGGTCTTTTCAAGTCTGTAAAAGCCGCTGTCCTGCGACTTTATCTGATTTACAATATTTCTCGTTTCGGGGATCTCGTCGGCATAGCTTGAACGTTCGGAATAATACACATCATCGTTGATTTTATAAATATACATTACCGCATTTGTAAAAAGCTCGATACAAACGACCGCCGAGATAAATCCTTTCATCACGTTTGTACTGTGATATTTTTTCCAGCCGAGGGCAAATGCGGCTATAATTCCCAAAAAAACTACCGGAACAACTATCACAAGAGCCGTATCGAAATGCTCTCCTCCGCCGAAATAATCGCAGAACAAAAGCACTCCCAGCAGGACAAAAAAAGCCGTTCCTATCTGTTTTGTACTGACCTTTTCGATATTGTCAAAAGCCTCTGCGCCGAAAATTATCAGCAGGAAAATTATAGCAAACGAATAGCGATACGGCATCCAGACAGGCACCTGTCCGCCGTGCCAGAGCATATCGACAGGCTTTATATACATCGAAAGAGCCATTACTCCGAGCAGAAATCCGCCGCCTACCCTTTTACGGAGAGAAATTTTGCTGCAAATAAAGTAAATTACAACGAAAATCAACGCAAGAGTTCCGCAGTAAAGCATAGGAAGTCCGTCGGGACGCTCTGTGTCGTAAATTCCCGGAAAGAGCTTTACAAAAGCGTCTGCGAAATTAAAGTTCTCTTTCGGCGTAAAGTCTGCAATATTGCCGATTTTTCCGTTTTGAAGAGATTTAAACACGGGAATAATCACAAAGCAGGACATCAGAACAGCACTTACAGAGCTTAAAGCATATACTCCTGCCGTCCTGAAATAGTCCTTTACGCCGCCGATTTTTCTTGAAGATACAAAATAAATTATATACAGCGCAGAAAAAATTCCCACCATATAGCCTATATAATAATTTGCAAGGAAAATATACAGCAAAGAGAGCGTATAGAGCAAAAATCCCCGTTTTTCGCAAATTCTCTCCACGCCCATTATTACAAGAGGCAGGGCAACAAGTCCGTCCAGCCACATTGGATTTATCGTGTGAGCGACAAAATATCCGCACAGCGCAAACATCACCGAAAACAAAATCGCCGTACAATCCGAGAATTTTCGGTGCATTTTAAGATAAAATGAGGCGGAAAGTCCCACCGCCCCCGATTTAACGAGCAGCATAACAAGTATTCCTTCGGTTATGCATTCACGGGGAAACAGCCAGATTATAAAATTAAACGGACTAGCCAGATAATATGCGAATGTTCCGAAAAATTCTCCCGAAAGAGAACCGCTCCAGCAATAAAAAATGCTTTCCTTGCCGCCGAACACATCATACATATAGTCATAATAGCATACGTACTGAGCATTCAGGTCAAGAGCAAGCACAGACTTTACTCCGAACGGATATATCCTAAAAGCAGCATAAGCCGCAAAAAGAATTGCGGCAGGAATTATAAAGCTGAGCCAGTATGATTTTTTTGACAGCACAGCCCTCCAAAAGCTTGATTTATCGCCCATATATTTACTCACCGATTATTTTCACTACAACATATTTTTCGCGCATACCGTCAAAATCGCCGTACATTATGTACTGACGGGGTCCCAGATCAAGCTTTCCGTCAGATATCGGCACAGTGACAGATGCGCCCATAATCACCTGTTTCAGATGATGTACGCCTTTATTTACATAATCTACCTTATAATCCGTTTCAACTTTTGTCAAAGTATTCAGGAGAACTGTCCAGTCGTGAATTAAATCCTCGTTATCGTTTTCAAGGAATACCGCCGAAGTAGGGTGCTGAGACGCTACTACACATAACCCTTCGCTTATCATACTTCTTCGCACACATTCCTCTACTTCATATGACAGATTCATAAACTGCTCCGGGTAATCGGTTGTAATAGTCAGAATTTGCTTGTAATTCTTCATACAAAACACCCTTTCTGAGGATTTCACCTCTTTTTTATTGTAAGAGTTCCCTCTTGAACAGCCGCATAAATCGACTTAGAACCGCCGTTTATTCCGTATATTCCGCTGCCCGACGCTCGTCCGCCCGTTATTTCGGGAACACACTCTCCCGTTCGAGTTTCAAACTCCACAGCAGCAGACTCATCTTCAGAAATAAAAATATCAACATTTCCTTTTCTTGACAGCAGCGAGCTGTTTCTCATAACCGCCTCAACGTCAATCGAAACAAATCCCTCTGTCGTGGATATATTGAACTGTGACACCGCATCGCTGAAGGTTATATTGCCGTTTTCCGTCACAGCTGTGATAAGTCGGCTGTCGACTCTTCCTATTCTGACATTTCCCGGACCTGTATTTACCGAAATTTCACGGTAACTTCTTTCGGGAAGATATACCGAGATCCCGAAATCAGCTTGTGCCTCGGGGAATAGTGAAATTACAAATCTCTCGTCCTCGGAAACGGAAATTCTGTTGTCGCCGCGCTCTATAATCAGCGGCAGACTGTTTCTGTACGCAATACGTATTTTTTCGCCGTCATACGGAACAATTTGCACATTCAATTTCAGAAGATTTATGTCGATATAGTCGCAGACAGCAAACACCTCGTCAAACTCCGCCGCATTATCGTGTTCGGCATTTCTGAACAGAAAAGCCAACCCTGCGAAAATAACCGCAGCCGCAGCAGTAACAATCATCACCCTGTTCAAGATTTTTTCCATTACCATTTCCTCAGAGCGTCACAGCGACGCCTTATCCTCAGAAAAAGCCTTGAAACGACAAACCCGAGTTTCACCGCCGCAGCTCCCAAAAAAGCCGCAAATAACGCTGCCGCAAGCCCGCCGAACAGCATAATCTGCGGAGCAAGCTGCGTTAAAACAAAATCAGCGTCAAAAAGCATAACAGCTAATCCCAGTACTGTAACCAAAATCCCGAAAGGTATTCCCACCACGCACGCCGCAAGCATTATAAACATCACCGCAAACGCAATTGTGAAAATTATCCAGAATCCCGTATAAAAAGCGACAACTTTCAGCTTTTCCGAAAAACTCAAAAAATTACCCCGTTTTAAGATTCTTTTTCTTCTGTAATAGCAGGATTTTCAGCGTCGACCTGAGTTGCGATATTCAGGGATTTTTCAACGTCACCTACGCCTGCCAAAGAGATAATATCCGCTGCAAATCCGAGAATAAAGGTTATACCGAGCAGTACGCCGACGACAGAATCGCTGAAAACGTCTTTATATATGCCGATAATAATTCCAAGCACCACTATCAGAAGTATAGGTATAAGAAGAAGATACCATTTCTTAAAGCCTGCTTTTTTCATCTGAAACATATTCGGGAGTTTAAGAATACCGTAAATTGCGGCAAAAACGCCCACTATCAATGTAAAAATGCCCTTTAGCTGCTCACTGAGAAAAATAAAGCACGCTCCTGCGACAATGCCCAACAAAGCGGTTATCAGCATTGAAACATTATCCTTTTTATCCTTCTTGAAAAGCCACAGTACAAGCATTATCACGCCGTATGACGCAGCAACTATGCCCAAAACTCTCAGCAATATTTCCAATCCCTGAGAATTATAAATTATAAGGAACAGACCGCCTATAAGCTCTACCATTGCAAGAATAACGAGATTTCTTCTCATTCCCTTTAATTTGCTGATTTCCATTTATATCCTTCTTTCTTAGAAAAATGTATATATATTTATTATAACGTTTTTTGTCGCTATTGTCAATACCAAATGATTTTTTTGTTTGTCTGTGAGCGTTGTTTTTGCAAAACTGACTTTTTTTTATAAACCTATTGACAAATCGGACAATTTTGTGTATAATATTTATGTTGTAATTTCAGCAGTATGGAAGCGTATCGAAGTGGTCATAACGGGACTGACTCGAAATCAGTTGTACCTCACGGTACCGTGGGTTCGAATCCCACCGCTTCCGCCAGCCGGTGCGACCGGCAGCGATAACGTCTCAAACTTTGGTTTGGGACGTTTTTTTCTCGACAGAAAAATCATTTTTGTAAGGAGCAGATAAAAGTGCGACATTGCACACTTTTCGACTGCAAACGAAGATAGAGGTCAGAATTTCGGTTTCTGACCTCTATTTTCTATTGAAGTATTCGGCAATGTTTTTTGCTTCTGTAAGAGCGTTTTCATCGAAAGCGGCAGGTTTATTATCCGTATCAAAGCTGCATACGGGCTTGTATATATCGTAAGCATTCATCATATGCAGCAGGCAGACTGCTGTTTCATAAGCCTTATCGGGGTTTCCGCTGCCGCCGCCCGTTAAAATGACAGCGCCCTTTTTTCTGCTCAGATTTGTTTTCTCTTTGCGAAAACGCCTAGCCGAAAAATAAGTCTGCAAGCGGCTTGCCACGTCTAAAAGCTTTCCTGTCAGCTCTGAAAAATACATCGGTGAGGCTATCAGGACATTATCACATTCTTCAAGATATTTATACACTAAGGTCATACCGTCGTTGACAACGCAGCCGCTCTTTTCTCTGCAAATCCTGCAATCAATACAAGGCGAAATATCCGTATAATATGCATCAATCTGCATAAATTCGCCTTTTAATTCTTTTTTTACCGCTCCGATAAGAGTTGCGGTGTCGCCGTTTTTCCTGGGAGAACCGTTAAATATTAGAGTTTTCATAAAGTATTCCGCTGTGCATAATTTTACTTGAATTTCTGAATAAGGTTGATAAAAACACCTACAAGGACCGAAAGGCAGACGCTCAAAATAACGGGAAACCAGACGTTTGCGGCAGGAAGACCGCCTGCATTTTCGTTAAGATTCATTCCGTAGAAACTGAAAACTATAGTCGGCATTGCGAAAATAATCGTAAGCGTTGTCATTCGTTTCATCACGATATTGAGGTTGTTTGAAATTATGGACGCAAACGTATCCATTGTGCCGTTTAAGATGTTTGAGTAGATATTCGTCATCTCGATTGCCTGCTTGACCTCGATTATTACATCGTCAAGTAAATCCTGGTCCTCTTCGTAGAGTTTAAGATACCGTCCCCGCATAAGTTTCTCAAGGACTGCCTCGTTGGATTTAAGAGAAGTCGAAAAATATACCAGAGATTTTTCCAGACCCAAAAGCTGCACAAGCCCCTTATTCTTCATTGAGAGATACATTTTTCCCTCAACATAGTTTGAAATTTTATCAATTTGTTTAAGATACTGCAAATACCGTGCAGCAATCCTCAGCAGTATCATAAACACAAATCGTGTTTTGAGATTTGTATGGATACCCTTTACAACGCCCTTTGAAATCTCGTCAAGAATTACGTTTTCCTTTGCTGTTACCGTGATAATATTGCTGTCGGTTATAATTATAGACATAGGCGTTGTGGAATATAAAAGGGTTTTATCGGGGTCATTATCCTGCTCTGCTATCGGATAGTCCACGACAATAAGCGTTACTCCGTCGTCGCTTTCGATACGTGAAGGCTCTTCCTCGTCCAAAGCGGCTCTGATGTAGTCACGGTCAACGCACATATCTTCTTCAAGGTCGGATATTTCCGTTTCGGTAGGATTTACGACAGAAACCCAACAGCCTTCTTCACGGTTTTCTATCTCGCAAATTCTTCCCTCGATATTTCTGTAATATTTAACCATTTCAAGCTCCTTTGCCGACATTCCGCTCTGCGAAGATGTCTGTTTTTTTGCACGGTTAATTTTCAGATTTTTCCTTTGTTATCCATTGGCTCATTCCTGCGCCCCAGACCTCGTTCGGGCGTTCTCTGAACCCGAACTGCTTGTAAAACGGCTCTCTTCCCGTTGCCGACATAAGGTAAAGAACAATAGTTTCGCCTTCTTCGAGTATACTGTACATATAATTTATGGTTCTGCGCATCATTTCCTTGCCTATTCCCTGATGCTGATATTCGGGAATAACCATAACATCTGTAATGAAATTTGCATAACTTCCGTCGGAAAGCACTCTTATCATACCTATTGCTCTGCCGCTGTCGCGAACCGTTGTGATATGAAACGCATTATTAAGAGCATTTTTTGCAATTCTGTCCGACAGCACCATAAAGTTTACCGCACGGCGCATTTCCTTATATTCCTCGAGAGTAGGCGCTTTGTCAATATATTCTATCATAATGTCCTCTTTCAAAAATTCCGCCTCGCTTTAATGCGGAGCGGAATTTTCTTATTCGTTGTTTTCGTCCTCTGTTTCGGTTTTTTCGTTTTCTGTTTCGGGGTTTACGTCCTCAGTTTCGGGGTTTTCTTCAACCTGTTCGGTTGTCGGCTCTTCTTCCTTTGATATTTCTATCTTGTCGCCGTCGATATTGATTTCACCCGACATAAGCTTGTAGAAATCGGGACCGTCGATTTTCTCGTGTTTCAGAAGGTACTGTGCGCACTTTTCAAGCATATCTCCGTGAACCGTAAGAATATCCTTGGCTTTCTCGTAACCCGTTTCAATAATTTCACGTATTTCAGCGTCAATTTCGGAGGCGACATTTTCGGAGTAATTTTTGCCCTGAGAATAATCTCTGCCCAAAAATACCTCGTGGCTTGCACTTCCGTACAGAATAGGACCTAACTTTTCAGAGAAACCGTAGCGCATTACCATATCTCTTGCAACGCCTGTTGCTCTTTCAATATCGTTTGATGCGCCGGTGGAAATATCGTCAAGAATAAGCTTTTCTGCAACACGACCGCCTAACAGAACAACGATTTCCTCTTCCATATAGGTTTTGGAAACAAAGCTCTTATCCTTTTCGGGAACGTGCATTGTAAAGCCGCCTGCCATTCCTCTGGGAATAATTGACACCTGATGAACCTTATCCTGTGACGGGCAGAAATAAGTTGTAATAGCGTGACCTGCCTCGTGATAAGCGGTAAGCTTTTTCTCGTCATCGGACACGACACGGGACTTTTTCTCGGGTCCTGCAACCACCTTGATAGTTGCCTCTTCGATGTCGTCCTTTGTGACAGCTTTTTTGTTCTTGCGTGCCGCAAGCAAAGCCGCCTCATTTACGAGATTTTCCAAATCTGCGCCCGTAAAGCCTGCCGTGGTTGCTGCGATAGTTTTGAGGTTTACGTCAGGACCGATATTTTTGTTTCTCGTGTGAACTTTGAGTATCTCCTCACGTCCCTTTATATCGGGATAGCTTACAACGACCTGTCTGTCAAATCTTCCGGGACGAAGTAATGCGGGGTCGAGAATATCACGACGGTTAGTTGCCGCCATAACTATAATATTTTCGTTTTCGGTAAATCCGTCCATTTCAACGAGGAGCTGGTTCAGCGTCTGCTCACGTTCGTCGTGACCGCCGCCCAATCCCGCGCCTCTCTGGCGTCCGACAGCGTCGATTTCGTCTATGAAAACGATTGACGGAGTGTGTTTTTTTGCCTGGTCGAACAAATCACGTACTCTTGATGCACCTACGCCGACGTACATCTCCACGAAATCAGAACCGGATATTGAGAAAAACGGAGCGTCAGCCTCACCTGCAACAGCCTTTGCAAGCAAAGTTTTACCTGTTCCGGGGGGTCCTACAAGGAGAACGCCCTTTGGCACTCTTGCGCCGATTTCACGGTATTTATTCGGATTTTTGAGATAATCAACGATTTCAACAAGCTCCTGCTTTTCCTCGTCAGCGCCTGCAACATCATTGAACGTAACTTTCTTGCCGCTCATCTGACGGACATTTGCCTTTGAGAAGGAGTTCATTTTGCCGCCGCCTGCCGACTGACGGAAAATCACAATGGTAAAAATCACCATTACCAGTACCAAAAAGAGGTACGGGAGCAAATTCATCCAGAAAGAATTGTCGGAAATGGGGATATAATTTTCCACGAGCGGATTTTCGGGATTTTCCTCATTGTAACGCACCCTGTAATTTGCGATTTTTCCGCTTTCCGTATAACCGCTGTTAATATCATTTATAAAAATATTAACATTCGGAACATTGTATATCTTCATCTTGGAAGTGTCTGTTTCCTCGCCCTTGAGGTAATATTTAAGAGTACCGCTTCCTAAATCAAGCTCATAAGCCGAAACATTAAGATTATCAAATTCCGAAATTACCTCGGAATAATTCTTCATTCCGCTGCGGCTGCCCCCGCCTGCAAGATTAAGAACCGATACAACTCCCACTATAAGTAGAATTATGATCAGAAAATAAATTACAATGCCTGATAACTTGTTTTTCTTCATTTATACCGCCTTTCCGGATAAATCCGTATTTAATCTGTTTTCAAAATGCCGATATACGGCAGATTTCTGTATTCCTGAGAACAATCCAGTCCATATCCCACAACAAAATAATCCTTTATCTCAAAACCCGTGTAGTCTGCTTTGAAGTCCTTTACCACACGCCTTGAAGGCTTATCCAGAAGTGCCGCAATTTTAAGCGATTTGGGATTTTCTTCAAGAAACAGCTTTTTTAATACCGAAAGGGTTTTCGCAGTATCGACAATATCCTCTACGATAACCACATCACGGTCTGTTATATCGGGGAAATCCGATTTGCTTACCGAAAGCTCGCCCGAAAGTGTGCCGGAATAGCTTGACGCCCTGATAAAATCAATCTCAAGCTTGCATTCGATATGACGTATAAGGTCGCAGAAAAACACTGCAGCTCCCTTTAATACGCAAATAAACAGCGGATTTTTGCCGTCATACTCTCTTGTAAGCTCTTCGCCCAGAGTTTTTATGCGTGTATCAAGCTCTTCTTTCGTATAAAGGACTCTTTCAATTCTGTCGGGAACATACATTATTATGTCCTCCTTTTACTATGGTACACCATATCGTATTATATCATAGTTTTGTTCAAAATGCAAACATTTTTTTATGATTATTTTATGAAAAATCAAATTCGAGCGACAATAATTTTCAACAATCAGCCTTTTTTCTCGTTAAAACCGCCAAAATGCTGAACAATTTCCTCTGTAAAACAAATTCCCTTGCGAATTGTAAAGAATTTATTTTTACAGGGATTATAGCGTGTGCTCCTTTGCTTTAGCAGGAGCGAGGCTTTGTCAATTCTCAGCTTTGAAGGTTCAATTCCGCCGTCCTGAAGAATTTTTTTCACGGCACGGCTCTTTACGGGTTCGGGCAGCAAATCGAGCTTTTCCGCAGCATATCCGCGACCGCTTTTGCTTTCAGAGAGCGCTTTTTCGGAAATTTCTTCGAGAAAATCGCTGTCGCTCCTGAGAATTTCCGTCATTCTCCCTATTGTATCCGTAAATGAAGGATTAATTTCTGCTATTTCGGGAATAATTTTTCTGCGAATACGATTACGAGTATAAATTTCGGAAAAATTTGTGCGGTCGGTAACGTATTCCTGACGTTTTTCCGCAAGAAATTCCTCAATTTCCCTGCGTTGAATTTTTAAGAGCGGACGGATTATTCTTCCTCTTTCGGGAGGTATTCCGCACAGACCTTTAAGTCCAGTGCCTCTTATTAAATTCAGAAGAACTGTTTCGGCATTGTCGTTTGCATTGTGAGCCGTTGCCAGCACCGAACCCTCTCCGAAATATTCCAGAGCTTCTTCAAAAAATCCGTAGCGAATGTCCCGTGCGGTTTTTTCAAGGCTATTATGCTTTTCGGAATAGTCACAAACGGGGATTTTCCTATTATAGAGAGGTATTTCCAGTTTCCTGCAAAGATTTTCGCAGAAAATCTCGTCTGAGTCGCTTTCCTCGCCTCTCAGTCCGTGATTGAGGTGACAGGCGGATATTTTAAATCCAAATTTTTCCGACAATTCTTTCAGGGCAATCAGCAGAGAAGTGCTGTCCGCACCGCCCGAAAGACCGCAGACGACCGTTTTTGCGTTTTTCATAATCTCAAAGCCTGTCATCGCTTTTTCAACTTTATCAATAAAATCACTCATAGATTATTTACGGAATTGACTTTCGTTGTTTTCGTACTTTACTTCAACGTTTGTGAAACGTGTGAAATCTCCCTGCCAGCCTAAATAAGCCGTTCCTGTTTCACCGTGACGATTTTTGGCAACGATACACTCGCATAAATTCTGATTTGGGTCTGTTTTGTCGTAATATGAGTTTCTGTACAAAAACAAAACAATATCTGCGTCCTGCTCGATAGAACCCGAATCTCTCAAATCCGACAAAAGCGGACGCTTATCGGGACGCTGTTCGGGACCTCTTGCGAGCTGCGACAAGGCTATAACGGGAACATTAAGCTCTTTTGCAAGCACCTTGAGCTGACGTGTAATCTCCGAAATCTCTGCGACACGGTTGCCGTGAAAATTGCTCACCGAAGTCATAAGCTGAAGATAGTCGACAATCACCGCACCTAAATTTTTCATTCTGCGCAGCTTTGATTTTATCATCGAAACGTTGCAGCCGGGTGTATCGTCAATGTAAATCGGAAGTTGAGAAAGCATATCGGAGCTTTCCATAATCTGTTTCCATTTCTCCGTTGCGACCCTTCCGGTTTTCATTGCCTCAGACGGCAGAAGAGCCTCGGAATTTATCATTCTTGAAACTATCTGTTCCTTTGACATTTCCAGGCTGAACACGCAAATCTGCTTATCACGGTACTTTTTTCCGACGTTCACGGCAATATTCATAGCGAACGAGGTTTTTCCCATACCGGGTCGTGCGGCAAGTACAAGCAAATCCGAACGGTTAAGTCCGAAAATTTTCCTGTCAAGCTCCAGAAAGCCTGTCGGAAGTCCCGACATAACAGGGCGACCGCCGTTTGCCGCCGTCGATTTTACCATTTCGTTGAGTGCTTTTACACGGTCATAAACTATTCCGCTTATATGCGTAAGGCTTTTATTTTCAACGCCTGCACGAATATCGTAAATCTTCTGCTCCGCCAGATCAACAATGCTGTTTGCGTTTTCCGCTCCCGCTGAGGCTGCGTCTATAATTTCCTTTGAGGCTGTGATAAGACTTCTCAGCAGATATTTTTCCGTAACAATTCCTGCATATTTTGTTACGGAAGAAACACTGGGAACAGTTTCCATAAGAACTGCAAGATATTTTTTTGCGTCATCGGAAGACTCAAACACGCCCTGTCTTAAACAAACGTCAAGCACCGTGACTATATCTATGCGTTCGTTGGCAAGATACATCTGCGTCATTGCAGCAAAAATATCACGGTTAAGACGAGCGTAAAAATGCTCGGGGTGGAGCGTACCGATTATCTCTCCCAAAGAGTCACTGTCTATAAGGATACAGCCCAGTACCGACTGCTCTGCATCAGAATTGTACGGTAGATTAACTCCCGAAATATCATAATCAGTCATTATTTTCCTTCGTCCTCAACTGAAACGGTAAACTTTGCGGTAACTCCTGCATAAAGGCGTGCGTCGGCGGAATAAGTCCCAAAACCTTCAATTTTCATCGGGATATTGATTTTCTTCTTATCAACATCAAGTTTAAGCGTATTTTTTATCGCAGCGGAAACTTCCTTTGATGTTACCGTGCCGAAAAGCCTGCCGTTCTGACCTGCCTTTGCCTTAACAGAAACGGTTTTGCCCTCCAGCTGTTCGGCAATTGCCTTTGCATTGGCGATTTCAACGTCGATTTTATGCTGAGCGCTGTCCTTCTGACCCTGCAGAAGATTGAGATTTTTTGCATTTGCCTCCTGTGCAAGACCTTTCTTTATCAAAAAATTTATGCCAAAACCGTCCTTGACCTCTTTGATTTCTCCTTTTTTTCCCGTTCCCTGAACGTCCTGCAATAGAATAACCTTCATAATCAATACTCCTTTATCAAACAACTATTTCTTTTCTCTTGTATCATTCAGATAATCGTCGATAGCTCTGTGGAGCTTTTCAACTACTTCTTCAAGAGATATATCCCTAAGCTGTGCGCCTGCCATTGACTGGTGTCCGCCGCCGTCGTCGACTTTGTTTCCCATACTCTCCATAATGACCTGAACGTTTATTTTTCCTAAAGAACGCGCACTTATGCTCCAGCCGTTCTCGATAGGATAAACCGTGAAAGAGGCGTCAACGTTCCTGATATACAGCATTTCGTCAGCAGCCTGTGAGCAGACAATTCTTAATCCCTGAAAATCTTCCTCAACGACCGAAATTGCACATCTTGCCCTGTAGATTTTTGCGGAAGAAATTACCTCCGACTTTTTCATTTTGCTCTCGATAGGCATATCAAAGAGCTTTTTGACCTCGATAGTATCTGCGCCTATCTTCTTCAGATAAGCCGCCGCCTCGAACGTAGAAACGCCCGAACGCATTACAAAATCCTTTGTATCGAGTGTAATTCCTGCAAGAAGAGCCTCTGCTTCAAGCGGCGTCAAAAGGATATTACTGCTGAAATACTGAATAAGCTCCGTTACAAGCTCTGCCGCAGACGACGCATTGCTCTCGTGGCACTTAACAGCCGCCTCTGTGATAGCTCCTGCGCTTAATCTGTGGTGATCTATAATAACTACCCTGCTCTTAGGGGAAAGCTCGTACAAAGACTTGTCCTCGAGTTTTTTCAGAATATGCGTATCCACGATTATAAGCACAGATTTTGACGTTATCCATTGTTCTGCCTCCTCAGGTTCAATAACCACGGGCGTGTCATAATCCGAAAACCTGTCGATAAGCTGTTTGGCATTGGTTTTGGTGCTGTCGTGAAAACGTGCGACGGTATATGCCGGAATACCCATTCTTCTTATAGCGCAGGTAAGACCGATAGCCGAACCGGCACTGTCGAAATCCGCATAACTGTGACCCATTATGTACACAGTATCCGCAGTTGCTATAAGATTTTTGATATTTTCTGCGGCAAGGCGAATTTTTACCTTACCGGTTCTTTCCTTACCGGGAGAAATTGCACCGAAAGCGGTAAATCCGTTTGAAGTTTTTACAAGAGCCTGGTCGCCGCCTCTTTCGAGAGCCTTATCAAGCATTTCCGACGCAAACCGTTCTCCTTCGGCAAGCGTCGACGCAGTATCGCCCACTCCTATCGAGAGAGTAACAGCCGCTCTGTCACGCACAATAATCTCGTGAGCTTTGTTTATCAGCGACATTTTCTCATCAATCATTTCATTGAGATAGCGTCTTTCCAGCACAATAAGGAATTTGTCTCCCGTTATCTTTTTCAGGACCGCCTTTTTCTCGGCAAAATACTCTTCGATAAGCCTGTCTACCTGAATTGTAACGTATGCTCTCTCGCTCTCTTTTGCTCCCGAAAGCAGTTCCTCATAATTATCTACCATTACGATCATAACCACGGGTCTGCCCATTTCATAATCGTTTCTGAGCTTTTTAAAATCGGTTATTTCCCGAAAAATCAGCATTGTAATGGTTTCTTTCAGTATCTCGCCGTTTTCCTTAGGAAAAATCGTACGCTTGCGTATCTTTTCATCAACAGCAAACTCGTGCGGTACGGAATAAACTCTGAACCACCTGTCGCCGTACCGTATCTCTCTTCCGTCTGAGCCGAAAAGCTCAAGCGGCATATCTGTCACGGGGTCGATAGAGCTTTGTTCTTCATTCGGAGAAAAAAACACGCCGTTAAATTCTTCGTTGCTCCAGATAATACTTCTGTCGCTGTCAACGACTGCTATAGGCAAAGGAAAGCCTATCAGAGAAAGGCTGTCCGTACCTCGTATCTCGCTGCTCAACTGGTCAAAATACCAATATTCGCTCTGCCTTATCTGAAGAAGTTTTCCCAAAACCAAAGCAGATACTCCCAGAACAACGGGAAGTGTTATCCAGAACATAAGCGGATCCTGACGGAAAACATAAACATCTACCGCCGTAAGCATTATTACAAGAGTACAGACCGCAACAAAAAGCACATTGCTTTTGTAGAAATTCCTCATTTTACCACAACCGTTCCATAAGAAATAATTCTCTTAAAAAGGCAGAAATTATAATCACACTTCCATTATTATCGGAAGTATCATCGGACTGCGTTTGGTTTCACGGTAGATATAATCCGAAAGCTCATCGCGCATTGCCGACTTGATATTGCCCCACTCTCGGACGTTTCTTTCAACGAGATTATCAAGAACCTGTTTCATAAGCTCTCTTGCCTCATCGAGCAGCTCTTCGCTCTCACGGACATAAACAAAGCCTCTCGATACGATTTCGGGTCCGGAAACCACCCTGCCCGTTTCACGCTCGATAGTTGCTGCAATTACAATAACTCCATCTTCAGAAAGATGCTTTCTGTCACGAAGAACAACACTTCCCACATCGCCGACGCCGAAACCGTCCACAAGCACAGCTCCCGCAGGAACAGTTCCCGTCATTTTCATATCCACGCCGTCTGTTTCAAGGACATCGCCCAAACCGCTTACAAAAATATTCTCTTTGGGAATGCCCATACCTTCAGCCAAAATTGCGTGTTTTTTAAGGTGCTTGTACTCTCCGTGAATAGGAACAAAAAACTTCGGCTTAGTCAGCGAAATCATCATTTTAAGCTCTTCCTGGCAAGCGTGTCCCGAAACGTGCACCTCGTACATACTTTCGTAAATGACCTCTGCTCCCTGTTTCATAAGCTCGTTTACTACCTTTGTGACGAGCTTTTCGTTGCCCGGAATGGGGTTTGCCGAAATTATGATAAAATCATTCGGAGTAATAGTTACCTGCTTATGGTCGCCGCTTGACATTCTTGATAATGCGGAAAGCGGCTCGCCCTGACTTCCCGTTGTTGCGATAACAAGCTCAGACGGGTCGTAATTATTCACTTCGTCTATATCAATAAGCGTTTTTTCGGGAACTTTTATATAATTAAGCTCAACGGCTTTTGCGATAACATTTGTCATACTTCTTCCCGAAACCGCTACTTTTCTGCCCTGCCTCAGCGCCTCGTCGATAATTTGCTGAATTCTGTGGATATTGCTTGAAAACGTTGCAATAATTATACGCTTGCCCTCTGCCCTGTTGAACAGCCCCCGAAAGCTTTCGCCGACGCTTTTTTCGCTTTTTGTATAGCCGGGACGCTCAACATTCGTGCTTTCGCTCATAAGAGCGAGAACTCCTCTGTTTCCCAACTCTCCGAAACGAGCCAGATCAATAATTCCGCCCTCGATAGGCGTGTAATCGACTTTAAAATCTCCCGTATGGACTATAACTCCGGCAGGAGTATGGATTGCAAGCGCACAGGAGTCGGGTATTGAGTGATTTACTCTTATAAATTCCACCGACATACAGCCCATACGCACATTCTGACGGGGTTCGACAACGTTAAGAGAGGTCTGCGACAGAAGTCCGTGCTCTTTAAGCTTGCCCTCTACAAGTCCCAGAGTGAGCCGTGTGCCGTAAATCGGTACATTGATTTTCTTTAGCAGGTAAGGCAATGCGCCGATATGGTCCTCGTGTCCGTGAGTAATTACAATTCCTCTGAAACGTTCTTTGTTTTTTTCAAGATAGGTAAAATCGGGAACCACCAGATCCACGCCGAGCATATCTTCATCAGGAAAAGCAAGACCGCAGTCCACGATAAACATATCGTTGCAGCATTCGTAAACGTACAAATTCTTTCCTATTTCGTTCAGTCCGCCGAGTGCGGTAAATTTAACGGGTGCAGAACGCACGGGCTTTCTCTGGACAGGCGCAGCCTGCTTATTTCTCCCGAGAACAGGCTCTCCGACAGGCGTACGGCGCTTTGCGGGCACAACGCTGCCCTGATGTCGAACTCTTTCGACTGCCAAACGCTCTGAAGGTAATGTATCCGCAACGTTTTGCCTTTTAACAGGAACGGCATTTCTCTGTCTTTCCTGCTTATTCTGCCTGTTGTCTGCGGATTTGTCAAATTCCGCATAATTACTTTTGTTAGACAATAATCCCATAAAAATCCTTTCTGAAAAAAGCGCAACAACCCCTTGCAGCACCGTATTGCGGCAAAAGAAATATTGCATACAGCTCTTTGTTCATTTTTTGCCTTGAAAATTTGAAAATTATATGTATATGGAATAAAAGTCCGAAACCGCAGAAAACATTACTGAAAAAATAAGCAAAAATGAACAAAATTAGACTGTAAAATCACTTAATATTAAAAAGAGTAACCCTTCCTCAATATTCCACCTATAAAATTAAGCCCGGATATAATTTTTTTAAACAGAAAATACATACATATTATTATACAACTTTTTTCCGAAAAAGTCAAGAGATTTTTTTCCTGTCGTTTCAGGCGGCGGTTTCGTGAAAAAAATTTGTACGACCTGTTTTATCCGCTTTTAATTTCCTTTAATATCGTGAAAAAAGCAGAGAAACATATCTGTGTGACATTTTCTTCGAAACAAATTCAATCATTTTTGCGATATTGCTTTTTTGAATAAAAACTCATATAGATTTATCAACAAAAAGAGAGGCGCAGCATTATTATGTTCAAAAAACTCACTAAAATATTTTCGGGAACGGCAGCGGCGGCGGCAGCCTTTTTAACGGCTGCTTTATGCTGTTTTTATGCCGTACTTCCCTGTAATATAAGCGTTGCCGCAGAAGGCTTTGAGGGAGGCGGCTTTTCTGCGGCTGTATTAAAGCAAACTGACAGCGGTCTATGCTATTATATCGGAGATATTCCGATAAAAACGGCATTCGCTGTCGCAAAGGAAAGAAAATCCGTGGTACTGTGCGGTACTCCGTTCGGGATAAAACTGCGTTCGGACGGGGTTATGGTAATTTCTTCCGTAGAACATTCTCCTGCCGCAGAGGCAGGTATAAAATCCGGAGATATTATCACCGAAGTAAACGGCAGAAATGTATTTACAAACTCAGAATTTTCGGATGCTGTTCAGCAAAATCCCCACGGGACAAGCATTATTCTTGAACGTGACGGAGATGAGATCTGCATTGCTCTCACTCCCGAAAATCACGGCGGACAGCTCCGTGTGGGACTTTATGTCCGTGACAGCGCCGCAGGAATAGGAACGCTTACCTTCTGCGACAGCGAAACAGGCATATTCGGCGGACTGGGACACGCTGTAAGCGATACTTCAACAGGCAGCGAAATCCCTCTGAAAAGCGGAGAAATAACCCAAGCGGATATTTTTGACGTTGTAAAATCAAAGGAAGGCACAGCAGGAGAGCTTTGCGGCAAAATCATTTCCGACTGCATTATCGGAGAAATCTCGCAGAATACTCCTTCGGGTGTTTTCGGCACGCTTTATGAGCCTGTTTCGGGCATAGAATACGAAACCTCCTTCCGTCACGAGGTACACACGGGAGCAGCGACTATTCTTGCCACCGTAAACGGAGAAGAACCGAAAGAATATTCCATAGAAATAGAACGGATAAATCTTTTTGACCTTGAAGGCTCAAAGGGAATGGTTATAAGAATAACAGACGAAGAACTTCTGGAAAAAACAGGCGGCATAGTACGGGGAATGAGCGGTTCGCCGATAATACAGGACGGAAGATTTGCAGGAGCGGTTACTCACGTTCTGGTAAACGACCCCACCAGAGGTTACGGGATTTTTGCCGAAAATATGATTGAAACGGCGTATTATTAAGCCAAAGTTTCTTATCGCTGTGCAGCGGCAAGCACACGGACATCAAACTCTCCGTTCGTGTTAGGATAGACCTCCGCCCTGGAGTTATCGGGCAGCTCTCCCGAAATAATTCTTCCGCCCAACATATCCTCTATTTTGGAAGTAATTCTGCGGCGGAGAGGTCTTGCCCCCATTCCTTCTTCGGAAACGCTTTCGCAGAGCTTTTTCACGGTTTCTCTGCCAAAAGTAAGCTCTATTCCTCTTGAAAGCGCTCTCTGAGCCACGTCATTCAGCATTTTAAGACAAATTCTTTCAAGATTTTCGGCAGACAGCCGCTCAAAAACTATGACATTATCAATTCTGTTGAGCAATTCGGGACGAAATTCTTTTTTAAGAGCTTTCATCACATCGGAGCAGTCGTTTGTATTCTCGCCAAAGCCCACGTTTCTTCTTACCAGCTCCTCCGCACCGATATTTCCCGTCATAATGATAATCGAGCTTTTAAAATCGGCGGTTCTCCCGTCAGAACCTGTCAGTTTTCCGTCCTCCAGAATTTGCAGCAAAACATTCAAAACATCGGGGTGAGCCTTTTCGATCTCATCAAAAAGCACCACAGAATAAGGCATTGAGCGTACTTCTCTGATAAGTCTGCCTTCCTGCTCGCTGCCTACATATCCGGGAGGAGAACCGATAAGCTTTGATATCGAATGTCTTTCGGCAAATTCTGACATATCAAATCGGATAAGCCGCTTTTCATCACCGAAAACAGCCTCTGCGGCGGCTCTGCAAAGCTCCGTTTTTCCTACTCCTGTCTGACCTAAAAACAAAAACGAACCTATCGGGCGTTTTGGGTCACGCAGACCTGCTCTTCCGCGTCTTATCGCCTCTGCAACCAAAGAAATCGCCTTTTCCTGACCTATAACTCTGCTGCAAAGCCTGTCCTCAAGGTGTTCTAAACGCTCGCTTTCATTTTCGGAAAGCCTGCCGACAGGTATTCCCGTAATCATAGACGCCGCTTTGGCAATATCCTCCTCGTCAACAACAACTCTGTCCCCCCGAATACGCTCTTTTACTGTCCGAAGAAGAGTGTTTCTCTCGACTGTATGTGACGCCCTTGCCGCAGCAGAAGCCTCGTCAAGAAGGTCTATCGCTTTGTCGGGAAGTCTGCGGTCGTTCATATACCTTTCAGAGAGAGAAACCGCCGCCTCAATCGCCTTATCGGTAATAATCACCTTATGATACTCTTCAAAACGGGGTCTTAAACCGTTAAGAATACCGATAGTTCTCTCTTCATCGGGCTGTTCGACATTTATCGGCTGAAAACGCCGCTCTAAGGCGCTGTCTTTTTCAATAAATCTGCGGTATTCGGTGGTTGTGGTAGCGCCTATCAGACTGATTTTTCCCCTTGCAAGCAGCGGTTTCAGGACGCTTGCTGCGTCAATTGCACCTTCTGCCGCTCCCGTGCCTACGATCATATGAATTTCATCTATAAACAGAATAATTTCGGGATTTGCCGCAGCCTCTTCAAGTACGCCTTTAAGCCGCTCTTCAAAATCGCCCCGATACTTTGCACCGCTTAGAACAGCCGCAAGATCTACCGAAAAAACACGTTTTTCGCACAACTCAGCAGGAACGCTTCCTGCGGCAACACGCTGTGCAAAACCCTCTACAACGGCTGTTTTTCCCACTCCTGCGTCGCCTATAAGGCAGGGATTGTTTTTGCTCCTTCTGAGGAGGATTTGTACCATTCGTTCAATTTCCGCATCTCGTCCGATAACAGGGTCAAGCCGTCCCTCACGGGCAAACTCCGTAAGCTCGCAGGCATATTTCGCAAGCTGCGGAAAATCATTCTTAGCAGTTGTTTTTTTGGCTTTGACATCGGATTTTCGTAATGTTTCGTCAAATCTCTGCGGCTCGTATTTTTTTGCGGTCATACCGGCATAAATTCTCGAAACAGACTCCGCCGGGAGCATAGAATATCCCGTACTTCCCTTATCAGAAAGCAAAGAAATCATAATATGCTCTGTTCCGACAAAGTTGTCCGCACGGGTCACGGCATAATTTCTTGCGTTCAGCAAAAGCCTCTTCAGTCTGGGAGAAAAATCATTTTCACAAAGCGTACACGGAGCAGATGTTCCCACTCTGTCTTTCAGCAAAAGCACGAGATTTCGGAAAAAAATACCCTCTCTGGCAAGCACTACTCCTGCCGCACTTTCGGTATTTTTAGCCAAAGCGCACAGCAAATGCTCACTTCCGACATATTTGTGTCCCATTTGCCCCGCAATTGTCACGGCGTTTGAAAGAGCCTCAGCCGCCTTAGCCGAAAAATTCGGCAAATTATGATTTTCCATAATAAACACCTCTTTACAAAATCAGGTAATTTTATTATTGACTTTGAGAGAGATATTATTCAGATTACCGACGCACAACTTTTTTTAATAATGCTATTGACAGAAGGCTGAAAATGTGGTAAAATAAATCGAATAGTATATAATCGGAGTAGTCTTATTTTTTTATTTCGAGGTACGTAAATGGAAAAACAAATCACACAGATATATGAGTTTTCAATCAACGAAAAAACGTACGATTTTAGGGAAATAAATGCGGCTTTCTATACCTTTCTGGGCACTCGCGTTTACATAACGTTTGAGAGCACGCTTACCGAAAAATCATTTAAAAGTTTAAAAAAATACATCAAGGAAAAACGCTTTGAAGAAACTTTCCCCATTGAAGTGCTCAGGGATAACAACGAACCTGTTACTATGGCGTGCAAGCTCAGAAAGAAAAATCCGCAGGACGCTTTTATCGAAGTAAAAATGCTGGAAATAGAACGCTTGTTTGACGGATATTGCAGTCAGCTTATCAGGGAAAAAGAAACCATCGCTTTGCTTGCACAATATGAAAACAAGTATTACACCTATGACCCGTCGGATAATTCGATAACCTGTTACCTTTATGATGTCGGCAAGGAAATTCTTGGAAATTTCACCCTTGAAGAGTGGTGCAAAGAGCTTATGAAACATCTTTCCGATGACTGCTCAGAGATTATCCAGAAATTTGCAACAGAACTGAAAAACGGCTCACGGAGCATTGAATATCACATAAACAGCGAAAGCAAAAACACCAGCCTGCACCTCACGGGAACGGCTATTTACTCCAGCGACAAGCATATTATGACAGTAGGAAGATTTGGCGAGCCGCAAGAGTCCTCAATTCACGAATTTGTTCGGCGTGACCAGCTTACGGGTCTTTTCCTCAAAGATAATATTACAAATTTTGCCAAGAGAAGAATAAACGAGCTTAATCTACCAACGGCAATTGCAATTATTGATATAGATGATTTCAAGAACGTAAACGACCACTTCGGTCACTCAAAGGGCGATGAGGTCCTTAAAAAATGCGCCGCAGTTATCGAGGGACAGTCGGACGGGTTTGCAAAAGCAGGAAGAATAGGCGGAGATGAATTTTTACTCATTTTTGATAATTTCCAGAATAAGGAACATCTCAGAAACGTTCTCAGAGCAACTAAAAACTCAATTGCCGCTTTGTATAACGATGAAACGGACGGTTTTCACGTTACGTCTTCAATCGGACTTTCGGTTTACCCCGAGGACGCAGAGTTAAAATATGACTCTATGTTCAAATTGGCTGACTGTCTGCTGTATCGTGCAAAGAGCAAGGGTAAAAATCGCTATGTCCTGTACGACAAGGAAAAGCACGGTTCGGTGGAAAGCATTCTGCAATCGGGTATTCAGGCTGCAAGTCTGCTGGGAAGCAGGGCTATCGAAAAAAGCGAAGTCGTCTGCAAAATCACAAGTATGGTTCTTGAAGGCAACGAATATCCGATAGACAACATACTTAACGATATTGTAAACTATTTCGATATTGACAGAATTATTGTATACAATAAGACCGACAGGACTGTCGATGCACAGTGCGGAAAATCGCTGCTCAACAGCAAAAAAATCAATGATACCATTGATTATATCTATGACGAAAGAGTAACAGACGCCTACGAAAAAGGAACGCTGATCGTAAACAATGTAAAACGTTTTCAGGAAAAAGCTCACGAGATTTACGAACTGCTTTGCGAGCAGGGAACGCTCTCCTTTATTCACCGTGAAATAACCGCAAAAAACGGTAAAAAATATGTGATAAGCTACGAGGCGACGGAAAACCAAATTACCTGGAACCACGAAGATATGCACTATTTCAGAATTTTCGATATGGTTTTTGAGAAATGCTTGTAATATGGTGATCATATGAGAAAAATAACTGCTGCGGCAATTCAGATGAGCATTCCCGATAAACGGGAGGAGGCTCTTGACAAAGCGGAAAAGCTGGTAAGACAAGCCGCCGAACAGGGCGCAAAAATAATCCTGCTGCCCGAACTTTTTGAAACGAGGTATTTTTGCCAGGAACGTCGTTACGAGTACTACGACCTTGCAGATAAGACCGAAGAAAATCCTGCCGTGATTCGTTTTCAGAAAATCTCCGAAATGCTTTCTGCGGTCATTCCGATAAGCTTTTTTGAGCGTGATGTAAACACGTTTTATAACAGCGTTGCAGTTCTTGACTGCGGAAAAATTCTGGGCGTTTACAGAAAAACGCATATTCCCGACGATCATTTTTATCAGGAAAAGTTTTACTTTACTCCCGGAAACACGGGTTTTAAGGTATGGAAGACCTCTCAGGGAACGATAGGCGTGGGAATTTGTTGGGATCAATGGTTTCCCGAGGCGGCAAGATGTATGACGCTTATGGGTGCGGAAATTTTGCTCTACCCTACCGCAATAGGCAGCGAACCTATTCTCGATTTCGACAGCAAAGGTCATTGGCAGCGCTGTATGCAGGGTCATTCCGCCGCAAATCTTATTCCCGTGGTAACTGCAAACCGAATAGGTTTGGAAACGGTAGTTCCCGACAGCGAAAACGCCAATCAGAAGAGCGAGCTTAAATTCTACGGGGGAAGTTTTGTTACCGACCATACGGGAAAAATCGAAGAATGTGCGGACAGCGACGAAGAAAAAATCATTGTTCGGGAATATGACCTCGATGAAATACACAAATTCAGACTGAGTTGGGGCGTTTTCCGTGACCGCCGACCCGAAATGTATAAAATTATAACCGAATAAAAGCAATCGGGGGAAAACGAAATTTCCCCCGAATTTTATATATCAATTTCAATCTGCAATATCCTGTGCGGCGAGAAAGCAATAATTACTCTCTTTGTGAGGCAAATTCTCCGCAATTTATATCAAGAACCGTACGAACAGGCTCTATCAGAGAATTTTCATACTGCGTGACCCATTGAGGCTCCCATTGAATATTACCGTTATCGTCAATACTGTCGACAGTTTCGCCGCTTTTTATGGGAAATTCGTTTTCAAACTGATAGCTTGCGATATTGTAGATATAATTTACCGCATTATCGGGGTTGATACCGTGAAAATGCATTTGCACGTCTGCCCCTAAAAATGAATTGAAACCTAACGTATCGACTACCATATCGTCTGTATCAGTAATTCTGAAGAACCTTGCGTTCACATAAAGTCTTATAAATCGAGATGTTAGGTCCATTTCTTCGCCCTCGAAGAAATATTCGGGCAGAGTAAGCTTTCCCGTACGATCTATATAAACCGCACAACATTCGGGATAGCACTCAAGCGCTGCGCCGACCTGCGCCAACAAAAGCTCCGCCTGCTCCTTGTAATTAAGTCCGGGAGATAACATTCCGTGGACTGCAACGCACCATTTGCAGGAATTTACAAGCTCATTTCCGTCATTAACGTCCCAAAACTGCGAACGTTTCAATTCATCTATCTTTTCCGCAGAAAATTCCACAGGACCTAAAAAGCACGCCATTGGAGGCATTCCGTCGGGTGCGTCCTGCAAAATCACCTTATACTTTGGCACGGGGAGCATAATCATATCTGTTCTGCTTTCAGCCGAGGACTCATAATACGGCGAATTTCCAATGTCTCCGACACGCTTTTCGAGAGCAGCTCTTACCGTTTCGACAGGTGCGCTTTTCGGCTTATCCCGAAAGAGCAGCTGCGCTATCATCATCTCGGGAATAACATCGTTTTTTCCTTTGTCCTTGCGCATATATTATCTCCTTTTCAAAATTCCTCTGAAAACCGCTTTTACTTCTTCGGGTCAATCAGTTTACGGTAGTCATAAAGATACTTAACTCCCGAAACAAGCGTAACTGCGGCGGTAAGATACATCAGAATATCGCTTATTATCTGAACGGGAATGCCGACAAACCCTTCTCCGACAGCGAACGGGTCATAAATCAAATTAAACGACGTAAGAATGTGCATAAAGAGAATTGCGATTACAGAAATCATCGTGAAAACAGTTTTGACTTTTCCCCACATATTTGCGGAGATTACCTCCCTATTATCACTTGATGCGGCAACAAGCCTTATTCCCAGCACCGCAAATTCTCTTAAAAGAACAACAATGACTACCCAGGAATATGTCCATCCCAGCTCAACAAAGCAAACCAAAGCTGCTGCAATCAGAATTTTATCTGCAAGCGGGTCAAGAAATCTTCCGAAATCGGTAATAAGATTACGTTTTCTCGCAATTTTTCCGTCGAGCAAATCAGTAACGCTTGCCGCAACAAACAGCAAAAGCGCCCACACAAATCTGAACGGAACAGCGTCAATACACATACAAGCGACAAAAAAAGGAACGGCTGCAATACGAAGTAAGGTAAGCTTATTTGGCAAATTCATATCATTTCTCCGATAAGATTATTTTCAACGACACGCTTTAGACGAACGACGACAAAATCTCCCACCGCAACTTTTTTGCCCTTTGCTGTGAAATAAATCATTCCGTCTATTTCGGGAGCATACATTGCACTTCTTCCGAAATAATGTTCAAGATACCTGTCATAGCCTTCAACTACGACCTCTGTTTCCTCGCCTGTCATTCCTTCGTAAAGAGCAGCTACTCTGGTATCCTGCTGTTCTTCGAGTATTTCCTTGCGATGTTCACGAATTTCCTCGTCGACCTGGTCGGGAAACTCTGCGGCAGGCGTTCCCTCTTCCTCCGAATAAGCAAAACAGCCCATTCTCTCAAACTTCATATCTTCGGCAAACTCGCCCAACCTGTTGAACTGCTCCTCCGTTTCTCCGGGGAAACCCGTGATAAACGTTGTACGAAGCGTTATTCCGGGAATTTCGCGGCGAAGTTTTGCCACAAGCTCTCTAAGGCTGTTTTCATCGCCCTTTCGGTTCATTCGCTTTAGCAGTGAGCCGTCGCAGTGCTGCATAGGAATATCGAGGTATTTTACTATCTTAGGCTGATTTTTTATCACGGAAATAAGCTCGTCGGTAATCCTTTCGGGATAGCAGTAAAGCAGTCTTATCCACTTGAAATCGAACTCGCAAAGCCTGTTTAAAAGCTCAGGCAGAGCAAGCTTTCCGTACAGGTCAAGACCGTATCTTGTAGTATCCTGTGCAATCAGAATAAGCTCTTTTACGCCGTCCTCAGCGAGATGCTTTGCGTCCTCGACAATATTTTCCATAGGTCTTGAACGAAATCGTCCTCTGATTTTCGGGATAGCGCAGTAAGTACAGCAATTGTCGCAGCCGTCTGCTATTCTCATATAAGCATAATGCGGCTGCGTCGAAAGAATACGCTTTCCCTCCATTGTATGCTTTTCCTTTTCGCCGAAAACGGCGATTTTTTCACCGTTCTGCATTTTCCTGAAATATTCGGCAATATTTTCATATTCGGCAATTCCGATAACTGCGTCGACTTCGGGGAAAAGCTCAATAAATTCTTCACGGTAGCGCTCCGAAAGGCAGCCTGTTACGCAGATATATTTTATCCTGCCCTCTTTTTTTAGTGCGATAAGCTCGTTTAGCCACTCTATCGCCTCTTCTTTGGCGGCAGTGATAAATCCGCAGGTGTTGATTAAAACTATGTCCGAAACGCCCGGCTCTTCAACGAACGCATAGCCTGCGTCCGCAAGCTTTGACATCATCATTTCGGCGTCAACCTGATTTTTTGCGCAGCCTAAAGATACAACCGCTACCTTTGTAATTGTTTCATTATTCATCTTCGTAAAACTCCTCGTCGTCAAAATCCTGTAAAAGAGCCGCTATACAGCGTTTCACCGACGCAAAATCGTATCCTCTGCGGACAAGCGCAGCGACAGTTTTCCGACGTCCGTCAACATCACGTATCTTATTTATGTATTTTTTCCCGATAAGTTCGGTCAATTCCTCATCAAGCTCTTCTTCGGTGTATTCCGCAAGAGCATTTTCGCACAACTCTCTTGAAAGTCCCTTGTGGAGCATTTCCTGCTTTGCTCTGTAAATACCGTGCTTTTTGTTTTTTATCAGATATTCCGCAAGCTTTTGCGCATAATCCTCATCGTCAATATAACCCAGCTCTTCCACATAGGAAACGGCTTTTTCCGCTATTTCGGGATTATACGTTTTAGCAAGCTTAGAAAACAGCTCTCCCCTGCAATATGCCCTCTCTCCTAAAAGGTACAAGGCACGCTTTTTTGCCTTTCTTACAATATCGGCGGACATTATCGCAGAAAGGAGTGAATTATCTATCTCCTTACCCTCAAAAAGCCTGAAATCGCTTACAATAAACTCATTAACAAAGATTTTTCGGTTATCGTCCAGCACAATCGCCCATGTTTCGTCTTTATATTCCGATAAAGAAATGATTTTCATTATTCTGCGCCGTCTGTATCAAACTCTGAAAAATCGTCGTCCGGTTTATCAACAAACTCGGCAGGAGCATTTCCGTTTGCGTCAGACTCTTCCTCGTCACCCGCACGCTTTGCAAACTCGCTGCGGACTTTTTTCTCTATCTCGTCACAGATAACGGGATTTTCTTTGAGATAATCCTTTACCTTATCCTTGCCCTGACCGATTTTCATATCGTCATAGGAGAACCACGAGCCGCTCTTTTTGATAATATCAAACTCGACAGCACAGTCGATAATTTCGCCGATTTTAGAAATACCCTCGCCGAAAATCATATCAAATTCAGCAGTTTTAAAGGGCGGTGCGACCTTGTTCTTTACGACCTTGCACTTTACACGGCTGCCGATAATATCCGTGCCGTTCTTTATCGGTTCGCCCTTTCTCACGTCAATTCTTACAGAGGCGTAGAATTTAAGCGCACGTCCTCCCGGAGTAGTTTCGGGATTTCCGTAAAGGACGCCTATTTTTTCACGTATCTGATTTATGAAAATTGCAACACAGTTGGTTTTTCCGATAATAGCGGTAAGCTTTCTCATAGCCTGCGACATCAGACGCGCCTGTACGCCAACGTGTGCGTCGCCCATTTCTCCGTCTATTTCGGCTTTAGTTGCCATTGCAGCAACCGAGTCAAGCACGACGATATCAATAGCTCCCGAACGAACCAAAGTTTCAATTATTTCAAGCGCCTGCTCGCCTGTATCAGGCTGAGAAACCAGGAGATTATCAACATCTACTCCTAAGGATTTTGCGTAAACAGGGTCAAGTGCGTGCTCCACGTCAATAAAAGCAGCCATTCCGCCTGCTTTTTGAGCCTCCGCTACTGCGTGAAGGCAGAGCGTTGTTTTACCCGATGACTCTGCGCCGTAAACCTCAATAATTCTTCCCTTTGGCAGACCGCCTATTCCCAAAGCAAGGTCAAGCATAAGCGAGCCTGTTGACAAATGGTCGACATCCATATGTGAATTTTCGCCCATAAACATAATCGTGCCTTCGCCAAACTGCTTTTCAATCTGCTGCATAGCAATTTCAATCGCACGCTTTTTATCGGCGAGGTCGACTGTCTTTTCGTTTTTCTCCGCCGCTTTCGACGAAGTTTTTTTCTTTTCCATTGCCATTGTTTTTCCTCCGTTTATTATAAATTCAAATTTTAACTTTTTATTGCGTAAACCACACGCACTATTCCGCAATAATCCTTTTCAAACTGCGGATCAAGATTATTTTCGAGAAAAATCCTGCCGACTTCTTTTTCCTCGCCCATTCCTATCTCCACAGCGAAAAGTCCGTTTTTCTTCAGCTTTTCGGGGTATTTTTTAAGCAGTATCCGGTAAAAATACAATCCGTCCGTGCCGCCGTATAATGCGGTTTCAGGCTCAAAGGAAACCTCTTTCTGAAGATTGTTCATATCATTTTCGGTAAGATATGGCGGATTTGAAACTATCACATCAAATCCGCAGGGGATTTTTTCATCGTCACAGCAATCACCCAAAACCGCTTTGCAAAGCGAATCTGCCTCGTTTAAGGCAATATTCTTTTCGAGGAAAGCATAAGCCTCGCAAGATTTTTCGACTAAAACCGTTTTTGCGCCGAAACGCTTTGACAGCGTTATTCCTATGCAGCCGCTGCCTGCGCACAAATCCAAAACCTTCGGCTGATTTTCAGGCAATTCTTTCAGATACTCCGAAACGATTTCCACAAGAGTTTCGGTGTCCTGACGGGGTATAAGCACTCCTTCTCCCACCAAAAACGGTAATCCGCAAAACTCCCACTCTCCGATAATGTATTGCAGCGGATACCCCGAAACACGCTTTTCTGTCATCTGACGTATTTTTTTAGCGGTTTCCTCCGTTACAACAAGATTTGGCTCGGAAATGATTTTAACCGAAGATATTCCTGCTTTTTCAAGTATCTGACGAGCCTCAAATCCTGCGTTATCAATGCCGAAATCAGCAAGAGCGCATAAAACCTCCCGTAATATATCTCTAAGCTCCAAAACACGCTACCTCTTTTACCAGTTATCGTCCTCGCCATCTTTGGGCAGACAGGGCAAAACCGCCGCAATTGCAATTTCAATCTGACTGTCGTTTGGTTCTCTTGTTGTAAGACGCTGCATCCAAAGACCGGGAGCGGAGAAAATTTTTGTCACTATGTTCGTATATTTTCCGGCAAGCCGTATGAGCTCGTAGGATATTCCCACCACAACAGGCAGCAGCGGAAGTTTTATCAACACCCTCAAAAGAGCCGCAATTACATTATTTTCTATGCCGAACCACTTTGCAGGTTCAAGAGGAACCAGTGAATATACCAGAATACTCACAAGCAGGGTTATTATGATAAAGCTTGTGCCGCAGCGAGGGTGAAAACGTTTCATCGGCTTGATATTTTCAACGGTAAGCTCTTTTCCTGCCTCATAGCAAGCGATAGTCTTATGCTCTGCGCCGTGATATTCGTAGGTACGCTTTATGCTCTTCATCTGAGCGACAATTGCCATATAAACCACGAACAAAATCAGTTTCAAAACGCCTTCAAATGCGGATTTCCACATAGTGATGTCCGTATCGCCTGCCGCCGACTGAATAAATCCGAACAAATACGACGGCAAAAACAAAAATACCGCAAGCATTGCCACGATCATCAAAAACGAAATTATGCCGCTGATTACTTCAAAGCCTTTCTCTCCGAAATGCTTTTCAAGCCATTTATCGAATTTTGTCTGCTCTGAGTCGTCATCAAAAGAGCCGCTTATCTCCGCAGACTTATTCATACACTGCCAACCTTCTTTGAGCTGCTGTACAAAATTCACGCAGCCTCTGACGAAGAGCGCTTTGTTGTACCATTTCTTTTCGGGAAGTTCCCACTCTTCGGTGTAAATTGTGCCGTCTTTTTTTCTGACAGCCATTGCTCCCACGGAAACGCCCTTCATCATAATACCCTCAATCAGCGCCTGACCGCCGATTTTGGTCTTTTTGTCCATTGACTTTTCTTTTTTTTTCATATTTATTCTTCCTTAACTGCAAGCGGCAGCATTATAGTCACCGTTGTTCCCACTCCCGGCGTGCTTTCGACCTCAATCAGACCGCCGTGCATTGAGATTATCTCGTCCGCTACCGCAAGCCCTATTCCCGACCCTCGTTTGGTGCGGTTCGCTTTGTAGAATTTCTGCTTGATTTTGGGCAGATCCTCAGGCGCTATACCGCAGCCCGTATCTGCCACCGAAATAACCACGGAGCTTTCGTTCCTATCGACCAGTACCTCAATAGTTCCTGC
Source organism: uncultured Clostridia bacterium (assembly GCA_947624555.1). GTDB lineage: Bacteria > Bacillota > Clostridia > Oscillospirales > Ruminococcaceae > CAG-115. The sequence goes on from CANQKW010000001.1 coordinate 128,009, forward strand.
ATCGGTATATTTAAACGCATTGTCTATTACATTTATGAAAACCTGCCTTAATCGGCTTTTATCGCCCATAACGGCGCACATAAACTGCGGTTCGTTGTAAGACAAGGTTATTTTCTCTTTTTTTGCACGTTCAACAAAAAGCAATAATGCGTCCTCAAGCTCTGCGATAACGTCGATAATCTGCATTTGCAGCGAAAAACGTCCGCTTTGTATTCTTGAAAAGTCCAGCAATTCTTCAACCATTTGCTCAAGGCGGTTTGTTTCGCCGTTTATGACCTTCATTCCCTTGACGAACGTTTCTTCCTCATAACCGCCCTCCAGCGTTTCCGCCCAGCCTTTTATCGCAGTAAGAGGTGTCCTGAGTTCATGAGAAACGCTTGAGATAAAATCGTTTTTTATCTGTTCAGAATTTTCAAGCTCGTTTGCCATTTCGTTAAACGCTGCAGAAAGCTGTCCTATCTCATCGTTAGACGTTACGGGTATTCTCTCTGAAAAATCTCCCGTAGCGAGTTTTTTCGCCGTTGCGCTTATCTGCACGAGCGGCACGCATATTGATTTTACAAAATAAAGTCCCGTCATTACAACTGCCAGAATAACAAACAAGCTGATCATAACGCAGACAAACATTATACCCGCAAGCTGATTATCAATCATTGACAGCGAGGCTACAAAACGCAGCGCACGGTAGTTACTGCTGGGCTGTTCGATAATTTTAGTTACTGCGAGGATATTTTCGCCGTTATTAAAGCCTATAAAGACCCCCGTCTTGTCATCGCTTTCAAGAGCCATTTCATAATCGGGCATATAGTAAGTCTTATCGGGAGAAAATCCGCTTGACGATAGCGAAACCTCTCCGTTTTTATTTATCGACATCAGTTCCATACGGTCTTTTTTGTCGAAATTTACGATAAGCTCGCGCACCTCTGAGGAGTAGCTTACCGCCATATCCTCGTACAGTCTTGTAAGAACCATTTGTGCGGCATTTGCCTCCGAAACGACATAGCTTTCCGCAGAGCCGTAGTAATACTGTCTGGAAAAATAGTACACGCAGACGTTCGCAACAATAAGCAAAATTGTCACCACCAGCAGGGTATTAGCCATCCAACGTGACGCAATCGAATGTCTGCCGTATTTTCCGCTTATTTTAGTTCCAATTTTCATTTAACGGACGCTCAATCTTCTTTCCACTTATATCCGAAACCCCACACCGTTATGATATATTTCGGCGAGGACGGGTCGTCCTCGATTTTCATACGCAGACGTCTCATATTTACATCTATTATCTTATCCTCACCCACATAAGAATCTCCCCAGATATGCTGAAGAATTGATTTTCTGTCAAGTGCGGTATTTTTATGTTTCAGAAGATATTCGAGTATATGATATTCGACTTGCGTAAGCTCTATCAAATTGCCGTTTTTCCAGACCATTCGGCTCTCGCAGTCAATGGTAAAAGGTCCTGCTTTGATGACCTTTGCTTTCTCTTTCGGAGAACGGCTTTGTGAAACTCTTCGGTAAATTGCGTCAATTCTCGCTACAAGCTCTGAGGGAGAAAACGGCTTTGTAACGTAGTCGTCTGCTCCTGTCATAAGGCAGTTTATCTTGTCCATTTCCTGACTTTTTGCCGAGAGCATAATTATACCTATATCGGCACTTTGCTCTCTTATCCAACGGCAAAGCGCAAATCCGTCCATTCCGGGCATCATTATATCGAGCAGTGCAACGTCAAATCCGCCGTTCTGACTTTGATAAACGTCGACAGCCTCTTCACCCGACGCAACATCTACCACGTCATATCCTGCTCTGCGAAGATTTATCACCACAAAATCACGTATCGAGTCCTCGTCCTCACAAACTAAGATTCGTTTCATAAAGTTCCTTTCTTTACAGTATAATAAAGCTGTTTTTCAGCTCACTTTCGGTGAGCGCTAGTCTGCCTGTCAAAAATCCCTTTGTCACGCTGTAACAATAGTATGTTTCCTCTGTTTCTCCTAAAAAATTGTAATGCTTTGAGTCTGCCAATGCCTTTTCGTCGTTCTTATCAACGGCACGTATTCTCATAAGCTCGTTTGAGCCGTCTACAGTAAGGCTCTTATTTTCGTCATAGGAGATGAAAACGATCTCATTGTTTGTAAAATCGGGAACAGCGGTTACAACTCCCTGCCAGCGGCTCGGGAAAAGCAGCGCAAAGCGATATTTTCCCGAAAAATAGCTGTAATGCTCTACCGTGAAATTATCGTAACTTATCGTATACCACAAAACGGCGCAAAGCTGTTCGGGTCGGGTCAGTACTTCATATCCGGGAAGAGGCGTCGTAGACGGTATTTCAATAAACCCGTCGCCGTCAATATCGTAGCAGTAAATTTCCGACATATAGTCATTTACCAGTCTTGAGATAATGCTGCTCTGCGTACTTGAACCTACGCTGTCGGGACTGAAAAGCCTGTTTCCGTAACAGTACAAAACGTCCGTTCCAGACTGACCGCCGCCTTTTGAATAGTCCAGAAACATCGCAAAAGTTCCTTCGCTGATATTTCCCTTTGTAACTCGGATATAATCCGACGCTCCGCTGTAAAGAGGAGTTTCAGACAGCTTTTCAAAGCCGTTATCTCCGTTGGTAAACATCATCGCCGTTGACGTATTTGAGGTCTTGTCGGAATTTACCGCAACCAGCTCGTCCAGACCGTCGCCGTTCATATCAAACACGTCAAGGCAGGAATACGAGGACGAATAAAGCGTCACAGGAACTCCGTCAGAATAGCTTATCACGGAAAACGCCTTATCCAACTGATTAAGCAGCGTGTATCGGATAATTATATCAACATTTCCCGTCGAACCTAAACTTGCAAAGCTGAGGCTTTCCACCTCGCTGCCTGCACAGGCAAGGTCATAGACCGCCTCCCATTTTCCGTTTTTCTTGTCGAAAAATTTAAGCCGAAGAGCGCTTTCGCCGGCAGAGGCGTTTTTGCTCTCGTAAAAGACCATAGCCTCATCGCCCTCTTCATCGTCGATATTGTACATAACGAACGCCGAACGATAATCACCGCTGCGAGGGTATTTCAGCTTAACATTTTTTCCTGCGCTTTTTATAAGCTCATCATAAATTTCATTCTGCTCTGCGAGAAGTCGGGGCGGCGTCAGCATATTTTCAACCGACGCACCCATACTGCATCCGCAAAGCATAAGACAAAGCGCAATAAGCGCCGCAATTTTTCTTTTCACAAAAACCTCAATTATCCTGCACTTCGGGTTTCGGCTCTTCCCTGTTTGATGTTTTCTCTTTTTGCACGGAATATTTTATTGTCATAAAAACTATTGCAATCGCAAGAAGTCCCACCGACATACTCACATAAGGAGTAAAAGTCATAATATAGCCGTCCTTGCCGTGCTGCGACTGATAAAAAGTTTCCGCATACGTATAGGAAGCCGTTATTCTTGAAGAAATCTCTTCGGGAGCAAAAATTTTGGCGAAAATCACGCCTAATGCCGAAGAAAGCGTACACACCGCAGTTGAAACTCCCAAAAAGCTCAATGTGGGCTTTGACAGCTTTTCAGAATTACCCGAAAATATTTTTCCTGCAAACGCAAAGAAAAACGCCGAAAATATTACGCCTAAAGTTTCTGTCAGATATTCGGGAACGGTAGTAATGACCGTTCTGGTAATAAAGATGTTTATTCCCCTGAGCACAAAAAAAGCTCCGTTTATCGAAAAACACAGACCTATTCCCGATGTAATTTCTTTTTTATAAAGCAGAACGAACGCCACAATCCCCATAAAAAGAGCGCCTGCAAAGTCCGTCACGATCAGCAGTCCCGAAGGAGTAGGAGCGCTTATCTCCATTACTCCTTCATAGCCTGCAAAAAATGCCGATAAAAGCAGTAACGCTCCCAAAACCACACAACCTTTTTCGGGAATAGCGACGTCACGCGGTTCTTTTGCTGAGAAAATCGCCGCCGACACCGCCGATACCGCCAAAATCCCGAAAAACAACAGATTGCACAAAATTTCGCTGCCGTGGTACAAAAATCCCGTATTAAAATCAGTAAAGAAAATAACCGTCACAAATCTTGCGGCAAGACATAAAATTATTCCGCTAAAAGCCGAAATCATTGCCGCTTTTCCATTTTTGCTCATAATCGCTCCTAAAAACAGATGTAAATGCAGACCGAAAGCCCTGCTATCGGATTATATTCTCTTTTTAAGCGGAATATATTCCTTGTTAAGATTTATTGCCTTATATGCAGGACGGATAATGCGCTTGCCGTTTATCATTTCTTCCATTCTGTGAGCGCACCAGCCTGCCATTCTTGCGCACGCAAACAACGCCGTATACATTTCAACGGGAATTTTCAGCATTTTATAGACAAGTCCCGAATACATATCAACATTTGCGCATATATGTTTAATGTCGCCTCGTTCCTCAGAAAATACTATGGGAGTAAGGCGCTCTATGCTGTCAAGGAGCTTAAATTCAGCCTCAAATTCAGTTCCCTTTGCAAGCCTCATTGCGTTTTCCTTGAGAATGACCGCTCTGGGGTCGGATAAGGTATAAACAGCGTGTCCCATACCGTAAACAAGACCCGAACCGTCGCCTGCCTCTTTTCGCATTATCTTATGCAGAAAAGCCGAAACCTCGTCATCATCATTCCAGTCCTTAACGCCCTCTTTTACATAGTCAAGCATTTGCATAACCTTGATATTTGCGCCGCCGTGACGGGGTCCTTTGAGCGAACCTATCGCCGCAGCATAAGCTGAATAAGCGTCTGTTCCCGATGAAGAAACCGTGCGGCAGGTAAACGTTGAGTTGTTGCCGCCGCCGTGCTCTGCGTGCAGCATAAGACACAGGTCAAGCAGCTCTGCTTCTTCGGGAGTATAAGCTCTGTCGTCACGCAGCGTTGAAAGAATACTCTCCGCAAGGCTCTCGTCCTTGTTTATCTGGTGCATAACCATACTGTCGTTATGGTAGAAACGGCGAAGTGCCTGATAAGACGACACCATAATCGCAGGAAGTTTGGAAATAACTGACAATGCCTGGAGCATTTCCGCCTCAGGAGAATTATTTTCAGGGTCGGGGTCGTGGCTGTAAAGGGTAAGAACCGCCTGCTGCATTTTATTCATAATATTCGGCGAAGGATTTCTCATAATAACGTCCTCGCTGAAATAAAGCGGCAGCTCACGATATTCTGCTATAAGCTGAGAAAAGTCGCGGAGCTCCCTTTCATTCGGCAAAGAACCCAAAAGAAGAAGATAAACTACCTCCTCATATCCGTAACGCTTATCTTCAAGAGCGCCTTTTACTATGTCACGGATATTATAGCCTCTGTAAATCAGTTCTCCCTCGATAGGCTGCTTGTCGCCCTCGCTTATTACATAACCGTGAACGCAGCACACGTTGGTAATTCCTGCAATAACGCCCGAACCGTCAGGATTTCGCAAGCCTCGTTTTACGCCGAAATTATTGTAAAGCGACTGGCTTATCACGCTGTTTTTGCAGAAAGTCTCGCACATTTGCTTTAGTTTTTCCGTTGATTTCAGCTTCTCCAGTTTGTCCATTACACATATCTCCTTTATATGTAGTCTGATAATCCAACTTAAATTATAGCATATTTTGCATATAAAGTCAATAGACAAGATGAAAAAAAGCCGTTTTTCGGGGCAAATGCGTCTGTTTTTGTTCATCTCGGCTGAAATTCATAAAATCAACCGTAACAGTGCGCTTAGCTTTCAGCAAAACGCACCTAAATAATTTGAAAAGAGGAATTTAATTATGCCGAAAAAAGTAACCGTTGCGTCTGCAATCGCACTTGTTCTTCTTATAATTCTGATTGTAATTCTGGCGAACGCCGTGCCGAAAAATACGGAAAGCACTGCCCTCCCCGAAACAGTAACAGTTTACGTAAAAGAACGAAATGAAATCATAAAGCTTGATTATGACGAATTTCTTGAAGGCTGTCTTTGCGGATTTATCCCGTACAACGGCGTTCTTTATGAGCCAGCAACGCTTGAGGCTCTCTGCGTCGTTATAAACACTAATGCTCTTTACCGCCTGCAAAACAGAGGGAAATTTGACAATTTCGGCGCAGATATTTCCACAGGAGAACTTTTCCCGTATGTTGACTATTCTGAAAAAGCGATAAATCACGCAGACCGTAAAATAATCAAAGACGCCGTGAAAAATGCTGGAAAAAAATATCTCACCTTTAACGGAAAGCCTTTTTTAGCGGAATTTTGCCACATTTCAAGCGGGAAAACGCTTGACCGTTCGCCGATTATGCCGTCTGTAAAGCTGCCCTCTGACGTTCTGTGCAAGGGTTATCAGAGTGAAAACGCTTACACGGTAAACGAAGTCCGTGCGTTGTCCGAAATAAAAAATCTCAGAGAACCACCTGAAAAATGGTTCTCTGAGCCTGTTTATGACGACTGCGGAACATTGCTTTCCATAATGCTCTGCAATCAGAAAATCACGGGAGAAACGATAAAAAACACTTTAGGACTTCGCAGCTCCGCTATTTCGATAAAATTTGAGGACGACTGCTTTGTTATGGTCTGCAAGGGTTGGGGAAACAATATCGGAATGAGCCTTTCGGCGGCAGACGCTTTTTCAAGAGAAGGCAAAACAGCAGAGGAAATTCTCAAAATTTTCTATAATGCGGATAATTTGGGCTAAGAACCCCCCGACTTTTCGGACGGGGAGCTGTAAATTTGATGTGTTTTCTGCTTTCGGAGAAAATTTTATGCCATAAGCTTTGCAAGTCTGTTATTGATTTCAACAAGGAAAGTTTCGGTATCTACGGCACGCTTGTTTTCAAGTCTTGACATAGCCGCAAGATTTTTGTCCATAATTCCGTCCTCCATAGTCTGAATTGAGGCTTTTTCGAGCTTATCGGCATAATTGCATAAAGCGGAAATATTATCAAGCTCTCCGCGTTTTCTCAGAGCACCGCTCCACGCAAAAATCGTAGCGATAGGATTAGTAGAAGTTTTCTCGCCTTTGAGATGATTGTAATAATGCCGTGTAACCGTGCCGTGAGCTGCCTCGTACTCGTACTTTCCGTCGGGAGAAACAAGCACGCTCGTCATAAGTCCCAAAGAACCGAAAGCTGTCGCAAGCATATCCGACATAACATCTCCGTCATAATTCTTGCACGCCCAGATAAATCCGCCCTCAGAACGGATCACTCTTGCTACAACGTCGTCAATAAGCGTGTAGAAATACTCAATTCCGGCAGCCTCAAACTTTGCCTTGTATTCGTTCTCGTAAATTTCAGCGAAAATATCCTTGAAACGGTGGTCATATGTCTTTGAAATCGTGTCCTTAGACGCAAACCAAAGCGTTTCCTTTGAGTCAAGAGCGTAGTTAAAACACGCTCTTGCAAAGCTTGAAATCGAATTATCGAGATTGTGCACACCCTGGACTATACCGTCTGAATTTTTAAAATCCTGTATAAGAGCACGTGTTTCCGTGCCGTCGGGATTTGTTACGACAAGCTCCGCCTTACTTCCCTGCTTGACCCTAAGCTCAGTGTTCTTGTAGATGTCGCCGTAAGCGTGACGTGCAATCGTGATAGGCTTTACCCACGTAGGAATATACGGGGTAATACCCTTTACAAGAATAGGCTTTCTGAAAACTGTACCATCCATTATCGCCCTTATAGTGCCGTTTGGGGATTTCCACATCTCTTTGAGCTTATACTCCTCGACACGCTGTGCATTCGGAGTAATTGTAGCGCATTTTACTGCAACGCCGTACTTTTTCGCAGCATTTGCAGACTCGACAGTGACCTTATCGTCCGTTTCATTTCTGTGGACAAGACCTAAGTCATAATAATCGGTTTTCAGGTCTATATAAGGATTTATCAGAATATCCTTTATCCATTTCCAGATAATTCTGGTCATCTCGTCGCCGTCCATTTCAACAAGCGGTGTGGTCATCTGTATCTTAGACATAAAAGTTACCTCCTTAAATTTACGGTATCGCAAAAATGAATTTTTTATCCCCGCAAAAGCGGTTTATCGTCCGCTCAAACATCGGGAAAACCTTGTTTTTGGCGTTTATCTGTTATTTTTTGCCAAACAGCCCGAAAATCCCGCATTTTTCAGACTTCACGGGCTCTCCTGTCGCCACGGAAATAATCTCCGCCTTCGTCAGCGCACGGATAAGCCTCCAGTCGTCGCCATATGCGATAAAATACGGTTCAAGGCGTTTCATAGCCTCGTGATATTCTACCATACCCTCAACTTTTCCCGTGGGATTTTTCTTGCCGGGGAGCGTCACAAACGAGATTATCCACTCGCTTATCGTTTTATCGGAAATCGCCCATTGCTTTTCGGGGCAGAGCGGAAACAGCGAATCGGTGTCCTCCGTCAACGCAAAGCCCACCATCAGCGTCCCGTCCTTTTCGTATGCCTTGGGGTTCGCCTTATACGCCTCGCCCCAACGCCTTTTGATCTCCTCGTCCACTTACTTATTCTCCTTCGTGAAGTTCAAAAGTCCGCCTGCAAGCATCATACCCTTGCCTCTCTCTGAGAGTTCACACTTCACTTCAAACGAAAAGCCCTTTGTCTTGTCCTCAACGACAATATTGCCGCCTGTTTTGATAATTTCACGGATATTTGCAATTACGAGCCTGTCGCCCTGCTCAATTTTGTCGTAATCCGCCTCATTTACAAATTCAAGCGGAAGAATTCCGTTATTGATAAGATTTTGACGATGTATACGTGCAAAGCTCTTGCAGATTATCGCCTTTACGCCCAAATAAAGCGGAGCAAGCGCTGCGTGTTCTCTTGAAGAACCCTGACCGTAGTTTGAACCGCCGACAATGATCGAGCTGCCTGCTTCCTTTGCACGGGCAGGGAAAGTTTCATCGCAGACTGTAAAGCAGTACTCGGAAATTGCAGGGATATTCGAGCGCAAAGGAAGTATTTTCGCACCTGCCGGCATAATATGGTCTGTTGTGATGTTGTCGTCGACCTTCAGGGTAACGCTGCTCTCAATGCTTTCGGCAAGCGGCTTGTTAATCGGGAAAGGCTTAATGTTCGGACCTCTCAGTATCTCAACGCTTGACGCATTTTCGGGCGATGCAGGCTCAACTACCATATTATCGTTTATCAGGAAACGTTCGGGCATAACATATTCAGGCATTTTGCCCAAAGTACGGGGATCGGTGAGGTATCCCGTGACAGCAGACGCTGCCGCTGTTTCGGGAGAAACAAGGTATATCTGACCGTCCTTAGTGCCGCTTCTGCCCAAGAAGTTTCTGTTGAATGTACGCAGCGATATGCCCTTGCTGTTGGGGGACTGTCCCATACCGATACAAGGACCGCAGGCGCTCTCCAAAATTCTTGCTCCGGCAGCGATAAGAACAGCAAGCGTACCTTCCTGTGCAAGCTGTTCAAACACCTGCTTTGAGCCGGGTGCAATAGACAAAGAAACATCGGGATTTACTGTCTTTCCTTTGAGAATATGTGCAACTTTTCTCATATCCTGCAAGGAAGAGTTCGTGCAGGAGCCGATACATACCTGGTCTACTTTAAGCGGAATGATCTCGCTGACTGCCTTTACATTATCGGGAGAATGAGGACAAGCTGCCAGCGGAACAAGCTCTGACAGGTCAATATCGACAACCTCGTCATAAACAGCGTCAGGGTCTGCGGAAAGCTCCACATAATCAGCCTCTCTGCCCTGCGCTTTCAAAAATTCAAGCGTTGTTTCGTCTGACGGGAATATAGAAGTCGTAGCGCCTAATTCTGCGCCCATATTTGTGATAGTTGCGCGTTCGGGCACGGACAAGCTTCTGATACCGTCGCCGCAGTACTCCATAACCTTTCCTACGCCGCCTTTTACTGACAAACGTCTAAGAACTTCAAGGATAACGTCCTTTGCCGAAACCCAATCATTGAGTTTACCCGTAAGATTTATCTTTACAACCTGCGGCATTGTGATATGGTATGCTCCGCCGCCCATAGCTACCGCCACGTCAAGACCGCCTGCGCCCATAGCGAGCATACCGATACCGCCGCCTGTGGGGGTGTGGCTGTCTGAGCCGATAAGCGTCTTTCCGGGCTTTCCGAAACGCTCAAGATGGACCTGATGACAGATACCGTTTCCCGGACGTGAAAACCAAATGCCGTGTTTTTTTGCAACTGAGCCGATAAAGCGGTGGTCATCGGCGTTTTCAAAGCCGCTCTGGAGCGTGTTATGGTCTATGTATGCCACGGAACGCTCGGTTTTAACTCTGTCGACGCCCATAGCCTCAAATTGCAGATAAGCCATAGTGCCTGTTGCGTCCTGAGTTAAGGTCTGGTCTATCTTCAGACCGATTTCCTTGCCCTTTATCATCTCGCCGTCAACAATATGTGCCTTGATTATCTTTTCTGTTAATGTAAGTCCCATAGTTTTCTCCTTTTTTTGATTATTGATACGGTAAAAACAATGCCTTATTTTATAATTATACAACATATTGCGAGTATTGTCAAGGATTTAACATAAAAAAGAGGCGGATTTTTCCGTCTCTCTGAAATAATATAAATCAGCAAAAGCCTTTCGCTGCTAATAATCCTTGTTTTGCCGCACAAACTGCCTGATATAGGCGAAAGTTTCCTTTTCGCCCTTTTCTGCAAGCATTTTCAGCCATTTTTCCAGCAAATCGGCAGTTTCGGGACAAATTTTTCGGTGAGATTTTCCGTGCTCGAAATATTTCAGCGCACAATCGTCCGTATAATTTTTTCCTTGATAGATCTTGCTTGCGGCAACTCTGTCGCAAAACATCTCCACAACGAACCTCAGAGGCATTTTTACAGGTTCCTGACTGCGTGTTTTGGGGTTATAATCGACCCAATACTCAAAATGGTGACGGTTTCTTCCCTTATGGTGCAGCCACGCCTTTGAGTAGCCGTAAGCCTCACGCTCTCCCTCGTTTGGGGAACGATTTCCCAGATAATACCGTGCTCCGGGCAAAAATTCTGTCGGCGAATATTTTGATAAATCGTGAAAAAGTCCCTGCCAAAAAATTCCTGCCTTAGCACAATGCGCAATGACCTTGTGACGATGCTTTGTTATTGTCCTGAAATGAGCGATTGCGCTGCGAAATGACATAAATAATCACTTTTCCCTGTAAATAGAATTGAAAATCGGTCTTAATCTCTTGTAGAGCAGAACCGAGAAAATTGCTGCGATCAAGCCTTTTACAAATGTAAACGGAACATTGAATATAAGCAGACATTCAGCAAGCGTATCCACATTCGGATTTATCTTCTGATATATTGAGATAATAGCCTCTGTTGTCATACCTATATTTGAATAAAGCGGATAAATGAGAAAATAATTCGACACAAATCCAAGCAGAGCCATTGTTACCACACCGACCATACAGCCTATAACCGCACGGCTGAATTGTTTGTGCTTGTGCGAGATTATTCCGGCAGGAATAACAAGCGCTGCGCCGAGAATAAAGTTTGAAAGCTCGCCGATGCACGCCGTGTTTGAAGTAAAACAGCCTACTGCGTTTTTTATCAGGCACACGAAAATTCCCGAAACAGGTCCCATAGTAAGCGCCGCAAGAAGTGCGGGAGTGTCCGAAAAGTCGAACTTTATAAAGAACGGCATTATCGGGATACTGAAATCAAGATTTGCCAGAAGATACGAAACTGCCGCCATAAGCGCAGTGAATACCAGACGTCTGACATCAATCCGCTTTCCTTGTTTTACTGTGTTTTCCATAAAAAAGTCCTTTCCTCAGGGTATGACTTTTTCTGAACAAAAATCCCGATTTTCGGACAAAAAATCCAAAAATCGGGGCGCAAATATGTGACTATTTGTGTTCTGTTCTTTCATCCGGACTATACCGTCGGTATCGGAATTTCACCGATTCGGCAGCTTTCGCCGCTCGCGGACTGTAAAGCACTTCTAACTTTTAGTTATCCGAATGCCTTTTCACCGCCGGTGGGGAATTTCGCCCCGCCCCGAAACAGATAATAAAATATTTGTGAATTTCTTCACCTCTATCATTATATAACAAACAAACAGATTTGTCAATACTTTTTTCGAATATTATATCGTTTTGTATCAATATATCTAAGATGCACATTCAGCTTTTGTAATTTTTACTCGATGTTCTGAATTTGCTCCCGAATTTTTTCAATTTCGCTCTTCTGGTCAACAACGACTCTTGTCACCTCAATATCCTGCACCTTTGAGCCGATCGTGTTTGTTTCACGGTTCATTTCCTGCACGAGAAAATCAAGCTTTCTGCCCACAGGCTCGCTGCTCTCAAGCATTTCCCTAAGCTGTGAGATATGCGAACGCAAACGCACGGTTTCCTCGTCTACAGCGGTCTTTTCGGAGAAAATTCCTACTTCGAGCAAAATTCTGCTCTCGTCGATATTTTTCCCGTCAAGAACCTCGCTCATTCTGTCGAACAGACGCTTGCGGTAATCCTCAACGATTTTCGGGGAACGCTCTTCCACAAAACCGACATATTTCTCGATAACGCAAAGTCTTGAAAGAATATCCGCACGCATTTTTGCGCCTTCTGTTTCGCGCATTCTGACGAAATTATCCAGAGCCTGTTCTAAAACGCTGTAAATATCCTTCCAAAGCTGTTCCTCGTCGGTTTCCGCTTTAACAACGGTAAAAGCGTCAGGTATTCTCATAACGCTTGACAGCGACAAATCGTCCGTGAGATCAAATTCGTCCTTTATTTCACGAAGTGCGTTCACATAATCCGCAATAATCTCCCTGTTTACGGTGATTTTTTCCGAAACAGCGGTCACATTCTGCACTATGACCGACACCTCGACCTTTCCCCGTGAAATTCTGCCTGCGAGGAAAGACTTGATACGCTCCTCTGCGAAATTCATACTCCTGGGCAAGCGGCAGGAAAACTCGTAATAACGGTGATTTACCGCACGTATTTCAACCGTAATATCTCTTCCGTTAAGTACTTCTTCGGCTCTTCCGAAACCTGTCATACTTCTTATCATAATATTCTCCTTTTTATAGCTTTATACAATAGCAAATCCAATGCGTTTCATACAAAAAAGACTCCCCGCACCGCATAAATCCGCACTTCTCATACAATCTCATCGCCGAGTAATTTTCCGCACCGCACAAAAGCCCCAACCCGTCATAAGGCGATTTTTCGGCTTGCGACAAGAGATATTCAATAAGCGTTTTTCCTACGCCTGCGCCCTGAAATTCACGGCGCACGCCTACACGTGACACCTCGCCCATATTTTTGAAACCGTTCGCAAAACACTCGATCCACTTACTCTCCTCGTAATCTCCGAGATATGCCGCCGCAATTATTTTGCCGTCTTTTACGGCTTTGTACAGTGAATTTTTCGCTATGTCGTTTTTCACGAACTCCAGTGTCGGATAATTTTCGTCCCAGGTGCAGCCGTCACTTCCTATAAGAGAATGGTATATTTCCGCTATTTCCTCCGCATCGGGCAAAAGCGCTTTTGTTATCTCAATCATCATTTCCTTCACTTTCCAAGTCTGATTTTAAAGCGTTTTGATTTTCTTTGGCACGCAGTTTCTTTAAAGCACGCTCTTGCTGTTTTTTTAAGGTTTTAATAAGGTGCGGACGATTGTAACGCTGAATAGCGACAAACATAAGGTCATACAGCGCAGCGCCAAGAGATGTGACTAAAAACACCCACAAATCTCCGAACGGTATCGCTAAAAATATCGCCAGAAGTCCTGCCGCCGCACAAAGCTCATGGACGATTTCCGCCTGACAGCCTGCCGAAATGATTTGTTCGAGCGTGTGCTTGCTAAGCAGGAACAAATTCTCGTCCGCTGTCGGCATTGAGTCCTTCCACTTCTTTACATGAAGATTTTTATAGAGCCTTTCCTCAAAATCACGCTGCTTAAACCATTTTCTCGTATAATCAACAGTATTTTTGAGGTTATAGTCAACAATACTTCCTATAACCAATCTTACTGTAAAATGATAGCAGGTCGTCAGGGCAATTATTCCCAAAGTAAAAAAAATATCGGTTTTTGTCCCCAGAAAAATCCCCCAGAATGTGAAAAACAATATCAGCGAAACCGCCGAAACCGCATACATCTTTTTAACCATTTTTTTTGCCTTTCAGTATTCTGTCAGCGGCAAGCATTATGCCTGTTTTTCCCGTTGAAAAGGTCAGACCGCCCTGTACCCAGACCGCATAAGGCTCTCTCAGAGGAGCGTCTGCGGAAAGCTCTATTGACGCACCCATTGTAAACGCACCCGCCGCCATTATGACCTTGCTGTCATAACCCGGCATATCCCACGGTTCGGGCATTGCAGAGCTGTCGACAGGCGAACCGCTTTGTATTCCCTCACAGAAACGTATAAGCTCCTCGGAACCGTTAAGCTTTATTGCAGCGATAATATCCGTACGTTTTTCGTTATATTTCGGGAAAGTTTCATATCCCAGCTCTTCAAAAAGAGCGGCTGCAAAAACCGATGTTTTCAAAGCAGCACAAACAGCCTCCGGTGCGTGGAAAAGTCCGAGATACATTCCCCTCAACTGATTAAGAGAGCAGCCGACTTCCTTTCCTGCACCGGGCGTTGTAAGGCGATATGCGCATTTTTCGATAAGATCTTTTTTGCCTGCTATGTAACCGCCCGTTTCCGCAATTCCTCCGCCAAGATTTTTTATAAGACTTCCGACAATCAAATCTGCGCCGACAGCGGTCGGTTCACGCTTTTCGACCAACTCGCCGTAACAGTTATCCACAAGAACGATACAATTCGGGTTTTCCGATTTTATTGCTTTTATAATCTTTTCGATGATGTCAATATTAAACGAAGGTCGAAGTGAATATCCCCGTGAACGCTGGATATAAACTGCCTTGCAGGATTTTGCATTTTCGGATATTGCTTTGTAATCGGGCATTCCGCTCTCATCAAGCTCTACGATAACGTTTGAAACACCAAAGTCGCAAAGCGAGCCTACATTTTCGCCTAAAACCGCCTCTTGTACAGTATCATAAGGCATTCCCGTTGCAAAGAGAATTTTATCTCCCGACCTTAGAATACCGAAAAGCGCAGTTACAATTGCGTGCGTTCCGTTCACAAAATTGTGCCGTACAAGAGCGTCCTCTGCCCCCAAAACCTGTGCAAACACCTCATCGAGCTTATCCCTGCCCTCATCGCCGTACCCATAGCCTGTTGTACCCTTGAGATGCATTTCGCTTACTCTGTTATCAATAAACGCTTTAAGCACACGTTTGCCGTTGTATTCGCAAAGCTCGTCAAGCTCTCTGAAATGTTCCTCACATTTTTTCAGAGCGGACTGTGACGCTTTTTCTATTTCGGGTGAAAACTCAAAAAAATCCATTTTATGCTCCTTAACATTATTTCTCATTTTAATTATAACTTTTTTTGGTACAAATGTCAATAGCGAATTTGTCCGCAATCATAAACTGCTTATTCCGAACATAGTATTTACTGTTGAGCGCCGAGAAAAAAGCTCAAAAGGGGGTATTTCATTGAAGGTTTACGGCGACGGAAATGAAGAAAGATGCGTAATTCTAGGAAATTATATCGTGCAGAACAACGCTACTGTAAGAAGTACCGCAAAACAATTCGGAATTAGCAAAAGCACGGTTCATCAGGATATAACCGCAAAGCTCGAAAAGGTAAACAAAAGGCTCTACGATGAAGTTAAAACAATTCTTGACAAAAACAAACAGGAACGTCATATCCGAGGCGGCGAGGCAACTAAGCGCAAATACAAGGAAATGAAATCAAAAACCGGTACATAAAAAAAGGCTCTCCTTTTGGAGAGCCTTAGCTGTCTTAAAATTTATCAGTTTCCTGCAAGCTGTGCAACTTCTGCTGCAAAATCGTCCTGTTTCTTTTCAATGCCCTCGCCGCGCTCGTAACGAACGAAACCGTCGACCTTGATAGAACAGCCCTGTGCCTTTTCAACAGACTGGATATACTTGCCGATGTTCATTGTATCGTCCTTGAAGTACTTCTGGTCGAGCAGGCAAACCTCCTCGTAGAACTTTCTCATACGACCTTCAACGATCTTTTCCGCAACATTAGCAGGCTTTCCTTCCTGCTCAACAAGCTTAGTCTGGACTTCCTTCTCGTTAGCGATAACGTCAGCAGGAACAGTTTCCTTGCTTACATACTGTGCGCCGAGCGCAGTTACCTGAAGAGCAACATTCTTTCCGCAGGCGAGAACCTCTGCGTCGTCTGCCTTATCGGTAACAATCTTAACGAGAGTACCGAGTCTGCCGCCGTCGTGCATATAAGCGATAAGCGTGCCTTCCATCTTTGCGAAACGGCGAACCTTGATATTCTCGCCGATAGTAGCAATCTTATTTGTGAGATATTCGGACATTTTCTCGTTTGTACCCGAAACGGTGCATTCCATAAGAGCCTCGGGGTCTGAAACGTTGTTGTAGAGTATGGTATTTGCGATTTCATCAACCATTGCGAGGAATTTATCGGACTTTGCGCAGAAGTCTGTCTCGCAGTTAATCTCAGCAACCACTCCGATATTACCTCTTACCATAGCCTTTACAACGCCCTCTGCGGCAATTCTTCCCGCCTTCTTTGCAGCCTTTGCAAGACCCTTTTCACGAAGGAGCTTAACAGCCTCATCACGGTTTCCGTCGGCTTCCACAAGCGCCCTCTTGCAGTCCATCATACCGCAGCCTGTCATATCACGCAGTTCTTTAACGTCCTGTGCAGTTACATTAGCCATTTTCTTTCTCCTTAATCTATATTATTTCTCTGTCTGTGTTTCTTCATCTTCGGCAGCCTCTGTTTCGGTTCTGCCCTGGTTAGCGGAGATAATAGCGTCAGCCATAGCTCCTGCAATCAGCTTTACAGCACGGATAGCGTCATCATTTCCGGGGATAACGTAATCAATTTCATCGGGATCGCAGTTTGTATCTACGATAGCCACTACGGGGATACCGAGCTTTCTTGCCTCAGAAACGGCAATTTTCTCCTTACGAGGGTCAACAACGAAGAGAGCGCCGGGGAGTTTCTTCATATTCTTGATACCGCCGAGGAACTTTTCAAGCTTTTCAATTTCAAGATTGAGCTTGATAACTTCCTTTTTGGGGAGCAAATCGAAAGTGCCGTCTGTTTCCATAGTGTGAAGTTGTTCAAGGCGGCTAATTCTTCTCTGAATAGTCTTGAAGTTAGTCATCATACCGCCGAGCCAACGTGCGTTTACATAGTGTGCGCCTGCGCGAACTGCCTCTTCCTTGATAGAGTCGGACGCCTGCTTTTTGGTTCCTACGAAAAGAACCTCTCCGCCGTTAGCCGCAACCTCGTGAATAAAGTTGTAAGCCTCGTCGAGCTTTCTTACTGTTTTCTGAAGGTCGATGATGTAAATACCGTTTCTCTCGGTAAAGATGTACGGAGCCATCTTCGGGTTCCATCTCTTAGTAAGGTGTCCGAAGTGAACGCCTGCCTCCAGAAGCTGTTTCATTGATACTACTGCCATTGTGTTTTCCTCCTGATTTGGTTTTATTCCTCCTGTGCAAATCATTCTCCAAACGCCTTTGCGCACCACAGAAGAACTGTTGCACAGTGTGTATTTATACCGACACGTGCTGTCGGCACATTCACCAGATTATTATACCATAATTCTCATAATTTTACAAGTATTTTTTATCCGTTTATTTAAACAAACTTGATATTCCTTTACCCTTTGATTTTCGGCAATTTGACGGAATATCACAAGAAACCAGAATTGTATCCTCTCCGATTACCTCAATATCGCACCATTTGATGAACAGATCCTCTTCTCTGCCGAAGAGCCCGAAAAACTTTGACTTCCCGAACACGATAATTCGGCAGATTTTCGCAGTACAGCTCTCAAACTCAATATCGTCGGGATATCCCAGTCTTGCGCCGTTTTTTACGTTTATTATTTCCTTGCACCTTAAATCGTTAAAGCTGTAGACCATAAAACCTCACCTCTACGACATTTTATGCTTGCATTCGCAAAAAAAGACGAGATTGCGGTTTTATGTAATTTATTTCGTTATACCAAGGACAAAAGATAATCCGCCGCCTGTTTCAGACTGCCCTGCATAATGTCTGAGGTGTCGTCGTTATCGGGATTTTCGGGATAATCGTTTACCCAAAAAGCCTCTGCTCCGACAATTTTTGCCGGAATTATGTCCTCTTTGACGTGATTTCCGATAATAACGCATTCGCAGGCTTTTTTGCCCGTTTTCTCCATAATCTCGGTGAAATACTTCGGATTAGGCTTACAGTAAGAGCTATTATCGTAGCTCGTTACAAGCAAAAAATCGCTTTCGTCAAGATTTACCCACTTGAGGCGAGTTTTCATTGCCGACATCGGAAAAACAGGGTTTGTGGACAAAATCAGTTCAAATCCGGCATTTTTAAGCCTGTTTATCATAGGCTTTAAGTCACGGCTTTCCTTCAGGCAAGCCTTAACGCTGTCAAATTCGTTTGTGTAAAAGTCGTCGCAGAGGGGTTTTGCGTCGGGCAAACCCGAATTGTTTGCGTTAAAAACCTCCCAAAAAACGTCGCTGTTAAGCCGTGAGCCGTCGTTTTCAACCATAGCCTTGGTGCCTGCCCAGATATCGTTCATTACCTTTTTCGGTTCATATCCGACAGGGGCGAGTTTTTTTGCAATTTCCCCGAAGTACATTTTCACAAAATCTTCGCTCTCAAACGGAACAAGCGTGCCGTCCAAATCAAACATTATCGTCTTTATCATTGTTTTTCACCGCTTTCTCTTTTTTTCGTCTTTCGGCTGCCTGCGCACGTTTGCGGAGTTTTTTCTCGTAAGAAGAAATATCCTCCTCGCTTGCAGTATAGACAGAACGTGTTACCGTGTAGTTGTTATCCGAAACACGCAAAGCCTTCAGTTTTACCAGAAAAACGCCGTGTTCTTTACATTCTATCAGATTTCTGCAGGACTTGCTGTTGCCGAAAATCCACTCACGGATTTTAACCTCTCCCTCGCAGACAGGGCACTTCATATCGGCTATCCGCCTGTCACGTATCATATTCGCGGCGTCTGCGTTTTCGATATAATCCTTTGCGACGGGCACGGCAGCCGCTGCGGACATTTCCGAATAATCCGTTATTCCCTTTATCATATCAAGCTTTTTAAGCACCTCGTAAGTAAGAAAAGCGTCATTCGCTGCGTCGTGCACCTGGACTTCTATCGGTATTTCCAATTTTTCCGCAGCGGCTGACAAAGCGCACTGCAAATGTTCGGAATTTGTCTGCCTGTTAAAAATAAGCTGGAGATTGATATAATCTCTCCCGAAAACTTTTTCTTCGCCGTACAGCCTGAGATTATCGTTAAAAACGTCTATATCATCAAATCCCCACGTAATAAATCGGTACTCCTCGCCGCACCACCCGAAAAATCTCTCTGCCGCTTTCGGGAAAGTTTCTCCTGCGGTGAGATCGGTTTCGGTTATTCCCGTGATTTTCTGTACAAACGGGTTCATTTTCGTATAGTATTTCGGACGAACATTGATCTTTATTTTATCAATAAAATTAAAATTCTCATCGGTTTTTACCGCACCGATTTGAATTATTTCTCCGTACAGAACAACAGGACTTCGCACAAGCTCCGCATTCGACAAAGCCTGATTCCATTCCAGATCAAGTATAATATAATTCATAGTCACACCATATTGACAGCTTTCACGGCAGGCTCTGCCCTAAAAAATCGCAGGCAAAAGGGCGGCTTGTTCTCTAAGCCAGTAATTAAGAAGATTTGACTTTCGTGTTTTTGACGAGTGAGAGCCTGTTTTCAGCCCGTATTTTCTTGCGTAAAGATACGCACGATACTGATGAAATTCGTTGGTACTTATAACGATATTCTCAGAAATGCCCTTTTCCTTAAGAATTTCCGCTGAAAAACGGATATTTTCCTCAGTCGAAACAGATTTGTCCTCAAGAAAAATTCTGCTTTCGTCAATGCCGCTTTCCGTAAGACAGCGGCGTATACATTCCGCCTCTGAAATCTCCTCGCCGTTTCCCTTGCCGCCGCTTGCGATACAGATAGCCGCAGGATTTTCCCGAAGAACGCTCAGACCCGCCTCAATGCGTGTTTTAAGCATAACGCTGGGTTCTTCGCCTTTAACCTGACAACCGAGAATTATCACAGCCTCGGCTTTTTCGACAGGTCTTTCTTCATAAATCGCCATATTTACCGAAAAAAACACGCTTATGCCTACCGCAAGAGCAACTATGCTCCCGAAAGCAATAACGGCGATTTTGCCCCAAATTCTGCTCCACAGCCGCCTTATCAAACCGCAGATTTTCTTCCAAAAAACGCAGAGAGCGATTATTGAGCCGAATAATATCCAGCCGATAATCGTTCCCATTGTAAAAAAGTTTAAATTTGACCACACCAAAAGAATTAAGGCTGTTACCGAAACTGTTATTCTGATGAATTTTGAAATGATTTTTGACATATTTGGTTAAATATTCTTAAAAGCCTGCTCTAAGTCTGCAATTATATCTTCAACGTTTTCAAGACCGACCGACAGACGTATAAGACCTCCGTCAATTCCTGCCGCAACAAGCTGCTCGTCGGTAAGCTGCCTGTGAGTAGCCGACGCAGGGTGAAGAACGCAGGTTCTTATATCCGCAACGTGTACCTCGTTTGAGGCAAGTTTCAGGCTGTCCATAAACTTGACAGCAGTACTTCTTCCGCCCTTTACCGAGAACGAAATAACGCCGCTCGTGCCGTTCGGGAGGTACTTTTTCGCAAGCTCGTGGCCTGCACTTCCCTCCAGCGCAGGATATGTCACAAACTCCGCCTTTCCGGTGGATTTGATATATTTTGCAACCGCAAGTGCATTCTCGCAATACTGTTTCATACGCACAGCAAGCGTTTCAAGACCCAAATTAAGCAAAAACGACGAATTTGCCGCAGGATAGCAGCCGAAATCCCTCATAAGCTGCATTCTCGCCTTAACGATATACGGAGCAAAAGCGTATTTTTCCGTATAAACAATACCGTGATAGCTCTCATCAGGCTCTGTCATACAGGGGAATTTTCCGTTTGTCCAGTCAAACTTGCCGCTGTCAACGATAACGCCGCCGACCTGAACCGCATGACCGTCCATATACTTTGATGTGGAGTGAATAACGATGTCCGCTCCCCACTCAATCGGCTTGCAGAGAATAGGCGTTGCAAACGTATTGTCTATGATAAGCGGAACGCCGTGTGCGTGTGCGACTTTCGCCCAAAGCTCTATATCCAGCACCGTAAGCGCAGGATTTGCCAAAGTTTCGCCGAAAACAGCCTTTGTATTCTCCTTGAAAGCGGCATTAAGCTCTTCTTCTGAGCAGTCATGGTCAACGAAAATGCACTCGATACCCATTCTTTTAAGCGTTGTACCGAAGAGGTTTATCGTTCCGCCGTAAATCGACGCAGAGGCAATAAAGCTGTCGCCTGCCTCGCAGATATTGAGGATAGAAAGCAGGCTTGCCGCCTGACCGCTTGACGTGCACATAGCGGCTGCACCGCCCTCAAGAGCCGCAATCTTCTTCTCAACGCAGTCCGTGGTAGGATTTTCAAAACGTGAATAGATAAGGCTCTTTGTGGGGTCGTCAAATACCGCAGCGACCTCGTCCGTAGAATCGTAAACATAAGTTGTGCTCTGTACGATCGGCATAACTCTTGGTTCACCGTTTTTTGGCGTATATCCCTCGTGGAGGCATTGTGTTTCGATTTTCATATAAATTTACTCCTATTACTGTATTTTTTCTTTCAGCGCTGACAAAAGAGCATTGATTTCCTCGTCAGTGCCTATCGTTATACGCAGATAATTGTCAATGCGAGGCTTGTTGAACCAGCGGACATAAATATCCTTGGATTTGAGATATTCAAAAATCTCCTTTGCAGGCAAAGTCTTATGCTCCGCAAAAATGAAGTTTGCAGAGCTTTCAAGCACTTTGAAACCGATTTCACGCATTTTTTCCGTCAGATAATTACGGGTATTTATAACCTTTGCTATCGTTTCACGGAAATATTTTTCGTCTTTTATCGAGGCAATTCCAACCGCCTGTGCCACGCTGTCCACGGGATAGCTGTTCATACTGTCCTTTGCGGCGTAAACGGCGGATATTGCGTCGGGACTTCCCATTGCATAACCCAACCTCATTCCTGCCAGAGAACGGCTTTTGGAAAACGTTCTTGTGATAACAAGATTTTCATACTCTTTAAGGAGCGGAATTGCGGTAATTCCGCCGAAATCCACATATGCCTCGTCAACGATAACCACAGAATTTTTGTTGTTATCGAGTATAACTCTCAGAAAATCCAAATCTCCGCCGACAGAAGTCGGGGCGTTAGGGTTTGCTATAACCACGCCGCCGTTTTCCCTTTTATAGTCGTTGGGATTGATATTGAAATTTTCATCGACCCTTATCTGCTCATAAGGAATATTGAGGATTTCGCACCACACCGTATTGAAAGAATATGTAATATCGGGAAACATTATCGGCTTTCCCGAATTGAAAAACGCACGAAAGCACAGCGACAAAACATCGTCTGTTCCGTTTCCTGCAAACACATTTTCGGGTTTCAGACCGTGATATTCCGCAAGAGTTTTTACAAGACCGACAGCATTCGCAGAGGGATATTTTTTAAGGCAGCTCCCGTCAAAGCCGTTTATTGCCTTAATCACTTCGGGGGACGGAGGATAAGGATTTTCGTTTGCGTTGAGCTTGATAAAATCCTTTTTATCGGGCTGTTCGCCTGCAACATAAGCGTCTATTTTTATCAGATTGTCTTTCCAGCTCATATTTACTCCAAATTGCACCGACGCTCCGCCGACAAGCGGAGCGTCATTAACTTTTAATTCACCTTACAGGTCGTCGGACTCTTCGTCAAGTTCAAAAACGAGTTTTTTGCCGCAGTTCGGACAATCCATACCGCCCTTGCGAGCCTGTTCATAATCAAAACGTATCGTATTCTCACAATTAGGACATACGGTTTCGTACATCTCGCCGATATCCTCTTCAAGGTCATCGTCGCCGTAATAATCCTCGTCATAATCGCTTTCACCGTAAACCTCGTCCTCAAGGTCGCAGACGCTCTCTTCAAGGTCGGTCATAACGCTTGCAACATCGTCAAGCTCTTCGTCTACCTCGTTGAGATTTTCCGCAATATCGGCAAGCACATCGAGAATAGCGTCAATGATTTTATCCTCTTTATTAAGTCCCTGACAAAGACCCTTTATATAAGAAACTTTTTCTCCGATAGTCATAGCTTTTACCTCTTCTTAAATTAAAGAAAAACATCTTCCGCAGAACCGTCAAGACAGTGCGATTACTTTACACGCTCCATATACTCGCCTGTTCTGGTATCTATTCGTATCATTTCTCCCTCGTTTATAAACAAAGGAACACGTATCTCCGCACCTGTTTCGAGAGTAGCAGGCTTTGTTGCGTTCGTAGCAGTATTTCCCGCAAAACCCGGCTCTGTCGCAGTAACCTGAAGCTCAACGAAATTCGGGGGCTCTACGCCAAAAACCTTACCCTTATAGGAAAGCACCTTGCAAACCATATTTTCCTTAACGAACTTAAAGCTGTCGCCAATATCGTTTGCATTTACGGGAACATCCTCGTAGGTTTCCTGGTCCATAAAATGATAAAGCTCGCCGTCTGCGTAGGTAAACTCCATATCCTTTCTCTCGACAAATGCTGTCGGGAACTTTGCGGACGGATTGTAGGTCTTTTCAACCACCGAGCCTGTAATCACGTTCTTAACCTTAGTGCGGACAAACGCAGCGCCCTTTCCCGGCTTTACGTGCTGGAACTCGATTATCTGCATTACGTTTCCGTCTTCTTCAAAAGTCATACCGTTTCTGAAATCTCCCGCTGTTATCATAGCGAACCTCCATAATTCTTTCGTTCAAGCTCCGTGCGGAGCAAAACATATTTGGTCAAAAATGCATAAAAAAGCATTCACACACTGTATTATAACATAAAACAACAATCTTGTCAACCGAATTTTTCCCGACTGCAAAAATTTTCACAAATTTAGTATTTTTGCAAAATCAGATATGCACAAGCTCTCTTGTTGCCGTAGTGAAATTTCTGCATCCGTCGGGCGTAAGAGCGCAGGTATCTGCTATTTTGACGCCGATTTTCCCCGAAATCCTTACATCGCAGCCTGCTGAAACGGTCATTCCCGATTTCAAAAGCAGGCTGTCGCCTGTGAAAGGAATTTCGTTCGGTTCAAGTCCTATTCCGTGAATAAAACCGCCGTGCAGATACTTTTCCGCTCTCCACGCATTAAGGGTAGCTCTTGCAACGCTGTCGGGAACCTTTGAATTTATCTCCGCCCTCAAGGTTTTCAGACCGTCAAATACTGCACAGGAAACAGCGTTATACAAATCCTCCTGCGCAGAAGAGATTTTTCCCACAGCAACCGTTCTTGACATAACCGCACAATATCCGCCGACCTTTGCGCCAAACTCCAGCAAAAGAAAATCGCCCTCGCAAATCTGCCTTGAAGTCGGTCGTCCGTCGACAAGCGCCGTATTTGCGCCCGACAGCACTTTCACGGGAAAAGCCGGCTCATCTGCGCCGAATTCAATAAGATGATAGGTTATATATGAAGAAATCTGTCTCTCAGTCATACCTTTGCGGACTGTTCCCAAAAGCTGCTGATAAACCTTATCGCACACATTCTGAGCTTTTTTTATCTGCTGAATTTCATTTTCGGACTTTATCGCCCTCAGTTTCATTATCGCAGCCGTCAGTTCTCCCGTTGTAACGAAATCTGCGTAATGCAGCGTATTTTTAAAGAAATCAAGCTCAGAAAGAGTCACCTTGTCATTCTCGACGTAAAGGCGCTTAATGCCGTATTTCACGAGAATATCGAGGATCTGCCTGAAATCTCTCAGTACAACGACTTTAAAGCCTGACGCTTTCAGCGAAACCTCTCCGCTGACGAAGAGAAAACGTTCCTCCTTGGAAATAAGTGCGATACCGCCGTTTACTTCCGCACCGCAAAGATAACGGAGAGAAACCGAATATGTTATCAGCGCCGCCGAGTGTTCATCGGGAAAAATCCTCCCGAGCTGCTCCGCTGCGTTCATTTCTTCTCCTTAGCAATATAGTCCAAAGCGCTTACGGCGAGCATATAGCTGTACTTTCCAAAGCCTGCTATACTTCCTGCACAAGCAGGAGCGATAACGCTTGTCCTGCGAAAATCCTCACGGTGAGCGATATTGCTTAAATGGACCTCGACCACGGGGATTTTTATTGCGGCTATTGCATCGTGTATCGCATAGCTGTAATGCGTATAAGCGCCTGCGTTAAGTATAACTCCGTCATATTCAAGACGTGCTGCGTGCAGACAGTCAATAATGCTGCCTTCGTTGTTGCTCTGGAAGAACGAAAGCTCGTGTCCCATAACCCGTGCTGTTTCAAGCATTTCATCATTGATAGCCTGAAGAGACTCGTCGCCGTAAATATTCGGCTCACGCTCTCCCAAAAGATTAAGATTAGGACCGTTTACCACCAGAAACTTCATAATACCCCACCTTTTCCGAAATAAAAATCATAAACTTTCGTAATAACGTTTCATCTCCGCTGCGTCCTCCGCCTGTGTGCCGTCCGACTCGCATATTATTGATGGGGAGAGCGCACGTTTCTCTATCTCTTGCAAAAGCGGCTCATAATCAGGACCGTACTGCCTGTCCGCAAAGGTCAGATGACACTTTTCGCCGCCCTTTGTATATTCAATCTTGCTGAAATGTATATGCATTTGCGAAAGCCGTTCAAAGCCGAGCGCATTTTCAATTGCGTCAAGCATTTTCGCATAATCCGAGCGCCCTTTTATTCCGCCGAGCGTTCTTGCATTAAGATGACCGAAATCCACCGTCGGCAAAAATCTTTCGTCCACCCCGCAAAGCTCAAGCACCTCTTCAAGAGTACCGAGCTGATTTATTTTTCCCATAGTTTCGGGACATATTATTATATCCGACAAGCCGTTCTCATCAAGCGCCGCCTGAGCCTTTTTAAGCGTATCCTTTGCGAGATAAAGCGCCTCGGCTCTCGAAATTTTTGAACAGGAGCCGCTGTGTACAACGATTTTATGCGCACCGACTGCCTTAGCCGCATTTGCCGACTCAAGGATATAATTCACGCTGTTTTGTCTTTTTTCCTCTTCCGTTGAGGACAGAGAAATAAAATAAGGAGCGTGGAGAGTGACATTGATGCCGTTTTTCGCGGCAATTTCAGGGAGCTTTTCCGTTGTTTCCGAAGAAATCCTTACGCCTCTTCCGTACTCTATTTCATAGCCGTTAAGACCAAGCTCTGCAAGATAATCGGGCAGCTCATCGGGGAACTTACGCTTTCCCCAGCTTATGGAATTTCCACCCGGTCCGAATGTAATCATCACTTCAGCTCCAAATTCCTGTAATCTCTCTTGAAAACAAGACTTTCCAGCCGCCTTTTAAGCTTGAACGTCCACGTTTTTTCAAGATGAAACGGTTCTACGAGAACCGTCCTCACGCCTTTTAAATTTCCTGCCAAAATATCTGTAAAAATCTGGTCTCCGACGACAAGCGTTTCGCTTTTTTCGGCATTCATAGCCTTCATAGCTCTTGTTATCCCGAACGTAAGCGGCTTTGCCCCGTTCGCCGTAAACGGCAGACCGAGTTTTGCGGCAAGCGGTCCTACACGCTTGTTTGTATTGTTTGACACCACACGCATTTTTATCCCCATTTTTGCCATTTTATCAAGCCATTCGGCAACGCCTTCTTCGGCGGCAGGATTTCCGTGCATCGACAGCGTATTGTCCATATCCAAAACCATTGCGGTAATGCCGTTGCTTTTCAAAAAAGGCTCATCTATCGAAAGTACGTTTTTCATATGGAACGTAGGTTTAAAAATACTCAAACAATCAACTCCAAACAGCATTAAAGCGGACATAATATGCCCGCTTCAACAGATGTTCTAATCAATACTTGCGCTTGCGAGCAGCTTCGGACTTCTTTTTACGTTTTACCGAAGGCTTTTCGTAATGCTCTCTTTTACGAACTTCAGCAAGAACGCCGTCCCTTGCGCACGAACGCTTGAAACGCTTTAACGCAGTATCGAGCGATTCATTTTTACCAAGACGAATTTCCGCCATCTATATTTCCCTCCCCTTGCCATACGGCACAGGCTATACTCAATAAAAAATCACAGTACTTTTATATTATACATCTTAACCCTTTTTTTGTCAAGGGTTATTTCTCAAAAAAAAGAACATTTTTGATTTTTGGCAATTTTAAACAAATTCAACAATGCTTTTTCGTCAATGAAAACAACAGTCTGTTACTTATCCCAATCCGAAACATCAACAGGCTCTCCGTCCGCCCAAAGATGTTCAAGCTGATAAAAATCACGGGTTTCCTCGTAGAAAATATGCACGATAACATCAATATAATCCAGAACTATCCAGTCATTGTTTGAAGAGCCGTCTTTTCCGTGCAGTTTAACGCCTTTCTGCTCCATTTGAAACTCGACCTCGTCGGCAAGCGCCTTTACCTGCGTCGAGGAAGTGCCCGACGCTATAACGAAATAATTCGCAAGGACAGTTATATCTTTGACCTTTAATGCGGTGATTTTTTCTGCTTTTTTGCTTGACAAAGCCTTTACGGCAACTTCCAATTCTTCAAAATCGGTCATAATTTCTCCTTTTCCTTGTTGAACTGCAAATAGTAATTATATGCCTCAAGCGTCGAAACGGGTATAGCAGCGCATTTTCCCACAACGCACTGTATCTGATAAATCAAAGCGACCGACATTGCCTTATTTATATCCTCATAGCAATATCTGCGCATTTCTTCGACTCCCTTGTAATCACGTTCCTCTGAAATCATATCGCCCAGATAAACGATTTTTTCGACGAGCGACATTTTTGCACAGCCAACCGTATGGTAACGTATTGCGTTTATTATCTCTTCGTCGTCGATACCCAGCTTTTCGCGCACGTAATAGCCGCCGGCAACTCCGTGCCAAAGCGCCTTTGACGCAATTTCGGCAGAGTCGGGATTTAAACCGCTGTCAACTGTGTACTGTTTTTGTCTGTCGGGAAGGTCCTCTTTCATTATATCGTGAAGAAGTCCCGCAAGATAGCACCGTTTCTTATCCGCACCGTAACGCTCCGCAAGCTTATAGCACTCCTCGGCAACGTTCATACTGTGCTTAAATCGTCTTTTTGAAAGCCGCTCTTCGATCAGCTTTTCATATTCGTCAAATTCTTCGTATCTGCTCAATCTCTTATTCCTCTTAAATCAATAAAACCTTACGTTTTATTTATACAAACCTTTGTCCTTAATATAGCTCATAACGTCGTTTCCTATCCATTCGGAAACGTCATCATCAGCGGCAATTCTGCTGCGTATCTCCGTAGAGCTTATATCGACTATATCGGTAGGAAGTACCCTTATCCTGCCGATTTCCGCCGCATATTCCAGCATATCGGCGAAATTATCTCCGCCTCTTGCGGCAGCGCAAACCTCAGACTCCTTCAATATCGACTCATACTTATACCATTCGGTGAATGAAAAAAGCATATCTCCGCCGATTATCAGGAAAAATCTTGCGTCCGGGCAGCGTCTTTTAAGCTCTCTTATCGTATTTATCGTATAACTCACGCCGCCAAGCTCACGCTCAATATCGCTTATTTCGACCTCGCACCTGTCGGAAATCCCCGAAAAAGCTCTTCTGCACATTTCCGCTCTGTCGTCAAACAAAGCAAGCTTTGTATCCTTGTGAGGGCTTTCGTAAGTGGGAATTATAAGAAGCCTTCTGAGTTTTAGCTGCTCGATTGCCTCTTTTGCGAGATTGATATGACCCTTGTGCGGCGGATTGAACGCACCGCCGAATATTCCCGTTTTAATCAAAGCTTATCTTCCTTTTCTTTGGGTCCCTGCTCACTCTGAAAAGCACGAATTTCCTTCCTATGACAGTCACGACCTCTGCATCAAGCTTAGGCGCAATAATGTCCGCAGCCTCTCTTGCAGAAAAATCGCACGCCTCCTGAACCCCTATTTTTATCAGTTCTCTTGCGTTCAGCACATTTTCAAGCTGTCCGACAAGCTCGTCCGATATACCCGATTTTCCAACGTAGAAAACAGGGTCCAATGCGCTTGCCTGAGAACGCAGCTCTGCACGCTGTTTACTGTTAAGCATTAAATTTCTCCTTTAAAATCTCCGCAAGCTTTTGGAAAGCTTTTGCACGGTGACTGATTTTATTCTTTTCCGCAGGGTCAATCGTAGCCATACTCTCGTAATCGTCGAGCATAAAAATCGGATCATAGCCGAAACCGTTCTTTCCCAAAGGCTTATCTCCGATATAACCCTCAACCGTGCCGTTTACCGAATACTCGTCGTCCTCTCCGCAAATAAAGTATATTGAGCAGACAAAACGTGCATCTCTCAGCTCTCTTGCAACTCCGTGCATTTCTTCAAGGACTTTTTCACAGCGCTCCTTGTCGGTAGCATTTTCTCCTGCATAACGAGCCGAATAAACTCCCGGCGCACCGTTGAGAAAGTCAATTTCAAGTCCGCTGTCGTCAGCTATTGTAGGTACTCCCAAAGCCTCAAAAACCGCTTTAGCCTTTATATGGGCGTTTTCCTCAAATGTATCGCCGTCCTCGATAATTTCATCATTGAAACCTGCGTCTCGCATAGAAATTACTTCAAACCCGAACGGTTCAAGCAATTCCCCGAACTCACGCAGTTTTCCGCGATTGTTCGAGGCAATTATGAGCTTACTTCGGGGGTGTTCGTCTGCCGTATTCTTCATTTTCATAAGAATTCCTTTCATTGTCAGATACTGTAAAACAGTTTGGTTATTTGATATTTATTATCCCGTAATTTCGGAGAAATTATGGGATAATTGTCCATTGCCGCACGGAGCAAATCTTCGATTTGCGTATGTGCGTGGACATAGCATATAATAAACGCCTTGCGTTTATTATATCATAATGATCTCGGTTTGTCAATCACTCGAACAGCGTATTTACATATTCTTCGGGAATAAACGGCTGCAAATCGTCAATTTTTTCGCCTACGCCGACAAGCTTTACGGGCAGGTTAAGCTCATTTTTAATGGGAATAATTATACCGCCCTTTGCCGTGCCGTCAAGCTTTGTGAGAATGATACCCGTAATATCCGCCGACTCACTGAAAAGTTTCGCCTGATTTACGGCATTCTGACCCGTTGTTGCGTCAAGCACGAGCAGCGTTTCTACGCTTGAGTCGGGACATTCTCTTGCGATAATGCGTGCTATTTTTTTAAGTTCTTCCATAAGATTTTTCTTATTGTGAAGTCTGCCTGCCGTATCACACAGAACAATGTCCGCTCCTCTTGCCTTTGCTGCGGAAAGAGCGTCAAATACCACCGCCGCAGGATCTGAACCCTCTTCGTGCTTTATAATATCGACCCCTGCACGCTCCGTCCAGATATTAAGCTGGTCGATAGCTGCCGCTCTGAACGTATCCGCCGCCGCAACAATGACCTTCTTGCCCGAATTTTTGAAATTCGCCGACATTTTTCCGATAGTAGTAGTCTTACCTGCGCCGTTTACACCTATCACCATAATGACCGACGGCTTTGTATCAAGTTTCAGCGAATTATCGCCCGAAAGCATATCCGAAATGATCTTCTTCAGCATTTCCTTAACGTCGGCAGGCTCGGTTGTACCCGTTTTCTTCACCTCGTCACGCAGCTTATCGCAAATCTGCGCACTCGTTTGCGCACCTATATCGGACAAAATAAGCGTTTCTTCAAGTTCGTCAAAGAAATCCTCGTCAATTTTCGTGAAAGAATTGATAATCTGCTGTACCTTGCTTGTAAGACCCTCACGGGTTTTGCGAAGTCCCTCACGGAGCTTGTTTGCCGCAAGCTCACGCTGCTGTGCCTCGTATTCCTCCTGAAACTGTATATCCGACTCGTGGTCGGTAAATATAGGAGTGCCGCCCTGCAGCCTCTCCAGAAGTGAAGAGCGCTGTTCCTGAACAGGATTGCTCTGTTCTTCCTCTTTATTTTTCTTGTTGAATAGTCCCATAAAACCCTCTGTTAAGTTATTATATCATTCAGCTCGTCGGAAATCTCCTCTGAAAGCTCCTGACGCAGCAGCCTTGATACGCCCTTTTCCTGCATAAACACGCCGTAAAGCACCGAACAGCCCTCTATCGTTCCTCTTCTGTGAGTGATAACCATAAGCTGAGTGCTGCGGCTGAACTGGTTAAGATACCTTATATACTTCTCGACGTTTATATCGTCAAGCGCAGCGTCAACCTCGTCAAGCATACAAAACGGCGTCGGACGATGCATAAGAATTGCAAAATAAATCGTAATAGCAACCATTGTCTGCTCGCCACCCGAAAGCGAAATAAGGTTCTTGATGACCTTTCCCGGAGGAGCCGCTTTAATTTCAATGCCCGAATTAAGTATATCTTCGGGATTTGTAAGCTCCAGCTCTGCGTGAGAACCGGGCCCGAAAATCTGCGTGAAAATATTCTTGAAATGCTTGTTAATATCCTCAAAACTCGCAAGAAAACGGGTCTTAATATCGCCCGTGAGCTGATCAATCAGCTTTTCAAGTCCGTGTTTTGCGTCCTCAATATCACGCAACTGAGCAGACTGAAACTCATACCGCTTTGAAACTGTTTCGTACTCCTCGATTGACGACATATTTACAATTCCCAAAGCGGAAATTTTCTTGTTAAGCTCGTTCAAATCGTTTTCCGCCGACAGCAGATTATCGGGAATTTTCGCCTCCTGCTCCGCCTGAGAAACCGTCATTTCATAGCTGTCCATAAGCAATTCGACTATCTTGTCGTATTCCTTCTGAAGAGCCACTCTTCGCTCTTCCAGACGAGCAAGCTCGCTTGAAAACTTCTGCTTATTTTTATTTGCCTCGTCAATATCGCGGCGAAGTTCGGCGATTTTCCCGTCAAGTTCCGTTATCTGCTTTGAAATGCTCTCGATTTCATCGTTTTGTTCGGTAAGCTCAGAGCTTGACTTCTCGATTTCACGTTTCAGTCTTTCAATTCTCTCACGAATTTCACGGTCCGAATTATCGAGATTTTCCATTGCGCTCTTATAGCCGCCGCTGTTCTCAAGCAAGGTTTTTCTGTCATCGGTAATGCTTTTTATCTGCGCTCTCAAAGCGTCTGCGTCCTTCTGAACCGACATTTTACTGAGGTCAAGCTCGTGTATGCCGTCCGAAACAGCCTTGATCCTGTTTTCTGTTTCGGAGCGTTCGCCGGACTGTTCCTCGTGCTTTTTCTCCAGCTCAGCGATGGTTTCTTCAAGCTCGAACAGTTCCTTTTCCGCTTTCCCGATGATTTCATTCTGCTGTTTCACCTGCAAATCAAAACGTTCAAGCGTCTGACGAGATGTTGCTCCTTGCAAATCAAGCTGTTCGATAAGACCTTTAAGTCGGGATTTTTCCGCACCTGCACGGATATCTTCCTGCTCAAGCTCACGTATTCTGTCCTGCATACCCTCAATTTCGATTGAAAACTTCGCATATTCCGCTCTGTAGCGTTCAAATTCCTCTGCGCAGCTTTTTTCTTTCTCTTTAAGCCTCGAAATTTCCTTATAGAGGGAATCAAGCTCCTGCTTTCTTGAAATAATGCCCGCACCCGATACCCTTGAACCGCCCGTAAACGAACCGCCCGAATTTACGACCTGACCGTCAAGAGTCACAATTCTGAATTTATATCCGTATTTTTTTCCGATAAAAGCCGCCGTGTCAATATCGTCAACTATCACCGTAAGGCCTAACAGATTGCCGATAATATTCCTGTATTCCTTATCACATTCGACAATCTCTGCGGCAATTCCCTCAAAACCCGTTTCAGAAGGCAGATCCTTTTCGTTAAGCGTTCTGCTCTTGATTGAAGTCAGCGGATAAAACGTGGCTCTGCCTGCGTTTGTTTCTTTCAAAAAGCGTATACAGCGAGTAGCTGTTTCCTCGTTGTCAACGATAATATTCTGCATCACCGCAGAAAGTGCTGTTTCGATTGCCGTGATATACTTCTGCGGCACAGTCACAATATCCGCTACCGTTCCGTGTATGCCGTTAAGCCTGCCCTGTTCTCCTGCGTTTATGACCTCTTTTACAGCTCTTGAATAGCCTTCCTTGCTGCGCTCTATATCCGACAAGACCTTATGACGCTGCTGTTTTTCGCCCAGAGCTTTCTGCACTTCCTCGTGAGCTTTTCTTGCGTCATCCACACGCTTTTTTCTTCCCTCGGAGAGCCGTTCCATACCTGCCGCTTTATTGGCTGCCGCCTGCTTTTCATCTTCGATTTCACGGGAGCGTTTTTCTGCCTCTTCAAGCTCTTTTTTGTATTCGAGCAAGGTATTTTCGCTGTCCGAAACGCCCCTTAAAAACTCGTTTTTCTGCTCTTCTGTTTCCTCACGGACACGCTCTGACTGCGATTTAATAAGCGAAAGCTCGGTTTTTCTGCCGTATACCTTTGCAATTTCTCCCTCAAGAGCAGAATATTCCTTTCCCTTTTCGGAATTTCTTTCGGAAATTTCCCTCAGCTCGTTTTCAAGGCTTTTTATCTGCCCGTCAAGTTCTTTTTCTTCGGCGATTTTACGCTCTATTTCGCCGTTTATCTCTTCGATTTTCTCATCAAATGCCAAGCTGTTCTGTTCAGCTTTCTTTAGCTGTTCCGTAAGCTCGGTACGGCGCTGCCCGTTATGTTTCAAATCATTTTCGGCAACGGAAATATCCGATTTTTTCTCTGAAAGCTCATCGTTCGCATTCTGAATACCTGCTCTTATTCTTGACAGGCGTGCGTTTGCGGCGAGCTTGTCATCTCCCAGCCTTTCTATGCTTTCATTTGCCTTTTCAATGTCACGCTCATAGTTGTCACATTCGGCTCTGTTGAGCAGCAAATCATCATCAAGCCTGATAAGACCCTCTCGCTTTTCTTTAAGCCGAGCTACGGAAACAGAAATTTCAAGCTCTTTTTTCTCCGCCATAAGCTCGCTTGCAAGCACGGCTTTTTCAGACTGCTTTTTAAGTATCGGCAAGCGCTCCTCATCGACCCGTATCAAGTCCTTCTGACGAATTATATTATCTTCCGCCTGGGCAAGCTGCTTTTCAGCGTCGGCTTTTTTATGCAGGAACAGCGAAACTCCAGCCGCCTCCTCAAAAATCTCACGGCGCTCTGTGCCTCTTGCGTTGACGATCTCGGCAACTCGTCCCTGTCCCACGATAGAGTATCCGTCACGTCCGAGACCTGTTCCCATAAGCAACTCCTGAATATCTTTCAGACGAGATTTTCTGCCGTTTATAAGATATTCGCTCTCGCCTGTTCTGTACAGCTTACGAGATATTTCCACCTCATTTTCATCTATTGCCAGCGCCCTGTCGCTGTTGTCGATAAGCAGCGTGACCTTTGCAAAGCCCATAGGCTTTCTTTCCGTCGTTCCGTGGAAGATCACGTCCTCCATTTTTTCTCCCCGCAGAGTTTTTGCGCCCTGTTCGCCCATTACCCAGCGAAGTGCGTCGGAAATATTGCTTTTTCCGTTGCCGTTACTTCCGACGACAGCGGTAGTTTTTGCGTCAAACTGAAGTACAGTCTTGTCCGCAAAGGACTTAAATCCCTGTATTGTAAGCGTCTTAAAAAACATTAAAAATCCTCAATTTCGATATAAACTCCCGATTTTTCTTTGACCTTTATCTTATAGCCGATTTCCTCAAGAACAGACAGATTTTTTCTCTTCTGACCTATCAGCTTGCTTAAATTCCTTTTGTCGGTAAAAACCGTATAACTGCCTTTCCGAAGAGCCTTTAAACGCTCTTTCAAGTCGTCAAGCATAAGTCTGCTCTCAACGATTTCACGAAAACACGGGTGATAAACTCCGCCGAGCATATCCTTTTCGACGCTTTCGCTTGCGTGAAGTCCCATTCTGATTACTCGGATATTGTTCTCGGTGAATTTCTTCAAAAGCTCTGAGCAAAGCTCGACCGTTTCATCAAACGAAAAGCTTTTAAATCTGCCGCATTCAAAAAGCTCCCCCAGACGAGTATTTTTCAGGATAACCGTCGGGTAAATCCTTACTGTTTCGGGTTTTAATTTTATAAATTCGTCTGCGGTGTAAAGCGAGTTTTCAATCGTATCCCCGTACAGTCCCGTCATCATCTGCAATCCCAGTTCAAAGCCGTTTTCACGTATCAGACGTGAGGAATTTCTCACATCCTGCGCACTATGTCCCCTTTCGTTTGCACAAAGCACCTCGTCGCTCATAGACTGTGCGCCAAGCTCAATTGCGGTCATTCTGTACTCCTTGAAAATCGTCAGAATTTCCTCGTCAATGCAATCGGGTCTTGTGGAGCACCGTATTCCCGTATACACGGGAAACCTCTCCATTGCCTTATTTGCGGCTTTCAAAAGACTTATCATATACTCTTTCGGAACAGCCGAAAAGCTCCCGCCGAAAAACGCAATCTGTGCGGTGATATTTTTTTCAGAAAGACCTGCCGCCTGCTCTTCAAGAACAGCATAAACTTCTTCGGAGGACGGCGCTTTCTGTGAGCCCGAAACGCTCCTCTGGTCGCAGAACGAACATCTGTGCGGACAGCCCAGATGCGGAATAAAAATGCTTAGATTAGTCTGTTTCATCTGTTTAACCGACATCGTATCCCATAAGGCTCACTGCCTCCTTTGCAGCCTCCTGCTCAGCCTCTTTTTTGGAAAAGCCTTTTCCGCTCCCTATGACCTGACCGTTCAGAAGTACCTTTGCGTGAAACTGCTTACGGTGCGGTTCTCCGTTATTATCTGTGACCTCATAGGAGATTTTTTCCTCTGGATTTTTCTGGATTATCTCCTGCAAAACGGTTTTGTAATCGCCGAGCCTTACCTTACCCGATTTCAGCGCCTCAATAGACGGCACAAAGTTCAAAATCATCTTCATTGCAGCGTCTATTCCTCCGTCGAGATAAACTGCGGCTATCATCGCCTCAAAAGCGTCCGCAAGAATGGAACGCCTTGTCCTTCCGCCTGTCATTTCCTCGCCTTTTCCGAGAAGAATATACTTTCCGAGTTCTATTTTATTAGCGAAGTTAAACAGCGAATTTTCGCATACAATCGACGCACGCAGCTTTGTAAGTCCTCCCTCGGGAACGCTTGTCATATTAGTGAAAAGATACTGCGAAACCGTAATTTGCAGCACGCTGTCCCCGAGAAACTCCAGGCGCTCGTTTGAGCCGTTGTTTTTGCCCCCCGAATAGCTTGAATGCGTCATTGCACGCCGAAGATACTCACGTTTTTTAAATTTATAGCCGATTTTTTCTTCAAGTTCAGCCAAATCAGCCATTTTCTATCTCCTCTCCGATGCTCAGATTAGCTATTGCATTTGTCATTTCTACCAGTGCGTTGTTCTCAACAAACGCTTTCGCCTGACGGAAAGCGCCGAAGAAAGCCACAGCGTCCGAAGAACCGTGTGCCTTGAATACAGGCTTTGCCGTTCCCAGAAGAGGCGAACCGCCTATTTCTCTGTAATCAACCTGTTTCAGAAAATCGCCGAGTTTGGATTTCACGCACAGCGCACCTATTTTTGTCTTAAGATTTGCATAGAAAATAGACTTAAGAGCGTCCTTCATAAGTGCGCCCATACCCTCGCAAGCCTTTAAGTACACATTTCCCGTAAATCCGTCCGTCACGAGAACGTCAACAGCGCCAAGCGGAACATCTCTCGCCTCGACATAACCCACAAAGTTCACGGGAGCTTTTTCGAGCAGTTTTCTTGTCTCGTGTTCAAGCTCTCTTCCCTTTTCGTCCTCAGAGCCTATATTCAGCAAGCCCACACGGGGATTTTGAATACCGTAAGCTGTTTTCATAAAGCAGCTTCCCAGAATAGCAAACTGCAAAAGCATTTCGGGACGGCAGTCGAGATTTGCGCCGCCGTCGATAACGGCATATCTTTTGCCGCCGGAGCTTGGCATAAGCGGAACGAGTGCGGTCCTTTTCACGCCCTTGATACGCTTTTCGATAAGAGTTCCTCCGACAACGATTGCCGCAGTACTGCCTGCGCTGATTGCTGCGTCTGCTTTTCCTTCGGCGAGCAGATAAAATGCTCTTCCCATAGATGTATTGCTTTTTTCCTTGACAACAGATTTCGGAGAGTCCTCTGTTGTGATAACTCCTTCGGCAGACTCAAAGGTAATTCCCTCTTTGGATACGCCCAGAGCCTTCATACGTTCCTCAAGAACAGCGACATCTCCCGTTACTATGACCTCAATTCCCAAATCTCTTACAGCAAGAGCAGCGCCCTTTAAAATCTCATCGGGAGCGTTGTCACCGCCGAAACCGTCAATTACAATTTTCATTTTACACTCCTTAGTTTAACTGTCCAAATCATAAGGTTTTTACCGATTTTTCATTATCCGTCTGCCGCAGCGATTGCTTTGTCCAGATCCTTCAAAGCTCTTTCGGCAAGAGCCGCATATTTTTCTCTTTTATCTCTGATATTTCTTTCAAGAGGTGGCAAAATTCCCATATTTGCACCCATAGGCTGAAATTCCGTGAAACTTTCGTTTTCCCAACCGCAGACATATGCTGTCAGCGCACCCGACATTGTCGTTTCGGGGAGCTTTATCGGTTCTTTCCCCGACAGCCTGTCCGCAAGCGCTCTTCCGGCGATAATGCCCGAAACCGCACTCTCGATATAGCCCTCTACGCCCGTGATCTGACCGCCGAAAAACACATTTTCCGAACCTTTAAGCATATAATTTTTATCCAGACACGCCCGTGAGCAGATATAAGAATTTCTGTGCATAACGCCGTATCTCACAAATTCCGCATTTTCAAGTCCCGGTATAAGCGAAAAAACACGTTTCTGCTCCCCAAATTTCAAATTAGTCTGAAAACCCACAAGGTTAAACATTGTGCCCTCTATGTTTTCTTTCCTCAGCTGAACCGCCGCATAAGGACGCCTGCCCGTTCGGGGATCGGTAAGACCGACAGGTTTCATACAGCCGTAGCGCACGCTTTCAATTCCTCGTTTTGCAAGCACCTCGACAGGCATACAGCCCTCGTAAACATCAAGCTTATCAAACTCGTGAAGAGGAGCAGTTTGGGAATTTACAAGTTCATTACAAAACCTCTCAAACTCTTCTCTTGTCATAGGGCAGTTTGCATAATCCGCACCGCCCTTATCATACCTTGACTGATAAAAAGCGACAGAGAAATCCACGCTCTCTGCGGTAACAATAGGCGCTGCTGCGTCATAAAACGACAGCCTGCCGCCGCATTTTAAGTAGATTTTTTCTGCAAGAGCGTCGCTTGTGAGCGGACCTGTGCAGATAACCGTGTTTTTTTCGGGAAATTCGGTTATCTCTTCTCTTACGACCGTGATTTTCGGGTGATTGCTTATAATGTGGGTCATCTCGTCGGAAAAATCCTGCCGATTAACCGCCAGAGCGCCTCCTGCCGGAACAGCGGTTTTTTCGGCGGTCGGCACGATTATTGAACCCAACTTTCGCATTTCTTCCTTCAAAAGACCGCAGGCGCTGTCTACTCTCGCCGATTTAAGCGAATTTGAGCAGACAAGCTCCGCAAATCCCTCGTATCTGTGTGCAGGTGAAAACTTTACGGGTTTCATCTCGCAAAGCTCCACCTCAAAACCTCGCTGTGCAAGCTGCCATGCTGCCTCACAGCCTGCCAGACCTGCCCCGATCACCCTAACTTTCATCTTTGTCCTTGTTCTTGTCAAGCGGTCTTTCGTAACCGCAGCCGTCCTTTGCGCAGTAAATTTTACCCAGCTTGCCTGTTTTCTTGAACAGCGTTGCGCCGCACTGCGGACATTTCTCTTCAAGAGGCACGTCCCACGTCATAAAATTGCAGTCCTTGTAGTTTTCGCAGCCGTAGAACGGCTTGCCCTTCTTTGATTTTTTAAGCAGCATTTTCTTTCCGCATTTCGGGCAGTTTCCGCCTGTTTCGGTAACGATTTTCTTTGTAAATTTGCACTCAGGAAAACCCGAACAGCCCAAAAACTTTCCGTAAGGACCGATTTTAATGACCATTGGCTTTCCGCACTCCTCGCAGATTATATCGGTCGGTTCATCGGGTATTTTGACGTGTTTTCCGTTCATTTCCTTTTCCGCCTGAGTCAGGCTCTTGTCGAACGCCTTGTAAAAGCTCCTGAGCGTTTCTACCCAATCCTTACTTCCGCTTTCAATATCGTCAAGACTGCTCTCCAGTTTCGCCGTGAATTTTACATCGACGATATTGTTGAATTTATCCTTCAGCAGCTCTGTTATAACTTCTCCCAGAGCCGTCGGTTTAAGCTGATTTCCCGTTTCTCGTTCTACGTAATGACGGTCGATGATCGTAGAAATAGTCGGCGCATAAGTCGACGGTCTGCCTATTCCGTTTTCTTCGAGAGCCTTGATAAGAGATGCCTCGTTATATCGTGCAGGAGGCTGTGTAAAATGCTGATTTCCAACGACCTCTGCGGCTGTCAACTTTTCTTTCTCCTCAATTTTGGGGAGAGCGCCGCCCTGCTCCTCGCTGTCGTTTCTTTCCTCGTAAAGTTTTGTAAATCCGTCGAATTTCACGGAATAACCGCTCGCTTTGAAAAGGCAGTTATTTGCCTCAATATCGACCGAAACCGTATCCATAATCGCATTTGCCATCTGGCTTGCCGTAAAACGTTCCCAGATGAGCTTATAAAGCTTGTACTGGTCGCTTGTGAGAGAGCTTTTTACCTTATCGGGGGAAAGCTCGACATTTGACGGACGAATTGCCTCGTGAGCGTCCTGTGCGTTGCTTTTGGACTTGTACACACGGGGCTTTTCGGGGAGATATTCCGCACCGTAAACATTTCTGATAAGCTCGGCAGCAGCAGCCTTAGCCTCGTCGGAAATTCTGAGCGAGTCGGTTCTCATATAGGTTATCAGACCGACTGCGCCCGTTCCTGCAACCTCAACGCCCTCGTAAAGCTCCTGTGCGGCTTTCATTGTACGTCTTGCCTGAAAACCCAGCCTTTTTGACGCCTCCTGCTGCAATGTTGAAGTAGTAAACGGCGGTGCAGGCTGTTTTTTACGCTGCGATTTCTTAATTCCCGAAACCGTGTAATCCGCATTTTTAAGCCTTTCGAGAATTGCGTCCGTTTCTTTTTTGTCTTTCAGTTCAGCTTTTTTTCCGTCGATTTCGGACAGTTTTGCCGAAAACAGCTTTTTGGAATTTGCCGTGTGAAATTTTCCGTCTATTGTCCAGTATTCGGTCGACTTAAATGAACGAATTTCCTCCTCACGGTCAACGATTATTCTCACTGCAACGGACTGCACACGACCTGCCGAAAGACCTCTCCTTACCTTTTTCCACAGAAACGGAGATAATTTATAGCCAACTATCCTGTCGAGTATTCTTCGTGTCTGCTGTGCGTTTACAACATCTTCGTTAATAGTCCGGGGGTGACTCATTCCGTACTGCACGCCCGATTTTGTTATCTCATTGAACGTAACACGCACCGCCTGCTTTTCGTCAATATTGAGCAAATGCGACAAATGCCACGCAATAGCCTCTCCCTCACGGTCAGGGTCGGTTGCAAGATAGACGGTATCACTTTCTTTCGCACGCTTTTTAAGCTCTTTTATAATATCCGCCTTGTCTTTCATATTTACATACTGCGGCTCGAAATTATTTTCAACATCAACGCCGAGTTTAGACTTAGGCAAATCAATAATATGCCCCGTTGACGCTATCACATCATATCCCGCACCCAGATATTTTTTAACCGTTTTCGCCTTGGAAGGCGACTCAAGTATTACTAAATCAGCCAAAACTATTGCTCCTCTTTATTTATTTGTAATTTCCCATATAATTATTGCCGCAGCGACAGCCGCATTGAGGCTTTCTGCGCCTTTTATGGGAATGTAGAGTTTTTTATCGCAGATTTTTGCAATTTCGCACGACACGCCTGCGCCCTCGCTGCCGATGACCACGGCGGTTTTTTCGGGAAACGCAGTTTCTCCCAAACGCACTGCGCTTTTATCGAGCATAGCGGCGTAAGTTTCAAATTCTCTTGTGCGCAGCCACTCTCCGAGGTTTTCGGCACCGGCAACAAGGGTCGGCATTCTGAAAACGCTCCCCATAGACGCTCTGAGAGTTTTCGGCGAAAATCTGTCTGCGCAGCCGTTTGCGAATACAACTCCGTCAATTCCCAGAGCCTCGGCGGTACGAATCATCGTTCCGACATTTCCGGGGTCTTGGACGCCGTCTAAAACGACAAGTTTCTTTGCATTTTCGGAAATCTGCCGTCCGAAACATTCCGCCGCTGCGAACAGACCCTGCGGAGTTTTCGTATCTGAAATATATTCGGAAAGTTCGTCAGTTATTACAGCGGAAAAATTTGCCTTCGCCTGCACCGATTTTACGGTTTCGGGATATTTTTCGGCAGCTTTTTCGGTGTACAGAAAATACTCGATTGCCGAACAATCTTTGCAATCCGCAAGTTCCCTGCACAAATGGTCGCCCTCTGCTGCAAACATATCCGTCTGGCGGCGGTAATTTGCACTTCTCAGCAGCTCTCTCATAAACCTAACATTCTGATTTTTTCTTGAAGAAATTTCTTCCAAAAAAACATCTCCCAAAGAACTTATTTGCAAAACCGAAAAAATCTTTGTATTTTCAACGCTTAAACAAGGATTTTGCGGCTTTGCAAATATGCCCTACATAGTGAAAATCTCACGCCCGCATATGGGCGTGAGAAGATTTTCCTGATTAGAGAGCAGCCTTAGCCTTTTCAGTAAGCGCCGTAAAGCCTGCCGCATCGTTGACAGCGATTTCGGAAAGCATCTTTCTGTTGAGCGTAACATTTGCCTTTTTAAGACCGTTCATAAACGTAGAATAATTCATACCGTTCATCTTGCACGCAGCAGAAATTCTCGTAATCCACAGGCGTCTGAAATCTCTTTTCTTGAGCTTTCTGCCTACATAAGCATACTGTCCGCTCTTCATAACCGCCTCTTTTGCGGTCTTGAACAGTCTGCTCTTACCTCCCCAATAGCCCTTTGCGAGCTTCAGAGTCTTATTTCTTCTTTTTCTTGTGGCGAGTGCGCCTTTTACTCTTGCCATTTCATTTTCCTCCTAAATTCAAGCTTTCAAACGCAAACCAGCGCATTCTTTTTATTTGTACGGGATAAGGCTCTTTACCTGAGCCACATTGGTGCAGTCCGCATAAGCGCCTGCTCTCAGTCCTCTTTTACGCTTAGTTGTTTTCTTAGTCAGTATGTGGCGCTTGCCGCAGTGCTGCATTTTTACCTTACCGCTTCCCGTCAACTTAAAGCGTTTTTTAGCGCCGCTGTGTGTCTTAATCTTAGGCATATTTATTTCCTCCTTAAATATTTATCAAATTTATCAAGAACCTCTGCCGTTACTTCTTGGGACTTAATACGACAGCATAGTTTCTTCCTTCGAGCTTTGAAGGCTTATCAGAGCCCCCGTACTCCGAAACCGCATCAATAAACTTCTTCATCAATTCCTCGCCGAGATTTACGTGAGTAAGCTCTCTCATTCTTCTGAAACGAACCGTCACCTTAACCTTGTCGCCGCCCTGTAAAAACTTGATTGCATTCTTCACCTTGATATTGAAATCGTTGGTGTCGATATTAAGAGACATTTTGATTTCCTTAACGTCCGCAGTTTTCTGATTTTTCTTGGCTTCCTTCTCACGCTTGGTCTGCTCGAAACGGTATTTGCCGTAATCCATAATGCGGCAGACAGGGGGATTTGCCGTGGGAGAAATCATAACCAGGTCCAAATCCGCCTCGTAAGCCTTTTCAAGAGCCTCAGCCGATGACATTATGCCCAGCTGCTGCCCGTCGGCAGAAATGACGCGTATTTCCTTTTCACGGATATCCTCGTTGATGAGTTGTTCTTTAGTTGCGATTTTAAAGCACCGCCTTCCTCTAAGTTACCTGTTATTCTCTGCATTAAGCAAGAAGTTACGAATAAAATAAGCGTGAGCACAACACCCACGCCTAACATATAACAAACCCGTAAGTTTATTTACATTAAACTACCGCACCTGACTGTATTCCTGCCGTTATCGCAAATCAACTGCCTGTGCAATCACATAATCTTCGTCTGCATTGATTTCATCTTCGTCCGTATTGACTTTGACTTTAACGGCTGTCGTCGGTGGGTGAGAGTGTTTACTCTGCTTTGACTATGATATTATACAACACTTTTTTTGATTTGTCAAGAGGTTTTTAAAATTTTTTTCAAATATGTTGATTTTTTTGAAAAAATGTGTTACAATTACTTGTAAAATTATTTGCAAAATAAAGGAGATTTTAATTATGGACTACAAAAGAATTTTAACCATTCAGGATATTTCCTGCGTCGGACAGTGCTCGCTTACGGCTGCGCTGCCGATTTTGTCCGCCTGCGGACTTGAAACGGGCATTCTCCCTTCGGCTGTGCTTTCCAATCACACGGGCGGATTTTCGGGTTGGACATTTGCCGACCTGACCGAAGAAATGCCCAAAATCAAAGAGCAGTGGAAAAAAGAGAACATTGATTTTTCCGCTGTATACACGGGTTATTTGGGTTCGGCAAAGCAGATAGACTACGTTCTCGATATAGCAAAGGATTGCCTGAAGTCCGGCGGAAAGCTGATTTGCGACCCTGCTATGGCTGATAACGGAAAGCTTTACGCAGGATTTGACGATAATTTCGTTGAGTCTATGAAAAAGCTTGCGTTCAGAGCGGACATAATTCTCCCGAATATAACGGAGGCTTGCCTGCTGACAGGTATGGAATACCGTGAAAGCTACGACAGAGATTATATTGACGAGCTTATCGGCAAGCTTTCCAAAAGCGGCGCAAAAACCATTGTTCTCACGGGGGTAAGTTTTAATCCCAAAACAACGGGAGTTTCTGTCTACGAAAACAACAAATACTCCTATTATGAGCACAGGAAGATAGCAGGCGGCTGCCACGGCACGGGAGATGTGTACGCATCTGCATTTACGGGCGCAGTCGAAAACGGAATGTCAGCCTATGACGCTGCGGTAATCGCCGCAGACTTCACGCTCTCCTGCATAGAAAATACTATTGACGACAAGAGTCACTGGTACGGAGTTAAATTTGAACCCGTTTTGGGCGAGCTTATAAAAGCATTGGGCATTAACTGCTGATGTACAGTTTAAATCAGGTCGGAAAGCACACTTTTTACGTAGACTCCTTTTCCAATATCGGCATTTTTGAGTATGACGGGAAATGCTGTTTCATAGACAGCGGCGGCGACGCAAGTTCGGCTCAGAAGGCGCTTTCCCTCGCAGAAGAGCGGGGGCTTGCTCTTGAAAAGGTTTTTCTTACCCACTCTCACGCCGACCATATAGGCGGTGCGGCTTTTCTTCGGGAAAAAACAGGCTGTTCGGTCTATGCGCCGGGGGTATGTGCGGCTCTTGTCGAAAACACATTTCTGACCCCTGTAACTCTTTTCGGCGGCTATCCTACGGAGGAAATGCGTTCAAGGCTGATAATGGGCGCTCCGTGCAGGTGTGAAAAGCTTTCGGAGAGCGTTCTTCCCGAAGGTCTGAAATATATCCGTACGGACGGACACGATTTTGAGCAGGCAGCTTTCGGCACAAGCGACGGAGTATGGTTTTGTGCGGACAGCGTCGTGGGAGAGCAAATCCTCGAAAAATACAAAATAGCATTCGTCCATAACGTTGAAGAGCATTTAAAATCCCTCGAAAAGGTCAAAAACTTAAAGGGCAGGCTTTTCGTTCCCTCTCACGACAGCCCTTGCGAGGATATAAAGCCGCTCGCAGAAAAAAATATCGGGAATGTTTATTCCGTCTGCGATATGGTAAAAAAATTCTGCAAAGACGGCGTTTCAGTCGACGAGCTGCTGGAAAGCATTTTTTCGGCGCTTAATATAAAGCTTTATCTCACGCAGTACGAGCTTATCGGTCAGACCGCACGAAGTTACCTCTCCTACCTTAAAAAAACAGGCGAGA
Organism: uncultured Clostridia bacterium; assembly: GCA_947624555.1. Classification (GTDB taxonomy): domain Bacteria; phylum Bacillota; class Clostridia; order Oscillospirales; family Ruminococcaceae; genus CAG-115. The sequence goes on from CANQKW010000001.1 coordinate 172,993, forward strand.
TAGAGTGCGTCTATAAAGGTTCAAAGCTGCTGTGGAGAACCGCCGCAAAAAGCTCTTGACAAAATCTGCAAAAAGTGTTATAATTATTCTGTTGTTTATTCAAAAAGGCTGTGAAAGCGTTTAAGTAGGGGATTTTTCCGTCATCAGAGAGAGGTGCGTTTGCTGTGAGCATCTTGTCGGGTCATCTTGCGAATTTCAGCGCCGGAGCTGCTCACGAGAAACTAAGTGAGACGTTTGCTGCGTTAAAGCGTTATTAAGAGCGGAGATTTTCTCCGAATACGGGTGGTACCGCGGAATGATATTTCGTCCCGACCAAAGCAATGCGTTTTTCCGTTGCAGGGGTCGGGATAATTTATTGCAATTTTTTGAAAAGGAGTAAATATATGAAGGATTTCAGCGAAATCAAGGAACAGGTCAAAGCGAAAATCGACGAAGTCACAGACGGTTCTTCACTTTCGGATTTCTGGCAGAGCTTTCTTGGAAAAGCAGGTGTAATTCAAGGACTTATGAAGGAAATGAAAAACGTTCCTCCCGAAGAAAAGCCTCTTTTCGGAAAGGCTGTAAACGATGTCCGTGAGTGGGCGCAGGAGCTTTACCGTGAAAAGCAGGAAGAAATCAAACAGATTGAATTAAAGCATCGATATGAAAAAGAGGCAGTAGACGTTACTCTTCCTGCGTTTAGCGGCAGCACGGGCAATCTCCACCCGATAACCCTTATAAAACAGCAGATGATAGACGTTTTTGCCGGAATGGGCTTTGAGATTTTTGAAGGTCCCGAAATAGAGGACGACGATCACAATTTCACCCGTCTTAACGTTCTCAAAGACCACCCGTCGCGTGATATGCAAGATACATTCTGGCTTACGGAGGATTTGCTCCTGAGGACTCACACTTCCCCCGGACAGATAAGAACAATGGATACTCACAAGCCGCCCATAAAGGTGCTTGTACCGGGTAAGGTTTTCCGCTCAGACAGCGACGCTACGCACTCCCCTATGTTTTCGCAAATGGAGGGTCTTGTCGTAGATAAGGGAATAACCCTATGCGATTTGCAGGGAATGTTGGACAAATTTGTCGGAGAGATCTTCGGCAGCGGCACAAAAACACGTTTAAGACCGTCTTATTTTCCTTTCACAGAGCCTTCCGTTGAGGTAGACGTTTCCTGTTTCGAATGCGGAGGAAAAGGCTGCTCCCTGTGCAAGGGAACAGGCTGGATAGAAGTATTGGGCGGCGGCGTTGTAAACAAGAAAGTCCTTGAAAACTGCGGCATAGACAGCGAAATTTATTCGGGTCTTGCATTCGGTATAGGAATTGAACGTATCACAATGCTTAAATACGGCATTTCAAATATGGGCGTACTGTTCCGCAACGAAATGGATTTCTTGGAACAGTTTAAGGCGTAAGGGGGATTGAAAATGAAGATTTTACAAAGTTGGCTTAAAGAATATGTCGATATAGATATTCCTGCGGAAAAGCTCGTTGAAAAGCTCTTCGGTTCGGGTTTCGAGGTAGAAGAAACGATTTATTTGGGCAAGGATATTGAAAAAATCGTTGTCGGAGAAGTCACCTCTATCGAAAAATACGAAGGAACACACCTCTATATATGTCACGTAAACTGCGGCTCTTACGGCGAGGACAACCTCATTTTGACAGGTGCGGACAATGTTTTCAAGGGAGCAAAGGTCCCTGCGGCTGTTGTCGGAGCAAAACTCCCGAACGGTCTGGAAATTCAGCCGCGCAAAATGAAGGATATGATGAGCTACGGTATGCTCTGTTCGGGCGGAGAGCTTGGCATTGACGACAACTGGATAAAGGGTGCGGACGTAAACGGAATTTTAATTCTTCCCCAAGACGCTCCTGTCGGCGAGGATATTGTAAAATATCTTGAGCTTGACGACTATGTTTTTGATATTTCAATTACCGCAAACCGCCCCGACTGTCAGTCTGTCTTAGGTATTGCAAGAGAAGTCGCAGCATTTCTGAGAAAGCCGCTCAAAGAGCCTGATTACAGCTATAATCCCACCGAAATCACAAAGGACGAAATCTCCGTCGAGGTCATAGACAAAGACCTTTGCCCTCGCTATCTGGGTCATTATATTTACGATGTAAAGCATTTTGAAAGCCCTCAATGGATGAAACGCAGGCTCTCCGTATGCGGTTTCGGCGCAATTGACGCTATCGTTGATATAACCAACTACGTTCTTCTGGAAATCGGTCAGCCAATGCACGCTTACGACCTCGATACTCTTGATGGAAAATCTATCGTTGTAAGACGTGCGAAAAACGGCGAAAAAATTGTCACTCTTGATGAAAAGGAACGTCTGCTCACCCCCGAAAACCTGCTGATCTGCGACAAGGAAAAAGGCGTCGGACTTGCGGGAATTATGGGCGGTCTTAATTCCGAAATTGAGCCGACTACAAGTGAAATACTCCTTGAAGCCGCAAAATTCCGCCGTGACAACGTAAGAAAAACGTCCCGCTCGTTGGGACTTCACACCGACGCTGCCGCTCGCTTTGAAAAGGGCGTCGACGAATACGGCGTTGAAAAGGGTATGGAAAGAGCGCTTAATCTTGCGGAAAAACTTGGATGTGCAAAAGTCGGAAAATCTCACTTTGACGTTACCGCAGGCGAAAACACAGGTTCAAGAAAGTTTGATGTTACCGTTGAAAAGATAAATTCAGTTTTAGGAATTGAAGTTCCCCAAAGCGAAATCGTAAGCATTTTAAAAGCGCTTGCATTTGAAGTTTCCGAAAACGGCACAACTCTTACCGTCACCGTTCCTCGCTACCGTGAGGACGTTGAAAATTACCAGGATATTGCCGAAGAAGTCATCAGAGAATACGGCTACGACAAGGTCGTTCCCACATTCCTTAAAACAGCAGAAGTAACAAGCGGCGGACTGAACTATCTTCAGGCCAAAGAGCTCTCGGTCAAGAAATATTTCTGTTCAATGGGATTTTACGAGATACAGACGCTTGCTATGTACTCTTCCAGAGAGCTTGATATGCTGCTTTTGCCCGAAGATGCTCCCGAAAGAAAATGCATAGAACTGCTTAATCCTATCACGGACAATCTCTCGATAATGAGAACGAATATGTCCCCTTGTATGATCAACGTTATTGCGGACAACGTTAAAAACGACCGCTCCGAGGGACGTTTCTTCGAGCTTGCAAACATTTATCTTCCCAAAAGCCTGCCGCTCACCGAGGCACCCGAAGAGCGCAAAATTCTCTGTTTGGGCGCATTCGGCGCAAACGAAAGCTTTTTCACGGTAAAGGCTGCTATCGAAAGTTTTGCTTTGACAAACGGTCTTGATTTACGCTTTGAAAGAGGCGAAAGGAGCTACCTCCACCCGGGCATTACCGCCGACATCTTCTGCGAAAACAGGAAAATCGGCGTTATCGGCAAGCTGAAATACGAAATAATCGACTCGCTTAATATTGCGGAGGGCAAGAAATCCGACCTTAATATCATTCTTGCGGAAATTGATTACAGCGCCGTTCAGGAGCTTTACAAGAAAGAGATAAAATACACTCCCGACAACGGTTTTGCGAAAATCAAGCGTGATTTGTCGCTCATTCTTGACAAGAAAACGCTCTGCGTTGAGGTCGAGGACGAGATAAAATCCGCAAGCGGTCTTGTTTCAAGCGTTTCCCTCTTCGACCATTACGAGAATGAAAAGTTAGGTTTCGGCAAAAAGAGCCTATCCTTCTCAATAACATTTGCCGATAAAGCGGACGTCACCGATGAACAGGCGGACTCCGAAATGGAAAAAATCATTTCAAATCTTAGCGAAAAAATCGGCGCTGTCAGAAGATAAATCTAAAATCCGATAAAAAAACTCCTTTCACAAGGCAAAAAGCCCGAAGAAAGGAGATTTTTTTCATTTGTACAAATACAGTTATTCGTTGGGAAATTTGTTCAAAAACAGACGAATTTTGTCCAGAACGTCTGCGTACATTTCCATAAGCTCGTCGTGAACCATTTTAACATACCCTATATCGCCGTTCTTTATCGCAAGCTCTGATGCTCTTGCTCTTTCCGAAAGACCCTCCAGACCTATCGTCATTGAAGTACTTTTAAGAGAGTGAGCATTTACACGATACCCCTCGAAATCCTCATTCTTTATCTGCTCCTGCATTTCCTGATACCGCCTGCTGAGCCCGTATGTCTTTAGTACCTCGATATAAAACTCCACGCTGCCGCAGCAGTATTGCAAAGCGATATTCAGATTTATCTGCGGAAGTAATTCAACAAGCGGCGTCAGAACATTCTTATCCGAAGAGTCACTGTACTGCTGTTCTTCTGATTTTTCTTCATTCACAGTTACAAGTTCGGGCGGCAGATATTTCTTAATGGTTTCTTCAAGCGTCTTACCACGGACAGGCTTTGACAGATAGTCCGCAAATCCGACGTTCATATACTTCTCTCTTATGCCCGCAAGAGCGTTTGCAGTCAGCATAATAACGGGAGTTTGCGAATTGAGCGTTTTCTCGTCCGCACGCAGCTTTCCGTAAGCCTCAACGCCGTCCATCTGAGGCATCATATGATCCATTAAAATCAGATCATACTTGTTTTTCTCGCAAAGCTCAATTGCCTCTGCACCGCTCATAGCAGTATCAATCTGCACCTTAGTTTCCTTGAGCATATTCTTGATAACCAGCAAATTTACATACAAATCATCGACAGCAAGAATATGTGCGTCGGGCGCCTCAAAGCTGTGGGTATAGCTGTAATCGTCCGTCTGTGCATAGCTGAGATTGATAAGTCCGACAGGCGAGTCCTCAACCACTTCCTGCGGAATTTCTATCGAGAACGTACTTCCCTCTTTCAGCTTACTTTCTACGTTAATTTCGCCGCTCATAAGCTCCAAAAGGTGCTTTACGATAGTAAGTCCGAGACCTGTGCCCTCAATATTGCGGTTATGTATCAAATCAAGACGCTTAAACTGATGAAACAGATTATTCAGATTATCCTCTGAAATGCCTATTCCCGTATCGGAAACAGCCACTTTCAGGAAAAATACGCCGTCCTTTTTCGCTCCCGTAATCGAAAGCGTTACCGTGCCTTTTTCGGTATATTTTATGCCGTTCGTCATCAGATTTACGATAATCTGACGTATTCTCAGCTCATCGCCTCTCAAAAGATGAGGAAGTTCTTCATCGCACTCGACTTTAAGCTCCAGACCTTTTTTGGCTGCCCTCGACGCAGACATATTGTAGCAGTCGTTTATCAGCGAAGAAACATCATAAACCGTCGGAACGATTTCGACCTGACCCGACTCTATTTTTGAAATATCCAGAACATCGTTTATCAGAGAGAGCAAAAGATTTCCCGACGACTGTATGCTCAGCGCATAATCACGGATAGCCGTTCTGTGCTCCTCACGGAGTATCATCTCGTTCATTCCGAGAATAGCGTTTATCGGCGTTCTTATTTCGTGGGACATATTTGCCAGATAATCCGACTTAGCCCGGCTTGCGTGAATAGCCTCGTGCCGTGACCTAACAGCCTCATCGGCAATCTCCGTGAGCTTTATCCTCTGCTCATTTATCATAACTATCATAATCTGAGCCGCAATCTCAGCGAAAACGACCGCCGCCGCAGCAGCAACGATCTCCGTGAAAAGACCCTCGACATATCCCGAAACGTATCTCGTGACAGCCGATATTCCTACCCCGGCAAGAGAACAAAAAAGCACAGCTAGCGTAATTCCTCTGCTGCAAAAAACGACAGAAACAAGCACAGGCACGCACAAAGCCGTAACAATATTGCAAACGGAATAATGAAAAGCCGACGCTGTAATCAAAATTGCAGATATTACCAGAACCGAAAGCGCATTCAAAGCAGCCGCACGAACATTCTTCATGCTTATAACAAACCGTTCCGCAATCAGTATTAACGCATTTATTCCCGACGGCAGGATAAGCTGCGTCAGATAATCAAATTCTCTGCCATTGACCGCACAGAAAATCACACCTGCGATTTCGCAGGCTATTACAAACAAAGCAAGTCCGACCGAATAAATAAAAAGCTTTGCTCTCCAAACGACAAAATCGGGAACAAATTTGATATTGATACCCGAAGAGAGTTCTTTTCCATCATCGGACACGCCAAAATCCCCCCCGTCCGCAGGAGGCGGCAAAGTTTCTGAAACATTCTGCTTACTTACATATTTTTCCATATGATGAAGTACTCCAAAAATAATTAGTCCAACCGATAAATAATTTAACAGTGAAATTTATAGTTATATCTATTATAACATTTATTTTTGTTCTCGTCAACACATTTAACTCAGATTTAAAAAATTTTTCCTGCTTTGTCAAGCTTTGTTATAATTCACAATTTATTTTGTATAAAATTATGCAAAATTACCTAAGCAAAACCAAAAAATTATTTTTTAATTTTATTAAAGTATTGCATTTTAGATACAACTATGTTATACTTATTATGTGTGAAATATCTGATAAGAAATTATCTGTCGGTAAAATTAAAATTCAAGGAGAAATGATTGTAATGCTTACAGCACGCAAAAGACGAATTATGATTGTTGATGATGATAATATTAACATCAGACTCTGCGACCTTATCCTAAAGAAAGCAAATTTCGATACGGTGTCAGCCACATCGGGACGTCAGTGCCTTGATTACCTGAGAAACCCCGCCTGCCCCCAGATAGACCTGATACTGTTGGATATAGAAATGCCCGTGCTCAACGGTTTTAATACGCTTTCAAGTATCAGACAGTCGGAAAGCCTGAAACATATCCCCGTAATGTTCCTGACAGCTACGGCTACTCAGGCAACGGTACAGGAGGCGATAAGGCTGGGTGTTAATTCATACCTTAAAAAGCCGTTCCTCCCGAACGAACTTCTTGAAAAAGTGACAGCAATTTTAGGACCGAATCCGCAGTAAATTCATTTTCGGAGTAAAATGATATGCTTTACAATATTTATTTTGAGGCTGCCGCAATGGCGTTTATGATAGTCATAAATGTCTACATACGATTGCAGTATAATTCAAATTCGGTATATAACAGGCAATTCAAAAGACTTGCGCTTACACTTCTTATTGCAATAGCGCTTGACCTTATTACCGCCGTTACGATAAGCTATGCGACGTTAGTACCAATTCCGCTGAATATGGTGCTGAATTATCTGTATTTTGCGGCGGATACTGTTCTTGAATATCAGTTTGTGCAATATTCGGTGCTGTGCGTACTGAAAAAGCCGAAATCATTGGTAATCAATATATCAAAGGGAATACTTTTATTCTCACTGGCATTGTTGACTGTGAATTTCCTGACAAACTGGATATTCTCGTTCAGTGAAACAGAAGGCTATATTCACGGTCCTATCTATCCTGTCGTACATATTATACCTATTCTTACGATAATTGCAGTTCTGGCGATACTTTATTCGGGATATAAGAATTACAGCAAAAGCCAGCGGGGCTGCGTTATTGCTTATACGGTATCGGTCGTTTCGGGACCTATTGTGCAGATAATTTTTCCGGATATTCTTTTTATATTGTTTTCGATAGCATTGGGATTTCTTACTCTTCTGTTTTCAATGGAAACCCCCGACTATCAGGAACTTATAAAAACAATGGACGAGCTGCGTGTCGCACGGGATAAGGCACAGGAGGCAGAAAAAGCAAGAGCGAAATTCCTGACCGCTATGTCGCACGAGATAAGAACGCCGATAAACGCTATTATCGGAAGTGCGGAGGCAATCCTCAGCAGTCCCGACGACGAATCCACCATAAGATACACGGGAAACGTACTCACGGGCAGCAGACGTCTGCTCACTATGATGAACGATATAATGAGCTACACCGAAATGGCGTCGGGAGATTTCAAGCTTGAAGAGTCGGTGTATGACACGTCAATGTTCCTTATGGATATACTTTCCAGCGGAGAGTACTACACGGAAAAGAATAACCTCGAATTTAAGACGGTTATTTCTGGAGATATTCCCTCTGAACTTTACGGCGACTGCCAGAGATTAACTCAGATAATAGACAATCTTTTATCAAATGCGGCAAATTTCACGGAAAAAGGCTATGTTGAGCTTACGTTGGAATGGAGAAATATCGGAAACGATATGGGAGAGCTTTTTGTCGCCGTAAGGGATACGGGAATAGGCATCAAGGAAAACGATATTTCGATGATTTCTTCCAGCTTTCTCAGAATAGACAGAGAGCATACCGAAAACAAGGGCGGCGTCGGTTTGGGACTTACCATCGTCACCTGCCTGCTCAATTATATGGACAGCTCGCTAAAGGTAGAAAGCAACTACGGCGAAGGCACAACAATGAGCTTTTCACTTATCCAGAAAATATCCGACTCAACGCCTATGGGCGACGTTTCGGCTATTGATAATAAAAATCTGAAAAACAACATCGGTTATATTGCTCCTGACGCTCACATTCTTGCCGTAGATGACAATAAGATAAATCTTGAAATAATCTGCCGTTGTTTTGCGAAAACAAAAGCGTCTGTCGATACGGCAAATAACGGCAAGGAAGCTGTTGAGCTTGTAAGAAAAACGCACTATGACGCAATTTTCCTCGACCATATGATGCCCGTTATGGACGGAATAGAGGCAATGAAAATTATCCGCAGCGAAAAGCTTTGCCCCGATACTCCCATTATAGTGGTAACGGCAAATGTCGTTTCGGGCGAGCGTGAAATGTATCTTGAATCGGGATTTGACGATTATGTTTCAAAGCCTGTTACCGAAAAAAGGCTGTGCGATACGCTTAAAAAACACCTTGCAAAAAATCTTATAATATCGACCGACAGTTTCCCCGAAGAGCCTGCTGTTCCCGAGGACGCCAAAACAGAAGAAAACAGCGGAATTAAAGAAAAACTTTCATTCCTTAACACCGAAATGGGACTTGCCTACTGCTGTGACGACGAGGATTTCTATTTGCAGATAATAACAGACTTCCTCGAAAATAATAAAACAGAGGCTATCAATGACGCATTCAGAGAAAAGGACACTGAAAATTACCGGATACTTGTACACTCCCTTAAAGGCACATCAAGGACAATAGGCGCAGACGAGCTTTCGGATTTCGCTTTAAAGCTGGAAATGGCTTCAAGGAGCGACGATTGGGACTTTATTGAAAATAATAACGCTCAATTCCTCGATGAATACAACGGACTTATAAAACGAATTCAAAGCGCTTTGAGTATGGTTCACTAAACCTCGAATTTTTACATAAAAAAAGGTTCTCAGAAAAATCTGAGAACCCTTTTTTATTGCCTGATATAAATTCCCTGCTCTTCGATATAATCCTCAAGTTCCTGTTTCATATCGCTGATTTTTTGTTCATTCTCCCTGATTTGTTCGTCAGTAAGCCCGGAGGGAGTTTCTGTTTTCTGTATCTTTTTTTCTTTATCGTCCATACGAACACCTCCGATTTTATTGTAACACAAAAAAGCGAAGTTGTAAAGGGGTCGGACAAATTTTTTTAAATATCGAACCAATTTTCCTTTAAAGTAAATTCTTTTTCGCCAAGCTCATACAAATCGCCGTTTGACGATGCAATTCCTTCGCCGTTTCTGATAAACACATAATAATAACCCCTAAAAAGTCCGACCGTGTAGATAATCTCCCCTGTTTGCGCAGAGCGCACATCAACAAAATGAAACGGCTCTGTTCTCGGCTCGTTATATTTAAATCCAAGTCCCAGGATATAATCATACTTTTCGCAGTAGGCAATCCGCTGATAATGCTCATTCACGTTGCTTTCGACTGACCAAAGCTCTTTCTTATTCGGCAAAAAGCACTTCATTCCTCCGCCGAAAACAGCGACATAGATCTTTCCGTCGTGCGACAGCATATCCATTGCCGATTTTTCGAGTTTTAAAATTTTACCGGGAAATTTGATTTTCATTCTATCTCCCGACAATTTCAGCGGCAAATCGCTGTCGGGGTAATAGTCGCTGATATTTCTTTCTGTTTCAAGTCCTTTTACGCCTATTGTCCTGGTGTACATTATATCGGAATAAAGCACGAAAATCTGCTTTTCGTCAAGGGAAAACAGCACCGTCTGCACGTGAAAAAATGTGTCGTCTTTGTACAGTTCTTTTCCCGCGGCAGTTTCGTAGAGTGTCAAATCCATACTGTAAGCTGCGGCAACAAAGTATTTTCCGTCGTCCGTAACGCACATTCTGTTTCCGCCTGACTCGAAATTTGTCTTGTACGAACCGAATTTTTCACCGGTTTCGGAGTTAAAAATGGTGACATTGCCGTCCGAATCGCCCGTAAGGAAGAATTTTCCGTTCCGTGACGACCTCATTTCACAAATGTCCATATTGAACCTCCTGAAAAAATTTCAATTTATTTTTGATTGCCGCAAATTCTACTAAAAATATCACTTCGTAAGGCGCAATTTTTATTTTGTCAGTGCTTTTTCTTTCTTGTGCGACTTGCTTTTAACGACCGCCACTATGACGATTACAGCGACCACGGTAACTCCGGCAGCAGCGATGATAACCGCAAGCGTTACGTTCGACGAACTGCTCGACACGCAGAACGACGCTGTTCCGTTTTCGAGAGCAGGATTTTCTACGATAAGGTAACTTCCGTTTTCTGTAAACTGAACAGGTTTCCACGCACCGTTTATGTACTGCATAAGCGCAGCGTTATTTCCAGTTTTGAGAAATCTGAGCGCCGTCGGGGCGTTCTCGGAGTCTATCGTCACAATCCTAAGCTGTGCGCCTTCGGGCGCAAAGACTGCACTGCTTTCGGTTTCGACCAAAAGCCGAGAATTCTCGTCAAAATTTCCGTCCGCAAGTATCAGCGAAAGTCCGTCCTCGCTATACTTGTCAGCTGCAATCGAAGTGATGAGCTGAATGTATTCGGCGTTTAGCCTCTTCGGGAATGTGATATTCTCGAAGTCAAAATCTTCCCAACGTGCATAGTATCCTGATTTATTCGGTATTTCGGGAATATCTGACGGATTGAGCGAACCGCCGTACGGCACGGTAATCTTTTCCAGCATCTCGCCGTCTGCGAAAAATTCGACCACGATGTCGGCGAAATCTCCTGCACGCTTTGCAAATTCCGCATATCCAAACGGCTCTGCCAGTCCTGCATAGCTTATGCGGTCGATGCCTGCAACGCCCCTGTCAACGAAAAAGTTCCTCAAAATCTCGGTATTTTCCTTTGAAAAATCGACATATCCTGCCAAAGCGCCTATTTTCTCGCTGAAACCTGTAATATCCGATATTGACAGACAGTCGGTCATAATGCCGCCCTCACCTGCGATACCGCCGATATAAGACGCACCCGACAGCGTCACCTTAGAAACGCACTCACGCAGTTTAGCGGAAGAGTACCCCGCAATGCCGCCGACGTAGTTTCCGCTTGTGCTGGATACTGCGCCGCTCGCACGGGCGTTCTTAACAAGTCCCATATCCATTCTGCCGACAATGCCGCCGCAGTAATTCTTCTTGGCGATTATTTCGCCGCTGTTTTCACAGGACTCAATTATATCCATAACGTTGTAGCTGAAGTTTATTGACGGGTTTCCGTTACGGGCGATATCGTCCTCCGGGTCGAGGTCGAACTCTATCGCCATAGCCCCCGTAATACCGCCGATATTCACGTCGCCCTCGACCTTGCCGCTGTTCACACAGTCAAGAGCTTTGCCGTGACGGGAATTGCTGTCGGAATTGGCACTCTCGGTCTCGGAAATATCCTCCGAAAATCCTCTCTGCGCCTCATCTTCCGAGAGCAAATCACGATAATTCTCCTTAAAAATCCCAAAAATACGTTCCAGGCAGTCGTTTATATTGCTAATATCGTTCAGCAGGACGTCGACCTCGGAATTGGCTTTTGAGCTTATTCTCGAAAGCGTTGAAATCATAGCCTTCATATTTTCGGAAAGCGAGTCTGCGGCGTTTGAAAACCTTTCGTCCAGCGCAGGAAAACGCACCTCGGACTCTCCCGAAAGCGTCTGCGACATATCCTCCAGTTTTTTCACTGCCTCGGACAGTTTGTCGCCTGCCTTGGATATAATATCGGACGCATCGCCTGCCTTAGACGCCGCCGAAGTGACGGAGTCAAGCGTTTTACCGAGAGCGTCGGCGGCTTTATCGACATTTTCGCCCGAAACGCTTATCGAGCCTGCCGCCTTAGCTGTTTCTGAAAAAGCGTCGCTTAGATTTCCCATAGCTGCTGACAAGCCTTCAGCGTCTATATCGTCGAGAATATCGCTGATTTTAGCGTTTATATCGGACAAATTATCCGAAATATCCGATACGGAATCGAGAATTGTCCCGATCTGCTCCGATGCCGCTTTCATCGTGTCCTCGGGCACGGACGAACCGGTAATCTTATCGAGTGCGCCCGACATTTCCTCCGCCGCTGCAGAGGCTTTATCCAGAGCAATTTTGAGGTTCTGCGACGCACTTTGCAGCTCGTCGAGAGCCTTTTGCATTTCAACGGGGTCAACGGCTGTGTTGAGATGTTCCGCTGCCTTTTGGAGAGCCTGCGTTGCACTTTGCAGTTCGTCGGTCGCCTCGTCCAGTTTTCCCGTATCGGGGATGCCTCCGCCGCTTACCGCTCCTGCAAGCTTTGCCGCAGCTCTGCCGAGCGCCGCCGTAGCAGAATTAAGCTCGATAAACGCCTTATTCATCTCGCCCGAATCAATCGCTCCCGAAATATCGCTTACCGCACCGCTCACACTGCCGAGAGCGTCCAGCACCTCCGACAGACAGTCGGAAAGCGCAGTGACGCTTGTTTTCAGCTGCTGCCAGTCAGATCCGTTAAGCCACTCGGAAAGGCTTTGGAAAGCGGCGTCCAGACGTTTCGCAGCGTCCGACATATCCTTCATCTCGGACATTATCTTGTCGAGCGATTTGGTAATGTCTTTCATCGAAGTCTTTATCTCTTCGGGGTCGCCGAGAGAGCTTTGTATTTCACGCAGGGCGTTTCCTACGTCACGCAGAGCAGATTCGATTTCGGGGATTGCCTTATCTATGTCATTGAGTGCGTCTTTCGCCGAATTTACCGCATCGCCCGCATACTCGCCCGACTGTTCCAGTTCACGCAGAGCCTCAGTGCATTTGTCGGCAAAATCGCTTATAAGTTCCAGAGCCTCGTCAAGCGAATTGAGTGCGTCGGGCGCATCGTCCAGCGCCTTGTCTGCCCTTGCCAGGAGTTCGTTTATCCCGTCGGAATAGCCGTTGAATATCTCCTCCGTTCTGTCCGCAATATCGTCTGCATTCTTCTGTGCAGCGTTCATCTGAGAGGTGAGCGACTGTATCTCGGAATTGAGCCTGTCGCCGCTGTTTCCTGCGTCGGAAATCAACTTTTCGACAAGTTCTGACAGTGTATCCATTTCATTTCCAAGACGCTGCGCCGTATCCTCGGAAAATTCAATGCTGCAATACGGCTCCATCTGTCCTGCGATACCGCCCACGTCTTTCCTGCCGTAGACCTCGCCCGTATTCGCACAGGACTCCAACATTCCGCATTGACGTCCGACAACTCCGCCGATGTTGTAACCAGTATGCTGATATCCGACAGTTCCCGAATTCGAGCAGCGCCTGATTATCCCCGAAGAATAACCTGCCACGCCGCCTATATCGGATTTTCCTATCGCACCCTCAACCGAGGTGTTATCAAACCCTATATTCTCGGCGCTGACTTCAATATCCGAGTAAACGGCATTGACGTTTCCGCTGTTGGCGCAGTCTATAAGTATTCCGAGATTGTTGCCGCAAATACCGCCTGCCGTGCTCTCAGCTGAAATAACTGCAAAAGATTTGCAGCCGCTTATAACGCCGCTTTCCTCGTTTTTTCCGGCTATGCCGCCAACGCTGTCTTTTGCAAAAACCGTTCCCTTGTATTCGCAGGAATTGATTGTTCCCTTGTTTACGCCGACAATACCGCCGACATTATTCCCCGAACCGCTCGGAGAAACGCTGCCCGAAACGACCAGATTTTTTATCACAGCGCTGCGCTCAACGTGACGGAAAAGTCCTGATTCCGATGCGCTGTCGCTGATATTAAGTCCCGAAATTGTGTGACCGTTTCCGTCGAATGTACCGCAGAAAATAGGTATACCGTAAAATTCCTTTTCGTTAAGGCTTATATCGGCGTTAAGTTCCACGTTAAGCCCGTAACTTGCAGAATCAATCCTGCATTCTTCCGCAAATTTCATAAATCCTTCCAAATCGGAGATATATTCCGTGCGGTTGGTTGCCGTCGGGGCGGACGTTTCTGAAACGTTTCCTTCAGCTGCAAAAACGTTCTGCGGATATGCCGATACAAGACTTACCGCAAGCGCACAAGCCGAGATAACGGAAACTGCTTTACAAAATTTCTTCATATCAATCGTCCTCCGTCAATACTTCTTCGCCGTCCTCGGAGGAGTCGGCTATGGCTTTGTCAATTCTTTCACGCAGAGCCGCTGCGTCCTCGCTGTCGAGCATTGCGCTTACCTCGCCTCGGATTATTCCGCTTACATCTGCGTCAACTATGCCGCTGACATAGCCTCGTACACGCCCGTTGAGGTGGATAAGCCCCGACGTGTGCTGGATACGATCCCTCTTTTTAAGCGTAAACGAAGTCTTTTCGATGATACTGTCGCCCAGCAGCAATATCTGCGGCAAAACGCACATTACAAGGACTATCGAGATGAGCGTTCCTCGTCCAAGGCACTCGCCGACAGCTGAAATCGCAACATCAGAGGACATAAATCCGATAAGCAGACCTGCCACGGACAAAATCATACCGGAGGTGATAATCGTCGGGAATGCCTGATTAAGCGTCTCAACAATGGCTTCCTTAGGCGACATTTGACGTTTCAGCTCGGAATAACGGCTGGAGATAACGATAGCGTAGTCGATATTTGCACCCATCTGAATTGAGCTTACAATAAGATAGCTCAGGAAGAATATGTTCGTGTTTTCAAGGGCAGGCACGGAAAAGTTTATCCAGATAGCGCCCTCGATTATCGCCATAAGCAGCACGGGAAGTCCTGCCGATTTGAACGTGAAAACAAGTATTACCAGTACG
Source organism: uncultured Clostridia bacterium (assembly GCA_947624555.1). Classification (GTDB taxonomy): domain Bacteria; phylum Bacillota; class Clostridia; order Oscillospirales; family Ruminococcaceae; genus CAG-115. The sequence goes on from CANQKW010000001.1 coordinate 188,035, forward strand.
AACAGCGCAGACAATATGCTTATCATCAGATTATCGTCCACGAACGAGGTCGAAAGGTCGAGGTCGCTCGTTGAGTCGCCGACCAGGAACGAATTGTCCTCCGGGTAATATTTGTACATTATCTTGTGGAATTTGTCGAGTTTTTCAAACGTCAAATCGCCTTCCATAGGCAGGTTGGTCTTTATCAGCAGACGTGAATACTCGTCGGTTTTAAGCTGAAGTTTTGCGTCAACGAGTTTCGCATTCAGTTCATCGAGCATATCTGTCATTTCGTCGTCAAGCGTGATAACGCCTGCCTCTTTTTGCTCGTAAACATAATCGAACATATCAATAAGCGGCACGCCGTAATCGGAAATATTTCCCATAAGCTTTCCGTAGTCGTCCTGCGACACCGCATATGCCGAATACAGCACGTTTATAGCCTCCACGTCCATATCAATCAGCTCTGCAAACTGCCTGGGAGTGAGAGCGTCCGTGAGGTAATACCCGTCCATAGCCTCGGTATTTGCAAGACCCTGCGTAGAATTTACGGTCGGGTCAGCCGCAATCTCCATAAGCAGCTTGTGTTCGGATTCGTAATCGCCTGACGGGACGATCATTACCATCAGATTGTCAACCGTGAAGTTGTCACGTATCTTCTCATCTGCGATCTGCGACTCGTTTTTCTTGTATGTAGTTCCCGAGGCGTAGTCGTAGACGTAGTTGCATTGATTGGAAAAGATAAATGCCGCAACCAGCGCTACCACGAATATCGGCGGGATAACAAAACGTGTTCTGACATCCATTTTTCCGACCGCAGTTATATTCGGGACAAAATTTCTGTGGTGCGTCTTGTCGATAAGTCCCGAAAATGACATCAGCAGCCCCGGCATAAGCGTAAACACCGACAATATGCTGAAGAAAATCGCCTTTATAAGCACAACGCCGAGGTCAAGTCCTAATTTGAACTGCATAAACATCATCGCAACCAGTCCCGATACCGTCGTAAGGCAGCTTGAAGATATTTCGGGGATAGCCTTGGAAAGCGCAACGATAACCGCCATTCTTGCGTCGTGAGTTGTGCGCTCTTCGGTGTAACGGTTGCAGAGAATGATAGCGTAGTCGATTGCGAGCGCCAACTGCAATACCACTGCGATGGAATTAGATACAAAGGAAATCTCTCCGAGCAGGAAATTCGTTCCCATATTGAGAAGAGCCGCCATACCGAACGTCATAAGCATCACGGGTACTTCCATATAGGTCTTGGACGTGAACAGCAGCACCGCAATAACGATCACGATAACGATTACAACGACCAAGCCCATTTCCTCGGCGATAGCGTCCGCCTGATTTGCGCCGACCTCGCTGGAAATATATGTATCGTAAGGCTCAAGCAGTTCCTTGACCTTTATCATCGCAGACTTTGCAATCTCGTCCTCCGCCTCGCCCTTGAACGTTACGGAAATCATAGCTGCGCCGTTGTGATAGTGTGCAGTCGTCTGGTCGATAACCGCCTCGGATACGCCGTCTATGTCCAGCATTTGTTCTGCAAGCTGTTCGGCGGTCTCATAGGTCACGTTGTCAATCATAACATTCGCCGAGCCGTATGTTACGAACTGTTCGTTCATAAGCATAAGTCCTCGCTTGGTTTCGGTGCTGTCGGGCAAATACGATGTAATATCGTTGTTTACCTTTGTCCACTGCATACCGAAAACGCAGAAAATCGCCGCAAGAATAAAGAACAGGAAGAACCCCTTTCGCTTATCAACGATAAGGGTTGCCGCTTTCATAACAAAGCTCGTTTTTTCTTTTTCCTGGCTCAAAAGTAATCACCTCTCGATTTGATCGGCACTCCTGACGAAAAATCAGCCGAAGGTCTCCCTTCGGCGTTTGAATATTCGGCAAAGAGCGCACTCTCTGAAAACTTTTAATATTTTATAATTCATATTATACCACAACTAATATTCAAAGTCAATAGCGTTCGGTGATAATTTTGCCTGAGACAGCGCTGTATTGCCTTAAAAAAGCCGAGAAATTCGCATTTTATGTAGTTTGATCGAAATTGCTGCTACACTCTCGAAGTCTGTTTATCACGTCAATCTGCTGCGGACAAGCCTTTTCGCACTGACCGCAGGCGATGCAGTCGCTTGCCTTTCCTGCGTTTTCCGTTGCCTTGCCGTATCGCCGAACGCCTTCTTCAAGCTGTCCCCAGACAAGCTGTTGGTTTCTCGCCTCAAAAATCTCGGGAATAGGAATCTTCTTGGGGCAGCCTGCCGTGCAGTAGTGACACCCCGTACACGGTATCGACTTGATCTTCGTAATGGCTTCCTGTGCCTTGCGGATCGCAGTCTGTTCGTCCTTGTCCAGAGGTTTGAAATCCTTCATATAGGAGAGATTGTCACGCATTTGTTCAAGGTTTGACATTCCCGACAACACGGTGATAATGCCGTCAAGTGACGCAGCGTAACGAATTGCCCATGATGCAAACGATGCGTCCTTGTTTGCCTCCCGAAGTATCTTCTGAACGTCTTTGGGCGGCTTTGCAAGAGCGCCGCCCTTGACCGGCTCCATCACGATAATGGATTTACCGTGCCGTCTTGCAACTTCGTAATTCTCCCGTGAGGTAACTCTCGGATTTTCCCAGTCGGCATAGTTTAGCTGCAACTGCACGAATTCCGCATCGGGGTGATCCGTTAGAATTTTGTCGAGGAGATCGGGCGCAGCATGGAAAGAAAATCCCCAGTGCTTGATAAGTCCTTGCTCCTTCAACTCTTTCACGAAATCCCAGATGTGATATTTGTCGTAAAGCTTGTAGTTCGCCGCCTGAAGAGCGTGCAGCAGATAAAAGTCGAAATATCCTGCGCCGGTGCGTTCAAGGCTGGTGTAGAACTGCTGTTTCGCAGATTTCTCGTTATGAGCGCCCATCCATGCGCACAGCTTGGTGGCAAGCGTAAAACTCTCACGAGGGTATCGGTCTACGAGCGCTTCCTTTGCCGCACGTTCCGAGCCGCCGAGATCGTATATGTATGCCGTGTCGAAATAGTTAAGACCCGCCTCCATAAACAGGTCTACCATCTGCTTTGTCTGCTCGATGTCGATTTTGCCCAGTCCCTTTTTCGGCAGCCGCATCAGTCCAAATCCGAGTTTCGGCGTGTTTTCTCCAAAATATCGTTCCATGTTGTTACCTCCCGTGATAATTTCCGTATCGTAACTATATTATAGCATACTGTCTGCGAGAAATCAATCACATTTTTTTGCAAAAATGCAGTTGGAATTGTTGGGGTGCGGAGAAAAGCGTAAAAAATCCTTGACTTTTTCAGGAAAATTTTGTATAATAGAGAAGATGAGAGACGGTGGGTCTCTCGAATAAAAAAGCGGATTTTCAAGGAGGTTTTTCAATGAAAAAGCAGATAACTACAACGGAGGCAATCTTCCCGATGCCTGTGCTTATGATAGCAACTTTCAACGAGGACGGCACGGTAGACGTGATGAACGCAGCGTGGGGTACTATGCTGTCGAGGGATATGGTCGCACTTAATCTGAGCGAGTTGCACAAGACCGTTGAAAACATCAAGGCAAGAAAGGGGTTCGTTGTCCAAGTAGCAGACGCCAAGCACGTAGCAGAGGCTGACTACTTCGGTATCGTAAGCGGAAACGACGCAAAGGACAAGTTCGCCAAAAGCGGTATGACTTTCACGAAGTCAGAACGTGTCGACGCACCCGTGATCAACGAATTCCCGATTGCTCTCGAATGCGAGTTCGTCGAATATCAGGGCGGCGACAAGGGGATAGGCGTTATCGGAAAAGTCGTTGCAACTACCGTCAACGAGGAAATACTCAAAGACGGAAAGGTCGATATCGACCTGCTCGGAGCTATCGCTTTCGATCCGTACACCCACGGTTACTACAAGGTTTCCGGCAGAGTCGGCGAGGCATTCAAGGACGGCGCAAAGCTGAGGTAAATCCTTTCCGGGGATTGCTTTTTGCAAAAAGTGCGGTAAAATGATGCGGTTGTTTGGGCATTAAGGCAGGCTAAGTCGGGATTTTAAGAGGGATTGGTTATGTATTGTAACGAGGTAAATGAGGCTCTTGCACTTGCTTTAGAAGTTTTTATGCAGTTTGAAGCACCTGATTATGCGCCGGAAGGGATAAAAACCTTTAAGCGTGACATTGTTGAGAATGAGGAATTTATAAATAATTGCAGGCAGGGTATTTGTCCGATATACGCGGCATTTGATGGTAATAAAATAGTTGGAATTATGGGAATGCGTGCAAGCAAAACGCATATCAATTTAGCCTTTACTAAAAGAAAGTATCAACATCAAGGAGTTGCGACAGCCCTGTTTCGTTTTCTGCTGGAAGACATACGAAAAGAAAATCCGTCCCTGAAAGAAATCACTTTGAATTCTTCCCCGTATGGGAAAGGTTTCTATCTCCACATTGGATTTGTACCTTTGTCAGAGGAGCAAGAAATTGACGGAATAAGATTTACACCTATGAAATATGTTGTGCGATAAATCCCGATTTATCAAACAAGCGCAAATAACTCAAAAAAGCATCGCAGCAAGCGGTGCTTTTTTTGTGTAAAATCCATTGAAATATTTTGACAAAGAGTGTATAATATAATCAGCAGTTTTTTCAATTTTGATTACAAAAGGAGAATTCACAATGAAAAACATTACGGAACAGCTTATTTTGTCGCTTGCGCCAAATCCTGCGGCAGCTGCAAACGGCAAAAAAATCTCGAATTCGGGTGGATTTGTAGAGCTCTGCCGCTCGGCGGACGATACTTTCTTTATGGGCGAATGTAAGGGCAGCGGCAAAAGTCCTTACATCACCTCGGCGGACTACATAGACGAAAATCACCCCGTTTTCCGCTGCTCATGTCCGAGCAGACAATTCCCGTGTAAACACTCTCTGGGGCTTATGTACGAAATGATGTCGGACAAGACGTTTGAAATATGCGAAATTCCCGAGGACATTGTGTCAAAGCGGACTAAGATTGCCGCAAAATCCGCTAAAACGACAAATGAAGATACTCCCGAGGACGCAGAAAAGGCTAAAAAGAAAACCGCCGCAAAAAAGACCTCTAACTCTGCGAAAATCAAAAAGCAGAAAAAGCAGCTTGAAGGTCTGGAGCTGTGCGAAAAAGCGGTTAAAGAGCTTATTTCGGCAGGTCTGGGGACTATGGGCGGCACTTCCCTGTCGAATTATCAGGATTTATCAAAGCAATTCGGCGACTACTACCTAATCGGCATTCAAAGACTGTTCAATCGCCTTATTATCGAAATTACCGAGTATCAGAAAGATAACCTCGAACAGCATTACGACAACGCAATTGACGTGCTTGAAAAGCTGAATTCGCTTATCAAAAAATCCCGGAAGTATATCACCGAAAAAATCGAAAACGACGACCCTGCCGCAGACGATACTCCCCTTTACGAGGAGCTTGGCGGAAACTGGAAACTGACCGAGCTGGAGGCTGTCGGGAAGTGCGAGAAAGACGTGCGTTTAACGCAGCTTTCGTTCAATGTGGCTTACGACGAGTCCAGAAAAGAATTTATCGACACGGGGGTTTGGGTTGACCTCAAAAACGGCAAGATTTTCCAGACAAAAAATTTCAGACCGCTGAAATCGCTAAAACACGTCAAGGCGGACGATTCTGTATTCGGAGCAGTAAATGTGCCGTCAATGGCGGTCTATCCCGGAGAAGGAAATGTCCGTGTGCGGTGGGACGCTGCGGAATTTTCCGAGCTTTGCAGCGAAGATTTCGAGAAATTACGCTCGTTTGCAGCAAATTCTGTCAAGGACGAAATAAAGAGCATACGAAATTTCCTGCAAAACGCCATGTCAAGCCCCGTGATTTACAAACTTATTGCGTTTGCCGAAATCGGTAAAATCGGCGATAAAACCGTTCTTAAAACCAAGGGCGGCGATAGTGTTGCTTTGTGCGATTTTGCGGAATTTGAACCCACGACCGACAAAATCGAGGCTCTGCCCGGAAAGAAATTCCTCAAAAACGGCGTTATGCTGTGCGGATTTCACTATGACCTCGAAGAACGTAAAATTGCCGCCCAGCCACTTTGCATTATCCCCGACGGCGAAAATTCTGTTGTAAGACTGCTTTACTAAGGAGGTAAATTATGGATACTACACCTATTTTTGAACTTCGCGAACAGCTGCGCTCGGCGGCGATTGCAGGGGCAAATCTGCTTTCGGAAAATTTCAGGCTTAAAAAAGCTGTCGGTGCGATAGAACCGCTTAAAAATGCGTCGCCCGTTTTCGGGAAAATATATGAGCTTTCAAACAGCCTTTTTTCGGGAAAATGCGAGGATTTATCGGGCACGCTGCTCGACGCTCTGACGCTTACGGATTCCGTGACAGTGGCTCTTGCAGGATATGACTTTCAGGGAGAGCTTGAAGAAATTCCTGCGGCAGAGTTTTCGGCAAAGATAACCGATGCGCCGTATTCAAAACTTTCCGTGCTGATAAACGCTCTCACTAAACCCGGAAGTGGTCAGTACAACATCGTTAGGAAAGCTGTCGATGAAAAATCCGAGTTGTTCGGGGACTACCGTGTCAAACCTGCGCTTGTAAAGGGATTGGGAGCGTCTTATTCAGACCTTGCGGATATGGTTTACGAGATAATCGAGGGCATGGGAGAAGATATGGTTCCGCTGCTTGAAAAAGGCTTTGACCCCAAGGGTAAAAAGGAAACGATTAAGCGCATTACGCTTATAGATACTCTCGGAAAAGAGAAAGCAAACGACTTTTATCTTGAAAATATCCCGCTTGCCGAGAAAAATGCGAAAAAACTGCTTGTGCGCGCGCTGAGGCACGACGTGAGCAATGCCGACAAACTGATAGAATTTACCAAAACCGAAAAGGGCGCAGTCAAAGAAGAGGCGTTCTACACGCTGGCAAGGCTTGACTGCGACAAGTCGCGGGAATTCTTTGAGGAAATGGAAAAGAAAAAGCCTCAGGAAACGCTTGAATACCTGCGGTTCAGCACCTCGGACTGGTCAAGCAGGCTTGCAGCGAAAATCGGCAACCGTTTGCTTGACAACAACGACGGCGGAAATTACAAAACCGACGGATACGGGGTGCATATCGAATATGTTGCGTTCAGTGGAAAAACGGGAAAGGACGTTGCGGACTTTTTAAGACGTGCCTGCGAAAAGAAATGCGACAAGCAGGAACAATTGAGCATAAGAGGACTTGTCGACATTGCGCTTATGAATACCGCTGCTATGACGCAGGACAAGGATATGTGCGCTCTTGCAATGGAATTTGCAAAAAAATACCCCGACAGGACTTTTTCAGAGTCGGAATTTTATGCTATGGTGATCGGCACGGACGACTGCACGGATCTGCTTAAAAAGCGAATTCTCGAAACCAAAGAGTTTGTTAAAAACCATGAAAGAAACGGCGTTGCGGTAGGCTCGGCGATTACAAAAATTGAGCGCATAAAGCTTATAAACGGGAAATATTGTATGACCTACAAGCTGTATGACAGCCGTGACGCAGAACCCTCGACGCACGAATACTACGTTATCCCGTTAAATCAGCCGATACGTGAAAAGTGGATAGATATGCTTATAAGCTGCGACTGGTATCAGTCAGACCTGTTTTTGGAATATCTTTTCGACAAAGACGACAAGGAAATGTACGAAAAGGTCAAAAACCGCTATTTCAAGAAAATTCTCGAAAACGAGGACGTACCGACACGCTTGTGGATGATGGAGGCGTGCGGTATGCGGAATATTGAGGGACTGGTCTGCGAGTTTTACAAGGCTAATCACATGAAATTTGCGGATAAAAACAAGGACGCATATATGCTTTTAAGATATATCGACGCAGATTACGATTATCTGTGCAAGGAAATTGACGACCTTGAAAACTACGCTAAGACTAACAATATAAAGCTGAACCTCGATCTGGAGGATTTGAGGGAATTTATAGAACACTATTGGACGCCACAACACTAAAAAGGAGATAATTATGGACAATTCGATTTTAAGACTTCCCGCCGAACAGCTTTTCGAGGAGGAGCTGAATGCGCTTATCAAAGCGGAAAAAGACCCCGTACCCGAAGGCTGGAGAATGTCGCCGAAGTCGGTTAAAACCTACATCTGCGGCGGAAAAGTCGGGAAAACCGTTATCACGCCGAAATACATCGGTCACGAACGCTTGGTTGAGATTGCGATTGCAACGCTTGTCACGGACCGTGCTCTGCTCCTTATCGGCGAACCCGGAACGGCAAAAAGCTGGCTGTCCGAGCATCTTACGGCAGCGATAAACGGCAATTCTTCCCGTGTTATACAAGGCACGGCAGGCACTACCGAAGAGCAAATTCGCTACTCGTGGAATTATGCAATGCTTATCGCAAACGGTCCGTCCGAGGAGGCAATGCTCAAAAGTCCCGTTTTTACGGCTATGGAGGACGGGGCGATTGCAAGAGTGGAGGAAATTTCACGCTGTGCGTCGGAGGTGCAGGACACACTTATTTCCCTGCTTTCGGAAAAGAGGATCTCCGTTCCCGAATTATCTCTTGAAGTCCCTGCAAAAAAGGGATTTTCGATAATCGCCACTGCAAATACCCGTGACAAGGGCGTAAACGATATGTCGGCGGCACTTAAAAGGCGTTTCAACATCGTGGTTTTGCCTGCGCCGGAGACTTTGGAAGAAGAAATGAATATCGTTAAAACGAGAGTTGAGCAGCTTTCGGGCAGTCTTGACTTGAATGCGGCTCTGCCGAAAGACGAGGTTATCGAAAAGATATGCACGATTTTCCGTGAGCTTAGAAACGGAGAAACTCTCGACAGAAAACAAAAGGTCAAAACCACTGCGGGCGTTCTTTCTACCGCAGAGGCTATTTCCCTGCTTTGCAACAGCATGGCGCTTGCAGGAAGTTTCGGCAGCGGCGAAATTTCCGACGAAGATATAGCGGCAGGACTTCAGGGAGCAGTTGTAAAAGACGATGACAAGGACGGCGTTGCGTGGAAGGAATACCTTGAAAACATCATGAAAAAACGAGGTATGGCGTGGAGCGGACTTTACAAGGCTTGCAGGGAGCTGAACGAATGAGCAGCGTGAATTTTTTCGGCATACGCCACCTCTCACCTGCCGGAGCGTTTTATCTGCGGGAATTTCTCGAAAATACGCGACCGGAGCTTGTTATAATAGAAACTCCCGTTGATTTTGAAGACACCGTTTCGGACATTGTACGAAGTGAAACAAAGCCGCCGTTTGCAATTCTCGCTTATACGCAGAGCGTTCCCATAAGGACGATACTTTATCCTTTTGCGGAATATTCTCCCGAATATCAGGCAATAAAATGGTGCGATGAAAATAATGTAAAGCTGAAATTTATGGATTTGCCGTCGGAAACGTTTCTTTCGCTTACTGACGAGAAGATACGAAAAGCCGAACAGGACGAAAGCGGCGACGATGCCGAAGATGATGGGCAAATCGAACAAAAGCCCGATGTTTACGAACGAATTGCCGAAAAAAGTGCGGACGGCTCTCACGAAACGTTCTGGGAGCGGACGCTTGAACAATGCGCCGATTTTTCGGCTTATCATGAGGGCGCTAACCTTTTCGGCTCGAAGATACGGGAATTTTCCGAAACGGACGAATTTGACGCAGAGGAAACCAAACTGCGTGAAATTCATATGCGCTCGGTTATACGAAACGCAGTAAAAAGCGGAATTGCTCCCGAAAAAATAGTTGTAGTTACGGGCGCATATCACGTTGAGGGGCTTAAAACGTGGGAAACGGACGAAGAACTGCCGATTTTTCCAAAGCTTACAGCGCTGCACACGCTTATGCCGTACTCGTATTACAGGCTCTCGACACGTTCTGGCTACGGTGCAGGAAACAAAGCTCCGGCATATTATGAGCTTATCTGGGAGGGTCTTTTAAAAGGCGACAGAATGTATGCCGCTGACGCTTATCTTTCCAAAATTGCCGAAAAAATGCGAAAAAACGGCGGTGCGGCGTCCTCGGCGCAGGTCATTGAGAGCGTAAGGCTTGCCGCTTCGCTCGCTAAAATACGCAATGGCAATATCCCTTCGCTGCGTGATTTGCGTGATGCGGCGGAAACTTGTATAGGAGAAGGCAGCCTTGCGGCTGTAAGCGTTGCCGTGGCGGACACGGAAATCGGCACTAAAATAGGCGAATTGCCCGAGGGCGTTTCGCAAACGAGCATTCAGGACGACTTTTATCGCTTACTGAAAGAACTTAAACTCGAAAAATATCGCTCTGTGACCTCGCAGGAATTAAAGCTCGATCTTCGTGAGAATATAAGAGCAGGCTCGGAAAAATCTGCGTTTCTCGATCTTAACCGTTCGTTCCTTCTGCACAAGCTGCGTGTATTGGATATAAAATTTGCGGAATATGTCCCGTCAAAGCAGGAAAACGCCACATGGGCAGAGGAATGGAAAATATGCTGGACGCCCGAATGTGAAATAGCTTTGGTCGAAAGTGCGCTTAAAGGCGATACAGTAGAGCTTGCGGCGGCGTTTCAGCTTAAAGAAAGAGTTGAGCACTCGGACGAAATGTCTGTTATTGCAGGCGCTTTAGAGGACGCTTTTTGCTGCGGTTTGTCTGCGGCGGCAAGCTGTTGCGTAAGCGCACTGCAAAAAGCTGCCGTTGATACGGTGTCGTTTGAGGATCTCGCAAAGACCGCTTTTCGACTGTCCAATATCATTTCTTACGGCGATATTCGCCGTGC
>CANQKW010000002.1 GCA_947624555.1 uncultured Clostridia bacterium
CCAAACGGGTAGGGTGCTTGTACCGTCTTTCCGTTTTTCCAAGTGACCGCCAGCGGCTCTGTGAGTTCTGCCCTCGGCAGGGGACAATTTGTCGTGACCCCGCCGTTTAGGTCATATCCCGCGAACCTTTGCGCTACTCGCCTTGCATAGCAATATTCGCAGCCGTGCAAGCAGCCGGTAACGGGGTTAAATGTGCTATCGCACCACTCAATCTTTGTTTTTTTCATCTTGCACCCTCCTGTTCCACCTATCTGCAATCTCTTTTCCGCTCAAATTGTTTCTGCCCAAAGTACAATACAAACCGCAATCAGGGCAACAAACTATTCCTACCAAGCTGCCTCCTATAATCGGCATATAAACGTTTTTACTCCCGCAAAACGGGCAGGGCTTTAATTCAATTTCGCTCATTGTTTCTACCTCCTCAACATATTTTCCCGCCGTGCTTGTACGGTCTGCTTTTGTTGTACTCGTGTTTTTCGAGCGTTGCCGCCTCGATATCTATACCCGCCGCGGCACAATAATCAAGTATGCGGATTATGCAGTCCGCAAGCTCAGACGAAATTCCCTCGGGCTTTTCGCCATTGTAATATGTTTCCGTGGACTGTTTGCCTTTACGATATTCTTCCAATGCCTCCAACAGCTCCGAATGGCACAGCGCGATGATTTCGGGTAGTGGTTTTTCCACGTCCCACCACCCGTGCATTACGGCGTTTTCGTGTACCGCTCTCGCAAAATCGTTAATGGATAATTTCTCGCCCATCTGTCGTCCTCCTGTTTTCAAGTCAAAAAACGTTAAAATACGCTAAAAATGTCAAAAAGCGTTAAAAGCGTCAAAATTTTCGTTCGTTTTTTCGCTCCTCCTGTCCGATTAAGTCAAAAAGCGTGTATTGGTATAGGCTTTTTTCTTCTTTTCGCCGCCGCGCCTTGTACTCGTTGTACTTTTGCCGATACTCGTAGCTTATACCAAAGATGGCATACGCCGCTTTGACTACATTAGGTTCATACGGTCTGATTTTCTCCAAATCTTCAACAGCCTTGCAGCTTATTGGGCAACCGCAGCAGCCTGTTCGTTTAAGCCCGTAAACCTCGTAAGCGTCTGAATATTTAATTCCGTACCGCTCCTTGTACCACTCTTTATCCTTATCTGTAACATAAAACAGCGGTCTAAACCTGTACTGGTCGCCATATGTGTAAAAGCACATTGTGTTATCGCTGTTCGCGAAATCTGCTCCGCGCGGAGCCGTTCGCAATCCCCCCTCTGACAACCGTTCGCCGGTGATAATTATTTCATATCCCTTTTGGGCTTGATGTGCAACTTGCTTTTTACAATAATCACAACACATTTTGCTGATTTTGAAATCCGGCGGGTTTTCTTTCAAAAAGTCAAGCATAAATTGTTCGCTGTTGATTGTAAGTTGAGTACACAACGGTTTGCCTTTAGAACTGCAACTGCATAAAAAGTTAATTGCCTTTGAGCTTCTGGGATAACGCTCTGCGAGTTCGGCGCGTTTTGCAGACTTGTCATCGGCTTTCTCAAACTCCTCCGCGATGGAGAGCGGCACACCTTTAATCTGCCAATCACAAAGTCCCTGCGAAAAAGCTTTAGACAAAAACGGTATGCCGCATTTCCGCGCCGCTTGCACTATGCCGATTTTCGGTCGAACTTCCTCAATTTCCACGCCGTACTTTTTGGCGGTGGCTCGGACGTGTTCTCTTGTTGCCCTCATCTCAAGCCCGGTATCAAAAAATACATACTTCACGGGCGGCAGAAACGGCATAGTTTCTCGCGTGCGCTCGATTAAATCAATCAGAATATCGCTGTCCGACCCTCCACTATAGCTACAAATCGCTTTCGGGTGTTCCCTTAGACGTTTTGCGATAATGCTTTTTATTGCCTCGAACTTTGCAGGCGCATCAAAATCCGCATAAGCGGGTCGGTCTGCGTGCGTTTTACTTACATTCTCCGACATATTTTCTCCGTTCATTTGATTCCGCTACGAAACATACAGAATAACAATTCCACGACCGAATAATGTTCTCGGTCTTTTCGGACGCTGTTTCTGATTATCGTAAGTTCCCATTGTTTAGAATCGTCTAATTCCGTGGGATTTTCGTATTCGTCCAATCTATCCACGCCTTTCGGAATGGGAACAATAACTCCGATGTTGCTGCCGAGTTCATTTCCGATTTTCTTGTATAATTCCATAGGCATTACAAGATAATTTCTTTCTCCGATAAAATTCTGTCCGTGACCGCTTTTGTAGTCTGCCAAACAGCTTTTTACCTCGTAGCAAACAAATTCGCCCTTTTCAATTCCGCTGACCGATGTGGTGTTCGTAGGGCAGAACTGCATAAAATCAACGCGCTTTTCGTGCGATGTCCCAAAATCCAGCGTTACCTCGCTTGCATAATACTTTCCGCGTCCCGAAAGCCGCTGTTGTACAAGCAACCGCGAAAGCATTGCTGTTATTTCATTTCGTGTCATTGTTGCCTCCGTTCGTCATTTGGGGACTAACGCCGCCGAGATGTTCGCACGGAATGTTGCGGTTTTCTTTGTTTAGTTCCCGATTTACTCGCCTTTGCCACCAAGCCGCCGCCTGTTCTTTGGTGTCAAATCCAATCCCCACAAAGCGGTCTTCGCGAGGTGTGTTGCCATCGTGTCCGTGTATGCCGTCATTAAGGCAATATCTCGGGCAACCAACCGCCCAGCCGAACCAGAATCCCTTTACCGTATCGCATTGAATAAATGCCTTCGCCCCGCACACAGGGCAGTCTGGAAGCTGCTTTGTCGCTTTTTCGGAAATACCCTTATCAATGCGCTTGGGCAAAAAAGCATCATCAAGCGTCATATTGTAACCCTCAGCATATTTTCCTACCTTACTTTTCGCCGTTCTCCGCAACGATCTGTGCGATTGAAGGGAAGATTATCAGCGCAAATCCCAAAAGGATATGCATACCGTCAGACGCTGTAAAATACCCGTAAAAATCGCTGTTTCCGACTGCCCCGACAAGATATAATATCCCAACAGTTACAAGCACCCCGGCTAAAACGTGCCTTGCTTTCATTTTCACACCCCCTTGTTTTATCGCTTATCCACTCCTGCAAATTCTATCAAAGCGGTCTTTTTAAACCGCCAAAGTCTTTTTCCTACCTTGAATGCAGGAATTTCTCCGCTGCAAGCCATTCGCCGTACAGCTTGTCCGATTGATTAAACTTCCCGGTTTTTTAGCCGTTCTTGCTTTTCAGTGCGTCTTCTCTTGCTTTTCTTGCGCACGACTCTCCCCAAATCTTTCCTATCTCCTCGAGAATTCTGTCAACTTCCTCGCTTGACTGCACGACAAAGTTGTCTGCAATCCATCCGATTTCCTGCCCGTTCTCGTCGTATAACCGTTTGACAATGTTCGGGACGGTCCCGAGAACTTCTTCCGGGGTTGCTCGTGCCATTCTAATCACCTCTTTTCTCATTCTATGCTGGCCACTGGTTGACCGTTGCTATTTTTACATCGTTGTAGTAAGCTCTTCGACAGAAATTCCGCATACTTCTGCAATTTTTTCGAGTTTTAATCGAGGAATTTTAACGATTGCTCCTGCCTCATAGCGATAGACGGACGCTGCTGTTGCACCGAGTTTTTCGGCAAGCTGTTCGCCGGTAAGACCTGCCGCAAGCCTTGCAAGCTTGATGTTCTCGCCTATCGTTTTTCCTGTCAGTGTAACTGTCATAGCGTTCACCTCTCTTTCGTTTCGGCGTGTAACCCTTTCAGCAGCACAACCGCTAAATTGACTATGGTGCTAAAAATCGCCTTGTCACTGTCGCTCAGCGTCCTATACGCCTGCTTGACCTCTGCGTATTCCTTTGTGTTCTCGCTCGTCATTTTGTTCACCTCCTCAACTAACAATCAATGCGACCAAGCCTATTAAGAATACAGCCGCTAAAATACACTTGAAAATCACTTTTAAAACCATTTTTGCGTTATTCACTTGACATTCTCCTTTCGATGTGATAGAATATATATGAACACTTTCCTCGGAGCTTTCGCTCCGAGTACTTGTTCAAGGGTTTTATGCTGTGAGTATCTCGATTATTGTTTTGATACTCATTGCGACAAGTGCTAGCTTTGTGAGTATGCTCAACACTTTGTCAAGATTGCTGTCGATGTCCGAAAGGATTTCGGCAGCTTTCTTTTTGTTCTTCATTCTCTCACCTCCTCACAATTATATTATAGCACAAATTGAAATGTTTGTCAACAAAAAAACGCACAATTTGAAACTTTCTACTATTTGTACAAATTGAAACGTTCAATTTATGAAAATTATACAAATTGAAACATTTTTGAAATTTCTATTGACAAACATTTCAATTTGTGCTATTATGAATGTAGGAGGTGATTATTTTGTTTTATGAATTATTAAAAGAGTTACGACAAAAGAAAGGTGTCACGGGTGAAACGGTAGCAAATGCAGTAGGTTTGAGCGAAAGTGCATATAGGAATTATGAACGCGGTGTGCGTGAACCGAATTTTGAGACGCTTTGCAAGCTTGCTGACTACTACGGAGTAACTACCGATTATCTTCTGGGGCGCGAACCGCTCCCGAATCCGTTTGCGGATTTGGGATTATCAGCCGAGGACGAAAAAGACGTTCTCGCAAAATATATGAGCCTGCCGCCCACAATGCGAGCGTGCCTGCTCGAATGTTTGCGCCAATTAGGCGGTGCAGTCAAGACAATAGACGATAATAGCGGCGGCAAATAACCGCCGTTTTTCTGTTGACAAACTCCTTTCGTTGTGATATAATTTAGTTAGATTATTAAATCTGATTATATTATAACTAACTTTTGTTAGATTGTCAATATATTTTTGCTTATAAAAACTAACTTTATTTAGATTTTGTGTATTATGCATAATTTCTAATTGCGTTATTTGTATCTTTTGGAGGTACTTATGTTTTGGGATTGTTATACTTCTTTGTGTAAATTAAGCGGCTTATCTCCCAATGCAGTAGCAAAACAAATCGGGGTATCTAATGCCACTTGTACAAAGTGGAAAAACGGAACAATACCAAATGGAGAAACGCTTATTGCAATATCAGATTTTTTTGACTGCTCCGTTGATTATCTCCTCGGCAGGACAGAAAACGCAAAAGCGCATAAAGGTGAGGTTTATTCGCAGGAATATACAGAATTGTTTGAAAAATATATGCGGCTTGACGAAACCGATAAAACAAAAATCACCGAGAGGATTGACACTCTGCTCGATGATGATAAGTATAAAAAATATATTTCTGCTGCCAAAGAAGCTTAATTAAGCTGCTCGGCAGGGTTGATTACAATAACAAAAACGAGGTGGCAGTTATGGATATTACAATCAAAATAGACGCTGATAATTGTGAAATCAAAATTGAAGAAAATAAGCCAAAAACAAAACGCCTTGAAAAAGGCGAAAGTACATTAAGGCTTGCTGACAGCTACACCGTGATTGATATAGAAACAACTGGATTAAGTCCGAGTTTTGATGACATTATTGAATTATCAGCGCTGAGAGTTGAAAACTGCGCAGTAGTCAGCGAGTTTTCAGAACTTATAAATCCCGGGTATCAGATTTCCGATTTTATCACATCTCTGACGGGCATCACAAACGATATGCTCAAAGATTGTCCCAAAATCGAGGACGTTCTCCCACGCTTTCTGGACTTTCTCGGAGATGATTTAATTGTTGGGCATAACGTCAACTTCGATATAAATTTTATTTACGACAATTCAGAGAGTATTCTGCAAAAAGCATTTTCTAACGATTTTGTTGATACAATGCGGCTCGGACGCAGGCTGATTGACGGACTTGACCATTACAGACTGCAAGACCTTGCGCTTTATTTTAACGTTGATTATTCGCACGCCCACAGGGCTTTAGAGGATTGTAAAATTACTCAGACTTGCTACGAGAAATTAAAACAAATAGTCGCCCAAGAACCCGAAAAAGCTGAAAAATTGAAATATACAATGCATTACAGCACCGCAAGAGCTAAAAGCATACATACTGACAACACAATTTTTAATGAGGATCACCCTCTTTACGGGAAAGTGTGCGTAATAACCGGCGAACTGTCAATGCCCCGCAAAAAGGCTATGCAGGCAATTGCAGATGTCGGCGGAATAAACGCCGACGGCATAACCAAGAAAACAAATTACTTGATTGTCGGAACATACGATTACTCAAATTATGGGAAAGATTATAAAAGTGCAAAAATGAAAAAGGCTGAGGAATACAAGTTAAACGGGCAGGACATTGAAATAATATCCGAGGACGTTTTCTTTACTATACTGAGCGAAAATGAAAACACGGAGGTACAAACGTGAAAGAACAGCTTACTCTTGATGAAGCGGAACAGGACGAGGAAGTCCTTAATACAATAAATGATATTATCGGATTTGTTTCAAAGGAAATGAATTATGATTTGAAGTACTTTTCGGTCGATCCGAATTACAAAAATAAAGGCAAAAAAAACGAAGAATTGATAGGGTATTCTCTTTCGCTTGATAATAATCTTTTTGCTAAAGCGAATGTAAATCTGACTGAAATAACCGTAAAAAATGCGTATTTGTGCGATAATATCCCCGGCGAAATTGCACGGGCAGAAATTAAAGCGCCGAAAGGTTCAACGAAAATTACTTTCAGTGAAACGTCTTTAGGAAAAGATTATTTGAAAAGCGTCGCACTGAAATTTACTCAGACTTACATTCCGTCATATCGGTTTGGGTGCTGCAATTTGTACGAAAAATGTTCTGATGCGAGAAAATGCATTGCAAAGGATAATTTTCACGCAAAAGGTTGTTTTTATCGGGAAAATCTTGAAAAGGGTTTGATTTTTTACGGCAAAAACGCTAAACAGTAATTTTTGCAATCAATTGCAAAAAGGAGATTTCGCAATGAGCAGATACTGCATTTATTTAAGAAAATCCCGTCAAGACCTCGAAGCCGAGGCACACGGCGAAGGTGAAACGCTGTCACGCCACAAAAACGCATTGCTTGAACTTGCTCGGAAAATGCATTTAACGATTGACACGATTTACGAGGAAATTGTTTCAGGCGAAACAATAGCCGCTCGGCCGCAGATGCAGAAACTGTTGTCCGAAGTCGGCGCAGGCGAGTGGGACGGCGTCCTTGTTATGGAAATCGAACGTCTTGCTCGCGGTGACACGATGGACCAGGGACTTGTCGCACAGACGTTCAAGTGCTCTAACACAAAAATAATTACGCCGATTAAGACATTCGATCCGTCAAATGAGTTTGATGAGGAATATTTTGAATTCGGGCTGTTTATGGCTCGCCGAGAATTTACTATCACAAATCGTCGTCTCGTTCGTGGCCGACAGGCATCGGCGAAAGAGGGAAAATATGTCGGGAGCGTTGCTCCTTATGGCTATAAAAAAGTCAAACTCGATGAAGAAAAAGGTTTCACTCTCGAAATTTTCGAGGAGCAGGCGGACGTTGTCAGAATGATTTTCGATTGGTTCACGGACGGTGCGGAGATTAACGGCGTCAAAAAGAGATTGAGCCTGCACGCAATCGCAATCAGGCTGAATGAACTCGGAATAAAATCACTTGCAAACAAGGAATATTGGACATACTACGGAATTAGAAATATGATTACAAATCCTGTTTACATCGGGAAAATCCGCTGGGGGTATCGAAAGGCGAAAAAGATTGTTACACCGGACGGAACGAGGCGCAAGCTGCGTGAACCTGCAAATGAGGGAGAATATATCGTAGTAGACGGACTTCACGAGCCAATCATATCGGAAGATGTGTTCGCTGAGGCGCAAAGAATAATAGCGGAGAGAGCAACTCCACCGGTAAAAAAACATTTGCGATCAGCTAATCCTTTTATTGGGATAATGTATTGTGCGAAATGCGGACACTCGATGTCGTACAGTAATCCTTCGGGAAAATATGATCAGCCAAGAATAAATTGTCTGACACCGGGGTGCAAGTGTGTTTCTTCGCCGTTCTCTTCTGTAGAAAAACGAGTGCTCTCAATTCTTAGGGACTGGGTAAGCGATTATGAAATAAGTAAATCTGATGTAAAAAAAGAACAGCACCTCAGCATTGAGCTCGAAAAAGCGATTACTAAGGCAGAAAAAGAAATAAAAGAACTTCAGAAACAGCTTGATAATGTCTATGAATTTTTTGAGCGAGGAACGTATTCGGAAAAAGTTTTTAAGCAGCGTTCATCGGCAATCGAACAGAAAATTTCCGAGCTTGAGGAAGATACCGAAAAGTTGCGAAACGAGCAGATGTTGGCGCTGGAACGTCAAAAAGCTCAATCTGAATTCGCACCCACAGTAAAGCATCTGCTTGATGTTTATAACGAGATTGACGCCGATGAAAAGAATCGACTGCTCAGACTTATTATTGAGCGTATAACATACGATAAGGATAAAAGCGGAGCTTTTCGCAATGTTTCGCCCGATTGCTTCACTATTGGTATATTGCCTAAATTGCCAAGAAAGGGCAATTAAAATTATATCAATGTGTTATATCTTGGTGTGTCTGATGAATGGGGCTATATCTATTCCTCGCCTATGTCCGTGCAGCCGATAAACGAGGTGCGCAAGGTGCTTACCTATGCGGTTTCTGAAATTCCCTCGCAGAAAATTTTAATGGGAATGCCGAATTACGGGTATGACTGGACGCTGCCTTATATGAGAGGCACGGCTGCTCAGACGATAGGCTTTGCTGCGGCGACAGAACTTGCAGGACGGTTCAATTCCGAGATATTGTTCGACGAAAAAACTCAAACGCCGTATTTCTACTACACCGAAAACAATGTCCGCCACGTTGTATGGTTTGACGACCCGAAAAGCATTGACGCAAAATTAAGGCTTATCGACGAGTTTGACCTCGCAGGAGCAAGCTGGTGGACGATAAACCGTTGTTATACGCCTGCATGGCTTATTGCACAAAATCTTTTCGAGATAGTAAAGCTGTAAAAATTGACGTTTTGCGCTCCGTTGCTCTTGACAAAAAGTCAAGATAATGTTACAATATAAGAAAAATATTTTTGGAGCAGAAAATGGAATTTGAAATAATTGATTTTCATACGCACCCTTTTTCGGAGGCTGCGGAGAATATTTGCCGTCATAAGGAATTTTGCGGCTTGTCACGGGAAAATACTCCCGATTATCTTCGGTCGTTGGGCATTTCGCATATCTGCGGTTCGGTTTTAGACGCTAATAAATCATTTCCCGAAGGAACTACGCTTTGGGACAGACTTTCGTACAGCAATCAGAAAGCGCTTGAGCTTGCGGAAAAATATGACGGTTTTTATACGGCAGGATTTCACGTTCACCCGAAATATGTACGGGAGTCTTGTGAAGAAATCGAAAAGATGAGCAAAAAAGGCGTTAAGCTCATCGGAGAGCTTGTGCCGTATATGGACGAATGGAGCGATTATTCGTGCAGGGAATTTGACGAAATTCTCGATACCGCACTGGCTTACGGTATGATCGTAAGCTTTCATACGATAGATAATGACCGGATAGACGCAATGGTAAAAAAACACCCGAAAAATATATTTGTTGCCGCACACCCCGGAGAGTACGAAAACGCTGTCCGTCATTTTGAGCGAATGAAAATGAGCGAAAATTACTATCTTGATTTGTCGGGAACAGGGCTTTTCAGGCTTGGCGTTCTTCGGCACGGAATTGATTTGTGCGGTTCGGAGAGGTTTTTGTTCGGCTCGGATTATCCGATATGCTCTCCTGCTATGAATATAGGCGAGCTGCTCCTCAATCCGCTTTACACCGACGAAGAGCGTAAAAATATCTTTTCGGAGAACGCAAAGCGGCTTTTAAATCTGTAATTTTTCGGCTGTCTGCAAAAAAATCCCCACATTTTGGCTTGTGGGGATTTATTTTTTCTTTTTTTGAGAAGAACAGCAATTGCACCTTGAACAGTCGCCGCATTTTTTGCTTTTTCTGCTGCGGATAATTTTTATTACCGAAAACGCTGTCGCTGCTGCCAGAAAAGCGCAGACCAAAATGTTTCCCAAATTTTGATACAGAAAATCAAGCATTTTTTCTCCTTTTTTAACTTGCCTCGTGATTTGAAAAACAGGCTTTGTAAAAATGCACTAAAAAGAGGCAATTTTTTTGTTTAAATTCTATATAAAGCTGATTGAAAAAAACCGCAAAATGTGATACAATAATAATGAAAAGTAATCGGTAAAAGAAGGAAAAATTATGGCGAAATCTTATCAGATAAATATGACAAGCGGCTCGGTTCTTAAAAAAATGCTGCTTTTTTCGCTCCCGTTAATGGCGTCGGGAGTACTTCAGCTTTTGTTTAACGCAGTTGACGTTATTGTGGTAGGTCAGTTTGCAGGCGATAATTCTATGGGAGCAGTCGGCTCGACAAGCTCTCTGATAAATTTGCTTACGAACCTTTTCGTGGGCATTTCCGTCGGCGTGAATGTCGTTGCCGCAAGAGCGCACGGGGCAGGGGACACAAAGACAATGCAGGACGTTGTACATACTTCTGTACTGCTTTCGTTGATTTGCGGAGTAATTTTGTGCGTTGTCGGGTATATTTTTTCCCCTGAAATACTTAAAATGATGAAAGCAACGGAAAATCAATTTCCGCTTGCGGTAAAATATCTGAGAATTTACTTTTTGGGCACGCCTGCGCTTATGGTTTACAATTTCGGTTCGGCAATTTTGCGCGCTGTGGGCGATACAAAACGACCGCTTTATTTCCTTTTCACGGCGGGAATTGTCAATGTAATTCTAAATCTTGTGTTTGTGATCATCTTTAAAATGGACGTTGAGGGAGTTGCCATTGCAACAGTCGTGTCACAGTGCATTTCCGCTGCTCTTACCGTAATTTGCCTGATAAGAGAACGGGAAGAAATTCATCTGGAGCTTAAAAAGCTGCGGATAAACCTGCGTATTCTCGGAAAAATTGCGGCGGTAGGTCTTCCGGCAGGACTTCAGGGAATGATTTTCTCGTTGTCGAACGTTGTTATTCAGTCGTCGGTAAATCTTTTCGGTGACGCTGTGGTTTCGGGAAACTCGGCGGCAAGCTCTATCGAGGGATTTATTTATATGGCAATGAACACGTTTTATCAGGCGGCAATTTCTTTCACGGGACAAAATGTCGGCGCAAAGAAATATTACCGTGTAAAGAAGATATTATTATGTGCGCAATTGTGCGTTATAGGAACGGGCGTTATCCTGGGGTGGGGTGCGTTTTTCGCAGGCAGACCGCTTTTGTCGATATATTCTTCATCTCCCGAAGTAATTGACGCAGGACTGAACAGATTGTCGATAATTGCAACGACCTATGCTTTTTGCGGAATGATGGACGTAATGGTAGGAATGCTCAGAGGTCTGGGCAGCTCTGTAATACCGATGATAGTTTCACTTTGCGGAGCGTGCGGTCTGCGTATATTATGGCTTGCTACGGTATTTCAGATCCCCGAATATCACAATACCTTTACGGTTTACATCAGCTATCCGATTTCGTGGGCAATAACATTTGCCGCTCACGTAGTGACATATATAATCATTTACAGAAAAATTAAAAAGAAAAACAGAGAATTTTTCTCGGAAAAGAAGTCCTGATGAGGCGGAGGAGATTATTCCTTCGCTTTTTGCTGGTCAGGTGATACCTGTTCAGGTGATACCTGTTCAGGTGATACCTGTTCAGGTGGAACTTGTTCCGATTGACCTTCCGACATAGCCGTAATAACCGTTTTCATCATTGAAAGCGGTTCTTCGTCTTTTGAAACCGATACAATCATTCCGGGTCTGCCTGTTGTTTCGAGCCGCATTTTTCTGCCGACAGCTTTTGTTACCGCAGAGAGTTTTTGCATATCAAATTTCGACATATAGAAAATCAAATCTCCGCCTGTCTGAGAAATTTCGGTAATGAAACAGTCAGCCGCCATATTTCTCAGCCTTGCCACTTCGATAAGCCCGATAACAGACTCGGGCGGATCGCCAAAGCGGTCAATAAGCTCGTCTGTAATGTCAGAGGCGTCGTCTTGTGTTTTTATTCGGGCAATTTTTCTGTAACAGTCCACTCTGTGCGCCTGATTTGAAATATATTCTTCAGGAATAAACGCATTTATTCTTATATCTACAAGACATTCTTCCTTACGGACATTTTTTTCGCCTCGTTCCTCACGGACAGCCTCGTCAAGGAGCTGCAAATACATATCATAGCCGATATTTGCAAGATGTCCGCTCTGCGACGCTCCAAGAATACTTCCCGCACCTCTTATTTCAAGGTCACGCAGAGCTATCCTGAAACCGCTGCCGAACTGCGTAAATTCCCGAATAGCGTCAAGCCTGCGCTGAGATATTTCGGAGAGCACCTTTCCGGGTTTGAACGTAAAATATGCAAAAGCACGCTTGTTTGTTCTTCCGACACGACCTCTTAACTGATGAAGTTGAGCAAGACCCATATAATCGGCGTCCTCGATAATCAGCGTGTTTACATTCGGCACGTCAACGCCTGTTTCGATGATCGTAGTGCACACGAGAACATCAAGCTCTCCGTCAAGCAGCTGCCGCCAGACTTCCAGCAGCTCGTTTTCCGACATTCTTCCGTGAGCAACGCCGATTTTTGCGTCCGGGAGCAGCGTTTGCAGCTTTTGGGCGCACCCGTAAATACTTTCGATCCTGTTGTGGATATAATATACCTGTCCGCCTCTGCGCAGCTCTTTTTGAATTGCGCCGACTATAATCCCCCAATCGTGTTCAAGGACATAGCTTGACACGGGCTGCCTGTCCTGAGGCGGTTCGTCAAGGACGCTCATATCACGGATACCGCTCATTGCCATATTGAGCGTTCGGGGAATAGGCGTAGCCGACAAAGAAAGAATATCTACGCCGTTAAAGGTTTCCTTGAATTTTTCCTTATGGGCAACTCCAAAACGCTGTTCCTCGTCGATAATAACAAGCCCCAGATCCTTGAAAACCACGTCGTTCTGTACAATTCTGTGCGTTCCTATAACGAAATCTATCCTGCCCGAGGCAAGACCTTTCAGTATCTCTTTTTGCTCTTTTGGAGTTTTATACCTCGAAAGCAGACTTATATTCAGCGGAAATCCTTCCATTCTTGTAGTCGCTGTCTGATAATGCTGCCACGCAAGCACCGTGGTAGGCGCTAAAAGAGCGCATTGTTTTCCCGACTCAATGCATTTGAATGCGGCTCTGAGCGCAACTTCTGTCTTTCCGAAACCGACGTCTCCGCACAAAAGACGCTCCATAGGCTGTTCTTTCTGCATATCGACTTTGATTTCATCAATACAGCGCAGCTGAGAATTTGTTTCGATATACGGGAAATGCTGTTCAAAATCCTCCTGAAGTTCGTCGTCCTCGGGGAAAGCAAATCCTTTTGATTTCATTCGTTTTGCGTACAATTCGATAAGCTCGGCAGCCATTTCCTTAGCGGCAGCCTTTGCTCTTGCTTTGGACTTCTGCCATTGTTCGGAATTGAGCTTATTGAGCTTTACCGTAGAAGTATCGCCCGTGCCGATATATCGTGAAACCAGATCAAGCTGCGTTACGGGAACGTGAAGTACGTCTGCTCCTGCATATTTTATTCGTATATAGTCCTTATAAACGCCGCCTGCGTCTATTTTGTGAACGCCGTCAAAAACGCCTATTCCGTGCGCATAATGAACTACAAGGTCGCCGACGGAAATATCTTCAAGCGAACGTATCTCTTCGCCTGCGTTTTTGTGTTTTTTAGGTCTTTTTCTCTCTGCGTGTACAGAGGTATGCGTGAATATTGCAAGTCCCTGTTCACGATATTCTGCGCCTGCCGAAATCGTTCCTGCGGTTACGATTACTTTTCCTTTGATAATTTCGGTGGGATTTTCGTAGAAATCCGCATTAAAACCGTCACTTTTTAAATCGTCAGCGAGATTTTGCGCTCCTTTTTTCGTTCCTGCAAAGATAAAACAGCAGAATTTTTTTTCAAGAAGTCTTTGCATTTCGTCCTCAAGTATCCTGTATTCGCCGCTCCACGGAGCATTCTGGACTGCGTCGCCGACGTTTATCGAGATACCTAATTCAAGACCGCCGCCGCTTAAAAATGACTCGAAATAGGCTTTGGTTTTTGCCTTAAAAATCTCATAAGCCTCGTTTTTCGAGAGCATAAATCTGTCAAGACCCTTACATATCTCAGCCTCGTCAAGAAGTATCTTCAGATCTTCCGAATGTTGGGCTGCCGCCGCACGAATACCCTCGCGGACAGCCGTGTTTTCGCAGATAAAAACTCTCTGTGCATAATCCGTTACAACAGCCTCTTTGTCATAGCACAGCGGAAAATACCTGTCGATATTTCCCGGCGCACCGCCCGACTTTATTTTTTGAATATCCTTTTCTAGCCTTTCTTTTATTTTGTCAACGCTTTTTCCACGCAATTTTTTGGAAAGAGCGCCGATTTTCTCGCAGAGAATTTCATCTTCCTCGAAAAGCGTTTCTCTTGCGGGAGAAATTACGATTTTATCGAGAGAGCCTGTTCTGCGCTGAGTTTCAAGGTCAAATTCTCCCAGACTGTCGATTTCGTCGCCGAAAAATTCCATACGAAACGGCACGGCGCTGCTTGGGGGAAAAACGTCCACAATGCCTCCCCGAACCGAAAACTGACCGTTTCCGTCAATTTGCGCCGCTCTCGAATAACCCGAAGAGATAAGCTTTCTTATCAGCTCGTCCTTGTCAATTTCGTCGCCCCGTGATACAGCAAAAGTGTGCTTTTTCAGCTCTTCGGGAGGAATTGTAAGCTGAATTGCCGCCGCCGCAGAGCATACTACTGCCTTGCAGCCGCCTTCCATAAGCGCCGAAAGCGCGTTTATGCGCTTGTGCTCATATTCCCGTGAAACAGCCTCTGCGTCAGCGAGTATCATATCCTTTTCCGGGTAAAGTACGGCGGCATTTTCTCCCAAAAGCATATTTATATCCGCACAGAGCTTTACTGCGTCGCTTTCGTTCTTCATAACGACAACCGTTCTCTGTGCATTTTCGCCTTCGAGAAGAGCTGCAATAAAATGCGCCTTGTGTATAGCCGAAACGCCCGTTACGAGAGCGGGCAGGGGATTATTTGCGTTAAGATATTTTTCAAGACGTGAAAAATCCTTGTTTTGCCTTGCGGCATTGATAAAAAACAGCATAAAAACCTCTTGAAAACTATGAGTTGAATTTGTTCATGGCGTCATCAATTTTCCCGTTGACCATCAATTCTATCGCAGAAACCGCATTGTCAAAGCATTTTTCCAGGACCTCGCCGTCCTCTTTCTTAAAATGCCCCAATACCCAGTCCGCAAGATTATAGTCGGGGTGAGGTTTTGCGCCTACGCCCATTTTAATGCGAGGGAAAGCGTCGCTCCCCGAAAGATAAATAATATTTTTTATCCCGTTATGTCCGCCGTCGCTGCCCTTTCTTCGTATACGCAGATGACCCGGTTCGAGGGAAATATCGTCAAACACGATAATGCAGTTTTCGGGCGGAATTTTGTAAAAATTCATAGCCTCTGTGACTGCCTCTCCGCTTTTATTCATATAAGTGGTCGGTTTCATTATAAGGCAGCGCTTTCCCGAAATAACAGCGTCGCAGGTGAGCGACTTGAATTTCAGCTTTTTACAGCTCAAATTATACTTTTCACAAAGCGTGTCGATAGTCATAAATCCGATATTATGCCTGGTATTTTCGTATTCCGTGCCGGGATTTCCCAATCCGCAGATTATATATTCCGCAGCGCCCTGCGGCTTTTTTCTTTCACTTTCAAGCTTATTGAATATATCAAATACAGACATAATATCTCCTCTTGCTCACGACTAAATCCGCCCGAATTTCTCCGAGCGGTATTAGCTGTAAAATTTGTCAGGTTGTGCAAATTATTTTGCAGTCTTTAGCCAACGGGTGATTTTAACGATGTTTCGGCTGTAATTTTTCATTAAGATGCAGCACAACAAGCATAAATTGCCTCAGACGATGTCGTCGGCGTCAAACGGGTCGCCGCATTCGGGGCAGAATTTTGGGGGATTTTGCGGATCTGAAGGTTCCCAGCCGCACTTGTCGCACTTGTAAAGCGGAACTCCTGCAGGTTTCGGTTTGCCGCAGTTCATACAGAATTTTCCTTTGTTCTGAGCGCCGCAGGAGCAGGTCCAGAAATTATCGGCAGTCGGCTTTTTTCCGCCGCAGGACATACAGAAATTGCCCGTATTTTTAGTGCCGCAGGAGCAAGTCCACGAGTTAGCGTCATTTTGCTGCGACTGTGACTGCTGTGCCTGCTGCTGTGCCTGCTGCTGAGCCATATTATAGAGATTTCCGGCATTTAATCCGCCTGCCTGCTGAGCCATATTCATACCCATAAAGCCCATCATAGCGCCGCCCTGATTGCCTGCGGCAATTTTCATGGCGTCGCCCTGTGACATTGCGAGATTAGCCGCTGCCATTCCCGGGTCACGCATAACGGCAGTTCTCTGGAGCTGTTTTATCATCTCCTGGTCCTCGGGAGGAAGCGAAGGCGCATTCATATTGAACGAGCTTATTGTCATACCCCGAAGATCGCCCCATTTTTGCGAAAGCTGTTCATTCAATGCATCGCAAATTTCCATAGTATGAGAGGGAAGAGAGCTTGGTCTTACGCCGCTGTCCGAAAGCTTTCCGAGGGCAGGCTGCATAGCGTTTAGAATTTCGCTTTTCAGCATACTGTCGATATTGCTTTTATTGTAATAATCTCCCGAAAAATTAGCGCAGACATTTGTGTAGAAAAGGATAGGATTGGTTATTCTGTAAGAATATTCTCCGTTGCAGCGGATAGAAACGTCAATATCGAGATTTATATTCTTATCAATTACCTTGAAAGGAATGGGGTTTGAAGTGCCGTAGCGGTTGCCCATTATTTCCTTTGTATTTATAAAGTATATTCTCTGGTCAACAGCCGCCGAGCCGCCGAATGTAAAGCGTTTTCCTATCTCCTTGAAAGTCTGCTTTATGGACTCGCCCAAATTTCCGTAGAAAATCGAAGGCTCGCTTGACTGATCGTAAACGAACTCGCCCGGTTCAGCGCAAACCTCTGCGATTTTGCCCGAATCAACGATAAGAGCGCACTGACCCTCGTTTACATTGATTATAGAGCCGTTGGAAATCACATTGTCAGAGCCTTTTGTATTTGAGCTTTTTTTGTCGACTTTTTTAAAGCCTCTTGCCGCAAGTACATCGGACGACAAAGCGTCGCAGTAGAAATAATCTCTCCAACTGTCGCCCAAAACGCCCGAAAGCGCACCTATGCCTGCCTTTAATAAACCCATAGTAAAACTCCTTTCCGAATTGAAAATAATACTGTTCTAAATCATTATACATCATTTTATCTGAAAAGTCAACAAATATTAAAAATAAAAATTCCCTTACGAAAAGCAAGGGAAAAATATTATCACAGTTTTTCTGTCCTGTAGTAATAGGTATACATCTTCTGCACGGAATTTTCAAGAAAATAGTAGTGTTTCACATATGGTATCAGCAGTCCCAGAAACAGTATAGCAAGCGTAATTGTCGCCCAGCCGCCCACTGTCATCATAAGAGCGGCTGAAATCAGAAAGAACACTGCAAAAAACAGCGTCACAAGCAAATGAACAAGCCTTTCGTGCTGATAAAATTCAATCCTTTGCAGCAATTCCGCACGCATTTTAATAAGCTCTTCGCTGCTGTGTTCGACGGAAAAAAACTGCTCCAGAAGAGCAAGATATTCTCTTATCTGTTTAGTCATCGGAAAACTCCTCCAAAGCCGCCAAAGCGCTTTCCCATTCTTCCATTGCCGTTTCCTGACGCTGACGGAGCTGTTCAAGCTCTTCTGACAATTCAAGCGCCTGCTGATAATCGGAAATTTCGCTCAATCTGACATTAAACTCGTCGATTTTTCGGTCAAGCTCTTCGATTTCATTTTCAAGGCGTTTTACCCTTGAGGAGAGCTTTCTGTATTCGGATTGGCGTTCTTTTTTCTTTTGGTAGTCAAGAGCATTTTCGGATTTTTTCGGCTTTTTCTCCTCAATTTCGGGAGCAGATGCGGCGGATTTTTCGATATAATAGTCGTAATTTCCGTGATAGCTGTCCGCACCGTTTCTGCCGAGTTTATAAACTCTGTCGGCAAGCTTGTTTATCAGATAGCGGTCGTGGCTTATAATGAACAATGTTCCGTCGTAATTCAAAAGAGCGTTTTCAAGAGCCTCGCAGGAAGAGATGTCAAGGTGATTTGTCGGTTCGTCGAGCAGCAGAAAATTTGCCCCCGAAAGCATAAGTTTCAGCAGAGCGACTCTTGCTCTCTCGCCGCCCGAAAGCTCTGAAATTTTCTTGAAAACGTCGTCGCCCCTGAACAAAAACAGCGCTAATGCCGTTCGTACAGCCGTTTCTGTCATTGAGGGATATTCGTCGTGTATCTCGCTGAAAGCGGTTTTTTCCTCGTGCAGACCACGCTGATTTTGGTCGAAATAACCCGTCTGTACACGAGAGCCGTACTTGAAATCTCCGCAGTCGGCTTTATACTCGCCTGTCAGAATACGAAACAGCGAGGTTTTTCCGCAGCCGTTTGCCCCGATAAGAAAAACACGCTCTCCCTTTTTTATTTCAAGGTCAACGTTTGAAAACAGCGTTTTTCCCTCGAAAGAAATCGAAAGATTTTTCGCCGTAAGAACATCGTTTCCGCACCCGTCCGCACTCTTGAAAGAAAATTTGATTTTGTCGGGCGAGTCCTCGGGCTTTTCAAGCGAAGAGGCGATACGCTCTATCTGTTTTTGCTTTGAGGCGATTGTCACGTAATTATGCGCCTGATTCCAGCGTTTTTGCTGTTCAATGATGCCTTCGACGCGGTTTATTTCTTTCATAGCCGCATCGTATTCCTTTTTCTGACGTGCAAGGTCTTCCTCTTTCAATGTAAGAAAGCGGGAATAATTGCCCTTATAATCCCGAATGTGACCGTTTTCAAGCTCAATTGTACGTTCGGTAACTTTATCGAGGAAATATCGGTCGTGAGATATTACAAGATATGCGCCCTTATAATCGCCGAGAAACCGTTCCAGCCACTCTACCGACTCAATATCGAGGTGATTTGTCGGCTCGTCGAGCAGCAGCAGATCCGCACCCGACAAAAGCAGCTTTGCAAGCTGGAGCTTAGAGCGCTGACCGCCGCTGAGAACGCTTGTTTTAAGCGAAAAATCCTTCTCGGTGAAACCAAGTCCCGTCAAAGCGGAAGATGTCCTGCTTTTATAGGTAAGTCCGCCGTCACGCTCAAATTTTTCCGAAAGCAAAGTCTGTTTTTCGATTATTTCGGGAGAGTGGTCGCCAAAGTCGATTTTATCGTGGATCTCTTCCAGTTCCAGTTCCATTTCTTCAAGCTCTGAAAAAACGGAAAGAGCCTCGTAATAAAGCGTTTTTTCAGAGTCCTTGCAGGCAAACTGCTCCATAAATCCTATTGTAATGCCGCCTGCGATATGAATATCGCCGCTGTCGGGCGACAGTTCGCCTTTTATAAGCCTCAGAAGAGTGGTTTTGCCGCTGCCGTTTACACCGGTAAAACCGATTTTATCCCTGTCATAAATCTCAAACGAGGCGTCCGAAAACAGCGTTCTGTCCGCAAAAGACATTGAAACGCCGCATAAACTCATCAAAAGCATAATTTATCAGGCGGTAACTTCCAGCTTTTCGGGTCTGTATTTGCTGTCAACGAGGTAAGAATTTGCCGTGACCTCATAATTTGCGGCATATTCGTCGATAAATGCCGTGAAATCATCTGCTTTCAGGCTTTGAAGAGCGGAATTTCTGTTGTCGTCAAGCCAGCTTTCTCTTTTCGTGATGTCAAGTCTTGCGATAACAAAAACGCTTTCGTCTGTTTTGAAAACAGTCGCTTTTCCGTTATCTTCCGCAGCGAGAATATACTCCAGAATATCCTCGTCGAGAGAATTGTTTTCCTTGTTGATATAGGTGATTATATCCTCGTCCGACTCCGCCTTATCAACGGAAACGTCGCTTACTTGTTCCTCAACGTATTCGTCACGGGTCTTGCCCTCGACGGGAGAATCGTCATAATAGCTTTCAGCCTGACTTCTGACGCTGTCCTGTTCGGTTTTGAGGTCAAAATCGTACTTTACGTCAACAATGCTTTCGCCGTTGTTAAGCCTTTCAGCATACTTTTCAGCCTCGTCGTCAACAGCCTTTTTGTCGCTGTCCGAAGTCAAAGCCTCGCCCTTGTAATTCTTGTAGGGGAGTTCGAGCATTTCCGCTGCGGCGTATTTTTCCTTGATATAAGCGTTTAATTCCTCGTCGGGGACGGGTTTTTCGCCGTCCTTGCCGTAAATTGTGTCGAAGAGCTTACTTTTAAGCATTTCGGTCATAACTATCTGCTTATAGGACTCTCTTCCTATGCCGAGCGTTTCAAAATACTCTCCTGCGGTGTCAAATCCGTACAAATACTGATAATAATAGCTGCTTACGTCCCAGACGCCTTTTACGGTTTCGTTAAGCTCGTCTGTTTCGCTCTCGTCAAGAACGATGCCTTTTTCGTCGCACATTCTTTGAACAGCGACAAATTCCTTTACCAGTCTGAGAGTTTCATCCTTTACCCAATCCGAGGTGGATTTTCCGTCGATTGTCTGGTCGAAATACAGTATACTTCCCGAAGAGCTTGACGACTCTGCCGAAGAAGTGTCCGAAGAAGTATCCGAAGAGCTGCCGATAGAATCGACGGCATTGTTCAGTTTTTCTTCATATTCCGCCTGAATTCTTTCCTGCGCATCGGAATAAGCGCTCTGCTGATAATACAGATACACGCCGTTGTTTATTTCCATTCCGTCAACGGTCATAATTTTACCGTTATCCATACAGCCGCACATAGAAACTGCGGCTGCCGCTGCGGTAAGAGCGGCAAATAATTTTTTAAAGCTAAGCCTCATTTTTTTCCTCCTGTGTAAAATGCCTTTATTCTTCCTGATATTCTTTAAGCGTCAGAAGAGTATTTTTTCCGTTATTGTGCCAGACGGTATAGGTCATGGTTTTTTCGGAGACAGACTCTATGCCGATATTCTGAGAAACCACGCTTATTGAAGGCGGAAAATAATCTACCGTCAAGGTATAAATTTCGCCGTCCTGCGACATTTTCGCTATACCCGGCGCATAGCTCAGATAGCGCATATTATAGGTGCAGGTGTAGACGTGATTATCTGCGCTGTAAATAAATCTTGTGTCAGTACTTCCCGTCGACTGATGAACGATTTCGGAATTTGACCCGAAAAGCTCCTTGCAGGAAACGCCAACGTCATATTCCGGGATAAGCAGCTCTCCGTCGGGAGTTTTTTTGTACTGCGAAATGTCCTTGTTGAGCAGTATATTCCAGATAGAACAGCCGACCTTTGCGGAGTGCGAAATTTCGCCTTCGCTGTTAAACGGAGCAACGTCGTTCGCAACAACAGGCAGAAGAAATTTGGTAAATTCTGCCTTTAAAGATGTATTGTCCATAAGGCTGCCGATACCGCCGACAATAAATCTGATCGAGGAAATCAAGCCGATTATCGCCATAATCACGACAAAAATCGCAAATCCGAAGAAAAACCTGTGTTTAACGGGGTTTTCTGCGACGATCGTTCCGTCGTCCTCTTCTGCGCCAAGCTCGGCAATATCTTCTTCTATCTCCGTCTGAGCGCCTAAATCGCCGAAAAGCTCGTCAAGGACGCTTTCCGTACTTCTTTTCCTATCCTTTTTTTCGTTCGGGGGAGCATAAATCTCTTCTGTTTTAAGCTGTTCGTCAACAGTGGAAACCGCCTGCTCCGTCTGATTTTTTTTATTTTTCTTTGACATAAATCAACCTCTGATTTGACCTTCTCCGTTTATCAGATATTTATAGGTGGTAAGCTCTTTAAGACCCATAGGACCTCTTGCGTGGAGTTTTTGCGTGGAAATGCCGATTTCCGCACCCAAACCGAACTCAAATCCGTCCGTAAATCTTGTCGACGCATTTACATAGACTGCGGCAGCGTCCACCTCTTTCTGAAATTTATCTGCATTTTTCAGCGAATTTGTAACTATACATTCGCTGTGACCCGTGCCGTATTTGTTGATATGAGCGATTGCCTCGTCAATGCCCGAAACGACTTTTGACGACAGCTTTAAAGCGAGAAATTCCGTTTTATAGTCCTCTTCATCGGCAATTTTTGAAACTTTGATATTTTGCGAGGTTTTTTCATCGCCAATGACTTCGACTTTTCCGTTCCAGCGTTTATCGAGAGCTGCAAAAAACTCTTTTGCGATTTTTTCGTGGACAAGAATGCTCTCAATAGCGTTGCAGACAGAGGGACGCTGTGTTTTGGCGTTGTCTACGATATTTACCGCCGTTTCAATATCAGCGCTTTCATCGACAAAAACGTGGCAGTTTCCTTCGCCTGTCTGTATAACAGGCATTGTTGCGTTTTCAATGACCGTGCGGATAAGACTGCCGCCGCCTCTGGGAATAAGCAGGTCGATATATCTGTTGAGTTTCATCATCTCATTTGCGGTTTCGTGCGAAGTGTCCCCGACAAGCTGGATAAGATTTTCGTCCATACCGCATTCTTTCAAGGCATTTCTCATAAGATCGGTAAGAGCTTTATTTGAATTTATGGCGTCCGAGCCGCCTCTCAAAATTACCGCATTTCCTGCCTTGAAACAAAGAGCCGCTGCGTCAACCGTAACGTTAGGTCTGCTCTCGAAAATAATGCCGATAACGCCCAGAGGAACTCGTTTTTTCACAATGCGAAGTCCGTTTGCAAGCTCTTTGCCGCCGATCACCTCGCCTATAGGGTCGTCCAGCGAGATTACCTTATCCACGCCTTGGGCAATGCTTTCGATGCGTTTTTCGTTTATTTCCAGCCTGTCAAGCATAGCTTTTGACATACCGTTTTTCTCTGCATTGGAAATATCTTCCTTATTTGCGCCGATCAGCGTTTTTTTATTTGCACGCAAAGCCTCTGCGATTTTCGTGAGGACCTTATTTTTTTTGCCCGAATCAAGACCTGCAAGAGACGGTGCGGCAAGCTTTGCTTTTTTGCCTAATTCTTCAATATAGCTCAATTATAAAACCTCCTAATCCTGCTTTTTAAAGAATGTACATTTTGCATTTTCGCTTTCAAACAGCTCATAGAGTATCTTCGGGTTGCGGTTTCCTACAATTACCGTATCAATGCCCGACTCTGTAGCTATCTGTGCAGCCTCTATTTTTGTAAGCATACCGCCCGAACCCAATGTTCCGCCCGAACCCTGAGCCAGAGAAATGATTTCGGGAGTGATATGTTCGACCACGGGGATAAGCTTTGAGTCGGGATTTTCGGGATCTCCGTCGTAAAGACCGTCGACATCGGTCATCATAACCAGCAAATCCGCCTTGCAGAGCTTTGCCACGATAGCCGACAGCGTATCGTTCTCATCAAAATCAAGCTGTTTTATGGAAACGACGTCGTTTGCGTTTATAATAGGAATTACATTCATCTCGAAGAGCTTGTTAAACGTATTTATAACGTTTGTGCGGCGTGTCTGGTTGCTTACAACGTCACGGGTGAGCAAAAGCTGCGCTACCTTGTGATTATACTGCTCAAATGTCTCGGAGTAAAACTTCATAAGCTCGCTCTGACCGATTGCGGCGCACGCCTGTTTTGACGGCGTGTCCTGCGGTTTTTTGAGAAATCCGCCCTTTGCCGCTCCTACACACTGCGCACCGCTTGTCACGAATACGATTTCTTTCCCCGAATTTTTAAGGTCGGCAAGAACTTCGATAAGCGCACGGCTTTTTCGTATATTAAGACTTCCTGTTTCGGGATAGGCAAGCGAGCTGCTGCCGATTTTAACGACAACCCTTTTTTTATTGTCAAAGCAAGGCATAAAAATGACCTCTTTCCGTTCGATTTATTTGCATACTATTCTATTATAACAAATTTTACTTTAAATTTCAACACTTTACATAAAATTATCACCTAATTTTTATCAAGATGATATATTTTATTTTAAATGTTTTGTAATTTTATATAAAATAGATAAAAACCCCTTGAAAATTGAGAAAAAATATGATATAATAGTAATATAATTAGTTATAGGATATAATTATAAAGCAGGAGCAATTAATAATGGATAATATAAGCGAACAGCTCATAGCAAAAGCCCGTACAGGCGCAGACACGGCAAAGGCGGTGGCGATTATCGTTGTAATGGCGCTTGTCGCAGCAGCAAGTGTGTTCTTCGTGTTTCAGCAGGGCCTGACGCTGCTCCTGGCGCTTGCAATAGGCGCTGTTATACTGGGAGTTTGGCTTTTAAAAGGGATAAATGTCGAGTACGAATACACGGTAACAAATAATGAGCTTGATATTGACAAAATTGTCGGAAAAAGAAAGCGCACAAGGCTTATTACCGTTGACCTGAAACAGACGGAGGATTTTTATACATATCCTTCTAAAGACGGGGATTATGATACCACGGTCTATGCTACAAGCGGACTTGAAACAGACGCTCGCTGCCTTGTGGTAAAGCACAAGGATTACGGCAGGGTGAACGTTATTTTCAATCCTAATTCAAGTATGAGGGAGGCAATCACGAAAGAGTTTCCGAACGCTCTTCGTGTAAAAGTAGATAAGTATGTCAAGTAATATGTTTATTCGCACGGGAACGGCTATAATCGAACTGTACAGGATAAAAAACAGCTGCAAGAACAAGCGGTTTCTGTCAAAGTTTTTTTCGGCGGACGAAATAAGATTTTTCGTTTCGCACAAGTTGTCCACGGCGCTTATTGCGGAAAATTACTGCGTGAAGATTGCGCTTGCAAAGGCTATCGGCACCGGATTTCGCGTGATAAGGGCGCAGGATATTACCGTTTTGCGTGACAGGCTGGGTTCGCCGCTGATAATAACCGACGGCTACGCAAAAATGCTTGAACAGCGAGAGGGGTACGTTTTTAACGTTTCGGTGGACCATTGTAAGGGTTATGCCTCGGCAAGCGTTATCATAAACAAATAAGATTTAAAGCTATGCCTTATGACATAGCTTTATTTTTGGAAAGCATAAGGGGGCGGACTTGTGAAAAGGCTTGTCATTGCAATAGCGGCGCACGTTGACGCAGGAAAGACAACTCTTTCAGAGGCGCTTTTGTATTATGCGGGAGAAATTCGCAGGCAGGGCAGGGTGGATAAAGGCGACGCTTTTCTCGATACAAATTCTCAGGAACGTACAAGGGGAATTACTATCTTTTCAAAACAGGCGATAATGCGCTATAATAACGCAGAATATACTCTTCTCGATACTCCGGGACACGTTGACTTTTCCGCTGACACGGAGAGAGCTTTTTCCGTTGCAGACTGCGCAGTGCTTGTTATCAGCGGCACTGACGGAGTGCAAAGCCACACGAAAACTCTATGGAAACTTTTGGAAAGGGCAGGCTTACCGACTTTTGTCTTTGTCAATAAAACGGATATTTCGCACAGCTCTGAAGAAGAAATTATGCAAAATCTTCACAGGCTTGACAAACGCTTTGCGGATTTCACCGAAAACGAGGGCGAAGTTTCTGCCGAATATGACGAGGATTGTATGAATTCGCTTATCGAAACAGGCGAAGTGCCCGATAAGATCATCGCCAAAGCCGTTTTTGAGAGGAAAATTTTCCCCGTGTGTTTCGGTTCGGCATTGAAAAACAACGGAATTTCCCATTTTATGGAAATTATCGACAAATATTCTTCTCCGAAGAACCGTTTTGACGGCTTTGCGGCACAGGTTTTTAAAATTTCCGAAGAGGACGCGCGGCTTACTTACCTGAAAATAAACGGCGGAGAATTAAAGGTTCGTGACGTTCTGGGCGAAGAAAAAGTCACGCAGATACGTATGTACAGCGGAGCAAAATATACCTCTGCCGAAAGCGCCGCCGCAGGACAGCTCTGCGCTGTCACGGGACTTGCAAAATCCTTTGCAGGAGAGTGTTTCGGCGAGCAAAAAAGCTCTGTAAAGCCCGTTATAGAGCCTGCTTTGAGCTATCAGGTAATTTTGCCCGAAGAAGAGGACGCCGTAAAAGCGTTTAATTTGCTCAAAAAAATCGAAGAAGAGGACCCTCAGATCAGATTTTCGTGGGAAGAACATTCACGGAAGATTTTCGTTGAGCTTATGGGCGAAATTCAGCTTGAAGTGCTGAAAGAGCTGATAGCAGAGCGGTTTTCCTTGAACGTTGATTTCGGCGAGGGCAAAATTTCATACAGAGAAACGATACTTGAGCCTGTAGAGGGCGCCGGTCATTTTGAGCCTCTTCGTCATTATGCGGAGGTGCATTTGCTGATAGAACCCCTGCCTCAGGGCAGCGGAGTGGTTTTCTCCCGTGACTGCCGCAATCTTGACGAAAACTGGCAGCGTCTTATTATGTCAAATCTTCGTGAAAAGCGGCATATCGGCGTGCTTACGGGTTCGCCCGTGACAGATGTAAAAATCACGTTAAAATCGGGAAAAGCTCATCTGAAACACACAGAGGGCGGCGATTTTCGGGAGGCTGCCCTGAGAGCTGTCCGTCACGGTCTTGCCTCGGCAAAATCTCAGCTGCTTGAGCCGTTTTATGAGTTCAGCCTTGAGATACCTGCCGAAAATGTCGGAAGAGCAATGTCCGACCTGCAGAAAATGGGTGCGGAATTTTCGGCTCCGACGGGAGATGAAATGCGTCGGATAGAGGGCGTTTGTCCCGTGTCCGAAATGCAGAATTATCACAAGGACGTTACAGCCTATACGCACGGTTTCGGCTCGCTTTCGTGCAGTTTCAAGGGATATTTTCCCTGCCACAATGCCGAAGAGATCATCGAAAAAATCGGATATAATTTTGAGTCTGATGTTGAAAATACCCCCGACAGCGTTTTTTGTTATCACGGAGCAGGTCATTTGGTGAAATGGAACGAGGCGCTCGGCAAAATGCATCTTCCGAGTATTCTCGAAAAGCCGAAAAGCGTTTCGGAGAGCGAAATTTCTTCATTCCGACAGCGAGCTGCCACCGACAAGGAACTTATGGAGATATTTGAAAGGACTTACGGGAAAATAAAGCGCCCCGAACGTTCGGCAATGCGCCGTGACAAGCCTGCGGAGCAGAATTATAAATCTCATGTCGGCAAAATCGGCGAAGAATATCTTCTGGTTGACGGGTATAATATCATTTTTTCGTGGGACGAGCTTGCGGCTCTTGCACGGGAAAGTCTGGATTTTGCACGGGCAAAGCTTATAAATATTCTGTGCAATTATCAGGCGTTCAGACGGTGCAATCTGATACTTGTTTATGACGCATATAAGGTAAAAAGCGAAAGGGAAATCGAAACCTATGGGGATATAACGGTCGTGTACACAAAAGAGGCTGAAACTGCCGATATGTTTATCGAAAAAGCGGCTCATAAATTAAGTCCCGAAAACCGTGTCCGTGTAGCCACTTCAGACGGCACAGAGCAGCTTATAATTCTTGGGGGCGGTGCGGTAAAGGTGTCCGCCGAGGTATTTCGTCTTGAAGTGGAAGAAGTTGAAAAAGCAATAAAAAGCGTTCTTGACTCGCTCCATTAAACGTTGATAAAGGTACTGACTATGATAATTGAACCTATCGCTCATATTGAAAATGACTTTACGGAAAAATTCGGCATTCCCCGTCAGAGCGGATTGTGCGATATTCCGTCAAGAATTGTTTTTGAGCCGAAATTTCGAGATAAAAATGCCATTCGGGGCATTGAAGAATTTACGCATTTGTGGCTTATATGGGGATTTTCCGAATTTAACGGGACATTTTCGCCGACGGTTCGTCCGCCAAGACTTGGCGGCAATGTAAGAAAGGGCGTTTTTGCGACACGCTCTCCAAACAGACCAAATCCGTTGGGATTAAGCGCCGTAAGGCTTGAAAGAGCGGAAGAGGACGGCTCTCTTACGGTAATCGGCGCGGATTTGAAAAACGGCACGCCGATTTATGACATAAAGCCTTATCTTCCTTATGCGGACAGTTTCCCCGAATCGTCAAACGGCTGGTCGCTCAGCGGCAATGATCCCGTTCTTGAGGTGATTTTCCCCGAAAAGCTGCTTGAAAAGATACCCGAAAACAAGCGTGAAACTGTCAAAATGATTTTATCGCAGGACCCTCGTCCGCAGTATCATAAATCTCCCGAACGAGTGTATACAATGAGCTTTGCGGAGTATCAGATAAGCTTTCGTGTCGAGGAAGGAAAGCTGTTTGTGATTTCGGTCGGATAACGTTTACAGCATAAAAAAAGCACGGCTTTTTTTGCCGTGCCTTTTCTTTATGAATGATATTTGTCGTAATTTACAAGCTCGTCAATAAGCTTTGGAACCATTTCGTCCTCATCTGCGTCGCTGAACTGGCAGGTGCCGACAGCCATATGACCGCCGCCGCCGTATTTCAGCATCGTACTTCCGACGTTTACGTGAGAAGTCCTGTTGAGAATTGAATATCCCACCGCACACGAGCAGCCTTTTCCGCCTTTTCCGTCGACTATCCAGCAGCTAAGGTTCTGTTCGGGATAAAGCGAATAGATAAGGAAACGATTTCCCGTATAAATCGGGTTTACTCCCCGAAGGTCGGTAATTATAACATCTCCCTCGACACGGGTGTGCTTATGTATCATTTCCTTGAAAAGCTCTGTCTGCTCGTTATAAAGCGCAATTCTCTCCTTAATATCGGGCATTGCGAGGATTTCGTCCGTCGTCATATAGGAGCAGCATCTGAGGAGCTTTTCCATAAGCTGATAGTTGCTTATGGTGAAATTTCTAAATCTTCCCAGACCTGTTCTGGGGTCCATAAGAAATCCTACGAGTATCCAGCCTGTGGGGTGGAGAATTTCTTCACGGGTAAGATTGCCGCTGTCGACCTTATCGACTGCCTCCATAATATCGTCAAAATTAGGAAAACGCTCTTTTCCGCCGTAATATTCGTATATTATTCTCGCACAGCTTGGGGTAATACGGCTTTCGCCCTTATATTTGCCCTTATAGCGGCAGCGCTCCTCTTCGCTTGAATGGTGGTCAAACCAAAGTCCGCAGCCTTCCACAAAAGGCACGTTTGCAAGACAGTCGTTTTCCGTTACGGGAACAAGACCGTCCTGTAAATCTTTAGGGTGAGCGAAAGTCCAACTGTCAACAACGCCCGCACAAAGCAGCAGAGCGCCGCAGGCAAGACCGTCAAAATCAGAACGGGTTATCAACCTCATAGCCATTGAAATCTCTCCTTAGAAAATAATTTGCGCAGAATTTATCTCAGCCACAACCGCAATATCGTGGAGTAAATGTCCGATAAGCACTCTTTGATTATTATACCATTTTTTATCGAGAAAATCAACACCTTTTTTTGAAAAAAACGAAAATTTTTGTGTAAAAAGGCAAATTTATTTTCGTGAGAGAATTATTTTTCTCAGTTTTACACGTCCCAAAGCAACAAGCTGAGAATCAGCCGCATTGAAAAGCTCTTCGAGGAGCAAAGCTGCCTGCATAACCTCTTCGTCGGTCAGATCGCCTTTTCCGAATGCGAGTTTCATCATAAGCTCAATGTTATTCGAGAGTTTGGTCTTAAAGTGCAAATCTGCTCGCTCAAAAAATTTTTTCGGCTGCTCGCCAAATTTCTGCCTGTAGCCGCAAAGATTTAAAATCGCTATGATTTTCAGGTAGAGCTGCTCGCCGTTTGCGTCATAGCGTGCGGTTTTAAGCGCATTTTTGGCTTGTTTGTCGAATTTTTTGAATTTAACGATAATTATTGCAGCCGCACAACCGACAATAATCACCCCAAGTGCAATAAGTATTATCGGGACAAAATTTATCTCGCTGTCCGTATTATCGTCGGGGTCGTTTTCGCTCACTTCGGGGCTTGAACTGTCGTCATCGCTTTCATAGCTGCTGTCCGAATTTGACGAGTTTTCGATTTTGCTTTCGCTGCTTTCTTCGTCGGAAACAGTGCTTTCGGACGAGTCCGACTGCTCTTCGGAAGAATTATTTTCGGTTTCAACGGCAGTTATTACCGAACTGCTCGTAGGGTCAAATGTGACCCAGCCTATCCCGTCAAAAAAGACCTCGCACCAGGCGTGAAGATTTTTTGACCGAAGAACGGCAAACTGTCCTATACGAGTTTTCGGCGCAACAAATCCCGTGCAGTATCTTGCAGGTACGCCAAGCTCTCTCATCATAAGCGTCATAGAGCTTGCAAACAAGGCGCAGTGACCGCTTTTTGACCCGTTTAGGAAACTCATAATAGGATTTAAGCGGTCGTTTTTTGCATCGAGAGAGTAGTCGTAATTATTTATCAGATAATCCGTAATTTCAACGGCGACTTTATAGCTTTCGGCTATATCAACTTTGCCGTTTTTATAGACATTACTGTACAGACCCGAACTGTAAAGGTAATTTCTTATTTCGCCCTGTAAATTCTGCGGAACTTTGAGATAGGTATTATACACATAATTCGCATAATCCGAATACAGCCCTTTTTTATCGAAATAAATATCAAATATACCGCTCATCGGGTATTTTTCCGCAACGTCACAAAGATAATTGAAATTTTCAAGATGTTTGATGCGGTCATCTCCGACATAATTTACAGTGGTCATAAGAGCGTTGACCTTGACGGTGTTTATTTTGTCAAAATTTTCATTTACTCTTACCACATAATCCCCGTAAACGTCAAACATTTCATCTTCAAAATAGCCGAATTCCGAGGTATATGCAGGCAAAAATACCACGTCTGTCTGGCAGAGATAATCGACTGAAAGCGAATTTTCGGTTATAAGAGAATTATCGGGGAGAAGATTTTTATTCGCGTCGTTTTTGATAAGATCCGCATAACCGTTTACCATTGACTGCAAAATATGCATTTCCGCAGGACGGTAGATTTTGTCGAGATTTCCCGAATTCCACAGAGCAGGTTCGTGTCTGATAGGAGACGTCCACGACGAACCCGTGAAATCTATGCCTATATCGCCGCGCAGATAAACGCTGTTGTCGGGACTGCATACCCGAAGAATTTCCTGTTCTCCGTTTCCGGGGGAAACTATGTTAAGCGAGGAACTTCCGTTTCCGTAAGCTGCAAAATATTGCGATACGGGACCGTTTTCAAAAGGCGAGGTAATGCCCGAGCTTTGCCCGATACTGTTGATAAGGCTGTAAAATCTGCTGTAATCAAATCCCTCTTTAACGGGAGCTAAATTATTCAAGATAAGCGCCGCAACCGTAAAAAGAGCCGCTGCCCAACAAGCCGAAGAAAGATATTTTGAGTAAAAAATGCTGTTCATACTCGCACGTTTTACAAAAGAAGATTTGTCGGCTTTGTTGCGAAAATCACGCTCTTCTTTTTTTGCGCTTGCACGAAAACTGCCGAAAAAGCCTTTTTTTACCGCTGCGCCTTCGGAATAGGTCTTTGAAACGGAAATTGCCCCGACATAAAGCGCCGCACAAGGGATTATCCAGAAATTAAATTCCATTTTTGCCGCTGCCGCAACAGGAGCGCTTAAAATTATCAGCAGGAAAAACGACGGGAAAATAAAAGGCTTTTTGAACATACAAGCAGCCGTTATCAGCGCAAAAATACAGCAGCAAATCCCGACGCCCAGAAGAACTCCGTCGGCGCAGGGCTGGTATGCCCCCCGGAGCTGAGCCTGCGTATGGAAAGTATATCTTTCCGTATAGAATACTGCGCCGTTCATTCTGAGATGAATTCGGTCGGTGAAGTAAGAAACTCTTTCCCATATGCTTTCGTAGTTGAACAGGACGATAATTCCGCTGAAAAACACAAAAGCAGGAATTGCAAATCTCTTTTTTACAAAGCTGAAAACCGTGCAGAAAAACACGGTAAAAAGCGACGCTGTTCCCGCAACTGCCAAAAGATTTGCCGGCATATCGTATTCTACTGTAAGAAAAAGCATAGCGCACACGGTAAGAGCCGTGCAGTAAAGCGCTTTTTTGACAGCCTGAAGAGCCGAGGACGGTTTTTTTATGTAATACCTGTCATAGACCAGCACTACGCTTGATTGTTTTTTAGATTTCATAGTCAATTATTCTTAAAAATGTGTATTCCCTGTTTTTTGAGTGAGTCGTTTACATAGGCATAGCGCATATTTTCCCATTGATTATAGTCCTTAAATCCGTCGATTTTCACGCCGCCCTTTATCTGAACGACAACGGCGGCATTAAAAAGAGGAGAAACATTCCAGATGTAATTTATGCCCTGACGGGAGGCTTTTATCGGAGCAATATCTCCCTGTTTGATATTTTTCGGGCAGAGTATTCTTGTAAGCGGCGTTTCGTCAAGAGTGGGAGTTTTTACGTTTACTCTGTCAAAACAGTCCTGCAAAGCGTCCTTTACCGAGCTTTTGACATTGAAAAATTCGCAGAAATCGTTATATCCCATAAGCAGAAATCCGCCGAAACACTGTGCGGCAAGATTTACGATCTCCTCTGCAAAAAGAGTGCTGTTATCTTCTGCGTCAAGGATCTTCATTTTCTTAAAGGCAAGCATTTTCGTGCTTTCGGGAATATCCTCTACGAGCTTATCAAGCTTTGCGAGAATTTCGGGAGAATTGACGTCGAATGCCTCTTTAATGCAGCTTTTCTGTTCAAAATCAACCGCCGACAAAAATGCCGATTCGTCAATTGAGAAAATCTCGATTTTTTTCGCAAGAACATTCTCGGAGTAGTCGCTGAGCTTATTGCAGACCTGCGTGTAAAACTCCAGCATAATATCGACGGTTTTTTGCTGTTTTGCGTAAACGGCATATTCCGAAAGCGAGGAAATATAAAGCCTTGCGGCGTTTCCCGCCATTATCGCAGGCGTGCTTTTGAGCTTTCTGTAATCGCTCTGAACCAGCTTTTCTTCTCGTATTATCTGTTCGTCGATGTCCTCTTTTTCCTCTTTGACCTTTTTGATTGCTGTTTTTACGGCGGACAGGCATTTATTGACAATTTCCGTTGCGCAGAACGGACCTTTTTCCGTATGACTGAGAGCGTCCTCGCAGGAAGAAATTATATCGCTTACTATTTCGGGAAGAACTTTATCCGCACCCTCTTTAACAAGCCTTGCAAACTCGTTTACCCTTTCATCGACGTAATTCCTTGACGCCTCTGAGCCTCTTTTAAGCGATTTCATCGTAAAAAGCGCATTGTAATTCTCGTCAAATTCGATTTTTGGTATTACGCCTGCCCGTGAGGCGAGCAGCATAGCGTCGGGAGTGACTTTTCCGATGTATATGCCTATCTGCATATCTCCCACGCTGTTCTGTTTAAGGTAATTGCAAAAGCTGCCGAACAGCTTTATCGACAGATATGACACAATTTTGCCCATAGGAATTTCAACGCCTGCCACGTCATAGGACAAATATCTGAACGAATGTGAACCGCTCTGTTCCAGCATATTGTAGGAAATCATCTTTTCTGCGTCATCGTCTGTTTTGTAGATAAATTCTCCTGCCGAGAGGAGCTTTTCTGCGGCGACAAAAAGCGTTGCCTCGTAATTTTCTTCTGCGGACGCAATATAGCAGGCGTGAAACGGCGGTTTGTCCGAGGTTATCTCAAAAGACTCTGTATATTTCTGGGAAAATTTCGATTTTCTGTTTTGGAATAAATCCAACTCGCCTTTGGTTATAATGGTGTTTGCGTAGTAGTTTGCAAGGTTTCTTGCGTCTTTTTCAAAGAGCTGCGCCGTATCTCCCGCGAACATCAGCGAGTTTATTTTCACGCTGCAATTCACCGTTTTAAACAAACTCGTAAGAATATATCCCAGATCTACGACCGTACCGCCGAAAAGCGTATCGCCCATATTTCCGACGACTGTAATTTCGATCGGAGCGTCGCTTGCGGAAAAATCGTCAATAGCCTTTCCGATAAGTTTAAGCAGCTTTTCGATGTAATGAAACAAAGCCACTCTTCCGCACTGCCTTTTCAGCAGTCCGTATTTCGGTACATCGTCAGAATAATTTTTAAGATCCGTGTCAAACCATTCCGCTGCCTGCGGTGAAAGCAGTTCGGGATTGTTAAGGTACTTGTAAATGCTTTCTTCGGGGTCAATGCAAAGCATTTCGCTGTCGGTGAGCG
The DNA here is from genome assembly GCA_947624555.1 of uncultured Clostridia bacterium. Classification (GTDB taxonomy): domain Bacteria; phylum Bacillota; class Clostridia; order Oscillospirales; family Ruminococcaceae; genus CAG-115. Next base: position 34,093 of record CANQKW010000002.1, read on the forward strand.
TTGTTCCGCAGCAGCTTTCCTCGCTCAGATCATCCTTATATCCTATCGCAAGAAATCGTATTTTGCTGTTTTTGTGATTAAATCGGTTTTCTGCGGTGTGTTTTGTTCTCAAAAGGCAGTCAATACCGTTTTTTCCGACGCCGATTATCATAAGACGGTTCATACCCTGCATATTTTTTTCGCCGTCATAGAGCTTTAATATCCTGTCGGGTTTAAGCCACTCGATTTGCTTTTTAATATCCACGATAAACACCTTCTTTTCAGAATTATAAATTGATGTCAGCAATAACTTCGCTGATTATATCGTTGCAATCATCAAGCGTATCATCTGTCGGACCGTTTCCTTCCGAAAAAGGAGAATTGAGGATAATTCTGACGGCGCTGCTTGCAAGATCGTCAAAGCAGTAATTTTCACCTGCGACGGCTTTAAGTCCGTTTGACCTCATTTTAACGAGAACGGAATTTTCGTGCTCGTCTATTTCTTGCTGTACGGCAATTCTTCCGCAGTTTATAAAGCTCGCCGCACCGTTGACGTTTGCCGCTCCTCTCGGAACGAGAAAACCCTCGCAGCTTGCCTGACAGTAATACGCATAATACGCTGTTCCGTCTTTCTGCGGAAACGGCACAGCGCCCAGATCCATTTCGGGATAGTCTGCGGTAAGACTTTCATAATCAATGTCGTCTGCGGTCATAAACGCCGATTGTCCCTGCAAAAATTTGTCGTATCCGCTGAAATTTCCCGTGAGATTTTTTTCGACGATTTCTTCCTTCAGAAAATCCATCATTTCAATAACAGCGCTGTCGTTTAAATTGCTGACGAGTTTTCCGTTTTCATTTTTTCCGAAAAGCGGTATTCCCGTAGAGGCTATAAATCCGTCTGAAATGTTTTCTCCGTAAATGCCCGTGCCGCCCGTTATCGAGGCAAACGTATTAGCGCAGTTTACAAAAGCGGTCCTTGTCCATTTATTGTCGTAGTAAAGCTCTTCGGGGTCCTGAATATCGAGCAGCGCAAAATGCTGCTTGTCATAAACGAGAAAAGTCGGCGCTGCGGTGACGGTTTCGGGGTAGAAATAATTATGCCCGTTATAGCTGTAATAGTCGATATAATCCGAAAGGCCCTCCCATTGAGGAGCGGTTTTGTCGATATACGGCGTCAGATCAGCATAATAATTTTTTGACATAAGGTAAGGATAGCTGTTTGGCAGCTTATCCGTGAGGTCGGGAGAACGGTCTGCGGACATTTTCTCGGAAAGCACTTCTGCAAGCCGATTTTCAGAGCAGTATTCGACGGTAAGAACATCTTCTCCGTCATATCCCGCGGCAAATGTCGCTTTGTATAATTCAAGACCTTTCAATTCGCTCCTGTCACGGCTTCCGAGATACGTAAGCGATATGATTTCGGGCGTGCTTTCGGGGAAAGAGTCATCAAACGGCAGGGAACTTCCCGTGAGATAAATATTGCTTTCTGACGTTTTGTAGTCAGAAGTAGCGCCGGAGCTGCAGCCGCACAAAACCAAAGCTGCCATTATCAGCGGCACTATACGCTTTTTCAAGAAAATCCCTCCTTTGAAATGACAATTAGATACTATTGAATTCATTATACCACTTTTTTGCGTTTAAGTCAATAAAGTAAATCAAAATTCCTGTTTTTCTCAATAACAGTTGACAAAATATAGGAAATATGCTAAAATACAAAAGGGTGATTTTGTGGAATATGTAATAGGTTTTGGGCTTGTGGCAGTGATTATGCTTTGCCTGGGCTTTGACCTTTCGGATGTGGGAATGCTTTTGGTAGTGATACTCGGCGCAGTCATAATACTGACGGGAGCGTTCTTTGCGGCGGCATTGTTCCTGCTGATAACATCAAAACCCGAAAAAGCGGAATTTGTAAGGCTTGACGACTCAAAACGCTTTCCTGCGGCAGTATACAGCGTCTGCGGAAAAGAATTTCGCAATATTTTCCCCGGTGAAACAATAATGAAAGATAAGCTCTACAGGGAAGGCACACAGAAAAGAGTGCTGAAAAGCAGAATTTTCAGTCTTGTGATAGACGGAAACGCTCTTGCCACGATAATTATCGGAGCGGCTGTTTTTATCCCCTCGGCGTGCGGTACGGTCATCTGGGCAATAAATTTGTTCGGTATGGGCTGAAAAAGGAGATTTTATGAGTAATATTACCTACGAATATATTAAAACCAACAAGGACATTCAGACGTATATCAGTTTTGCCGACGCAGCGCTTTCATCTATCGGCTATACGGAACATTCAAATGCCCACGTGGAGCGTGCGGCGGCGGCGGCTTTCATGATACTCGATACGCTGGGATACGACGCAAGAACCTGCGAGCTTGCTCAGATAGCGGCGTATATGCACGATATAGGCAACGTGATAAACCGTGTTGAACACGCACAGACAGGCGCTGTTATGGCTTTTCGCCTTCTTGACAGATTAGGAATGCCTGCCGATGAAATAGCGAGCGTAGTATCGGCAATAGGAAATCACGACGAACATTCCGCCTCTCCCGTAACGCCTATTGCGGCGGCTCTTATCATAGCGGACAAATCAGACGTCCGCAGGAGCCGTGTAAGAGGCGAAAACGGCAAAGCTTTCGTCCCGAGCAGCGAAAATCTTGCCGCAGATATACACGACCGAGTGAATTATGCCGTTGAAAATTCTCAGCTGATGTTTTCTGCGGATAAAAAAGAGCTTATACTGAGCCTGAAAATTGATTTGAAAATCAGCTCCGTAATGGAATATTTTGAGATTTTTCTCTCCCGAATGAGCGTTTGCCGCACGGCAGCCGCCTCTCTGGGCGTGATTTTCGGTCTGGTGATAAACAACTCCAGAATACTGTGACAATAATGAACCTAAAAAAATTAAAAAACCCCTTGCAATTTCAGATAAATTATAGTAAAATAAGAGTATGGGTTTGTTTGCAGCTCCATAAAATACCTAAATTTGACAGGAGAACGGTAAAATGTTTATAAAATTATGCCTTCCCGAAGAGTTTTTGCTTTATTTTTATGGAATAGTTGCACAAAAAACCGTTTTTCAGGCTGTATAAATTATACAGCTATTTTTATTTCATTTAGTGCGAATTGTATGAAAGAAAGGAAGAGAATTATGTCAGCAAGAAAAATTGCGGTAATAATGGGCAGCGACAGCGATTTGCCCGTTGTAAAAAAGGCGCTTGACAAAATCAAGAGTTTCGGCATCGAGTACGAGTGTCACATAATGTCTGCTCACAGGACGCCGAGAGCGGTCTGCGAATTTGCCGAAAGAGCAAGAGGAAACGATTTCGGAGTAATAATCTGCGCTGCCGGAATGGCGGCTCATCTTGCGGGAATAGTTGCGGCTCATACGACGCTGCCCGTTATAGGAATTCCCTGCAGCAGCAAGAATTTCGGCGGACTTGACGCACTGCTTTCGACCGTACAGATGCCGTCGGGAATACCCGTAGCAACCGTTGCCGTTGACGGGGCGGAAAATGCGGCTATACTTGCAATTCAGATACTCGCTCTTTCCAATGACGTCATTGACGCTCAACTGAGCGTTGAAAAGCGTAAAATGATCGAAAAAATCAACGAAAAGGACAGAAATCTTCAGGAACAGTTAGCGTCCGAAGATTAAATAAAAGTATAAGGAGAATAAAACAATGAACTGCACGAAAAAAGAACAGATTTACGAGGGAAAGGCAAAGAAGGTTTTTGCAACCGATAATCCCGACTATGTGATCGTAGATTATAAAGACGACGCAACCGCTTTCAACGGAGAAAAGAAAGGCACTATAACAGGCAAGGGCGTTATCAACAATAAAATGACAAATTATATGTTCAGCCTGCTCGAAAAGGAAGGCGTTCCCACTCACCTTGTGGAAGAGCTTTCCGACAGAGAAACCCTTGTAAAAAAGGTTGAAATCGTTCCGCTGGAAGTAATTGTAAGAAACGTTGCCGCAGGCAGCTTTTCCAAAAAGCTCGGTATCGAAGAGGGAACGCCTCTCAAATGCCCCACTCTTGAATTCAGTTACAAGAACGATGAGCTTGGCGATCCGTTCATCAATGATTATTATGCGCTGGGTCTGGGTCTTGCCACCAAGGAAGAAATTGAAGAAATTTCCAAATACGCTTTCAAGGTAAACGAGTTTATGCTCGGATTTTTCAAGAAACTCAACATTGACCTTATCGACTTCAAAATCGAATTTGGACGTTTCCACGGCAAAATACTTCTCGCTGACGAGATTTCCCCCGATACCTGCCGTTTCTGGGACTCCACAACGCACGAAAAGCTCGATAAGGACCGTTTCCGCCGGGATATGGGCGGCGTAGAGGACGCTTATAACGAAATTATGAAGAGAGTTATGTCCTCTAAGTAATTTGCTGAAAACCGACTGTCCCGTATCTTTTCCTGCCGTACAGCGGCAAATTGCGGAAAATTAAATATCAAAAATCAAAATCGGGATATTGATTTTATGTCTATGACACGACAAGGATGTGTATAAAATGGGCGGATTTTTTGGAGCAGCCTTGAAAACAAGCTGCGTTGACGATGTTTTCTTCGGCACGGATTATCATTCTCATCTGGGAACAAGGCGAGGCGGAATAACCGTGTATTCCCCCGAAAAGGGATTTCAGAGAGAAATCCACAGTATTGAAAATTCACCTTTCAGGACAAAATTTGAGCACGATATTGAAAGTATGTCGGGAAATATCGGCATAGGCTGTATAAGCGATACCGACCCGCAGCCTATTCTGCTGAGGTCGAAACTCGGAAGTATTGCGGTGGGAAATATCGGCATAATCAATAATGCCGCAGAGCTTTGCGAAGAGTTTTTCGGCAGCAATCTTGCAAGTTTTGAAACAATGACCAGCGGAAAGGTAAATTCTTCGGCGCTTATAGGCGCTCTTATCGCTCAGAAAAGCAGCTTTGCAGACGGAATACGCTACGCACAGGAGCGTATTGACGGAACGGTTTCCCTGCTTATTCTTACCGAGGACGGTATAATCGCTGCCCGCGATAAACAAGGACGACTTCCTATAATAATAGGCAAGCGTGAGGACGGATATTGCGTTTCGTTTGAAAGCTTTGCTTTCCAGAAGTTGGGTTATAAGACTTATCGGGAGCTTTTGCCTGCCGAAATAGTAAAAATCACATCGGACGGGGTAGAGGTCATCGGCGAAGGAAAACCCGACTGCTTGCAGATATGCACGTTCCTGTGGACATATTACGGCTATCCCAATTCCGTGTATGAGGGCGTGAATGTTGAAGTAATGCGAGCCAGAAACGGCGAAATTATGGCGGAGTACGATATGAAAAACGGCACGCTGCCCGACGTAGATTATGTGTGCGGAGTGCCGGATTCGGGCGTTCCTCACGCAATAGGCTATGCAAACAAGAGCGGAATACCTTTTGCAAGACCTTTCATAAAGTATACACCCACCTGGCCTCGAAGTTTTATGCCTCAAAGTCAGGCTATGAGAAACAAAGTTGCAAAGATGAAACTCATACCCGTTCACGAGCTTATCGACGGCAAAAAACTGCTTTTTGTCGATGACAGTATTGTAAGAGGAACTCAAATGCGTGAAACGGTAGAATTTCTCTATGAAAACGGTGCAAAAGAGGTACATATGCGCTCTGCTTGTCCGCCGATTATGTACGGATGCAAGCATCTGAATTTTTCAAGAAGTACGTCTGAGCTTGACCTTATTGCACGAAGGATAATCGACGAATTTGAGGGAGAAGAGAGCGTTAAATTCATCAAGGAATATTCCGACTCTTCCACGGAGCGCGGAAAGCGCCTGAGAGCCGAAATTTGCCGGCGTCTGAAACTTACTTCTCTTGAATTTCAGTCGCTTGAAGGAACGCAAAAAGCGGTCGGACTGCCCGAATGTAAGCTTTGCACCTACTGCTGGAACGGAAAATAACGGGTTTTACAGATAATCAAAATATGTGCGGAACAGGTTAAAACGGAGGACTGATAGTTTTGTCGGAAAACATTCATGAAGAATGCGGCGTCTTTGGCGTTTATTCAAATAAGCCCACAGACGTTGCTCATCTGGTTTATTTCGGGCTTTACGCTCTCCAGCACAGAGGTCAGGAGAGCTGCGGCATTGTCGTAAACGAACGGGGAGTTTTCAAGACCCGAAAGGGTCTGGGTCTTGTGAACGAGGTGTTCAGCGAGAATATGCTCAACGAGTTTGAGCAGGCAAGGTCTGCGATAGGTCACGTGCGCTATTCTACGACAGGCAGCGTAAATTCGGAAAATTGCCAGCCGCTGACCGTAAGACACGTCAAAGGCTCGCTTGCGATTGCTCATAACGGAAATCTTATCAATGCGTTAAATCTGCGCAGGGAATTTGAACTTCACGGAGCGATTTTTCATACCACCAGCGACACCGAAGTCATCTCCTATGCCGTTACAAGAAAACGCCTGGAATGCGGCTCAATACAGGAGGCTGTAGAGCGTGCGATGTACGATATAAAAGGCGCATACTCTCTTGTGATAATGTCCCCGAAAAAGCTGATAGCGGCACGTGACCCGAACGGTTTTCGTCCGCTGTCTTTGGGCGAACTTCCCGATAACGGGGGTTACGTCATAGCAAGCGAAACCTGTGCTTTTGACTGTATAGGCGCAAAATTTATCCGTGACATCGAGCCGGGCGAGATAGTTGTTATTGATGAAAACGGAATTGAAAGCATAAAGACGCATTGTGGGAAAAAAAGCTCGCTGTGCGTGTTTGAGTTTGTGTATTTTGCACGTCCCGATTCTGTCATCGAGGGAGCGTCGGTGCATAAGGCAAGACTTCGTGCGGGACAGTTTCTCGCAAGACAGCACCCTGTCGAGGCAGATGTGGTGATAGGTTGTCCCGACAGCGGACTTGACGCCGCACTGGGATATTCTCACGAGTCGGGAATACCTTACGGGGTAGGATTTATAAAAAACCGATATATCGGCAGGACGTTTATTCAGCCGACGCAGGGACAGCGTGAAAATTCGGTTAAAATAAAGCTTAATGTTCTGAGCGAAACGGTCAAGGATAAGCGTGTGGTTCTTGTCGACGACAGTATTGTCAGAGGAACTACTTCGGCAAAGGTCGTAAAACTCCTGAGAAACGCAGGCGCAAAGGAAATTCATATGAGAATTTCGTCGCCGCCGTTTATCAGCGAGTGTTATTTCGGAACGGATATTGACAGCAAGGAAAATCTTATCGCAAATCACCATTCCGTTGAAGAAATAGCAAAAATAATCGGCGCGGATTCTTTGGGATTTTTAAGCCCCGAAAGCGTAGCCGAAATCCCCGAAAACGCAAAATGCGGTTTTTGCAGAGGCTGTTTTACGGGAAATTATCCCGTGGAAGTTCCAAAAGAATTTCCAAAGGATAAATTTGAGATGAAATTTGAAGAATAACATTTGCAAATCAACTTAATAAGGAGTAAGAGATGAACAGTTACAGTGAAAGCTACAAGGCAGCAGGCGTTGACGTTACGGCGGGATATGAAAGCGTAAGGCTTATCAAGGGCGACGTTGAGCGTACAAGAATACCGGGCTGTATTTCGGGAATAGGCGGCTTTGGCGGTCTTTTCCAGCCCGATTTGAGCGGAATGGACGAACCCGTAATGGTTTCGGGCACGGACGGCGTCGGCACAAAGCTCAAAATAGCGATGCTTATGAATAAGCACGACACTATCGGTATCGACTGTGTAGCTATGTGCGTAAACGATATAATCTGCTGCGGAGCAAGACCGCTGTGGTTCCTTGATTATATTGCTATCGGAAAGAATTATCCCGAAAAAGTAGCCGAAATTGTAAGAGGAGTGGCTGATGGCTGCGTTCTTGCAGGCTGCGCTCTTATCGGCGGAGAAACTGCGGAACACCCCGGAATGATGGCTGAGGACGAGTACGATATTGCCGGATATGCCACGGGAATTGTCGATAAGAAGAAAATTATCGACAGCGCTGATATCCGTCCCGGCGACGCTATCATAGGAATTGCCTCAAGCGGCGTTCATTCCAACGGATTTTCTCTTGTAAGAAAGGTTTTTAATCTCAACGAGCAGAAACTCAAAGCTCTTATCCCCGAACTCGGAAAATCTCTCGGCGAAACTCTGCTTACTCCTACAAAAATTTACGTAAAATCCGTGCTCGGACTTATAAATAAAATTCCCGTGAAGGGAGTTTCTCACATTACAGGCGGCGGTTTTTACGAGAATATCCCCCGAATGCTCCCCGACGGAATGTCCGCAAAAATCAAACAGGGAAGTTTCCCCGTGCCCCCTATTTTCAACCTTATCGAAAAGGAAGGAAATATCTCCGAACACGATATGTACAATACCTTTAATATGGGTATCGGTATGGCGGTAGTCGTAGCGGCAGAGGACGCAGAAAAAGCGGTGGAAATCTTAAAGTCAGCAGGCGAGGACGCATATGTTATCGGTTCAGTCGTAGAGGGAACAGTCGGCGTTTTGTTTAACTATTGATTTTCCGTGAAATTTTACGGAATTTGGAGGAGATAAAATGGGATTTTTCGGATTTTTCGGCAAAAAGCCGACAACTCCCGAGAAACTTGTAATTGATTTTTCGGATAATAAAATTACCGTCAACAATAAAATCGTTGACATTCCGTCGCATATCAGCGTACTTAAAAATCTGTTGGGAAAGCCCCGAAAGGTCGTTCGCAAAAATAAAGACGACGCCGTAAATCCCGTGCGTATAAATTTTACGTGGGACGATCTGGGGGTATACTGTTACGCAAAAAGCAGTAAGGTGGTCGATTGTATCGGAATAAGGCTGAATGCAGGCGAAATTTGCCCGACGCATTATCCCAAAAAATTTTTCAGCGGAAATCTGATGATAAAGGGAATGCCTTGGTTTGAAACGATAAGGAATGCGGCTCCCGAAGAATTTGAAGAGGGAGTTTCGTTCTTCAAAAAATCATATTTGGGCAGTTATTCGGTCGTAGCGGAGTATGTCAATTTTGAGCAGGACGACAGCACTCGTACCGAAAAAGACTACACAATCATTGAAATTCAGCTTAACGACGGACTTTAATTCTCCCGGGCAGGTAAAAATCAAGCTGAAAAAATCGAGGTGAATATTATGAAAAATATCGTTGTTCTGGTATCGGGCGGCGGTACGAATTTGCAGGCTCTTATAGACGCCGAAAAGTGCGGCGGGATAAAAAACGGAAAAATCACCCGTGTCATTTCATCAAGAGCAGACGCTTACGCTCTTGAAAGAGCAAAAAATGCCGATATTTCGACTGTTGTTCTTACGAGAAAAGAGTTTCCCGACAGCGTTTCATACAGCAGGGCAATGCTTGAAGAGCTGAAAAAAGCAAATGCCGACCTTGTTGTACTTGCAGGATTTATGATTATTCTTGACGAGTGCCTTACAAGGGAATATACAAATAAAATCATAAATATTCACCCTGCGCTTATACCGAGTTTTTGCGGAGAGGGATTTTACGGTCTTAAAGTCCACGAGGCAGCTTTGAAATACGGAGTAAAAATATCGGGAGCCACTGTACATTTTGTCAACGAAAAAGCTGACGCAGGACCTATTATTTTACAGGGAGCGGTCGATGTGGCAAATGACGACACTCCCGAAACGCTCCAGAGGAAAATTATGGAGAACGTCGAGTGGAAACTGCTCCCGAAAGCGGTTTCGCTGTTCTGCGAGGACAGGATAACCATTCGTGACGGAAAGGCTTATATTGATTTGTAAACGCTGCGAGAATGTTTCCCCGGCAAATTCTGAGCTTTATGGAGGAAAAAATTATGGAAATCATAACACTTGACAAGGAACTTAATTCTCTGGCATATCACGGCAGAGGAATTGTTATAGGAAGAAAAGGCAGCAAGGCGGTTATTGCGTATTTCATTATGGGACGCAGCGAGAACAGCCGCAACCGAATTTTCGTTTCGGACGGCGACGGAATTCGCACGCAGGCGTTCGACGAGAGCAAAATGACCGATCCGCACCTTATAATTTATTCGCCTGTGCGTGTTCTGGGCAATAAGACCATCGTCACCAACGGCGACCAGACAGATACGATTTACAGCCTTATGGACAAACAGCAGAGCTTTGAACAGTCGCTGCGTACCCGTGAATTTGAGGACGACAAGCCGAATTTCACCCCCAGAATTTCGGGAATTGTACATATCGAGGGCGGCTCTGTGAATTATGCGATGTCAATTCTGAAGAGTGCAAACGGCGACCCCTCTTCGTGCAGAAGATTTACTTTTGCTTACAGCAATCCGAAAGACGGCGAGGGCAGCTTTATTCACACCTATGCAGGCGATGAAACGAACGGCAGACTTCCGAGCTTTGTCGGCGAGCCGAAAGAGGTCGTTATACCCGATATGACGCTTGACGAGTTTACAGATTTCGTGTGGAGCAATCTCAACGCTGACAACAAAGTGTCGCTTTTCACGAGATTTATCGACATTGAAACGGGAAAATTCGACAGCAGGATAGTAAATAAAAACAAGTGAGGCAGTTATGAGCGAATTTAAATATCACCCGTATCCCGTTTCAACAGGCGCATTTATGCACGATAAAACCGTTCAGTGCTATTGCTGTAAAGAACAGACGGGAATTTATTACACAGGTCCGTTTTACTCGGAGGAAAATGTTGATTTTCTTTGCCCGAAATGCATTTCGAGCGGTTTAGCGGCAAAGGTTTTTAACGGTTCGTTTCAGGACGAGGCGAGTGTGGACGAAGTTTCCGACCCTAAAAAGCTTGACGAGCTGGTACACAGAAATCCCGGCTATCACGGTTATCAGCAGGAATATTGGCTTGCGTGCTGCGACGATTTCTGCGCGTTCAGAGGCTGTGTCGACTGGGAAATACTCGAAGAGCTCGGCATAACAAAAGAAGTCGAGGAAACCTACCGCAGCGACGTTTGTATGCTGCCTTTTGAGCAGGCAAAAGAGATGCTCCAAAACGGCGGTGACGGGTATCTTTTTACCTGTTTGCATTGTGGGAAGAATTACTTGTACATCGAAGTTGACTGAGGTGTTTTATGGAGCTTATCTGCAAGGCAAGCGCAAAATATGCGCCGCTTATGAATGACGTGTGCGAGCCGCTTTTCGAGCTGTTAAGACAACAGTCTGCGCTTGAAAAGGAGATTTTTGAACGCAATGAACAGCTTAACATTGAAAGGGAAAAGGCAGGCATTTCAAAAATTCGTGATGAAGCCTGTTGACGGAAAATGGCTTGTTGACGGGATGTATTACGGTTTTGAAGGCAAAAGCAGCTGGTATATACATAATTTTTAAGGAGGACAATATGAACGAACTTGAGCTTAAATACGGCTGTAACCCCAATCAAAAGCCGTCAAGGATTTTTATGGAAAACGGCAAGGCGCTGCCTATCGAAGTACTTAACGGCAAACCGGGTTATATCAACTTTTTGGACGCTTTTAACGGCTGGCAGCTCGTAAAAGAGCTTAAAGCGGCAACGGGAAAGCCTGCTGCGACTTCTTTCAAGCACGTTTCGCCTGCGGGCGCTGCTATAGGACTTCCGCTGACCGAGACGCTTGCTAAAATTTATTGGGTAGACGATCTGGGCGAGCTTTCTCCTCTTGCCTGCGCTTATGCAAGAGCAAGAGGCGCAGACAGAATGTCCAGTTTCGGAGATTTTATTGCGCTTTCGGACGTGTGCGATGTTTCTACCGCAAGAATTATTCAGCGTGAGGTGTCCGACGGAGTAATCGCTCCCGGATATGACAAGGACGCACTTGAAATATTGAAATCCAAAAGAAAAGGCACTTACAATATCATAAAAATCGACCCCGATTATGTTCCCGAGCAGACAGAGCGCAAGCAGGTCTACGGAATAACCTTTGAGCAGGGCAGAAACGAGCTTGTGATAAACGACGAGCTGTTTGCAAACCGTCCTACGAAGAATAAGGACATCCCGAAGAGCGCACTTGACGACCTTGCGCTTGCGCTTATCACGCTTAAATATACACAGTCAAATTCCGTGGCATTCGTTTCAAACGGACAGGCTATCGGTATAGGCGCAGGACAGCAGAGCCGTATTCACTGCACTCGTCTTGCAGGCACAAAGGCGGACAACTGGTATCTCCGCCAATCTCCTGTTGTTATGGAATTGCAGTTTGTTGACGATATAAAGCGTGCAGACCGTGACAATGCTATCGACCTCTATATCGGCGACGATTATATGGACGTTTTAGCCGAGGGAGAGTGGCAGAAAATTTTCAGGATAAAGCCTGAAATCTTCACCAAAGAAGAAAAACGCAAGTGGCTTGATACAATGACAGATACGGCGCTGGGTTCGGACGCATTTTTCCCGTTCGGCGATAATATTGAAAGAGCGCATAAGAGCGGTGTAAAGTATATCGCACAGCCCGGCGGTTCAATTCGTGACGATAATGTAATAGGAGTGTGCGACAAGTACGGAATTGCAATGGCATTCACGGGGATACGTCTGTTCCACCACTGATAATTTCACATTAAAAACAGAAAAAATTTGCCGTCCGTATGGTGAAAAAGAGCAAATTAAGGTCATATAAACAGGGGAGGATATAGTCAATGGTTTTTTCGGATTTGTTTTTTCTCTACATTTTTTTACCTGCCTTTATATTGTTGTACTGTATTTCCAGAAAAATAGACTCAAATATTTTCAAAAATAAAATTCACAGCAAAGCAAATTCTCTCGTGTCAAATTATGTTTTGATCATATTTTCTCTGTTTTTCTACTCGTGGGGCGAACCGATTTATATTTTTCTGATGATAGGCAGCGTTTTTGTAAATTATATAATCGGCGGACTTATCACAAGAAAGAAAACCTCGTCAAAGGCGGCTCTCGTGGTCGGACTGGTTTTCAATATTTCGGTCATAGGTGTATTTAAATACGCAAATCTTCTCGTTGATACGCTGAATTTGTTCGGAAACAGCTTTGAACGCCCCATAAGCGAATTTCCGATAGGAATAAGCTTTTTCATATTTCAGTCGATGTCTTATCTTATTGATGTTTACAGACGTGACGTTCCGCCGCAGAGAAATTTCTTCTCGCTTTTGCTTTATATTTCGCTTTTCCCACAGCTTATTGCAGGTCCTATCGTAAGATATTCGACAATTGCAGAAGAGATTTCTACCCGTCATATTTCCATTGGCGATATTGCGGACGGTTCTTTCAGGTTTCTTGTGGGACTGGGAAAAAAAGTAATTCTTGCAAATCAGCTTTCGGTAATAACAAGCCAGTTTCTTGACGGCGACCTCGACAAATTATCCGTAGGAGTTGCCTGGATAGCGTTAATAGCCTATACGTTTCAGATTTATTTTGATTTTTCGGGTTATTCCGATATGGCAATAGGTCTGGGAAGGTGTATGGGATTTCATTTCAACGAAAATTTCGACCACCCGTACATTTCCTCGACAATAACGGAATTCTGGAGAAGATGGCATATTTCTCTCGGAACGTTTTTCAGAGATTATGTCTACATTCCTCTCGGAGGAAACAGAAAGCATCAGCCGTTCAATATAATGGTAGTATGGTTTTTAACGGGACTTTGGCACGGCGCATCGTGGAATTTCGTCCTTTGGGGAGTTTATTTCGGCATAATAGTAATGCTGGAGAAATATACAATTCTTAAAGTCAAGGACAAAATACCTAAGTTTTTCCTGCATATTTACAGCATTTTTTTGATTGTATTCGGTTGGGCTTTGTTTTATTTCGAGGATTTCGGAAGATTGGGAAAGTTCATAGGAATACTCTTCGGAAATGCACAAGCAGGTTGGGATTTCCTTGCTCAGAATACGCTTATGGGCAATCTTGTGCTGCTGATTGCTTGTGTGGTATTCTCTCTTCCGATTAAAAATATTGTCAGCAAGCTTTATACGAAATCTTTGGACAGCAGTGGGGCAGCAGGTTTGATGTGCGTAGGCAAGGTAAGCTGTGCGGTGGTTTTGCTGCTTGTGAGTACGGTTTTGCTCGTAGGAAACACTGCAAATCCGTTTTTGTATCTGAGAACTTGAGAAAGGGGAAAGTATGAGTAACAAAAGCAAAAATAAAAAGTATACCGTACCTAAGAGGACAGCCCGTCAATATAAAACAGATATTGCGTTTGTTTCGTCTGTTGTGGGCATTTTTACGCTTGCGGCGCTTTGCCTTATCATTCTTCCAAGGACGAATTACAGCGAAACGGAAAGACGCGAGCTTACAAAATATCCCGAATTTACAATGGAAGAATATTTCAGCGGAGAATATGCCGAAACTGTTTCAAAATGGTTCTCCGATACTGTACCGCAGCGTGACGCAATTATGGAAATATCCGCCGCTATCCAGAAAATTAAGGGTTTCAAGCAGAATAATATTGAACTGCACGGCGTCGGCGGATTAGATAAGGTCGATGACGACAATTCTGATGTTTCAGCTCCCGATACGTCAAAACCGACGGAAAGCACTCCTGTTGAAAGTCAGCCTGTTACGTCAGAACCTATCGAGGATACGGAAAAAACTTCTTCGGACACCTCTCTTGACACATCAAACGAGGAAATAAAAGACCCCGGAATAAATAATAATGATCCGGCAGGGAATATTGAGATAAATAACGCAAACGGCGTTGCTGTTGTCGGTACTCGTGCTCTTATGATGTATGGAAGTAATCCCGGTATGCAGGTAAATTACGCAAATGTACTGAATAAATTCAAAGCGGCTTTGCCTGACGTGAACGTGTACTGTATGCTCGTACCGACAGCCTGTGAGTTTTACAGTCCCCCTGAGCTTGACGGGTACCACAGCAGCCAGCTTAAAGCTATCAATAATGTTTCGTCAAATCTCGTAAACGTAAAGAATATCGACGTGTATACGCCCCTTGCAAATCACGTTTCGGAGGATATTTACCTCAGAACCGACCACCATTGGGCTCCTTTGGGAGCGTATTATGCGGCAGAGGCTTTCGCAAAGGCGGCAGGAGTGCCGTTCTACGACCTTTCGCATTATAATAGGGTAGTAAATAAGAACTTCTGCGGCTCAATGTACGGTTATTCAAACTATAATGTTACCCTTAAAAACAATCCCGAGGATTTCGTCTATTATAAGCCGAAAGACATTGAATACACTGCCACGTATTACAATTATATGCTGGATGAAAACTGGGATGTCGTGGGCGCATATGACCCGTATGACGCCTCGTTCTTCATAGATTACGGCGACAACGGCGGAAATAATTACTGCACGTTTATGGGCGGCGACGCAAAAATAGTGCACGTAAAGACGAATGCAGGCACGGGAAGAAAGCTCGCCATATTCAAGGACAGCTACGGAAATGCAGTTCCGGGTTATCTGTTTGGTTCATTTGATGATATTTACGTGCTTGATCTGCGTTATTTCACATATAACGGCGTCAGCTTTATGAAAAAACACGGCATAACCGACCTGCTCTTTGCAAACAACATCTTCACGGCAGGAGATTCGGGAAAAATCAATTCTTACGAAGAAATTCTCGTGCAGAATGACAACGATATGTTCAAGATGTACTACGAAGAATTTGAAATTACGAATAACTGATATAAAAAAATCGGCACAGTTTTAAATTGTGCCGTTTTTTTTGATTTTCCGAGTTTTATACGCAGCCCTGAGCCTTCATAGCCTCTGCAACTTTCAGGAATCCTGCAATGTTAGCGCCTGCCATATAGTTTCCGGGCATACCGTACTCCTTGGAAGCGTCGTCGCACTGCTTGAAAATAGCCTTCATAATGTCGTGGAGCTTAGCGTCAACTTCCTCGAATGTCCAGCTGTAACGAACGGAGTTCTGGCTCATTTCAAGACCCGAAGTAGCCACACCGCCTGCGTTTGCAGCCTTAGCAGGACCGTAGAGCATCTTGTTTGCAAAATAAACCTCAATAGCGTCGGGAGTTGAAGGCATATTAGCGCCCTCTGCAACAGCATAAACGCCGTTTGCAGCAAGATTTTTCGCATATTCGCCGTTTATCTCGTTCTGAGTAGCGCACGGAAGAGCAATATCAGCCTTTATCTTAGCGCCCCAAACGCTGCCCTCGTGATATTCTGCGTTCTTGTGAGAAGTTCTGCCGACATATTCCTTGATACGTCCGCGCTCAACTTCCTTTATCTGCTGAACAACAGGAAGGTCAATTCCGTCAGGGTCATAAATATAACCGTTAGAGTCGGAAACCGTAACTACCTTTGCTCCGAGAGAAGTTGCCTTCTGGGTAGCATATATAGCAACGTTGCCCGAACCGGAAATAAGAACAGTCTGACCGTTAAAGCTCTTGTTGTTAGCCTTGAGCATTTCATCTGTAAAGTAGCAAAGTCCATAGCCCGTAGCCTCTGTTCTTGTAAGAGAACCGCCGTAAGTAAGACCCTTACCCGTAAGAACGCCCGTAAATTCGTTGCGAATTCTCTTGTACTGACCGAACATATAGCCTATCTCGCGTCCGCCCGTACCAATATCGCCTGCGGGAACGTCACAGTCAGCGCCGATATGTCTGCAAAGCTCTGTCATAAAGCTCTGGCAGAAACGCATAACCTCTCCGTCAGACTTGCCCTTGGGGTCAAAATCCGAACCGCCCTTGCCGCCGCCCATAGGCAGTGTGGTAAGCGAGTTTTTGAAAATCTGCTCAAAGCCGAGGAACTTGATTATACCGCTGTATACGGACGGGTGAAGTCTGATACCGCCCTTGTACGGACCGATTGCAGAGTTGAACTGAATACGGAAACCGCGGTTTACCTGAACCTTGCCCTTGTCGTCAACCCACGGAACACGGAAAAATACCTGTCTTTCAGGCTCTACAATTCTGTCGAAAACGCCTGCCTCAACGAGATCGGGACGCTTTTCGGCAACGGGCTGAAGAGACTCGAAAACCTCGGTAACTGCCTGGATAAATTCAGGCTCGCCCGGATTTCTTTTCTTTACCGTTTCAAGTAAATCCGCAAGATACTTATTAGTTAATGCCATTGGTTTGTCCTCCCTGAAATAAAATAAAATTAGTGCTACGATAGAAATTATACAACATTCTTTTTCGATTTGCAAGATTTTTTTTGAAATTTTTCAGAAAAATGCACAACTTTTGTGCACTGCGCACAATTGATATGTGCTTGAATTATAAAACAGTTACAAAAAATCATCGTTTTTCTTCTTTGAAATGAAACAAGATGAAAAATAAACTTGCACTTTGCAGAATTTTGCAGGATTATTTTCCGCAATAAAAACTTCCTGCTGTAATGAGGAATAAATTACCTTTTATTTTCGTATAATTTTCACATATTTTCACTTGACAAGCCTTGAAAAAAGGAGTATAATATGGATGTATACGGCGAATTATACCGAATATAAGGGGAATTTTTACATAGTTGACGAAAGGGTAAGGATTGTTATGGGGAAAATAAAAAAGAAAACATCGTTCCTTGCAAGAGTCTGCGCAGTCGTCTGCACTGCGGCGCTGCTTGTTCTTCCGTCGGACGGGGCGACGGGCAAAAACGCTTACGGCAGTTCGGCTATGGGCGATCTTCAGGCTCAGATTGATAAGCTGCAAAAGGAAAATGCTGACAGACAAAGCCAGATAGAAAATCTCGACAGCAGCATAAAAGATAATGAAGAGACAATGGGGCTTGTAAGCGACCATATAGACGGTGTAAATGACGAAATTACCAAATACGGTCAGCTTATAATCGCCAAACAGGAAAATATAAATGCCAAAAAGAGCGAAATAGCTGCCGTTGAGGAAAAAATCACCCAAAAAGAACAGGAAATCGAAGAGAAAAATTCCGATATAGCAGAAATGCAGGCTCAGAACAAGAGAAATCTCGAAAAGTTTTCAAAGCTTGCGAGAGCGCTCTATATGACGGACGCATCAAGCACTCTTCCTATTCTTAACGGTTCGGACGATTGGTACAATTACTATGTTTATTCGGATGTTGTGAAAAATATAAGCGGTCAGAACGTTAAGTTTATGAAAGATCTTCTGAGTTCTATCGACGAACAGGAGCAGATGATAAAAGACCTGAATGCCGAAATTGACGGTCTTGAACAGGATAAGAAAGATCTCCAGAAACAAAAAGAAGAGCTTGAGGACGAAATGACGGCTCTTGAAGGAGAAAAAACCGACCTTGAAAGCTATGCGTCACAGCAGAAAAATTACCTTTACGGACTTGCCGCTGAAAATGAAAGCCTGAAGGATAAAATTGACGGTCTGGAGTATGATATTTCGGTTTCAAACAGCAAGCTCGACGCTCTCGATAAGGAGCTGCAGGAGCTTATCAGAAAGGCACAGCAGGACGGCACGGGAAGTCAGATAGCATATACGGACGGTTTCAGGTGGCCGCTTGAACCGCAGTTCCATTACATAATCACATATTTCGGCTGGGACAATAATTTTGGCGGAAGAAATCACGGCGGTATCGACATAATCGGTTCGAGCGTTTCCATAAGCAGCGCAAATATTTACGCAGCACAGTCGGGTACGGTCATCAAGGTGTCCAACACCTGTCCTCACGACTACGGAAAGTACTATTCCTGCGGCTGCGGCGGCGGTTGGGGCAATTACATAATAATTGACCACGGCGGCGGACTTTCCACGCTTTATGCGCATTGCCGAAAGATTTATGTGTATGAGGGTCAACAGGTCACCAAGGGCGATGTAGTGGGACTTGTCGGTACGACAGGCTGGTCTACGGGCGAACATCTCCATTTCGAGGTGCGTGAGAACGGCTACCGCGTCGACCCGTTGGGATACGATTATTATGACGTTTATTAAGATTTTCGGGGGAACTTCGGTTTCCCCGTGCTTTTTTGCAATATGTAAAATAACACTTGACAAAAATACAAGAATTTGTTATAATAAGAGGAACGTTAAAATCAATTGCGATTTCAGACTGCTTAAAGGCGGTTTTTAAGCGGCGGTCTGATACAGAAAAAAGATATATTTTGGAGTGTGGATAATGGAAAGAATGACGGTCGCAAAAGCAATGACCGAATGCCTTAAAGCAGAGGGAATAACAAGACTGTTCGGCTATCCGGGAGCTGCTATCTGCCCGTTTTACGATGAGCTGTATAAGAGCGATATAGAGCATATTCTTGTTCGTCACGAGGTCAATGCCGGACACGCTGCCTCGGGATATGCAAGAATGACGGGAAAACCTGCCGTGTGCGTTGCTACGAGCGGACCCGGTGCGTTAAATCTTATCACGGCGATTGCAACGGCTTATATGGACTCTGTGCCTATGGTAATAATCACGGGTCAGGTCAATTCCGACCAGATAGGACGAGATGTATTTCAAGAGGCGGATATAACAGGCTCTGCGGAGCCTTTCGTAAAGCACAGCTATCTGTTAAATCGCCCGGAAGATACCGCAGAGGTGTTCAAGAGAGCGTTTTATATCGCAGGAACGGGAAGAAAAGGTCCTGTTCTGATAGACGTTCCCTGCGATGTACAGAAGGCTGAGATTGATTTTGAATATCCCGAAACGGTAGAAATAAGAAGTTACCGCCCCAGTTCCAAGGGAAACGGCTTTCAGATCAAGAGAGCAGTTACGTCGATGCTTGAAGCGAAAAAGCCGCTTATTATCGCAGGAGGCGGACTTTTCACAGGCAACGGCGCAGAGCTTATGAGAAAGCTCTCGGAAAAGCTTGATATACCCGTTATTTCAACGCTTATGGGTCTTGGAGCGATGCCCACCGACAGCCCTCTTTACTACGGAATGCTCGGAATGCACGGCTGCGAGGCGGCAAAATGCGCTGTAAATAACTGCGATACACTGATTTTGCTCGGCGCACGTTTAAGCGACAGAACAAGCTCTCCCATTTCCAGAAACAACGAGCTTGTCGTTATCCACATTGATATAGACCCTGCGGAAATCGGAAAGAGCGTTGCGGCAAATGTGCCTATCGTGGGCGATATAAGCATAGTGCTGGGTCAGCTTTTGGAGCAGCTTAATTCCGTTGAGCCGCAGCAGCACGCAGAGTGGAAAAATCAGCTTGACGAAAGCCGCGTCGACCGTGAGCCGAAACCCGTTGAAAAGGGATTTGTTAATCCGAAGTGGTTTATACGGGAGCTGAATAAATATCTCCCCAATCGGTCAATTGCAGTTGCAGACGTCGGAGAAAATCAGTTCTGGACAGCGTCTAATATAGAGCTTAAAAACGGACGTTTTCTCACTTCGGGCGGAATGGGTACTATGGGATATTCTCTTCCTGCGGCAATCGGCGCAAAATGCGCAGAACCCGATGCAGAGGTAATTGCAGTCTGCGGCGACGGTTCTTTCCAGATGGAAATGCCCGAGCTTGCTACCTGCGTTCAGCACGGAATAAGCGTCAAGGTGATCGTGATGAGAAATCGCTATCTCGGAATGGTAAGAGAACATCAGACAAATTTTTACGGAAACAGGCTCTATGCCGTTTCGCTTGACGGAAGTCCCGATTATACAAAAATAGCCGATGCATACGGCATCGAAAATATGCTGGTAGAGAGCGAGGAAAGTGCGAAAGAAGGAATTAAGCGCCTTATCTCGTCGGATAAGCCGTTTTTGCTGGAAGTCGCAGTTCCCGAGCTTATCGAAACAATATTGTAAAACGGAGGGTATTATATGAAACATACAATTTCCGTTTTAGTGGAAAATCACGCAGGCGTTCTGGCAAGAGTAGCGGGATTGTTTGCCCGTCGGGGATTTAATATAGACAGCCTTGCGGTCGGCGTTACAGATGACGTGAATGTATCAAGAATAACGATTGTCGCAGACGGCAGCGATTATACTCTTGAACAGATAGAAAAACAGCTCAACAAGCTCATTGACGTGATAAAGGTAAAAACACTTTCTCCGGAGAGTATGGTTTCCCGTGAGCTTGTGCTGATAAAGGTAAGCTGTTCGCCTAAGCAGCGTTCGGAGATAATAAGCATTTGCGATCTGGCTCACGGAAAGATTTCGGATATATCCGCAAATTCCGTGACAATGGAGATTTCCGACAATGCACAAAATCTCGATACGTTTGAAGAGCTTTTGCGGCCTTACGGAATAAAGGAAATAGTAAGAACAGGAACTATCGCTATCCAAAAAGGAGAGGCGGCAGTCACCGTTCGCAGCTAATAGGGTCAACAACGCTGATAAGCGCTAAAAATATTATTTTTAAAGGAGATTTTCAAAATGGCTAAACTGTATCATTCGGAAGATTGTAATCTGTCTTTTCTGGACGGCAAAACCGTTGCAATTATCGGCTACGGTTCTCAGGGACACGCTCACGCTCTTAACCTTAAGGACAGCGGCGTAAAGGTAGTTATCGGTCTTTACGAAGGCTCAAAGAGCTGGAAAAAGGCAGAGGCTGCCGGTTTTGAGGTTTATACGGCTGCTGAGGCTGCAAAAAAGGCAGACATCATTATGATCCTTATCAATGATGAACTTCAGGCAAAGCTTTATAAGGAGAGCATTGAGCCTAATCTCGAAGAGGGCAATATGCTTATGTTCGCTCACGGATTTAACATTCATTTCGGCTGCATAGTACCTCCGAAAAACGTTGACGTTACGATGATTGCCCCCAAGGCTCCCGGACACACCGTAAGAAGTGAGTTCCAGGCAGGTAAGGGCACTCCTTGCCTTATCGCTGTTGAACAGGATTATACGGGCAGAGCAAACGATCTTGCTCTCGCATATGCGGCAGGTATAGGCGGCGCAAGAGCAGGCGTTCTTGAAACAACATTCAGAGTTGAAACCGAAACCGACCTCTTCGGCGAGCAGGCAGTTCTCTGCGGCGGCGTCTGCGCTCTTATGCAGGCAGGCTTTGAAACGCTTGTTGAGGCAGGATATGACCCCAGAAACGCATATTTTGAGTGCGTACACGAGATGAAACTTATCGTTGACCTTATCTATCAGAGCGGTTTCTCGGGAATGAGATACTCCATCTCCAACACTGCCGAGTACGGCGACTATGTAACAGGTCCGAAGATTGTTACCGAAGAAACAAAGAAGACTATGAAGAAAATTCTTGCCGATATTCAGGACGGTACTTTTGCAAAGGACTTCCTGCTTGACATGTCCGACGCAGGCAAGCAGACCCACTTCAAGGCAATGCGTAAGCTCCACGCCGAGCATCAGCTTGAAAAGGTCGGCGAAGAGGTTCGTAAGCTCTACAGCTGGAACAACGAAGAGGACAAGCTCATCAATAACTGATGATAAACGCAAATTTCCCTGTTTTGGGGGAAGAAATCGTATAATTAAAGTCCGCTCTTCTTTGGGAAGAGCGGATTTTTCTGCGCAAAACCACTTGATTTTCTCCACAATATATAGTATAATAAAAATGTATATTGTATAATTGTACGTCGGAGGGATTATGGACAATTTTATTCAGATAGATATTTACACGTCAAGTCAAGCAATTGACGAAATCACAGGAACTCTTCAGGATTACGGAATTACGGGTTTTATCATAAAAGACGGCGCAGATTTTGAGGATTTTCTTGCCGATAAAAATTCAAATTGGGATTATGTCGACGACGAGCTTATGGGATTAAAGGACGCTGAACCCTGCATAACCGTATATGTTCATCAGAATGTTCAGGGAATGGAAACTCTTGAAGGGATAAAGTCGCTTATCGAGGGTTATAAGTCGAAAAATTCCGACAATTTTTACGGAAATATCAGACTTGAGCTTAAAAATGTCAGGGAAGAGGATTGGGCGAATAACTGGAAACAGTATTATAAGCCTTTCCGAATAGGAAAAAGCCTTGTTATCAAGCCCTCGTGGGAAGATGTCGAGCCGAAAAGGGGAGACAGGATACTTGAAATAGACCCTGCGTCTACGTTCGGCACGGGTCAGCATCATACCACGAAAATGGTTATGGAAACGCTTGAAACAGTCGTCAAAGGCGGGGAGAATGTGCTTGATCTGGGCTGCGGCAGCGGAATTTTGTCGATAGCCTCGCTTTTGCTCGGAGCAAAGAGCGTAACTGTCTGCGATATTTTCGAGAACGCCGTTAAAACCGCCTCTGAGAATATCGAAAAAAATCATTTCACAAAGGAAAGCTACAGGGCGTTTTGCGGTGATATTACAAGCAATTCGGCTCTGAGAGAAAAAATAGGAAACGGATTTAACGTTATCTGTGCAAATATTGTCGCTGACGTTATAATCGGAATGAGCGGCTTTTTCGGGGAATTTATCGCAGAAAACGGCGTTCTTATCGTTTCGGGAATTATTGACGAGCGTTTGGGCGAGGTTCTTGACGCACTTTCGGATAACGGCTGGAAGAAGATTTCGGCATTGAATGAAGAGGGCTGGAACTGCATTTTGCTTTCACGCTGACATTTTGCTCCCCGACGGCATATAATGCTGTCGAGGAGGCGAAATTATGGAGTTTTTTTATGTATTCGGATTGATGTTTCTTGCGATTTTCGGAGCGGTAATGCTTGCAGAGCTTTTTTGCAGGGCGATTTTCAGAAGTTCTGTCAGGAGCTTTGATATATATTTGAAGTCGGGCGATGATTTGGCTGATTTTGTGGAGCAGGCTCAGAAAAGCGATTTTATAGGTCAGATAAACATCATCAACGGAGAACAGAGCGAGCAGGCAAAAGCGCTTGCTGAAAAATACGATAATGTACATTTGTGCGAAAATCTGGTGAATGAGATTGACAGAAACTAATTTGCAGTGTATAACGGGCGGCGTAGAGGACGTTGTTTACTATAACGAAGAAAGCGGCTATATCGTGCTTGATATGGACGTAGGCGGAGCGCTGCTTACAGCGGTGGGCAATATGGGCGACGTCCGTGAGGGCGAGCAGCTTACTTTGTACGGAGAATATACCTTGAACGCAAAATACGGCAGACAGTTCAAGGTGGAAATTTTTGAGCGTTCGCTGCCTACTGATGTCAACGGTTTCAGAAAGTATTTGGGTTCGGGGGTAATTCGGGGCGTCGGACCATCAATGGCGAAAAAAATTGTCGAGGTTTTCGGCGAAAAAACAGCGGAAATTCTCGAAAACGACCCCCGTCAGCTCTCCGATATAAAAGGAATTACCCCCGAACGGGCACTTCTTATCGGGCAGGAATTTCAGAATATTACGGGACTGCGCAAGGCTATGACGTTCTTTTCAAAGTACGGACTGCCTAATTCCTACATTTCCTCTGCGTGGAAATTATACGGCGGAGAGCTTATAAAAGCCGTGAGCGACAATCCTTACTGCCTGTGTGACAGCGGTATTGAGCTGCCTTTTCCCGATGCGGAAAGAATTGCGCGAGATATGGATTGTCCTTTTGACAACGAGTACAGGATTGCGGCAGGAATTTTGTGGATATTGAGAATGTATGCCAATGAAGGAAATACCTGTATCCGTGAAACAGCGCTCTGCAACGAGGTGACTCAGACGCTTTTTATCAGCGAAAAGCAGTACAATTCCGCTCTTGAATACCTGAAAGAACGCTGTGATATAGTAGACTGCGACAAATTCACAGAGCGCAGAATTTACCTTTACGAGTATTATCAGGCGGAGTGTTATATAGCGGACAAGCTTGCTGAGATGATAAAGCGCTCTGACGGCAAAGAGAATGACTTTTCCGAAGAGATCGAAGGCATTGCCTGGACGAACGGAATTGAGTATGCAAAACTCCAGAAAGAGGCTATAAACGGCTGTATGAATAATCACGTTTTTATTCTTACGGGCGGACCCGGCACAGGAAAAACAACTACGTTAAATGCCGTAATCGAGCTTTGTCGGCAGAGAAAACTGAAAATTCGGCTTACCGCTCCTACGGGAAGAGCGGCAAAGCGTGTATCGGAGCTTACGGGCGCTTCTGCGCAGACGATACACAGGCTGCTTGAGGTCGATTTTTCGTCGGGAGAAAATTGTTTCAAGAGGAACGAGGAAAATCCGATCTCCTGCGATGTGCTGATAATTGACGAGATGTCTATGGTCGATACGCAGCTTTTTGCATCTTTGCTGAAAGCAGTCAAAAGCAAGACACGGCTTATTATGGTCGGCGACAGCAATCAGCTCCCGTCGGTAGGAGCAGGAAATATCCTGAGAGATCTGATTGACAGCAAAAGAGTGCCTGCGGTGGAGCTTTACGAGGTTTTCCGTCAGGCAGCACAGAGCCTTATCGTCACAAATGCACACAGGATAATTAACGGCGTTTATCCCGAACTGAACGACAGAAAAAACGATTTTTTCTTTATGCGCTCCGAAAGTGAGGAAAAAACTCTTCGGCTTGTGGTGGAACTTTGCGGCAAGCGTCTGCCGAAGAGCTACGGATACGACCCCGTTGACGATATTCAGGTGCTTTGCTTGTCAAAATTGGGCGCTTTGGGCACGATAAATCTCAATAAAGAATTGCAGTTGGCGTTAAATCCGCCCTCAAAGGACAAGCGTGAGATAAATTATATGAACAGGCTTTTCCGTGACGGCGATAAAATAATGCAGACCAAGAACGATTATGACATCGAGTGGCGCAGGGGAAATGAAAAATCTCACGGCATTTTTAACGGCGACATCGGAAGAATTTATGAAACAGACAAGGTAAATTCCCGTTGTACAATAGATTTTGACGGAAGAAAAGCCGTTTATGACGAAGAAATGCTGAAAAAGGCAGAGCACGCCTATGCCGTTACCGTTCATAAAAGTCAGGGCAGCGAGTACCCCTGTGTGATAATTCCTCTTCCTAACCGAATGGATAAATTATCATACAGAAATCTTCTGTATACGGCGGTGACCCGTGCCAGAAAAACGCTGATAATAATCGGCACGGAGAGTAAAATCTGTGAAATGGTCGACAACAACCGCCGCACAGAGCGTACCACCTGCCTTAAAGAAATGATTGAGGATTATTTTGATTAAATCGGTTTTAATTTATGAGTTTGTGCAAAAAGCTGTATCTGCAATTGCTCCAAATCGCTGTCCGTTTTGCAGGAATGTAATTCCTTCGGGAAAGTATTACTGTGAACGCTGTTATGAGTTTCTTCCGTTCATCAAAGAAGAACTTTTGCCGATAGAAAACGTTTCTCGGCGGATAGCCTGCTGTTTTTATCGGCGCAGAGCAAGAAAAGCGGTTTTATGGCTGAAATACGGCTGTATGGTCTATCCTGTGGAAACATTTGCGTTTATGATTTCGGAAAAGCTGTCGGGAATACAGGCGGATTATATAATACCCGTTCCGAGCAGCAGAAAAAGCATAAAATCCAGAGGATTTGCCGCCGGGGAGCTTATAGGAAAGCGTGTTTCCATGAGAACGGGCATTCCTATGCTTAAAGCTGTCGGGGCAGTTAATGACAAAATAGACCAGAAAACGTTGAATTCCGAAGAGCGTCTTTTAAATGCGGAAAGCAGTTTTTTCCTGAAGAGCGGTTTTGATGTGCGAAATAAGAAAATAATTCTGATCGACGATGTTTCTACTACGGGAGCGACCCTGTCTGCGATTGCCGGTATTCTTATCAGGGCAGGCGCAGACGAGGTGATCGCCGCATTTTTTGCCAAAACCATAAATTACCGTGAAATGAAACTAAGCGGCAAAAAGTACAGGCTGCGCAGTTGATTTTTTTTCGTATTTGTGATATAATAAACGAAACAACATTACGGCAAATAATCTTTGGACAGAAGGATAAATATGACAACTGTTATTTCAAACGAGGAAATAGAACGTCAGCGAGCATTTGCAAAAAAAGTGCTCAGACTTAACCTTGACAGGGAAAATCCGCCGACTGCACACGTTCATACATTCGGCTGTCAGCAGAATGTCAGCGACGGCGAAAAAATCAAGGGTATGCTGGCTCAGATGGGCTACGGACTTTCGGAGTCCCCCGACGGGTCTGACGTGATTATATTCAACACCTGCGCTGTCCGTGAAAATGCAGAGGACAGAGTTTTCGGCAATTTAGGCGCTTTAAAGCACGAAAAACGCCGCAATCCCGACGCAATAATTGCAGTCTGCGGCTGTATGGTAGAGCAGGAGCATATCACACAGCGTATTAAGAAGAGTTTTCCTCACGTCAGCCTTGTTTTCGGCACAAATGCACTTCACACTCTTCCCGAACTGATTTACGGTCAGCTTACAGAGCATAAGAGAGCGTTTTCCGTGCCGAAAAGCGACGGAGTAATCGCCGAGGGAATACCGATAAGACGCGAGAGCAAAATCACAGCCTCAATTCCGATAATGTACGGCTGCAACAACTTTTGCAGCTACTGTATCGTGCCTTATGTAAGAGGCAGAGAGCGTTCACGCAGCATTGACGACGTTGTCGGCGAGGCACAAGCTGCTTTAAGAAACGGTGCAAAAGAGATTTTGCTGTTAGGTCAGAATGTCAATTCCTACGGAAAAGAAAACGGTACAAATTTCTCCGAGCTTTTAAGACGGATAAACGCACTTGACGGGGAATTCAGGATAAGTTATATGTCAAGTCACCCGAAAGACGCCTCAAAAGAGCTGATTGATACGATAGCAGAGTGCGAAAAGGTGACAAGGCATTTTCATCTTCCCGTGCAGAGCGGTTCTTCGAGAATTTTAAAGCTGATGAACCGAAAATATACCCGAGAGGATTACCTTGAAATAGTAAGATATATTCGGGAAAAGATAAAGGACGTTGCTTTGACTTCGGATATAATAGTCGGATTTCCGGGAGAAATGCGTAAGGATTTTGAAGAAACGCTTTCGCTTATCGAAGAAGTAAGATACGATAGCCTTTATACCTTTATTTTCAGTCCGAGAAAGGGCACGAAAGCCGCTGAAATGGACGACCCGATTACAGAAGAGGAAAAGGGAATTTGGTTCAGGGAACTTCTTGCCGTTCAGGACAGAATAGGCACAAATATGTACGAAAAATATGTCGGACAGACGCTCCGTGTCCTTTGCACGGGCTTAGGCAGGACAGGAGAACTTGCTCTTACGGGCAAAACTCCGCAGAACGTTATTGTTGATTTTGACGGTGAAAGTGAGCTTATAGGCAAATTTGTCACCGTTAAGATAGAAAAAGCGCTCAATTGGGCGCTTTTGGGAAAAATTATTTTTTAAGGAGAATTGTTATGACAGTAATCGACGCAGCAAGACAGCTGGGAGCAGTTGTTCAGACTGATGAACGCTATATCGAGTATGTAAAGGCAAAAAATGCCAACGACAACGATAAGGAACTTCAGGAACTTATCGGCGAGTTTAATCTTATCAGACAAAATCTTGCTATGGAGAACGATAAAGCCCCCGATGAAACCGACAGCGAAAAGGTAAAGGAGCTGTCCGTAAAAATGCAGTCCGCTTATGAGAAAATTATGGCGAACGAAAATATGGCGATTTTTACCGTCGCAAAACAGGGAATGGATAAGCTTATGAGCGAGATAAATACCATTCTTACCTATTCCGTAGAGGGAATTGACCCTGCGACTTGTCCGTCGGAGCCTCCGTCCGCCGAATGTACGGGAAGCTGCTCGACCTGCGGAGGCTGCGGCTGAGAATACAGGGGGGCATACTCAATTAAATTGAACTTGAAGGCGGTGTGAAAAGCTATGGAAGATACTGCGGAAAAATATTCTCCTATGCTCAGGCAGTATAAGGAAATCAAGGAAAAATATCCCGAATATATACTGTTTTTCAGGTTGGGAGATTTTTATGAGATGTTCTTTGAGGACGCAATAATCGTTTCCCGTGAGCTGGAACTTGTCCTTACGTCAAGGGCAGGTTCTCCTATGTGCGGAGTGCCTTTTCACAGTGCGGAAACCTATATAAAAAGGCTTATCGACGCATCTTTCAGGGTAGCTATCTGCGAACAGCTTTCCGACCCTCACGCCTCAAAGGGATTGGTTCAGCGGGGAGTGATACGTCTTGTGACCGCAGGAACAGTTATTGAGGCGTCTTTGCTCTGCGAGGACAGGAATAATTATATCACGAGCATTTACACCTACGGCGAAAGAACGGGACTTGCTTTTGCGGATATTTCGACGGGAGAGATACACGTTTTCGAGAAATCGGGAAAAAACCGCGAGTCCGAAATTATTTCGGAGCTTTGCCGTTTCCACCCCGTAGAAATTCTTATCAACGCAAGTTTTGGGGATTTGAGGGAAGTATCAAATTTTGTATCCCATGACATCAAAAAGTGCCTGTGCGAATTGCGTGACGAAAGAGATTTTGACAATTCGGATCTGTCGGTAATATTCAATCAGTTTGAAAATATTTCCGATGTTGAGGCTTTGGGAATAGAAAGACTGGATTTTGCCCAGAAAGCGCTTTGTGCATTGTTCAGATATGTCGGAAATTCGTATAAGGCTACTGTAAAGCGTTTTACGGAGATTTCAACACATAAGTCCGACGAATATATGGACCTTGGCGTTACCACCCGACGCAACCTTGAACTTTGCGAAACTCTCCGTTCGGGAGAAAGAAAAGGCTCGCTGCTTTATGTTCTTGATAAAACGGTAACGGCAATGGGAAGGAGAAAGCTGCGTTCGTGGATTGAGCGTCCGCTTATCTCTCACGCAAAAATAATTGACAGATTAAATTCCGTTGAAGAATTGAAAAGAAAATGCTCTGATTTATGCGAAATAAGAGAGAATTTAAAAGGCGTTTACGACCTGGAGCGCCTTTTGTCGAGGATCGCCTATAAAAGAGCCTCTCCGAAAGACGTTCAGGCAATGGGAAAAACCCTTGCGGTACTGCCTGAGATAAAAAAAGAGCTGAGCGGTTTTAATTCACGGCTTTTAAAGGAGCTTGACAGAAATATAAGCGACCTTACAAGCATTTCGTCGCTCATAGAGAATGCGCTTAACGACGAGCTGCCAAATGCCGTCCGTGACGGAAATGTTATACGGAACGGCTTTAACAGCGAGATTGACCGACTTCGTGACATTTCGTCGGGCGGAGAAAAAATTCTTCATGAAATCGAAGAGCGTGAGCGTGAAAAAACGGGAATACGCACTCTTAAAGTTGGAAACAACCGTGTTTTCGGCTATTACATAGAAGTATCAAACAGCTTTAAGGATAAAGTGCCCGAAAATTACATAAGAAAACAAACTCTTGCCAACGGAGAGCGTTTTATCACCGATGAGCTTAAAAAAATCGAGGCTGAGATCGTTACGGCAAACGACAGGCTGCTTTCGCTGGAGCAGAGCGTTTTTGCCGAAGTCCGTGATTATGTGGGAACAAAGCTTGCGGAGATACAAAAGACATCTGTGGCTGTTTCCGAATTAGACGCTCTTTGCAGTTTCGCTCAGGTAAGCATTGAAAACAACTATGTAAAGCCCGAGATAACAATGGACAGCGTTATCGACATAAAAGAGGGCCGTCACCCTGTTGTCGAGAATATTCTTACAGACTGTCAGTTCACACCGAACGACGTTTATCTCGATAACACCGACAACAGACTTTTGATAATCACAGGACCGAATATGTCGGGAAAATCGACATTTATGCGCCAGACCGCCATAATCGTGCTTATGGCGCAGATAGGCTGCTTTGTTCCTGCGAGATATGCAAAAATCGGCGTCGTCGACAAGATTTTTACCCGTGTCGGTGCGTCGGACGATTTGACTTCGGGACAGTCAACGTTTATGGTCGAGATGAACGAGGTTTCCGAAATTCTTAAAAATGCCACTAAAAACAGCCTTGTTATCCTTGACGAGATAGGAAGAGGAACATCTACCTTTGACGGAATATCCATAGCAAAGTCGGTCGCCGAGTATATATGCAACAAAATCGGTGCGAAAACTCTTTTTGCGACGCATTATCACGAGCTTATCTCAATGGAAAAGGAGCAAAAAGGCGTGCGGAATTTCAGCGTTGCGGTGACTAAACGGGGCGATGATATAAAATTTCTGCATAAAATCGTCGAGGGCGGAACGGACGACAGCTACGGCATTGAAGTAGCAAAGCTTGCGGGACTTCCGAATAAGGTGGTTCAAAGAGCAAAAGAGGAGCTTAAAGAGCTTGAAATAAGCGGAAAAGTGCGGTTGGCTGAGGCTATCGAAAAAAGCCGCAATAATCAATTCAGCCTTACAGCCGTCGAGGAGCAGAATGCAATAGCACGTATCAGAGCGGCAGATTTAAATTCAATGACGCCGCTTGATGCAATGATGCTGATAAAGGATATAAAGGAAACGCTGTAACGGGCAAATTTACCGCATTGTCCGTATAATATGCGAGAAGTAAAAAAACGGAGAAAAAATGCCGAAAATAAATCAACTGGATAAAAGCGTCTACGAGCTTATTGCCGCAGGCGAGGTAATAGAGCGCCCCTCTTCGGTCATCAAGGAGCTTTGCGAAAACTCTATCGATGCGGGCGCTTTGAATATTTCCGTGGAAATAAAACGAGGCGGAATAACGTATATGCGTGTGACCGACGACGGCTGCGGAATATCCTATGAAGATATGCCGCTTGCCTTTCGCCGCCACGCAACAAGCAAGGTTCTCGAAACAGCAGACCTTGAAAATATAGTGACATTGGGTTTCAGAGGCGAGGCTCTTGCGTCGGTATGTGCTGCGGCAAGAGTTGAGGCTGTAAGCCGCCGTGCGGTCGATAAGCTGGGGGTTCATTACCGCATAGAGGGAACTTCTCCCTATGAATATGAGAAAACAGGCTGTGCAGAGGGCACGACAATAATTATCCGTGACCTTTTTTTCAATACTCCGGCACGTTTGAAATTCCTGAAAAAAGACGTTACAGAGGGAAATTATGTTGCAGCCGTGATTGAAAAACTTGCTCTTTCTCACCCGAAAATTTCGTTCAGATTTATCCGTGACGGAAAGCAGACCCTGCTTACTTCGGGCGACGGCAGCCTTTACAATGCGATTTATTCCGTACTCGGAAAGCAGCTTGCGGCGTCGATGATACCGGTGGAAACGGTTTACCGTGATATTGAAGTTATGGGATATGTAAGCTCGCCGCTTTTTACGAGATCCAACCGAACAATGCAGAATTTCTTTGTAAACGGCAGGAGCGTGAAAAGCCCCGTGTGCTGTGCGGCTCTCGAAGAGGCTTTCAGAAACAACATAATGACGGGAAAATTTCCTGCCTGCGTTTTGTGCATAAATCTTGACCCTGCCGACCTTGACGCAAATATATCTCCTGCAAAGACAGAGGTTCGTTTTTCAAACGAAAAGGCAGTTTTTGACGCTATTTATTATGCGGTGAAAAACGGCATAATCGGCTATGACGAAAGCCGTGAGATAAAGCTTGAAAACAGGGAAAAAGAGCCTGAAGAAACCGAAAAACCGACCGTTTCTATCCCGGTGGGACGAGAGGTTTATTCTGTTCCTGCCGTAAATCCCGAACCCGAGAGCTTTTACAGGAAAAATGTGCCTTTCAGGTTTCCCGAAGAAAATCAGAACGCAGAGCAAACGGTTATCCCCGAAGTTTTGCCGCCTCTTCTTGAAAAAGAAATCCTGAAAAACGAAGAAGTCAGTCAGACGGATTTGTCGGGGTTTTCGTTTATCACGGAACAGTCTTTTGTAAAAAGGGAAGACCATCCCACAGAAGAGCAGGAAATCTCGACGGAAAATATACGTGTTATCGGAGAGCTTTTCAAGACGTATATTCTCTGCGAGAGCGAAGAGTCGCTGATTTTGATAGATAAGCACGCCGCTCACGAGAGAATAAATTTCGAGCGGTTTAAAAAGGCTGTAAATATCCACGGACAACTTTTGATAGAGCCGTGCGCTGTTTATTTAAGCCCCGAAGAATACGACGCAGTAAAAAGCTTTTCGGAAAAACTTGAAAACGTGGGTATTCTTCTGAAATTTGAGGACAGCGGAAAGGTTGTCATTGAGGGCGTTCCGCAGTCGCTTGAGGAGTGCGACCCTGCCGACCTGCTCCAGAGCATATCCGAAACCCTTGCTTTGGGCAGCGATAATGCACAGGGTATGCTGTTTGATGATGTCCTGCACACAATGGCTTGCAAGGCGAGCATAAGAGCAAATGAAAATCAGAGCATATCTGAATTGACATATCTTGCAAAAACGGTTTTCAGCGACAGAAACATACGCTACTGTCCGCACGGCAGACCCGTAATAACGCAGATTTCCAAACGGCAGATAGAAAAGTATTTCGGGAGAATTGTCTGAAAATGAACAAGATCATAGTTGTCTGCGGTCCGACAGCGTCGGGAAAAACGGCTCTTTCGGTGGAGCTTGCAAAGATTTACGGCGGAGAGATAATTTCCGCTGATTCTATGCAGATCTATACGGATATGGATATTGCCTCAGCAAAAGCTACACCCGAAGAGCAGCAGGGCATTCCTCATCACCTGATGAATTTTCTTGACCCGTCGGAAAGCTTTTCTGTCGCCGATTATGTCAGGCTTTGCAACGAAAAGGCAAGGGAAATCATTTCACGGGGAAAAATCCCGATAGTGTGCGGCGGTACGGGGCTTTATATTTCGTCGTTTGTCGATAATATCGAGTTTGACGACAGCAGACAGGATTATGCTTTCCGTGAAGAAATGAGAAAATTTGCCGAGGAGAACGGCACTTCGGCTCTCCTGGAAAAATTGCGTGAAGTTGACCCCGAAACCGCTTTGTCACTTCACGAAAACAATGTCGGCAGAATTATCCGTGCCCTTGAAGTGTATAAAACCACAGGGCATACAATCTCGGAGTCAAAGAGAAATTCCAGAAATACGCCTTCTCCGTATGATTTTATTATGCTCACGCTTGAATTTGCCGACCGTGAGCAGCTCAAACAGCGCATAAACGAAAGAGTAGACAGAATGTTGGAACAAGGTTTGCTCGACGAGGCAAAAGCCTGCTTTGAACAGAAAAATCGCTCCACAGCGGCTCAGGCAATCGGCTGCAAGGAATTTTATCCCTACTTCAGGGGAGAAAAAACTCTCGAAGAATGTACAGAAGAGCTTAAACTTCGCACTCGTCAGTATGCAAAACGACAGATGACCTGGTTTCGGAGAGATAAAAGAATTATCCCGATTGTAATAGAGAGGGAAGATGATTTTTCACGAATCGTAAGCAAAGCGACCTCAATTATTGACCTGAAATTGTAATTTTGATGCCATTTTAAGGATTTTCTGGAAAAACAAGTATAATTTGAACGAAAATTTACAAAAAAAAATAATTTTTTTTCAAAAAATAGTAGCTTTTTTTGAAAAAGTATGGTATACTAGTACTATATAGTTGGGGTAGTATTGCTATTTTGCGTCCGCACGGCGGATAAAGAAATAAAAAAGCTCCTAAGACACAGAGAAAAAAGGTGATAATTATGGGAAAAGACATCAATCTTCAGGACGTTTTTCTTAATCAGGCAAGAAAGGACAGAATACCCGTTACGATTTATATTACGAACGGATTTCAGTTCAAGGGAATTGTAAAGGGTTTTGATAACTATACGGTTATTCTCGATACCGACGGAAAGCAGAATTTGATTTATAAGCACGCAATTTCGACGATTACTCCGTTCAAACCTGTGTCTATTCTTGACGCATACGAAAAGGGCGAAGAGGAATAAGCTGCCCTCCGGTAAGCTTGGGGTAGATGCCCTTTTGATACGTTAAGGGGTGAATGTATTGAATTCGGCGTGGACAAGAACGATAATTGCGATTTTGTCTGTGTTTGTTATTCTGGTCGCATTGGGACAGGTTTTCTTTGCGGGCGGAGAAAAAATAACTACCGAAACTGTATATAATTACGGCTATGACGCAGAGATCCCGTTCAGCGGAGTAATCCTCCGAGATGAACAGGTGATTTTGAACTCGGATCAGGGCGTTCTGAGCTACGAGCACGAGGACGGGGTCAAAGCGGGAAAAAGTACTGTGATAGCCAGAAGATACAGAAGTAACGACGATGTCGCTTATCTTAGAGAGATTGAACAGCTCGAAGAGCAGATCGAAATGCTTGAGAGCGCAGAAATGCTTATAGGAACCGATAATTCTCAGCTTGAGGCTATTTCGGCACAGATAAACGAAAGCCATTCCGAGCTTATCGGCGATATTATCGACGGAGATTTTAAGGCTGCGTCCGAAGAACGTTCAAAGCTGCTCTGCGCAATGTGCAAGCGTGAGATAACGCTTAAAGAGAGCGGCGGATACTCTGAAAAGAAAAATGAACTTCAAAACAGGATCTCGGAGCTTGAGGCGATGATTTCGGGCGGCGTACAGGAAATAAAAGCAGGCGGTACGGGATATTTTGTAAGCTCTGTCGACGGATATGAAGGCGAGTTGGGCTATTCGGACTCTGACAAGCTGACAGAAGAGATGATAGAACAGATAATCGAAAATCCCGTGAAATCAAGCCCCAAAAACGCAATCGGAAAGCTGGTTTCCGATTATCATTGGCGTGCGGCGGCTATTATAGAAACCGATAAAATGGTAGGTATCTATGAAGGCGGAAAAGCGATGCTCCGTGTCGGTTCGGCGCAAAGACAGTATGAAACCGATGTCGTGTCGGTAAAAAAATGCGGCGACGGTAAATCAATATATATTTTTGAGGGCGACAATTTTGTTTCCGATGCGGCTGAAAGCCGTGTGGCAAGCTTTAAGCTCGTGGTAAACAGCTACGGCGGTCTGAGAGTTTCAAGAACGGCGCTCCATTTTGACGATAACGAGCAAATCGGCGTTTTTGTCCAGCGAGGAAGAACGCTGGTGTTCAAAAAAGCAGACGTTGTCTATTGGGGCGAGGGATATGTGATTTGTTCTCAGAAACCCGATGAAGATTATCTTAAACTGTATGACAAGGTTGTTGTCGAGGGCAAGGGCTTATACGATGGAAAGGTTATTTGACGACAGTTTCAGCGATATTCGTGAAAATTATAAAAAGATTTGCGAAAATATCAATGAGGCTGCTTTGAAAGCAGGAAGAACCGATAAAATCAGGTTTATGGGCGTGACGAAAACCGTTTTGCCCGAAAGAATCAATTTTGCGATAGGTCTGGGCATTGACCTTTTGGGAGAAAACCGTGTCCAGGAATATCTCGAAAAGCGTGATTTTTATGCGCCGGCAGAGGTGCACTTTATCGGCTCTCTCCAGACGAATAAGGTCAAGTATATTATTGATAAGGTATCAATGATTCATTCCGTGGACAGCCTTCATCTGGCTGAGGAAATCAGCCGCAGGGCAGGTCAGCACGGTTTGACTATGGATATACTCGCCGAGATAAATATAGGCGAGGAAGAAACAAAGAGCGGCATTTCACAGGAAAGCGCAAAAGATTTTTGCTGTGAGCTTGCCGAGCTTTCAAATGTCAGACTGAGAGGTCTGATGACAATACCCCCTCCGATGTGTTCGGAAAAGATGTTTGCGCAAATGCAGGAGCTTTTCGGGAGCATAAAAGGTTCGCTTTCGGGTGAAAAAAGGGGTGCGTTTGATACTCTTTCGATGGGAATGTCGGGGGATTATCAGACGGCGATAAAATATGGGGCTACCATTGTCCGGATAGGCTCGGCTCTCTTCGGACAGAGGAATAGACCTGCTTAAAGCAGGAAAAACAAATAATAATTGGGAGGAAATTAACAATGGGCAATTTTTTCAAGAACATTTTCGGCACAGGTGACGAGAACGAGGGATTTGTTGATTACGAAGAGGACGGAGCTTACGATACTTCTTCCAGCGCAGTGACGAATGAAGAGGCAGGCTATTCCTCTGATTTCAGCTCCTCTAAGAGCGATAGTTTCGGTTCGGCGTCAAAGTACATCAATCTTCGCAGCGCAGGTATTCCCAAGCTCACAATTCTTAAGCCTAAGAGCTATGAAGAGGTTATGAGCGATGCGGTTGACCTTCTTCGCGAGGGTACCATAATCATACTTAATCTTAACGGTATCGACAGCGAAATCAGTATGAGAATTGTTGATTTTATGACGGGCGTCACCGCTGCATTCGAGGGCAGAATAAAGCGCATTGAGGCTTTTTGCTATGCAGCAGCTCCGAAGAATGTTGATTGGATAAACAATATCGAAGAGGACTGATCCCGCAGCGGAGATTCTTTATGGTATCTGAACAGAACGAGCGGTATCTGACCGCACATATTTCCGACCTTTGCAGGAAAAGTCAGGGTTTGGGAGTGCCTCGTTTTTCATCTTTCCTGAATGAAAGAGAGGCGGTTATCGCAAAAGAGGCGGTACGGTCAGAGCGCTCAAGTCCTGTGTTTTTCGGGGGATACGAGGGCGCTGCAAGGACTGTTTGCGGCTTTTTCGCAAACACATATGCCGAAGAGTTTGAAGAGGCGGATAAGCAAGCGCTTTTCCCGATAAGGGCTGTGACGTTTTCGTTCCGCAGCCGTGACAGGCTTTCACACCGTGAATTTCTGGGCGCAATTCTGGGCGTAGGAATTAAGCGTGAGGTCGTCGGGGATATTGTGGTTTTTGAGGGCGGAGCCGTTGCCTTTTGTCTGGAAACGGCGGCAAATCTTTTGCTTGGGATTGAAAAAGTCGGGAGAGTCGGTGTTACGGCGGAAAGCGGCGTCACTAAGCCGATTGTTAAGTCTGAGCCTTTAAAAATCGAAACAGTAATATCGTCAATGCGGCTGGACTGCATTGTCGGTGCTTGTGCGAAAGTATCCAGAGATAAATCTGCTTTGCTCATTAAATCCGGGCTGGTAAGTGCGGATTTTTCGGTGTGCGTTGAAGTCAGTTCTGTGGTCAAGGAAAATACCGTGCTTTCAATAAGGGGGTACGGCAGGTTCAGATTGTCGAAAATTGTTGGAAAAACGGGAAAAGGGCGGCTTAAAGTCATAATTGAAAAATATGTATGAGTTGTTTTTATAGGAATTATGCACAGTGGTTTATGCACGATTGTTCATAATTCCTATGAATACAGTGTTGCTGTGTTATTTTTCAAATTTGTTCTCCGGAATAAATAGGCTAAAATATGGAAGGAAAGAGAGTATGAACGCAAAGGAAATAATTAACAGAAAGTTTGAAAAA
Source organism: uncultured Clostridia bacterium (assembly GCA_947624555.1). Lineage (GTDB taxonomy): Bacteria > Bacillota > Clostridia > Oscillospirales > Ruminococcaceae > CAG-115. The sequence continues at coordinate 71,893 of CANQKW010000002.1, forward strand.
GCGGCATTTAACGGCTATAAGAGCGAAGATGTAGATGAATTTTTGAAGGAAGTATCCGATGAATTTGCTGCGCTCCAGAAAGATAAATCTGAGCTTGAGCGCAAGCTTGAGGTCCTTGCGGATAAAATCCGCGAGTACCGTGAGGACGAGGACGCTTTGAAGGACGCTCTTTTGATTGCTCAAAAGCAGGGAAATGCTATCGTTGCAGAGTCTAAGGCGTCTGCTGAAAAGCTCACAAAAGAAACCAACGAGGCTGTTGAAAAGAAACTTGCCGAAACTAAGGCAAGAGTTGAAAGAACAGTCGGCGACGCTGACGAATATTCAAGAAAAACACGTCAGGAAGCTGATGAAACTGCGGCTAAAATCATTAAGGACGCTAATGATAAAGCTGCTGAAATAAAGGCTCTTATGGATAAGCAGCAGGAAATTCAGGAGAATATTCTCCAGGAAACCAGAAAGAACGTAAACGAATATCGTGCTAAGATACTTGAAGAGTATAAAAATCATATTGCGCTGCTTGAGGGTCTGCCCGAAAAGTGCGAGGACGATTACGTAAAAAGAGTTGCCGAAGAGGTAGAAAAGCGCCAGGAAGAGCAGCGCAGGAAAAAGGCTGCCGAAGAGGCTAAAGCTGCTCAGAGAAAAGCGGAAGAGGCTAAGGCTGCCGCACAGAAAGCTGCTGCGGAGAAGAAAAAGGCTGACGAAAAGAAACAGCAGGAAAAACAGTCTGAACAGCAGGAGCCTTTCAAGGCTGTTGACGGAAATAACGAGAAGAGCGAAAAGAGCGATAAGCACGAAAAACCCTCCGATAATCTTCCGTTTTTTAATTCGTCTGAGGGTAAGCCTCAGCGTCATAATGACCTGAAATTCGGCAAAAACAACGAAAATAAGTAAAAAAATAAATTAACCGAGGAGATAGCTATGTCAGTAGACCTTAACAATACGGTCAATCTTCCGAAAACGGATTTTCCGATGAGAGCAAATCTTCCCAAAAGAGAGCCCGAGATGCTTGAAAAATGGGAAAAGGAGCGCATTTTTTACGCTCTTGCCGAGAAAAATAAGGGCAGGAAAGCTTATACGCTGCACGACGGACCTCCCTACGCAAACGGAAATATTCACCTTGGCACAGCATTAAATAAGGTGCTGAAGGATATTATTGTAAAATATAAGTCAATGACGGGTTATAATGCGTATTATGTGCCCGGCTGGGATTGCCACGGTCTGCCTATCGAGCTTAAAGCGATAAAGCAGCTTGGCGTTGACAGCGGTTCGGTTGACCCCGTTACTTTGAGAAAGAGCTGCCGTGAGTTTGCACTTTCCTGCCTTGACGAGCAAAAGGCGCAGTTCAAGCGTCTGGGCGTTTGGGGCGATTTTGATAATCCTTATCTCACAATCAGACCCGAATTCGAGGCAAAGCAGGTCGAGGTTTTCGGCAAGATGTACAAAAAAGGTTACATCTATAAAGGATTGAAACCCGTTTACTGGTGCGCAGACTGTAACACGGCTCTTGCAGAGGCTGAAATCGAGTATCAGGACGACCCCTGCTATTCGATATATGTTAAATTTCCTGTTGCAGACGATAAGGGCAAGTTTGCCGATCTGGGAATTGACCTTAAAAAGGCTTATGTCGTTATCTGGACAACGACAACGTGGACTCTCCCGGGCAACCTCGCTGTCTGCTTGGGACCCAATTATAACTATACTTTTGTTAAGGTCGAGGACGAGAACAGCAAGTCTTTCGGCGAGTATCTGCTGATGGCGGAAGAGCTTGTTTCAGAGGTAATGAAAGCTGCGGAAATCGAAAAATATTCGACTGTCGGCTCTTTCAAGGGCAGTGATCTGGAATATGTTGAAACAAATCACCCGTTTATGGGCAGACGTTCTCCGCTTATCGTAGGAAATCACGTTACCCTTGACAGCGGTACAGGCTGTGTTCATACCGCTCCGGGATTTGGCGTGGAGGACTTTGAGGTCTGCCTGAAGTATAAGGGAATGTTCAAGATAATCGTTCCCGTGGACGAAAAGGGCGTTCTGACGGAAGAGGCAGGCGATTTTGCGGGACTTAAAACTTCCGATGCAAACAAGGCTATTGCACAGCGCCTTGAGGACGATAATACTCTGCTCAAAATGCAGAAAATCGTCCACCCGTATCCGCATTGCTGGCGCTGCCACGAGCCTATCATTTACCGTGCGACAGACCAGTGGTTCTGCAACGTGGATATGTTCAAGCCCGAAACGATAAAGGCTATCGAGCAGGTAAAATGGATACCCGATTGGGGCGAGGAGCGCATCAAAAATATGGTAAATATGCGTTCCGACTGGTGTATTTCCCGTCAGAGAAGGTGGGGCGTGCCTATTCCCATTCTGTATTGCAAAGACTGCGGAAAACCTGTCATCAACGATAAGACGATTGCGGCAATTTCCGATATGTTCCGTAAGGAAAGTTCCGACTCGTGGTATGCAAAAGACCCTGCCGAGTTTATCCCGTCTGATGTGAAATGCGAGTGCGGCTGCGGTAAATTTACCAAGGAAATGGATATTTTCGATGTATGGTTTGACAGCGGCTGTACCCACGCAGCTGTCCTCGAAGAGCGTCCCGAATTGTCATTTCCTGCGGATTTGTACCTCGAAGGCTGCGACCAGTACAGAGGCTGGTTCCAGTCGAGCCTGCTTACTTCGGTTGCAACAAACGGCACTGCGCCTTATAAGGCTGTCTGCACGCACGGTTGGGTAGTTGACGGAAAAGGTCAGCAAATGCATAAATCCAAGGGAAATCAGATTTTCCCCGAAGAGGTAATCAAGGATTTCGGCGCAGATGTACTTCGTCTTTGGGTAGCGTCGCTCGATTATCACGCCGATATACGTGTTTCAAACGATATGCTTAAACAGCTTTCCGAGAGCTACCGTAAAATTCGCAATACCGCACGTTATATTCTCGGAAATCTGGGCGATAAGGAAGGATTTGACCCCGATACCGAAATGGTTGAGCTTTCCGAGCTGCGTGACCTTGACAGGTGGGCGCTTGCACGCCTTGACGGTGTTATCGAAAAGGTAAAAAATGCGTACGAGTCAATGGATTATTACCTCGCATATCACGCAATAATCAGTTTCTGCGTCGTTGATATGTCGAATTTTTATCTTGATATTGTCAAGGATACGCTTTACTGCGAGGCTGCAAATTCACCGCTCAGAAAATCGGTTCAGACTGCGATGTATATTATTCTGGACTCGCTTGTTCGTCTTATTGCACCTATTCTTTGCTACACGGCGGACGAGATTTGGGGTTATATGCCGCACAAAAAGTCTGATGACCTGAGAAGTGTTATCTTCAATCCGATGCCCGAAAAAACAGGTGTCACCGCTGACGATGATAAGTGGTCTAAAATCCACGCTGTTCGTGACGATGTGCTTGTCGCTCTTGAACAGAAACGTGCTGAGAAGATTATCGGCAAGCCGCTTGAGGCAGAAATTACCGTTTTCACTGAGGACGAAACGCTTAAAGCTCTTGAAAACGACCTTGCAGACGCTTGTATCGTTTCAAAGGCAGTTGTAAAAATCGGCGGCGAGGGCGAGTACAAGGGAAGTGCCTGCTCCGTAACAGTTGCCAAAAAAGCAGGAGAGCCTTGTGCACGCTGCTGGAAGTATGATGACAGCGTCGGATGTGACAGCAAATATCCTACTCTTTGTAAGCGCTGCGCTGACGTTATCAAGCTGAATTTTGAATAATTTATGATTTGAATTAAATAAGGAAGGGAATAATAAAATTCCTTTCCTTATTTTAATATTTTTTACAGTATAAATTTGCGTTGAAAAGAGGAAGAATTTTGCAGTATATCTGGCTTTTAATATCAGCGGCTCTTATAGGTGTTGACAGGCTGACAAAATGGATAGTTGTGTCGAATATGGAGCTTAACAATACAATTCATATCATAAAATTCGGCGATACCGAGTTTTTGAATATATATTATTGCCTTAACAACGGCGCTGCCTTCAGTAAATTAAGCGGACAGACGATTTTGCTTATCGTATTAACGTCAATAATAATCTTAGGTCTGCTGGTTTTGATGGTAACAAAAAGGATAAAACGTCCGATTTATATGCTGGCTGTTTCTTTGATTATTGCAGGCGGTATCGGAAACCTTATCGACAGGGTTTTCAATAACGGTCAGGTAGTCGATTTTATTGATTTCAGGATAATAAATTTCCCTGTATTTAATTTTGCGGATATTTGCGCTGTATGCGGCGCAATAATTCTGATGATCGTTGTAGTCGTCGATGAAATACGAGAGAAAAAGCATAAAAAAACGGTCGATAATGCTGAAAATAACAGCGATGACACGAATAATTGAAATTTACGGCGACGGCGAAAACCGTCTTGATAAGCTGATTTCCGACAGCGGAGAGCTTTCGAGAAGTGCCGCAGCAAAGCTTATCGAACGCGGGCTTGTGAGTGTAAACGGTAAGCCTGCCGATAAGAAAAAAATTCTGAAAAGCGGCGAAACAGCATTTGTGCAGATACCCGAACCCGAAGAACAGGACATTCTTCCCGAGGATATTCCGCTTGATATTCTCTACGAGGACAGCGATTTGCTGGTAGTGAATAAACCGAAAGGAATGGTGGTTCACCCTGCGGCAGGACACTATTCGGGAACGCTTGTCAATGCGCTGATGTTTCATTGCAAGGACAGTCTTTCGGGAATTAACGGGGAAATCCGCCCGGGAATTGTACACCGCATTGATAAGGACACTAGCGGACTTCTTGTCGTTGCAAAGAATGATTTTGCACATATAGGTCTTTCGGAGCAGATAAAGGCTCATTCTTTTACCAGAGAGTATCAGACGGTGGTTTGCGGCTGCATAAAAGAAAACGGAACGGTCAATGCGCCGATAGGTCGTCACAAAACAGACAGAAAAAAAATGTGCGTCACGGGCGAAAATACCCGTGAGGCAGTTACTCATTATACCGTATTGCGTAATTATGCGGGATATACTTATCTTTCGGTCAGGCTTGAAACAGGAAGGACGCATCAGATACGGGTGCATTTGTCGTATTTGGGACACCCTGTTGCAGGTGATGAGGTTTACGGCAGCGGAAAACCGAAATGGCTGCACGGACAATGCCTGCACGCAAAAAAAATCGGCTTTGTTCACCCGAAAACAGGCGAATATTTGGAGTTTGACAGCGAGTTGCCCGATTATTTCAAAAAGTTTCTGAAAGAAATTGAGTGATTATATGGATTTCAATGATGTAATTTTTATGACCGACCTTGACGGTACTCTTCTGACCGATAAAAAGGAAATTCTGCCGTGTGATATGGAGGCTATCGAGCGTTTTCGCAGGGGCGGCGGTATTTTTACGATTGCCACGGGAAGAGGCTGTTCAATGGCGAAAAAAATTGCAAATATTATCTGCCCCGACGTTCCTGCGGTTGTTTTCAACGGTGCGGCTGTATATGATTTTAAAGCGAATGATTTTTTGTGGCATTGTGAAATAGACTCTCACACGAAGGAATATATACACAGTATAATGGCTGAATTTCCCGGAATAGGCGTTGAGGTTTTGTGCGAGAAAACGGTTTATGTGCCTTTTATGAACGATTTTGAGCAGCGTCATCTTGATATGGGTGGGGTTATTCCCGACAGGCGTCCGCTTGATGAAATTCCTGACAGCGGCTGGCTTAAATTTCTGTTTACAGCCGATCCCGATACTATTGATGAAATAGAAAAGCTGACGGCAAGCGGCGATTACGGGGGTGTATGCTGGATACGTTCAGCTGATGTTTTCTGCGAGTGTCTGCCGAACGGAGTTGATAAATCGAGAGGTTTTTCAGAGCTTATCAAAATTCTTCATGCAGAAAACCGTTTTTCCGTGGCAGCCGGCGACTATAAAAACGATACCGCTATGATAAAGAATGCAAATTTGGGTGTTGCAGTCGGAAATGCATTAGACGAGGTCAAAGCGGCAGCGGATATTGTCGTTTGCGATAATAACAGCGGTTCTATTGCGGAAATTATTGATTATATTGAAAATTTAAATTGAGGTGATTATTTTGGCACTGAAAGAAAGTTATGCAAATGACCCCGGTTTGCAGCGAAAAGAGCGTTCCGAGAAAATTCTGAATAAACATAATATCAGAATAAATACCGAACTGCCTGTTATAGAGGATAAAGACGCAATAAAAAGTCCCGAAGAAATTTTAAAGCGTGCCGTTACAGCGCTTTTTGCCGCTCAAATCGCAATGGATTGCCTTAACAGCGAAACCGAGGTGGAAGAGTCGGCTGATTTTTTCGGAGGAATGCTTGAAAATTTCGGACTTGAAAACGAAACTACTCCCGATGAAAAGAAATTTTTTGCGCTGACCGATACAAACGCCCCTAAGCCAAATGTAAACGAGGCAAACCGTATGGCGAGGAGAATTGAAATGGTAATTCCTCTGCTGTGGGCTTGCGGCATTGTCACAGACGATTTGCCTTATCCCGACAAGCCGTCCGATTTTATCGAGCAGGCTCGTATGATTGCGTCCTGTGATAATTTCGGTGAGCTTATGCAAAACGTCAGGATGAGAAAAACGTCGGAAATTCTCGATAAGGCGGATTTGATTTACAGAATGGATTGGGCGTGCGCCGACGCAAGGGTAAAAGGAGAAACTCCTTCGGGAAATCTGAACTCTGATGTCGTCTGTGAACAGCATAAAGGTCTGAATTGGATAATTTGCGCCAATGACGCTGAAAATTGGGATAAAGTCAAGTCGCATACATAATAAAAACGGGTCCTCTGACGACCCGTTTTATTGTTTTGTACAAATTTCAGAAATTTGAAAGTGATTTCAAATCGAATAAGTGATAAAACTGAACTCTTCGTAATCGTCCGAAAGCCTGAAAGCGCCTTCGGGGAGATCGCACTCCGTACATCTCAGCAGTTTTTCAGCCTCCGAATAAGGACAGCAGGGGAAAACTGCCTTGTGTCTGAACAGCGAGATAAATCCTGCTGCCATACTGCTGACTTTTCCGCAGACCAGCATAACGTGACAGCCTGTTCTTGAGCCTTTTATCAGCAATTTCTTCAAATCTGACGAGGCGTCGTCGGCAGCCATCGCAGCAAGCATAGTATTTCCGCCCAGAATTATAACAAATCTCTTGCTCCTGTTTTCATTGAGATCGGCGGCGATTTCCTTAATTCTGTTTTCGCCGTTTTCGCCCTCATATACCGCAATACCGTCAATAATACCGCTCTCGTAAAGCTCTTTGTAAACAGGGTCGTTTCTTGCAGTGATAATTTCAATTTCAACGCTCTGTTCTTTAAGCGACATAATTGCCGCTGAAACAGCATTTGCTGCGAATTTGCTCTGAGAAACGGGTGCAAGAGCCAGAATATTCTCGCCAAATTCACCCTGAAGAGTAACCGGTATATTATCCGCAAGTCTGCAAGGCTCGCCAAAGAACAGCATAATCTCGTTTTCGCCGCAGCTGTTGATAATTTTAGTGCGAGAATCGCTGCGCTCATCAAACCTTACCGTTTTGCTCCTGTCGGCAATCAAAGCGTGCTTGTTCACGTAACTTCCGAAGTCCTCCGAATACTCGTCGATTGCAGTAAATTCGGGAGTTTCCTGTTTTTCCTTGGGCACTATTCTTACGAGAGAAAGCTCTTTGTTCTTTTCGGGAACGCACACAAACGCACAGTTCGCCGGAATTGATTTCAGAGAACCGATTTGATTGTCATGGACATTTGCTCCCTCGAACAGCATTTCTGCGTGAATTTCTTTTCCCGAAACAGCCGCCGCACAATGAATGTTTACATTCTTCAAACAATCGGGCTTATTTCCGTTTACAGTAAATGTTTCTCCAATGAGAACGAAATCAATTCCGTAATTTCCGCAGCAGGAGAAAATTCTTGTGAGGATTTTTTCTGCGTTTCTTCCGAATATTATCGGGGCAGAGTGAACAGAACAGATAAATTCGGGGAAATTGTTGATAAACACGACAATTCTCGGCATATAAACATCTGTCGGTACTTCGGAATAATTTTTCCATTTGTTTTCGGAGAATATATTTATTCGTGAATTAAGCTCAGAACACAGCTTTTCGGCTATATCATAAGCAACATACGGGTCATTGTCCGCAACGGCATATCTGATGTAAGGAGAGTGCTTATCAACCAGACCTGTTATTTCCGATGAAGTATCGAAAATCCACATTTCCGCATCATCGGGGTGAATTTTCGCAAAGGACTGATTAAGAATTTCTTTTATAACGGCAAGTCTGTCAAAGCTGCGGTTTCCGCAGATATAGGAAACATTTCCGTCAATATTGACAGAAACATTATTGCCGTTCATATCCTTTCCGATAGTAATTTCACGCAAACTGCGGCGACCCTTTGCAGAAAAATCATCGCTGTCATCTGCGGTTTCTTCTTCGGCAGGCGTAATTTCTTCGGTACTTGCAGGCTCTTCGTAATGAATTTGCTCTTCGGCAGTTTCTTCGTGAGAAGGCTCTTCATAAACCGGTCGGGTATCTGCTGTTTCTGCAGCAGCGGGAGTTTCAATCCGCTCGATATGTGCGGTTTCATTTTCAGCAGGAATGTTATTTACAACAACCGTCGGCTCTTCCTGATGTACGGGAGCGTCGTGTGTCGCCTGAGATGCCTGCTGGCGGCGCTGTTCGACATAAATTCTGCGGACTTCATCGGGAATTTCCGACGGAGCAGAGTACCAGAAAAGGCTTTCTCTTGTATTTTCGATCCAGAAAGCGCCGTTTCTGCTGCGTATCGAAACAGATTTTTCACGGACTTTCTTTTCAATATCCGTGTCCTGATTTGAATTATTGTGCGTAAGAATAAGCAAAGTACCGCTGTTTTCGGCAAGTGCGCTTATTTTGAGGACATTTTCGGTCATTTCAGAGCCGTAATTTTCTGAAAATCCGTGCAGAACGATTATCCTTGTCACTTTTCCCGAAACAGGCTGCTGTTCGATAAGAGCTGTAAGCTCTGCGAGCTTGCTTGCTGCCTCTGCGATAGACTGAGGAACGATGATAAAAGGATTTATGCCCTTCGCAAGAACCGACAAAATTCCCAATATATCGGGATTGCATTTGATAGGGTCGCAGAAATACATATCCTTAATATCCGCACCGAAATACTTGATGAAATTCAAAAGCAGCCTTTGAACTCCGCCCAAAAGATAAGACTCGTTTCTGTCGTCATAATCCAGCATAAGCACGCTGCCTTTTTGCGTGGAAACGCCGAAAGGAGCGCCTATTGTTCTTGCAGCCGAATTATATTCTCCCTTTGAGAGCATAGAAAGCTCCTGCTCGATCTCAATGGGAACGCTGAGTTTTACTCTTCTCTGACCGATACTTACAGAACTTTTATCGAGAAGATTTACTGTTCCCTGACTGTTGAATGCGGACTTATCAAAAGCAAGCAATTTCAGATACTGCTTGAAATCTTCCGATTGTATGTAAGCCTTTTCATCTTCTTCGTTTTGAACCTTTTTCTGTTCAAGAGCCGAAACATCGCTGTCATACTGCCTTTTCGCCTGAACCTTACTGCCTTCAATAAGATTTTTTGTGCGTTCGATCTCCTGCTGATAGAAGAGCTTTTGTCCCGACGCTTTCGTATAAAGCGACTCGGCATTCGGGTCGTGGTGAGAGTCCAGCTTTATGGTCTGACGCAAGCTTTCAAGAGAGCTTTCCGACGTTTCAAAGGGCATTTGCGCCTCTTCAAGGTCTTGCGGCTGAGCGTGTTCGCGCGCATAGCTCATAAGCTCTTCTACCTTTGCGATTTTCTTGCGGTACTGCTGAAGTTTTTCGCTCAGGTCTGCGTCTGAAGAGCTGCAATATTCGTTGTACTCTTTGAAAGCCGTTTCCATTTCATCGGAAATGTTTTTTTCGTTCTGCGCAAGCTCTGCGAATTTACTAAGCATTTCATTAACCAAGTCAGCCATATTCTCTCTCCTTAATTCTTTGACAATACGGTTTTAATTTACAACTATACCGCCAATTACTAAAAACTTCTAAAATAATTATACAATATAATTGCAGAAAAGTCAATATATTTTATCAATTTTGTACAGAAAAAAGACGCATTGAAAAAAATGCGCCTTTCAAGAATAATATGTAGGAATTTTAATTTACTCCGAGAAATTCCTCAAGTGTGAGTTTGCTGTCAAAAACAAGCCTTGCGGTGCTTTCTCCGAGATAACGCACGTGCCACGGCTCATAAACATAGCCCGTAATCGGTTCTTTTCCCTTAGGATAACGGATAATGAAACCGAATTTATAGCAGTTATCGCTGAGCCATTTTCCTTCTTCGGTTTCGCCGTAGCTTTCTTCAAGCGAAGAAATATCTATCGCAAATCCTGTCTGATGCTCGCTCTCGCCGGGTTTAGCGGAAAAAGTGTTGGCGTCGTCGCCATATTGTGAATAATTTCTTTCATAAATCGCTTTTTGTGTATTATAGCTGCGAAATCCCGACACGATAGGCATTTCATATCCCGACGCCTCTCTCATGGCAAGAAGAGCGTCATAAGCCTCATCTCTGATAAGTCCCGTGCCTTCATCATCGTTAATTATAAGCTCAGAGCCGAAATCCGACGGGATAGAATATTTCTTGTTTACGATAAGCACTCCTCCGACCCTTGTTACTCCGTCTTTGGTAACGGGAGCAGGAGGCTTGATTTTTGCGGTCACGCTGCCCTTACATTCGATCTCATCGAATGAATTTTCCACAATTATCGTGCCGCTGCCCGAAACAACGCCGTTTTCTCCGATAACAAGCTTTCCGCCCTCGTTAATGGTCAAATCGCAGTTCAGCGAGGATTTTCCGTTAAGGATAAGCGTGCCGCCTTTTTCAACGGTAATTTTGCTTGTCCGGTCGGATTCAAAGCTGCCTTCGACCGTAAGCTCGCCGCCGTCCTTGACCGCAACAGCCGTTTTATTTGTAACGCTGTAGCTCATATCGGCAGAAACGGTTTCTTTTTTGCTTACATTTATTCTGTTTTCGATATTTGCGTCAATTTCGGGGACTGATGCGCCTATATCGTCAAGCAGCGAAGAAACATAAGACGTACTGTCAAACGAAGAGCTTGTATACATATCAATGTTCATTTCGGTGCTTGTACAGCCGCTTAGAAGAATTATTGCCGCAGCTATTCCTGAAAATTTTAAGTATTTCATTTTTTCCTCCTTATTATTGTGACGTATTTTTAAATTTTTTCCTGCCGAAATTATTCGTACTCTTAACAGCAAATCTCCCGTATCGTTTCTGCAAAAAGGACAATATCCTTTAAAAGCTCGTCCGTGGTGATAAACTCGTTGTCGCCGTGCATATGGTAGTCGGTATCGCCCCGTTCAACGCCGAAAGCTGCGCCGCCTTCAATATTGTGGACATAAGTGCCGCCGCCGATAGTCACGCAGTATCCTTTTTCGCCCTCGACACGCTCATAAACCGACAAAAGCTTTCGGATAAATTCGCTGTTTTCGGGCACAATATGCGGCTCATCGCCCATATATCCGTCAAAGCAAAGACCGATTTCCCGTAGAGTATTTCTTTCGGTTTCTTCAATAAACGCAAGATTTTTGCAGCAGGGGAAACGCACGTCGATTGTTCCCGAACAGCCGTTCTCGTTGTAATCGAAGATGCTGAAAACCAGCGTAAGCGCACCATGCTCATCAGAACATTCAAGTCCGAAGGATTTTCCGTTTGTTTCACCGAAAGGAACGATTTTTTCAAGACCGCAGAGAGTTTTGTTTTCAATTACTCGGTTAAGCAGCGAAATAAGCGCAGTAACGGCATTTATGCCCGTTTTCGGGGTAGAGGCGTGCGCGGCTTTGCCCTCGCAGGAGATTTTAATTATCCCGTTATCTTCAAAAACAGCAAATTTTGCCCCCGACTTGTCCGATTTTACGGCAGCCTTTACCTTATCGGCACTTACGCCGACAATTTCGCAGACGGCGCTGTCGGGAACGGCGTTCGGAATACTGCCCCCGTGAAAGCTTTTCAGCGAGCCGCCTTCAAATTTTCCGCTGAAATTCGACCTCATCATACCTTTTTCGATATTTATTACCGGAAATCCTGCGTCGGGAGTAAAAACCATTTTCGGAAATTTATCGTGTTTTTTGTAAATTTCAAGGTCCAATGAGCCGTTTTCCTCGTTTGTGCCGAAAATAAGCCTTACGCCTTTTTTCAGCGGAAAATCAAGCTCTTTCGCACATAACATCGCAAAAAGCGCCGCTGTTGCAGGACCTTTGTCGTCGATAACTCCCCGTCCGTATAAAACGCCGTTTTTTTCCGTGAGATCAAAAGGATTGCTTTTCCAGCCTTTTCCGTTTGCGGGGACAACGTCAAGGTGGCACAATATTCCCAGATCCGACGTTTCACCCATTTGAGCAAATCCTATCGCATTCTCGTAATTTGTAACCGAAAACCCGAATTTTTCACAGATTTCGCACATTTTCAGAAGAGCGTTTTTCGGTTCTGTGCCAAACGGGGCGTTTTCTTCCGCTTTTCCCATAACAGAGGGGATTTCAACCAATTCTCTCAGAACTTCTAGTATTTCATTCTTTTTGGAATATACCCATTCTTTGATTTCATTCATTTTCTCATCATCTCGATCATCATATCGGCGACTTTATTTACATCGCCGCAGCCTGTTGTTATAACCAAATCTCCGCTTTTAACGTTTTTTACAACGTAGTCGGCGACTTCCTCGAACGTTGAAAACCACACGCAGCCGTTGATTTTATCAGCCAGATCTTTTGCGTAAATATTGTAGGAATTTTTCTCACGGCTGCCCATAATTTCCGTAAGAACCACCTTGTCTGCAATGGAAAGAGCCTTCGCAAACTCGTCCAGCAGCATTGCCGTTCTTGAATAGGTAAACGGTTGATGAACGACCCACACACGCTTAAAGCTCATTGATTTTGCCGTTTTGAGGGTAGCGGCAATTTCCGCAGGGTGATGTCCGTAGTCGTCTACAAACGTTACTCCGTCGATTTCATCAAGCTTTTCAAAGCGGCGCATTGCCCCGTTAAATTTTGACATTCCGTCCCTGACAGCCTCAATGGGTATTCCTGCCGAATAAGCCGCCGCACAAGCCGCAACCGCATTGTAAACGTTATGCGCTCCGGGAACGTGAATATCAATATCGTCAAGCGGTTTTTTCCCGTGCATAAGCGTAAAACGCCTGTGAAAATCGGAAATTTGCTGTATATTTTCGGCATAAAAATCGTTTTTATCGCTTTCGCCGAAAGTCACGATCTGCGCTTTTGTATCGCAGTTTTTCACGACTTCCACAGTATTTTCGTCATCTCCGTTTGCAACGATAATATCCGTCGTCAGCTCACAGAATTTGCCGAAAGAGGCTTTGAGATTATCCATAGTCTTAAAATAGTCCATATGGTCGTTGTCGATGTTGAGGATAATGGAAATATTCGGGAAAAGATGCAAAAAAGTGTCCTTAAATTCGCACGCCTCGCATACCATATATTCGGATTTTCCTGCTCTGCCGCTGCCGCCGATAGCACGCAGCTTGCCGCCGATAACCGCTGACGGGTCAACTCCTGCCGCCATAAGTATCATCATAAGCATTGATGTTGTGGTAGTTTTTCCGTGAGTGCCTGAAACGCAAAAGGCTTTGCTGAACTGTTCCGTTACAAGACCTAAAAGCTCGCTCCTTTCAGCGACATAAACGCCGTTTTTCTCCGCTTTTCTTGCAGCGATAAGCTCAGGATTATCCTCCATAATAGCGGCAGAATACACTATACAGTCTGCTCCTTCGATATTTTCCGCAGCCTGACCCATAAAGACCTTTATGCCCATATCTCTGACCGCTTTCAGGGTAGAGGTTTCGTTGTTGTCCGATCCCGTAAGGTAATATCCCTTTGTATGAAGGATTTGAGCCAGCGGATACATACCGCTGCCGCCTATTCCTATAAAATGAATGTGTTTTTTTCCTTTTAAGAAATTGTCCAAAACCATCGCTCCTTGTTCTGAAACATAAAAATACTGTTTTCCGATAATCTAAGTTTAATTTATGAATATTCAGCCGTTTTTATCCCACAATAATTATCGAAATACTTTAAGGAGGCAACTATGGAAATCAACGACATTAAAATCAGAAAAACTATGCATGAAGGACGACTTCGCGCCGTGGTATCAATAACGATAGACAACGCTATCGCTATACACGACATCAAACTCGTACAGGGTGATGAAAGAATGTTCGTCGCAATGCCGTCACGCCGTGAAGAAAGCGGAACTTTCCGTGACATTATTCACCCTATTTCTTCAAATGTCCGTGAGGAAATAGAAGAAAAAATCCTTGAGGCATACAACGCATATATCCAGTAGCAAACGGCACGGTCAGAATTTAATTATTCTGTCCCAGAAGATAGTATGTCTTTAGCAGCGCAAGCTGAGTTTTTGCGTCTGTTATTTCGTTTTTCATCACCATTTCTACCGCTTTTTCGAGCGGTATTTTTTCTACGTCGAGAAATTCGTTTGCATCAAGTTTTTGCTCTCCCTGATTAAGACCCTGTGCAAGATACATATGGATTACTTCGGTATCGTAAGCAGGTGTGGGAAGAAGGCAGCCTAAATATTCGTATTTTTCGCAGGTACAGCCTGTTTCTTCCTTTAATTCCCTAAGACCGCAGTCATAGTGCTTTTCGCCGTATTCAAGCTTTCCTGCGGGGATTTCCAAAAGCGCTTTTTGGTGAGGATAGCGAAACTGCCTTACAAAAATAACGTTTCCGTCCTCGTCAAGCGGCACAATGCAGACGCCTCCCGGGTGTTTGACTACCTCGCGCGTCACTGTTTTTCCATTTTCCAGCTCGGCTTTGTCAACAAAGAGCTTGACGATTTTTCCGTCATAGATAAGGGAACTGCTGACTGTTTTTTCTTCCAAACGCATAATATTACCTCGCTTGATCGTTATTGTCGTCTTTTTTTTCGGACTTTTTGCTTTCCAGCTCACGCATTACCTTGAATGCCTCGTCTTCTTCCGTCAGATGGGTGAGCGGACGGTTTGCGGTAAAATCATATTTTTCCATTTTTTTCTTATCGTCACGAACCTTGATTTTTTCCTCTTCGGTATTATCGGGAGTGCCGTTTCTGATATCGTTCTCGCAAATTTGTCTTGTAAGAGCGTCAACGTATGATGTATGAGCCTTAACTCCGTCAAGCTGGTCCTGACTGTAAAGATGAACGTAATTCATAGGTTCATTTCTCTTGTAAATACGGAAGAAGAACACATATCCTATCCAAAGGACTATACCCACAGCGGAAAGTATTATGCCGACGGTAAGACCGGGAGTTCTGTACGTGAAATTCACCTCGCAAAGACCCGACGGAACACGTATACCGCACAGACCGCCGTTTATCTTATCGACCTCGACGGGCTGACCGTTTATTTCAGCGCTCCAGCCCTTGCAGTACGGTACGCTGAAACAGACGAGTTTTTCGCTGTCATAACGTGTTTTTGCGGTAAATCCTTCCTTTGTCACACTGAATTGAATTACGCCGTTTTTAATTTTTTCCTTTGCGTCAAGCTGAAACTGATTGTACGAATAAACGAAATCCGTTGTGTCCTTGACCATAATATCGGAGTATTTTTCAATCTGTTCATCGGTGAGAAAAGCAGAACGCACCATAAGCTTATCCGCATAGGTTGCTCCCTCGACGTCTTTTATCGGGAAATAAGTGTCATAAGCAAATCCCATAGGGAGAGCATAATCTGTTTTGTAGATGTCATATTCTCCCTCGGTTTTCATATATTCATAGATTTGAAGGTCCTCTATTGCGTCAGAACGCTTTGTGGTGTCCATATCTTTTGGTATCATAATATATTTTACTCTTGCAAGCGCTCTGAAAGCATAATTTGTATAATCGGGAGCAGAATTTACCGTACGTGTAAGACCCAGCGTCCTGTACAGCTCAAATGTCGAACCGGGGATAATGCTGGTAAAGCTCTTCAGAGAACTGTTTTTGCTGAACATATTGAAGTTGTTGATCTCGTCCAATCCCTCAATGCGGTAAAAATCGGGGTCATCTATCTGAAATTCAGCCGAAACCACCTGATTAAATCTTCCTACTTTCGGACCAATACTTCTTCCCACACCGATAAAGTAATAACTGAGTACCATTGAAAAGATTATCGTCGATACGGTAAAAATTTTGTAGCGGCTTTTGGTTGATTTTTTGCGCAAACGAAGAATTAAAAACAGAGCTAAAATTGACAAAAGCGCTATAATGATCTGAATATAGACTATTCCGCTGATTTTATTGAGAAATCTCGGAGCAAGCGTATCATATTCTTTTCGGATGCCGTCTTTTTGGACTTCAAGGGTGAAAGGCGCTAACAGGGATAAAATAGTAATTATACCGACAGTTAATGCGCAGACTTTGTTGCCGAATTTCAAGTCAAACTCTTCGTGTTCAAGCGAATATACCGTCGCAAGGCAGCAGATAAGCTCGGGCATATAAAACCAGCGCGTGTAATAGTTGTCGTTGAACAGCATGAAAGCAGCGTTAAGTCCCGGAACAAACGCCATTAAGAGGCATATGCCTATCAAAGCTCTTGCCCAGTGACCTTTTGCGCCTTTGATGAAAGCGACGACTCCCGCCATTGAAAACAGCGGCAGATAGAGCGCAACGCTCGACCATTTTGCATTTGCATTATTGAACAAATTAGTTCTAGCAGCAACTTCGGGCGGAAAGAACATACTTTCCAGAAGAAGTCCATAGCGCTGTTCGTTCGAGTAGAACAGAAAATCCCAGTTTTTCAGGGTATTCATCGAGCGAGGAACATCAAGCACCTGATATATCGACGGAATAAACAGAATACCTGCGATAAGTACTCCGATAACGCTTTCTGCGGCGAGCAGCAAAAATTCTTTCAGACTGACACGAAAACGCTTGTCCATAGCCAATCTTACAATGAAATAAATCACCAGAAAAACACATTCACCTATGAAGAAGAAATAGTTTGCAAGGCAGTTTACAGCGACAATGACAGCGAAAGTGCCTTTTCTCTTATTGATGACAAATTCTTCAAGTCCCACCAAAAGCAGTGGGAAATACATATATGCGTCCTGGAATTGAAAGAAAACGTTGTACAGATTAAAGCTTGAAAAAGCATAGAGCAGTCCGCCGATAAGAGCAGACTGAGGCTTTGAAACAAATCTTCTTATATAGGTGAAGGCAAAAAGCGAAATACAGGCAAATTTTACACAAAGCAGCGGCGCCATAAGATACTGCGACCACGAGGCAGGAAAGAGAGTCATAAACCAGAAAAACGGACTTCCCAGCGTGTAGTAAGTGTAGCTGCCGATAAAATTAGCGCCCAAATCCGTTCCCCAGTCCCAGCCCATTGTCCCGTTTTGAACGGCTTCTATGCTGTGCTTGAAGAACGGAATTTGCTGCGCATTGTAATCTCCGTAAAATATAAAATAACCGCCGTCGGCTATGACAAACGGAAGAAACACTGCCGCTGCCATAATAAGAGCAACAAGAAAAGATTTTTGATAATACTTTTTTTCAGACTTATACATTGAATTATACATAGATCATACTCCCGATTAAATACCTTACATTTTTTCAGGTGCCTCGATTTTGAGGAGCGTCAGAACGTTTTTGATAACCGTTTTGGCAGCCTTGCAAAGAGCAAGCCTTGAAAGCTTGACTTCTGTTTTAGCGTCCTTAATGCCGCAGGAGTCGTAGAATTTATGGAAGATCTGAGCAAGCTCATAGACGTATTTTGTAAGCTTGAACGGTGAGTATTCTGTCGCTGCCTCATTGATAAGTTCGGGATATTCGGCGATTTTGCGTACAAGCGCCTTTTCCTCGTCTGCTGTATAGCTTATAGGCTGTCCGTTGTATACGGCGCCGTCCTCAGCCTGTTTTTCAAGCACACGGCAAATTCTTGCGTGAGCATATTGAACGTAAAAAACGGGATTTTTTGAGCTTTCTTCAACAGCAAGGTCAAGGTCAAAATCAAGATGAGTATTTGCGTCACGAAGATTAAAGAAGAAACGCGCATTGTCGATAGGCACTTCGTCAAGAAGAGTAGCAAGCGTTATCGCTTTGCCCGAACGCTTTGAAAGCTTAACGGGCTTTCCGTCGCTTACAAGCATAACCATCTGGCAAATAACAACGTCAAGACGCTTTTCGTCGATGCCCATAGCCTGAAGGCAAATTCTCATTCTTTTGACGTAGCCGTGGTGGTCGGCGCCCAAAACGTCTATAGCTTTATCGTAATTTCTTGTAACGAGTTTGTTGTAATGATATGCAATATCGGGGACAATGTAAGTAGGAAATCCGTTTGAGCGCACAAGCACAAAATCCTGTTCGCCGCCGAAATCCGTTGCTCTGAGCCATAAAGCGCCGTCTTTTTCATAGGTGTGACCGCCGTTTTTCAGGTGGTTTATTACCTCAGCGACCGCACCGCTTTCGTGCAGACTGCTTTCCTTGAACCAGTTGTCGTATTTGATACGATATTTCAGCAGGTCATCTTCAAGAATTTGCTCATTTATTGGCAGAGCATAATCAACGAGAGCTTTTTTGCGCTCTTCAGCGGACTTTTCCGAAAGAGCTTTTCCGCCGAATTTATCGTAATAATTTTTTGCGTGAGCGATAATATCCGCACCGAGATAAACGTCATTCGGCATATAAAACGGGTCGTTTTTGTCGGCAGTCGTTTCTTCGGTATCCGAAACGGTTCTGCTGAAAATTTCACGGCAGAGCGTTTCGTTGTCGGAAATTTCCGAAATAAGAGCCTGTCCTTGCTCGGAACAGAGCTGCATATATCTCAAATCAAGCGAATTTCCGAATTTTGCAACCTGATTGCCTGCGTCGTTTATATAAAACTCTCTGTCAGCCTTATAGCCTGCCTCTTCCAGCAGCGAGGCAAGGCAGTCGCCGATAGCGCCGCCTCTTGCGTTGCCGATATGCATAGGTCCCGTGGGATTTGCCGAAACAAATTCCACGAGAATTCGTTTTCCTTTTCCGAGATTTGTTTTTCCGTAATCTGCGCCAAGCTCAAGCGTATTCTTTACAACCGATGAGTACCAGTTGTCGCCGAGGAAAAAATTAAGAAAACCGGGACCTGCAAGCTCCGCCTTTCCGAACGGAGTGCCGTTAAGCTCAATAGCGTCCTTCAGCAGCTCTCCGAGCGCACGGGGATTTGTTTTAAGAGCCTTCGCACAAACCAGCGCAGCATTTGCCGAAAAATCTCCGTGAGCATTGTCCGCAGGAACGCTGACAGAAAAGGGCGGAAGAGGTTCAGCAGGGATTTTTCCTTCCGAAACAAGATTTCCCAATGCTTTCATAATGATTTCGTTTATTTCGTTCTTTGCGTCCTCAACAGCATTATAGTACATTTTAAGATCCTCGCTTTGATTTTGAATTTACATTTTCACGCTTATTGTAATTTCATTTTCGGTCATTAAACCGCCGTTCACGTCAACGGTATATTTCAGATGAATTTTGCCGCCTTTTTCATTGAGTTCTTCCGTAAGGTCATTTGTCGTAATTCCCACCATACAGTCGCCGTATTCTGTACCGTAGTGGCAGAAATGACGCGTTTTATTCTCGAATACAAGGCTTGAAAAGGCATTTCCCGTTCGTGTAAGCGACATCATTTTGTCGTCGATACGCAGCTGAACGTGACTTCCGTCATAGCCCGTAGCCTCGCTTTCGTCATAATCAATGAAATAAGAGCCTTTATGGAAACGAAATTCGCCTTTTGTAAACAGCTCAGACTCATCTGTAAATCCGTCAACGGTCTGTTTTATTTTTAATGTAATTGAACAGTTTTCC
Source organism: uncultured Clostridia bacterium (assembly GCA_947624555.1). Taxonomy (GTDB): domain Bacteria; phylum Bacillota; class Clostridia; order Oscillospirales; family Ruminococcaceae; genus CAG-115. The sequence continues at coordinate 91,703 of CANQKW010000002.1, forward strand.
ACAATTTTTTCTCCGTAAAAATTATTCTGTTGCAAGCTGAATAAGCCTGTCAAGCAGAGCAGGGTATGGAATACCCATATTTTCCATAAGTTTCGGGTACATACTTATAGGCGTAAAGCCGGGGATAGTGTTTATTTCGTTAAGGATAATATCGTTTTCGGTCACGAAGAAATCCACTCTTGACATTCCGCCGCAGCCGCACACTTTATATGCTTTTTTGGCGATTTCACGCAGTTCGTTTGATTGCTCTTCGGAAATTTTCGCAGGAATATCCAGCACGGAAGTGCCCTTTTTGTATTTTGCGTCGTAATCGTAAAATCCCTCCGCAGGAGTTATCTGACCCGGTACGGACGCAATAAGGTCGCCGATATTTCCCAGAACGGCACATTCTACTTCCTTGCCGATTATTTCTTTCTCAACAACAGCCTTTGTTCCGTGAGCAAATGCGACTTTAAGACCTGCTTTAAGCTCTTCGGAGTTTTCTGCTCTCGATACGCCTACCGAAGAACCTGCGCAGGCAGGCTTTATGTACACGGGATAACCCAGCTTTTTCTCAACGGTTTCGGACGCTTTTTCCATATCTTCGAGAGAAAGCCTGCATAAAGCGACATACGGGGCAGTTTTTATTCCTGCGCTGTCAAGAATTCTGTGGGTCACGGATTTATCCATACAATCGGCAGAAGATGTCATATCGCAGCCAACGCAGGGTATTCCGCTGAGCTGACACAGACCCTGTATCGAGCCGTCCTCGCCGTTCATTCCGTGAAGAACGGGGAATACGGCGTCTACTTTTCTGAGATAAGCGCTGTTATCGTTTCCCATTATGATAAATCCCTTGTGAAGAGCATCGGGGCTTAATATTGCGGTACAGCAGTCGGGATTGTTTTCCCATTCTCCTGTCTTTATTTTATCATATTCGCCGGGATAATACAGCCAGTGACCTTTTTTTGTGATACCTACGCATATTATGTCATATTTTTCGGCAGGAATATTTGTCAGCACCGAATATGCCGAAATAAGTGAAATTTCGTGCTCGCTTGATACGCCGCCGAAAAGGACCGCTATTTTCTGTTTAGCCATAATAATCCGCCTTTCTTTTGTTATTTTTATATAATAAACACACCGGTTTTATTATAGCATAATTCTACTTTAATTTCAAGGGGAAAAAGGTCGATTTGCGGAAAATCCTGCATTTTATTTACAATGGTTGACTTCTTGTGCGTAATATGATAAAATAAAAATGATACCGGTCAAAATAATTTGCCGAAATGTAAATTTTTTGTCAGGAAAATTGTGCAAAATCACTAAAAATCAAGCGCCCCGTAAAGGGTCACAGCAATAATAAATTATTATCGGGAGGCAGAAAAATGTCATTGTTGGTAACGGGCGGAGCAGGATTTATCGGGTCGCATACCTGTGTGGAGCTTTTAAATTCGGGGGAAGAAATTGTCGTTATGGATAATTTTTTCAATTCAACTCCCAAAGCTCTTGACGGAATACGGCAGATAACAGGCAGGAATTTTAAATTTTACGAGGCTGATATGCTGGATAAATCCGCTGTTGATAAAATATTCTCCGAAAACAATATCGAGCAGGTAATTCACTTTGCAGGATATAAGTGCGTGCCCGAAAGCGTAAAAAAGCCGTTTTTGTATTATTCAAACAATATTCGGGGAACGCTTAATATTCTTGAGTCAATGGAAAAATACGGATGCAGGAAATTTGTTTTCAGCTCTTCGGCAACGGTTTACGGCATACCCGACGCCGTGCCTGTCCGTGAGGATTTTCCGCTGTCGGCTATAAATCCGTACGGTTCCACAAAGCTTATCATTGAAAATCTTTGCCGTGAAATGCAGCGTGCGGACAATACTCTTACAATGATACTTCTGAGATATTTTAATCCCGTGGGAGCGCACAGCAGCGGTCTTATAGGAGAGGCGCCGACAGGTACTCCGAATAATCTTATGCCGATAGTTATTGAAAAAGCTCTGGGAAAGCGTGACAGGCTTGCGGTTGCGGGAAACGATTATCCCACACCCGACGGAAGTTGTATTCGGGATTATATTCACGTCACGGATCTTGCGAAAGGTCACGTTGCCGCTGTCAAAAAGGCAAGAGAGCTTAAAGGAGGCTGTCCTGCGTATAATCTGGGAACAGGTCGGGGATATTCCGTGTTTGAAATCCTCGATACATTTGAGCGTGTAAATAACATAGATTTAGGCTATGTTGTCGGTGAAAGACGCGAGGGCGACGCTCCCGAAATATATTCCGACCCTTCGTTTGCCGAAAAAGAACTCGGCTGGAAAGCGCAGCTCGGAATTGAAGATATGTGCAAAGACGCCTGGAATTTTGCAAAAAAGTCAATTTAAAGAGAAATGCTCCCGAATTTTCGGGAGCGTTTTTTATTCCTCGCTGTCGCCCGAAAGCTGACTTTGGTGCTTGGTAAAGAAGTCAACTCTCGGTTCAAGAAATTTGAGTTTGTGGTCTTTTCCGCCCGTGAAATCAGAAAGCGTGTCAAAAATCCTGTCCCAGCTCCAGAAACTTTCGTCAAGCTGCAAATATTCAAGTATCATCTCTGTTCCCTTTGGAGCTAAAGGATGAAGAAGAACAGCGGCAACTCTCACCATATGGAAAATATTGATAAGAGCGGCTCTGCGCATTTCATTGTCATCTGCTTTATCGGCGTCGCTCAGCGCCTTTGACGAGTATTTGCTCATCTTTCTTATATAGCTGTCAAGAACATAGGTCGCCTGATGAAACTCAAAGCGGTACATAAAGCGTTCATAATCGAGAATTGCTTTTTTTGACTCTTCCGTGATCTGCTCGTCGACATTTCCTACGGGCATAAAACCGTCAAAATACTTCTGAACAGTATAAAAACAAGTCCTTATGACACGGTTAAAAACATTCGACAGCAAAAATCCGTCCTTTACAACGGGGTCGGCGTCCTCGGGCTTTGCGTTGGGATTATACGGTTTCGGCATAAAGCTTACGCTGCGCTGTCCCAGTCCAAGGCTCAAAAAATGCATACGCAGCTGTTCGGGGGTATAATAATCCAGCAGATCCGCAGCCATAGGCGGCTTTACAGCGCCCGAACTGGAGGCTTTTTTGTCAAGGAAAAGTATATGATTGTTTGCACACAGTATAGGCAGCTGCATTTCTCCGTCATCGGGATAAATTGTGTTTTCACCCTTTTGCAGAGCGATAAACATACCCATTTCCGCTACGCCGTAGAAGTAGATATTGTCCGCTCCTATAAATTGATAGACCTGAGCGTCTTTGCTGCACCAGAATTCCTTCCATTCATCCATACTGCGGCCCTGCTTTTCAAGAGCCGCTTTGGTGAAAGAAATCGGCGCCCACAGACTTTCGGGCCAGACCCATACGGTAAGCTGTTCTTCGTTTTCGAGAACAGGCGCTTTAACGCCCCACTCAATATTTCCCGTAAGACGGAAAGGCACAAGAGTTTTGCCCGTGCGGTAACGAATGCCGTTTGCAGAGAGAATTTCGCAAGCCTTGTTCATTTCGTCAAGCTCTTTAAAAGCAATCGTAAACGACGGTTTTTTCTTCTCTTCGATAAACTCGTGTTCGGGCATTTTATCCTTGACTTTTTCATACTCTTCCAGCAGCTCGTTTTTGATGTGAATAACAGGGTCTGCAAGAAATTCCGAAACCGTGCTGGAAACCAGCTTTCTTACGTTCTTTTTCTTGGAAATATCGTCGGCGTATTCTTTGAGGAGCCGGCTGTACGAGGGCAAATCAAAATACCAGTTTTCGACGTCCCTCATAACGGGTTTTTCTCCCGTAAGAGTGCTTTTCGGGTCGATGAGATTTTCGGGCATATACTGATGACCGAGGTCACACTCGTCGGCATAGCCTTTTTCGCTCTGACAGCCGTCTACGGGGCATTTTCCGACGACCTGCCTGCCGTTCAGGAAACAGCCTGCCTTTTCATCGTAAAACTGCTTTGTGACGATTTTTTTGAGATGACCGTTATCGTACAGCCTGCGGATAAATTTATCCGTTACATCATCGTGAATTTCGGCAGTTCTGTCCAGACCCGACGCACCAAACACATTAAGGCTTATCAGATAATCGTCAAGAGTTTTCTTCTGAGCGTCGTGATTTTCCCTGACAAAATCCTTTATAGTACCCGTAAAGCCTTTTTCCTCGCAAAGTTTGCGGTAGCTTTCGGCGATAGGCGAGCCGTAACAGTCGGTTCCCGATACGAAAATCACATTGTCTTTGCCTATTCTGTCACGGAGAAATCTTGCGTAGCAGTCTGCAAAAACGAAAACTCCTCCTATATGTCCGAAATGGAGCTTTTTGTTTCCGTAGGGCATTCCGCCTGTTATTACTGCTCTTTTGGGAAATTCGGGACGGGGAATTTCGTGAAATTCCTTCTTATTATCAGACATCTTCGATCGTTCCTTTCTCTTCTGTATCTGCAATATCATTCTGCACAAAATCAAAGTCGATAAAGCCGCCGTTTACGCTGACTGACGCACATTTTACCCTTACCTTGTCGCCGACGGTATACAGTTTTCCGTCGGGCGCACCCGTAAGAATTACTCCGTGCTCAACATCATAATCGCCTGCGGGGAGTTTTGTGACGGAAACCATACCCTCGACGGTATTTTCAATGCACACGAAAATTCCGCTCGGCGAAACTCCCGAAATAAATCCGTCAAATTCCTCGCCGATATGGTTTTTCATATATTCCGCCATATAGAAATTTTCACATTCACGTTCGCATTTGACTGCCGAAAGTTCGGTCACGCTTGCCTGATGTGCGTTCTCGAAAGCAAATTTTTCATACTTTTTGACAAGTTTTTCGCTGCTTAACGCATAAACGTAGTCCGTCAATATTCTGTGTATCGACAAATCGGCAAGTCTGCGTATCGGGGAAGTGAAATGTGCGTATTCTTTCATAACAAGACCGTAATGACCCAGCGGCTCGTCGGAATATTTCGCTTTCATCATTGTCCGAAGTACTATTCTGTTAATGACCTCGTATTTGTCGGTATTTTTTGCATTTCTGATGATTTTCGCCAGATCTTCCGCCGATGATTTTTCGTTAATTCCTTCGGGATTTACTCCGATAGCCGTCAGCGTATCTTCAAGAGTGAGCAGTTTTTCTTCGGCAGGTGATTCGTGAACACGGTAAACAAACGGAAACTTTTCTTTCATAGCCAGAGAGGCTGCCGCATTATTTGCCATAAGCATAAATTCTTCGATTATTTTTTCGGCTGTTCCTCGCTCACGGGGCTTTATATCAATGCAGATGCCGTTTTCGTCGGTAATAATTTTAGGCTCAGCGGTATCGATTTCGGGCGCTCCCCGATTTATTCTGTTCTTTTCAAAAATAGCCGCAAGCTCTGTCATAACGGGAATTTTGTCGATTACACGGGCATATTTTTCCCTGATTTTTTCGTCGGCAGAGCCGTCAATTATCTTGTTTACCTCGGAGTAAACGCCTTTCACACGACTTCTGATAACGGTTTTTTCAAAGCGGTAGGACGCAAGCTTTCCGTCAGCGGTAATGTCCATTAAACAGGAAAAAGCAAGTCTGTCCACATTCGGGTTAAGCGAGCAGATCCCGTTTGAAAGCTCTTTCGGGAGCATAGGTATCACCCGGTCGGCGTAATATATCGAAGTGCCTCGGTAAAAAGCCTCTTTTTCAATCGCCGAGCCTCTTTTGACATAATGCGAAACATCTGCTATATGAACGCCGAGCTTATAGCCTTTTTCCGTGCGTGTAACTGAAACGGCGTCGTCAATATCTTTTGTGTCTGCGCCGTCAATGGTGAAAATCGGCTCTCCTCTCAGGTCGAGTCTGCGATAAATCTCGTCCTCATCGGGTTCGTCAATGTCAATTTTTGACGTTTCATCAAGTACTTCGGGCGGAAATTCGGTGTGTATGCCGTTTACCAGCAGATAAGCCTCTGCGCTTGCCTTTGCGTTTTCGGAAGAGCCGAATGTGTCCTCGATCGAAACCGTGTGCTCAAAATGACGCTCGCCCCTCTTTTTGATCGAAAAAACGACCTTATCTCCGACTTTCAGCGGATTATTTCCATATTTTGCGATAACCAGAGGCTCTCTGCAAATCTTATCGGGAAGAACCATAAGCATATTTTCTTCTCCGACGATAATTCCCGTCTGCAGCAGTTTGCTTTCCTGAAGAACCGCAAGCACGACAGCCTCGGGACTTCTGTCCTCGTAAGCCTCGGCAGTCTTTTTTGCAAGTACAATATCGCCGGGAATTGCGCCACGCAGGTCTTTTCCCCGAACGAAAAACTCAGTCTGTTCCTCTGACTGCGAAATAATAAACCCCGATTTCGTATTTACCGTTGAAACTCTTGCCGAGAAGTAAATATCAGAATTTTTGAGTTTCCAGACGCCTTTTTTGCTGATAATATCACCGTATTTTTTTAAATCCGCAAGCGACTGTGAGAATTTTTTGGAGATTTTTTTCGTTATTTCGAGCTTTTTTGTAAGCTCCTTTTCGGAAAGACCGTTCGGATTTTCGTACAATTCCCTTATGATATTGATTTTAAAACTGTTCATAATTATTCCTCATTTTTGTCAGATCTGCCGCCCTAAAAAAACAGACAGACTTCAAGCCTGTCTGCATTCTTTGATTTTATTGAGCTGAAGAACTGCTTTCGGCTGAACTTGAAGAGCTTTCGGACTCTGCCGAGCTTTCAGAGCTTTCAGAGCTTTCGGACTCTGTCGAACTGTCGGAAACATCGCTTACAACAGACGATCCGCTTGAGTTACTTTCCGACGAGCCGCCCCAATAAACATTTATGACATTTACCGCAACCGCCAGTACAAAGAAAATCACCGCTGCAACAATAGTTGCTTTGTTAAGCATAGCCTCTTTTGTCCTGCCCGCATTTTTCTGGTAAAAACTGTCAGAAGTTGTGCCCGAAATAGTTTGTGACATCTGAGTTTTCGTGTCCTTTACCAAAACCACAACAACTATAAAAATGCAGGCGATAATCAAAACAATCGCACTAATAATTTCAAATATGCTCATTTCTATGAACTTCCTCCAAATGTATGATAATGCAATACTTTGTAATTATACCATACAATAACAAAAAATTCAAGTATTTTTTTAAAAATATTTTTAAATTGTCTTACAGGCTTTATCTATTGACAATTTTGTTCAAATGTGGTAAAATAAATAATGAATGTATAATATTAGAGGTGAATTATGGTAAAAGCAGTTATTTTCGATATGGACGGACTTCTTCTCGATACGGAAAAGCTGCTGATCAAATTCTGGTGCGAGGCGGCAAATGAGAGCGGTTTTCCCATGACAAGGGAAATTGCACTTAATATACGTTCAATGCACAGAAGTTTTGCTGTACCGTATTTAAAAAGCGTCTTGGGTGAAGATTTCGATTATTTGAAAATTCGTTCCAGAAGAATGGAACTTATGAACGAACATATAGAAAAAAACGGAATTGAACTTAAAAAAGGCGCTCAAAAGCTGCTTACATATCTGAAAAAAATCGGCATACGCACGGCGGTGGCGACTGCTACCGATTATCAGCGTGCAGAAAAATACCTGAAAGAAACGGGGATTTTCGGCTTTTTCGATAAAATAGTCTGTGCGACAATGGTAGAAAAAGGAAAACCTATGCCCGATATTTACATTTATGCCGCAAATGAGCTGGGGCTTGATCCTTCGGAATGTGCTGCGCTTGAAGACTCGCCGAACGGGGTCAAATCCGCCTCTTCGGCAGGGTGCAAAACGATAATGGTGCCCGATTTAACTCAGCCCGACGAGGAGCTGCTGGGGATAATTGCGGCAAAGGCAGACTCTTTGGAGGACGTTGTCGGTATTATTGAAAAAATTTGATTAAAAATAAGCAAGGGAGGCAGGGAAAAGTGGATGATAATATCAAATCGGAAGAGGCAAAAAAATCAGGTACTGTGCTTGACAGCCGCATAGATCTTATAATTGATGAAAACGGAAAATCCGTAAGCCTTATAATTCACCCTCCCGTAAACGGCGGCAAAGACGCTACCGTGGAAATGATAATGGATGAGCTGAAGAAAAAGGGCGTTGTTTACGGAATTGAAGAAAAACATATCAAGAAAATTATCGAGTCGAGGTATTTCGGTTCGCCTGTAAATATTGCAAATTATACTCCTCCGAAAAAAGGAGCAAACGGTTATATAAATTTCCATTTTGATAAGGAACATAAGCTTAAACCTCATCAGAATGAATTCGGTATTGCGGATTACCGAGAGCTTAATTCCATTGTGCCGATAAGAAAAAATGAGATAATTGCGGATATTGTTCTTCCCGAAGAGGGAACGCCCGGCAAAAATGTTTTCGGAAAGAGTATTCCCGGAGAACCGGGAGCTGCTGCGAAAATTTCGCTGGGAAAAAATACCCTCGTTACAATGGACAGAAAAAGCATAGTTTCTGCGTGCGACGGTCATATTGTATTCGGCAGCGGAAGTTTCCAGGTGGAAGAGGCTGTTACCATAAAAACCGACCTTGATATTTCTGTCGGAAATATCAGCTTTTTCGGTGATGTCCACATAAAGGGAAATGTTATGGAAGGATTTTCCATAAATGCGGGAAAAAATGTCAAAATCGACGGAAGCGTTTTCGGCGGAGAAATAAATGCAGGCGGAAATTTAATGATAGTCGGCGGCTGCATCAATTCAAAGGTAAACTGCGACGGAAATGCCGATATAGGATTTTGCGAAAATTCAGAAATTTTCACAAAGGGTGATCTGACCTCGAAACAATTTGCTTTTTGCAGAGTTTTCTGCTACGGAGCAGTTACCACCAAAGGTCCTCACGGCGTCATATCGGGCGGAAAAATCACCTCAATGCACGACATAAAAGCAGGAATAATCGGCTCTGAGAAATATACGACGACCGAAATAAATATCGGAGACGGTTCTGTGCTTTTTGCAAGAAAAAGAGAGGCAGAGCTTAATCTCAGCGAGGCGGAGCGGATTTTCGACCTTTCCATAAAGAACCTTGCGTTCCTGAAGAACAGAAAAAACGTTCAGGGCGGAAGTCTTACAGACGAACAGCAGCGGCAGTTTCGCATTGAAACGCAGAACAAGCTGTTCTATTCGATGAAGAAAACGGAGCTGAAAGAGCTTATCGCAAGGCTTGACGATGACATAAAATATAAGGATAATCTCAGTGCGATCTGTACGGGGACAATTTTTCCGGGAGTTAAATTCTGCATAAATTTCCTTACGCTTGACGTAAGTCAGACGTGTCAGCGTTCGCGTGTCACGATCGTGAAGGATAAGATAGAAATTATCCCTATGTAATATGTGGGATATATCGTCAGTGCGGTTAAATTTACATTCCGGGCACTGATTTAAGGAGTTTTATGAAGAGCAATATTCTGATAATAATTGCCGTAACGCTGGCGGCTGTCGGGGTTATCACACTGGTGATAATTTTAAGCCGACCTTCCGACGTCGGCGGACCGCCCGATTCGCATTATTCTTCGGGCGAAAGTTCCGACGATACGTCCGAGTGGAGCAGACCGTCTGTCCACAGCGGTTCGTCTGTGCGTCCGCAGACGGGTCAGGACAGCGAAGTTGCAAAAAATATCGTTTCATTGGCTTATTCGCTGATAAATACGCCGTTTTTGCCGAACGGAGCAGACCCGAACGGCTTTGATAATTCCGGATTTATATACTACGTTATGAGAGAAAACGGCTTTCTTACCTGTCCCAGACTTACTGTTTCTCAGTCGGAATGGGGCTTTAAAATAGGATATGACAGCCTAAGAGAAGGCGATTTGGTTTTCTTTTCGGACGACGGACAGTCTGAGATTAGCTTTGGCGGAATTTATGTCGGCGGCGGAACAATGGTTGCCTGCATAACTCACGACGGCGTTTCAAAGGTCTGGAGCGTAAGAATTGATACGGACTACTATATGAGAAATTTTATGTGGGGAATTGCCATAAGCTGAGAAAAATCTCACGGGCATATTGAAAGGAAATGAAAAATGAAAACGGTTATCGTCGATAACAGCCTTTGTGCAAATACTCTTGCCGATAATGTCAGCGGAGAAACCATTACGGGATATATACAGTATCTCGCTGAGGCAGGCGTGAAATATGTTGAGCTTGATTTTCGCACCCTGATGAAGATAAACAGACTTCCCGAGGGTATTGGTTACATTTTCAGACTTGTCGACCCGATGTTTATGCAGCTTACGGAGGTCTTTGATTTCGATTATGTGCTTATAAATTTTACGGATTTAAGGAAAAAAATTTCTTCAAAGGTTCCGCTTATGCTGGAGCTGCCCGTTATGGACGCACTGCCGGGACGTGCGGTGAGATATGCGAACTCGCTGGTCGACGGAGAAATAAGCTGTGTGCGGGTTTGCGGAAGTTATGATATGTTTACGGCGGCAGAGGCGTCCGCTTATGTTATGCGTGTGAAAAACGATGTGACTGTACCGGTCGATTTCTGTCCGAGAAACGATTATAAAACAGCGGTGGATACGGCAATAAAGCTGATGTTTGCAGGAGCTGACAGTCTGACGCTCTGTACAAGCTCCAAAGGAAAATATGCCTCCTTCGAGGACTTTGTATTTTCGCTTTTGTCGGTATTTGACGCACTTCCCTCGGACATCAGCGCAGGCAATATGTGCAAAGCCTCGATATGCAGCAAATATCTGTTCCCGAACTCAACGGGAGACTATGTTATGAGCCTTATGGACTGTCTTGATAATGATTTGAGAATGCTTAAAAACGCCGATACGGGCGAAAATGTTCATATGAGGATAAGATTGAAAGATACTCAGTTTCTTCATAAGGCTTATATTTCTGCCGTGAAAAAAATGATGCGTAAGGAAGATCTTTCCGACGATATAGTAAATGAACTGGAAAACGCAATCGGAAACTCGCAGACAAAGGTTTTTGATGAAAGGATACTCAGAGAAAAGCATAAGGGACTGCTTAACTGAAAATCGGAGTAAATTATGATAAAGCTTATCGCATCGGATATGGACGGGACGCTGCTGGATAACGAGAAAAATCTTCCCGAGGATTTTTTTCCCGTTCTCGACGATCTTATTGAAAAAGGGATAATATTTACGGTTGCAAGCGGACGGACTTATTCCGCTGTCGAACACTTTTTCCCCGAAGATTACAGAAATAAAATTTCATATATCTGCGATAACGGCGCTTGCACATATGTAAACGGCGAGCCGAAAAACATTTTTCCTCTTGAAAAGGATATTTACGAAAGGCTTGTCGATGTCTGCGTTAAAATGGGGGATTTTATTCTTGTGGTTTGCGCCGAAAGCGGCGTTTATCACCTCGATCTGGGAGAAGATTTTTCAAACGAAGTGGGCAGATTTTATAAGTACCACAAGTCTGTAAAGAACTTTCTCGATATAAAAGACGCAGTTTATAAGCTGGCTGTCTGTGACAAAAAAGGGACTTTGCTCCACGGAAAGCCAATACTTGAAAAAGAATTCGGCGACAAACTTAACGTTCAGGCGTCGGGCGAGATATGGATGGACGTTATGGCAGGCGGCGTAAGCAAAGGAACGGCGCTTAAAGCTCTTCAGAAAAGTCTGGGCGTTACAGGCGAAGAAACAATGGCTTTCGGCGACTATTTCAACGATGTTGATATGCTGCAGTCTGCCTACTGGAGCTTTTGTATGGAAAACGGTCACGAGGAAGTGAAAAAACTCTGCCGGTTTATTGCTCCCGAAAACAATGCCGGCGGCGTTACAAAATGCATTAAAAAATATGCTCTTTAAGGAGAGTTTTTCTGAATTATGAGTGCGGCAAATATAATCATCATTGTAGTAATGATATTCTTTTCGGCGTTTTTTTCTGCGTCCGAAACGGCATTTTCCAGCGTGAACCGAATTCGCCTGAAAAATATGGCGGACAACGGTCACAAAGGCGCTGCAAGAGCGCTGCGGATACTGGAAAAATACGATAAAGCGCTTACTACCATTCTTATAGGAAACAATATCGTAAATATCGCCTGCTCTTCGATAGCGACAATTGTCTGTATTGCGCTTGTCGGCGAGCAGTACGGCTCTCTCGTTTCAACGGTGGCGACAACCGTTGTTGTGCTGATTTTCGGAGAGGTTATGCCCAAAAGTATCGCCAAAGACCACGCAGAGGGCGTTTGTATTGCGGTTTCGGCGGTTATTGCCTTTTTGATGTTTATTTTCACGCCTTTTTCGGCATTTTTTATTTTGCTGAAAAAAGGCGTTGCCAAAATCTTCAGGAGCAAAGAATCCGTCAGCGTGACCGAAGAAGAACTTATGGCAATAATTGACGAGATAGAGGACGAGGGCGTCCTTGAACAGCAGGAGAGCAATCTTGTGCGTTCAGCTTTGCAGTTTGACGAAACGACCGTAGATGAGATAATTACCCCCAGAGTGCGGATAGTCGCTGCGGAAGTAAATGAAAAGGCAAAGGACGTTTGCAGAAAGTTTTTGAACGAGCAGTATTCCAGAATGCCCGTGTATGAAAAAAATCTCGATAATATAATAGGCATAATCAATCATCGTGATTTTCTCAAAGCATATGTCGAAAAACGGGGAAAACTTACCGTGCGTGACGCAATTCAGGAAACTATTTATTTTCCGCATATGCTGAAAATTTCCGAAGTAATGCGCACAATGCAGAAGAAAAAATGCCATATGGCTGTCGTGCTTGACCAGCACGGCGGCACGCTCGGAATTGTCACTATGGAAGATCTGCTTGAAGAGCTTGTCGGCGAAATATGGGACGAGAACGATGAAGTAAAAAGTCCTATTACCGCTGTGGCAGAAAACGTTTACGAGGCATACGGAGATGTTTCGCTGAACAGTATGCGCCGTTTCTTTGCAAACAGGGAAATTGACGTTGAAATCGAATGTGAGGCAAATACCGTGGCAGGCTGGGTGCTTGAACTTTTCGGAAGTATCCCGAAGAGCGGAGATGTGTTTGAAACGGATAATCTTAAGGTAACAGTCCTTGAGGCGGCGGAATTGAGAGTAAATAAGGTCAGAATAGAGTTAATTCCCGATGAGGTGAATGATTGAAAAGCTTTTATATTGTGCTTATTATCCTTTCGGGAGGATACCTTATCGCACAGGCGGCTGCGTACGCTTTTTTCGGAATAACTTTTTTCCCCGATACGGGAGAGCTGTTTTCCGACAAAAAAGAAAAAAATCTGCTGCAGACGATTTTCCCGAAAAATATGCTCAGACTCGTGATTTTGGTGCTTACGGGTTCGATAAGCGGCTTGTTTATGTACCTTGCAGGGCTTGAAGGCTGGATTTCGCTGCTTTTTGCGCCTGTTGCGGGGATTTTTTTCAATTTTTTGATAAGCACGGTCTTTTCTCCGATCTATCTGAAATTCCACAAAAGCGAAGAGCCGAATGACGAGGAGCTTTGCGAGCTTTCGGGCAAGGTCGTCGAGGATATTGAAACAGACGGTTTCGGAGTGATTGAGGTTCGGCACGGCTCAAAAAATTATCTTTTCAGAGCGGTTTCCGCAAACGAACGGTTTATCCGAAAGGGCGAAAATGTGGTCGTTATCTACGCACAGGACTCTTGCTGTTTCGTTGAAAGCGAAGAGCATATCTGCGATATTCTTTTTGAGGACGACAGCGAAGATTTCGAGGAAAACGCCGCAGAAATCGAAGATATGACCGAAAAATCCGACGAGGATAATAATTTTGTTGAAAAAGAATAAAAAATATGAAAAAATTTATAAAAAGTGCTTGACAAATTGTAATCAATGTGATATAATGAACATACCTCGAATTGGGGTATATTTTTTTGTGCGTTTTTTGAGCGTATGTATACCCCTGATTATTGCCGCAAAGGGCGGCATTTTATGAGGGAGGCAATATTAAAACAGGAGGTGCCGAAAGTGAGAGTAAAAATTACATTGGCGTGTTCGGAGTGCAAGCAGCGCAATTACAATTCCATGAAGAACAAGAAGAATGACCCCGACAGACTTGAAATGAATAAGTATTGCAGATTTTGCAAGAAACACACTCTTCACAAGGAAACAAAGTAAAACGGGAGGAATTAGTGTATGTCTAAAGATTTAGAGCTTGAAAAGAGCTCTCCCGAAAGTGAAGAGGCAAACGACAGCTCAAAAAAGAGCGATGAAAAGACTAAAAAGGACGATAAGTCGGCAAAGAAGTCGGCTGACAGCAAGGATAAGAAGTCTGCAAAGGCAAAAAAGCCGAAAAAAGGACTGATAAAGTACCTTAAAGACGCAAAATCCGAATTTAAGAAGGTTGTCTGGCCGACGCCGAAGGAAACAACTCGAAATACGGTTGTGGTCGTTGTTGTGTGCCTGCTGGCAGGTCTTTTCGTGTTCGGACTTGATTCGCTGTTCCGTCTTTTGAACAATTTGCTGTTCCATTGATTTACGGGGGTAAATATGGCTGACTCAGAAGCAAAATGGTATATTCTTCATACCTATTCGGGATATGAGAATAAAGTAGCCGCAGATATAATGAAACTCGTAGAAAACAGAAATCTTCATCACCTTATCGAGGACGTTATGTTTCCGACAGTTACCAGGACCGTTGAAAAGGAAAACGGCAAGGTGGTAGAGGTCGAAGATAAGGTTTATCCGGGATATGTTTTCGTGAAAATGGTTGAAACCAACGAGTCGTGGTATATTTGCAGAAACACCAGAGGAGTCACAGGATTTGTGGGTCCCGAGGGAAAACCTACGCCGCTTTCCGAGGCAGAGGTAAGAAACCTTGAGCAGGGAAGAAAGGAAACCGTTGCCAACTTTGAAAAAGGCGACAGGGTCGTTATCCGTCAAGGTGTGCTGGAAGGTTTCGAGGGAACTGTTTCCGAGGTCGACGAGGACAAAAAGACCGTTGTGGTGGACGTATTCAATATGTTCGGAGAGGCAACGCCCACTACGCTTGAAATCACAGCAATCAAGAAAATTTAATCGTTTTTCAAAAAATATGGAGGAAAAATGCTATGGCACAGAAGGTAGTAGGATTTATCAAGCTGCAAATTCCCGCAGGTAAAGCAACACCTGCTCCGCCTGTAGGACCTGCACTCGGTCAGCACGGCGTAAATATTATGGCGTTTACGAAAGAGTTTAACGAGCGTACAAAGGATAAGGCAGGACTTATTATTCCTGTAGTTATTACGGTATACGCCGACAGAAGTTTCTCTTTTATAACCAAAACTCCGCCCGCTGCGGTTCTGATCAAGAAGGCTTGCAAGCTGGAAAAGGCGTCGGGTACGCCTAATAAGACAAAGGTCGCTAAGATTACCAGAGCTCAGCTCAAGGAAATCGCTGAAATGAAGATGCCGGACTTGAACGCTGCAAATATCGACTCCGCTATTTCTATGATAGCAGGTACTTGCCGTTCAATGGGCGTAGAGGTTGCAGACTGAATATAAAGTGGGAGGATTTTATCCGTCAGTGCGGAGCGCTTGATGCTGTCCGCCGTACCACAAGGAGGATTTTTTAATGAAACACGGTAAGAAATATAACGAAAGCGTAAAGCTTATTGAAAACACAAAGCTCTACGAGAGCAACGATGCGCTTGATATTGTTTGCAAGACCGCTAAGGCTAAATTTGATGAAACTGTTGAACTTCATATTCGCCTTGGCGTTGACTCCCGTCACGCTGACCAGCAGGTTCGCGGTGCGGTCGTTCTTCCCAACGGAACAGGTAAGAACGTAAGAACTCTTGTGTTCTGCAAGCCTGAAAAGGAGACAGAGGCAAAGGCAGCAGGTGCTGATTATATTGCTGACAATGAAACTATCACCAAAATTCAGAACGGCTGGATGGATTTCGAGGTTGTTATTGCAACTCCCGATATGATGGGCGTTGTCGGCAGACTCGGTAAGGTTCTCGGTCCGAGAGGACTTATGCCTAACCCCAAGGCAGGTACTGTTACTCCCGATGTTGCAAAGGCTGTAACCGAGGCTAAGGCAGGTAAGATCGAGTATCGTCTTGATAAGTCGAACATTATCCACTGCCCTATCGGAAAGGCATCTTTCGGTCCTGCAAAGCTGGAGGAGAACTTTAATGCGCTGATGGAAGCGGTTGCAAAGGCTAAGCCTGCCGCTGCCAAGGGTACCTATATCAAGAGCTGTACTGTTTCTTCGACTATGGGTCCCGGCGTAAAGGTCAACACCTTGCGTTTCGGCGTGTAAGCGTATTACTATGCAATATTTTCGACCGCCCGAAGAAATTCGGGCGGAAGTTTTTACAGGAAATCAAGGCGGTTGTCCGAGATATTCGAGCAGAACAAATTTCGCTTTGAGTAATAAAATAATAAACAGGAGGCTTGAGGTTGGGATTAGCTAAAGGATTTAATCAGGTCGAAGCGGCGGCTGAAAAAGCGGTAAGAGGCATTGTCGAAGAACACGGTTATTCGCTGTGGGACGTTGTTTTCGTGAAAGAGGGCGCTGCGTGGTATTTGAGAATATTGATAGACAAACCCGAAGGAGTGTCTATCGACGACTGCACGTCGATTGACGGCTTGATAAACGCCGTTATAGACGAACAGCCGTTTATCGACAAAATTGATTACCTTGAAATCGGCTCTGCCGGTCTTGAAAGAGCAATTCGCCGTGAGGAACAGCTCAGATCTTCGCTTAAAAAGAAAATTGTGCTGAAAACCTACAAGCTTTGCGAGGGATTGCCCGAAAAGAACGTAAAATGTGTACTCGACGATTTTGATGGGGAAAATATTGTTGTTTCGGGAGATTTCGGACAGGTAAAACTCGCTTTGGCAAATGTTTCGGCAATAAATTATGACGATTTTGACGATTTTGAAAATTTAATGGAGGTATAAGGGAAAATGGCAAGAAGAAAAACAGTTAAAGGGGAAGACTACGGAGATATTTACGAAAATCTCGCTTTGCTCGCCGAAGAAAAGGGAATTTCAAGCGAAATTCTTGCTGAAAAAATCAAGTATGCGATTGAAAAGAGCTTGAAATCAAATCTTCATTTTGACGATGACGAGGAGGATTTTGTACGGGTAGATATTGACCTCAAAAATAAGGTTTTCGACGTGAGCATTATGAAAGAGGTTATCGAGGTAGTTGATACTCTTTATGAACCCGAAAAGGAAATCGTTCTCGAAGAGGCAAGAAAAATCGACCCTAAGCTGGAAGTCGGCGACAGAGTAAGATGTCCTATCGACACAAAGCTTTTTAAGAGAATTGCCGCTAAAAATGCAAAAGACCTTATTAAACAGGGATTTTCAAACGCCGAAAGACAGCATTTGAGCGAAATATGGGGAGAATACGAGAACGAGGCTGTTTCAGCCGTTGTTGAAACGGTTGAACCGAAAACTCTTCACGCTACAATTAAAATCGGAAACAACGAGGTTATGCTCCCCCGAAACGAACAGATACCCGGAGAAACGCTTGAAGTCGGTCAGGTGATAAGAGTGTATATTTCGGGTGTTTCAAAGGAGTATAAGGAAGGCGACAAAAATCAGTATCTAAAGGTTTCCAGAACCGATAAGTGGCTTATTAAGCGTCTTTTTGAGCTTGAATGTCCCGAAATTTACGACGGTACGGTCGAAATAAAGGCTGTAAGCCGTGCTCCCGGCAGCAGAAGTAAGATTGCTGTTATCAGCAATGACCCGAATGTTGACGCTGTGGGCGCTTGTATAGGTCCTCAGAAGAGCCGTATAAATTCCGTTACAAAGGAAATCAAGGGAGAAAAAATCGACGTCGTTTTGTACAGCGATGACCCCGAGGAGTTTATCAAACAGGCGTTAAAGCCTGCCGAGGTTCTGAAGGTCGTGATTACAAATCCTAATCCCGGAAAGCGTTCGTGCAAGGTCGTTGTTCCCGATAATCAGCTCTCGCTGGCAATCGGAAATAAGGGTCAGAATGCGTGGCTCGCCGCAAAACTTACGGGCTATAAGGTGGATATAAAGTCCGAGAGCGCCGTTAATCCCGAAGATTTTGAGGTCGTGCCGCTGGAAGTCAAGGCTGAGGAAACCCTTGCTCAGACCGAAACCGAGGAAACTTCAAAGGAGTGAGTTTATGCCCGAAAAGAAAATCCCTATGAGAAAGTGCATTTCCTGCGGTGAAATGATCGGCAAGAAAGGCGCTTTGAGGATTGTGAGGGATAAGGACGGAGAAATCTCGCTCGACGAAACAGGGAAAAAATCGGGAAGAGGCGCATATATTTGCCGCGACATAAAATGCTTTGAGGCGGCAAAAAAAGGAAAACGAATCGAGCGTTCCCTTAAATGCAGTATTCCCGAAGAGATATATGAAAGCATTGAAAAGGAGCTGACGTCTGATAAATAATACGCTTAGTACGGTTTGTCTGTGCAGACGTGCAGGAAAGCTTTCTGTCGGATTTGACGCAGTTTGCGGCGAAATTTCGGGAAAAAGCCGGGGCGGCGTGATTTTAGCCGCAGATGTTTCTGCCAAAACGGAAAAAGAAATACGTTTTCTCTGCGAAAAATACAGACGTGAGGTCTTAAAAACCGATTTTACTATGGACGAGGCGAAAGACGCCGTCGGCAAACGTGCCGGAGTTTTCTTCATAAATGACGAGGGATTGTTCGGTTCGGTAAAAAAACATATAACTTCACAAAATGATTAGTTTGGAGGAAAATTACATTGCCAAGTAAACAGATAAAATACAAGGTTCAAGACATCGCAAAGGATTTGGGAGTAGACAGATCAGAGCTTATCGAGCTGCTTGATAAGGTCTTTCCGCTTGATAATCCCAGAAAATCCACTGCGACTATTACCGCTGACGAGGTTGGATATATTCTTCAGAAGTATACCAGCCAAAACGAGGTAAATAATATAGGTCAGGCATTTGCCGCTACAAAGGATATTAAAACGCCTAAACCCGACGACGCTGAAAAAAAGCCTGCCGCTAAGAAAAAAATCGTTAAAAAGGAAGAAAATGAGGCGGCGGAAAAACCTGCCGAAAAGTCGGAAACAGTCGCTAAAAAGCCTGTTAAAAAGGGAAAAACCGAAGAAAAAGTCCCCGAAAAGACTGAAAAGGCAGAGCCGAAAAAGGCTGCTCCCGTAAAGGAAGAACCCGTTGTAAAGGAAAAGCAGGAGACTCCTAAGCCGCCTGTTCAGGCTAAATCCGAGGTAAAGCAGGAAGTAAAGCCCGAAACAGCAAAGAAAGCTGCCGATAACCGTGACAGCCGTCCTGCCGTAAAGCCCGAAATCAAGCCCCAGAATAAAAATAACAATAATAACAATGGCGAAAAGCCAAAGCCCAAGACGCCCACAACGCCTAAAATGCCTGCGGCAAAGCCTGCCATCGACAGCAGCAAAATCAAGGTCAACGCCCCTCCCGTTATTCAGCAGAAACAGAAGAACGAAAATGTCAAGCACGGAGAGCACGTCACCAAAAAGGTCGATACACGTGGCAGTTATGTTGAGCTTGATAAGTATAACGAGCGCTATGAAACGATTGCACCTGCCGGAAAAATGAACAACGATAATTTCCGCAGCAAGCAGAAATTTACACAAAAGGCTCAGAAAAACGGCAAGCAGTACGGAAATAAACGTGAAAACGAGGCGCAGAAATTAAAGCGTCTTGAGCTTGAAAGAGCAAGAAAACAGCAGCTTAAAGTACAGATACCCGACGAAATCGTTGTAGGAGAGCTTGCGACACGTCTTAAAGTAACTGCGTCCGAGGTAATTAAGAAACTTTTTGCCTTGGGCGTTATGGCAAATATCAACGAAACAATTGATTTCGATACGGCGTCTTTGGTTGCGGAAGAGTTGGGCGCAAAGGTAGAAAAGGAAGTAGTCGTTACTATTGAAGAGCGTCTGTTCGAGGACATCGCAGATAAGCCCGAGGACCTTAAACCCCGTTCTCCCGTTGTTGTCGTAATGGGACACGTTGACCACGGTAAAACGTCAATTCTCGACTATATCCGCAATGCTCACGTTACTTCCACGGAGGCAGGAGGAATTACTCAGCATATCGGCGCATACCGTGTCCGTGTAGGAGAGCGCGATATAACATTCCTTGATACCCCCGGACACGAGGCGTTTACGTCTATGAGAGCGAGAGGCGCTATGATCACCGATATAGCAATTCTCGTTGTGGCAGCAGATGACGGTATTATGCCGCAGACTGTTGAGGCTATCAATCACGCAAAGGCAGCAGGAGTATCAATAATCGTTGCTATCAACAAAATTGATAAAGAGGCAGCCAATCCCGACAGAGTTAAGGAAGAGCTTACAAAATATGACCTTGTATGCGAAGATTGGGGCGGAGATGTAATCTGCGTTCCCGTTTCAGCAAAAACAGGAGAGGGAATGGACACTCTTCTTGAAATGGTTGGTCTTACTGCCGACGTTATGGAGCTGAAGGCTAATCCCGACAGACTTGGTACGGGTGCCGTAATTGAGGCAAGACTTGATAAAACGAGAGGTCCTATCGCAACTCTTCTGGTACAGAACGGTACACTTCACACAGGAGATATTCTTATTGCAGGAACTGCAGTCGGACGTGTTCGTGTAATGCGTGACGACAGAGGCAGGACCATAACCGAGGCAGAACCCTCTGTTCCCGTGGAAATTATGGGTCTTTCCGAAGTCCCTTCCGCAGGCGATAAATTTGCCGCCGTTGAGGACGAAAAACTTGCGAGAGAGCTTGTTGAAAAGCGCAAGCACGAGGCAAAGGAAGAGCAGTTCAAGAGCTATCAGAAGGTTACTCTTGATAATTTGTTCAGCTCGATCGAGCAGGGCGAGGTCAAGGAACTGCCTATTGTCGTAAAGGGAGACGTTCAGGGTTCGGTAGAGGCTGTTAAGCAGTCCCTTGAAAAAATCGCCAATGAAGAAGTTAAGGTTCGTGTAATTCACGGCGGCGTCGGTGCAGTAAGTGAGAGCGACGTTATGCTTGCTATGGCTAGCGGTGCGATTATCGTCGGCTTTAACGTAAGACCCCACCCGTCGGCTGAGGAAACCGCAAAAGAAAACGGCGTTGAAATCCGTCTTTACCGTGTCATTTATGACGCTATCGAAGATATAACCGCAGCTATGAAGGGTATGCTTGCACCGAAATTCCGTGAGGTCAGCCTCGGAAGAGTTGAGGTGCGTCAGGTTTACAAGATAACAGGCGTCGGCGTAGTTGCAGGTTCTTACGTTCTTGACGGAAAAGTAACGAGAAACGGTCAGGTTCGTATCGTGCGCGACGGTATTATCGTAGGCGATGACAAAATCGCAGGACTTCAGCGTTTCAAGGACGCCGTAAAGGAAGTTGCGGCAGGATTTGAGTGCGGTATCAGCCTTGAAAAATTCACCGACATCAAGGAAGGCGACATTTTTGAGGCTTATGTTATGGAGGAATACAGAGATTGATTTCTCCTTGCGAAGTAAAGGAGATATGAAATGCCTAACTTTAATATAAAACGGCTTAATGAAGACATTCTCAGAGAGCTTTCTGCGGCTGTTGCGGGCGTAAAAGACCCCAGAGTTGCAGACGGATTTGTGACAGTGACCCGTACCGAGCTTACAAGCGATTTGTCATACTGCAAGGTATGGGTAGCCTGTATGGGAGGAGAAAAACGCACGGAAAAGGCTGTCGAGGGAATGAAGGCGGCAAGCGGCTATTTCAAGAAAATGATCGCCGCAAGGGTGCGTATGCGCAAAATGCCCGAGCTTATCTTTATTCCCGATAATTCTCTTGAATACAGCTCACATATCGAAGAAATAATAGCAAATCTTCCTAAGCCTGTTGACGACGAAGAAAGAGGGGACGGCAATAATGAAAATTAACGCTGAACAAGCTGCCGATTTTCTCAGGGAAAACGACAATTATCTGATTTTGATGCACAATTCTCCCGACGGAGATACGCTGGGCTGCGGCTCTGCGCTGTGTATCGCTTTGCAGAAACTCAAAAAGAAAGCAAAAGCCGTGTGTCCCGAGGAAATTCCGCACAGATTTGACTATCTTTTCAAGCCTGTTGAAAAGCAGGAGTTTGAGTATAAAAACGTAATTTGCGTCGATGTCGCCGATACAAAGCTGCTTGGAGAGATGAAAGCCGTAGGCGATACGGCAGAGCTTGCTATCGACCACCATTCTTTCCACAAAGAATATGCGAAAAGAACTTTTATAGAGCCTGACAGCGCAGCAGCCTGCGAGCTTGTCTATGCCGTGATAAAAGAGCTTGGAGTTGCGTTCGACAAAGATATTGCAAACGGCATTTACACGGGTACTGCGACGGATACGGGCTGTTTTAAACATTCAAACGTTACGCCCCGTACGCATATTATTGCCGCAGAAATGATAGAAAGCGGAGCGGATTATTCTTCAATAAACTACTCGATGTTTGTCGTGAAAACTCTCGGAAGAATTAAGCTTGAGCAGGAGGCTCTGAAAACAGTGCGTTATTTCGCAGAAGGAAAAGTCGCTGTTTTGACCGTTCCTCTGGCACTTGTGAACAGTATTTCCGATATTGACAGCGATGACATCGGCGCACTTGCAAATATTCCCAGGGAAATCGCAGGAGTTGAGGTAGGAATTTGCGTCAAGGAAAAGAAAGAGGGCGAATATAAGGTTTCTTTGCGTACAGGCGACAGCATTGACGCAGCGAAAATTTCGGCTCAGTTCGGGGGCGGCGGACACGCAAGAGCAGCAGGCTGCTCCTTCCACAAAACGACAATGGAAAAAACCGTCGAAACTATCGCAAATGCGTGCGTTGAGGCGTTAGAAAAGGTTTAATGAACGGAATATTGGTTATTGACAAGCCGCAGAATTTCACGTCGTTTGACGTTGTGGCTGTTGTAAGGAAAAAGTTCGGTACGAAAAAAGTCGGTCACGGCGGCACGCTTGATCCTATGGCAACGGGCGTTCTTCCGATATTTATAGGAAACGCCACAAAAGCGGTGGATTTAGTGTGTGATAAAAGCAAAAGCTATCGTGCGGGTTTTCGTTTGGGTTTGACTTCGGATACTCTCGATATATGGGGAGATGTTTCGGAATGTGAGCCGAAAACCATAAGCCAAAGCGTGCTGATGTCGGCTATGGAGCGGTTTAAAGGCGAAACAGAGCAAATTCCGCCGATGTACTCCGCTTTAAAGGTGAACGGACAAAAGCTCTGCGATCTTGCCCGAAAGGGCGTTGAGGTGGAGCGAAAGTCAAGAAAAATCACGGTAAGCAGGCTTGAACTGCTTGAATTTGACGGGCAAGAGGGAATTATAGAAGTGGATTGTTCGTCGGGTACATATATTCGTTCGCTGATCGACGATATTGGTAAAGCGGCAGGCACTCGTGCTGTTATGACAAGCCTTGTCCGCACAAAAAGCTGCGGTTTCGGACTTGAAAAGTGCATAACCGCAGACGACCTCAGGACAAAATCTCCCGAAGAGATCGCGCTGTATCCTGTCGATTTTGTGTTGGGCGGATATAAGGAAATTGTTTTGGACGAGGTCCAGCAAAGACTTTACAAAAACGGCGCAAGGCTTGACGCTGAAAGATTGTCCGAAAAGCCTCCCGTTGAAACGCTCCTCAGAATTTGTTCGGATAAAGGAGAACTTCTGGGCGTCGGAAAGGTCAGCCCCGAAAACGAGCTTATTTCCGTAAAGCGCTTTATAAGCGAAATATAGGTGAATAATTTGATAGATATAACATACAGTGCGCCTCCAAAGGAAAAAACGGCGGTTGCTTTAGGATATTTTGACGGACTTCATTTGGGACACGTTTTTGTGATAAACTGTGCAATAATGAACAGAGACCTTGCTCCGGCGGTTTTCACATTTAACTGTGACACCACGCTGCCGAAATTCCAAAGTCCCGAAGATATAGTTTCCTTTGAAAATAAATGCGAAATGCTGGATAAAATGGGCATTAAGTATCTGTTTGCCCCGGATTTTGCGGAGGTCTGCGGATTATCGGACGAGGAATTTGTAAGAGAAATTCTCGTAAAAAAGCTCAATGCGGCGTTTGTGTGCTGCGGAAGGAATTTCCGTTTCGGAAAAAACGGCAGCGGCACTCCCGAACGGCTTGAAATGTTGGGAGAAAAATACGGTATCTTTGTGAAAATAGCCGAGGACGTTTGTCTTGACGGCAAGCTTATCAGCTCTACGCATATCAGAGAGCTTATCAGGAACGGCGAAATCGAACAAGCCAACAGACTTCTCGGTTATGAGCTTACATTCGGACTGCCTGTGGTTCGGGGAAACGAGCTTGGCAGGACGATAAATTTCCCCACAATAAACCAGATAATTCCCGAAACAAATATAATCCCCCGTTTCGGCGCTTACAAAAGTTATGTAAGGATAAACGGGAAAATTTATCGGGGGATTACAAATATCGGCGTCCGTCCTACTGTCAGCGACAACGAAAATGTGGTTATGGAAACGTATATAATTGATTTCAGCGGCGATTTGTACGGACAGAAAATTGCAGTTTCGCTTGTGAAATTTCTTCGTGACGAACGAAAATTTTCAAGTCTGGACGAGCTTAAAAAACAAATCTCGGAAGATCTAATGAAATAAGGGTGATAAAAATGAATGAAGTAAGAACACGTTTTGCGCCAAGTCCTACGGGTTATATGCACATAGGAAATCTCAGAACGGCGCTTTATACCTATCTTCTTGCAAAGAAAAACGGCGGAAAATTCATATTGAGAATTGAAGATACCGACCGTGAGCGATATGTTGAGGGCGCAGTTGACGTTATCTATAAAACTTTGCGTGACTGCGGACTTAATTGGGACGAGGGACCCGATGTCGGCGGAGAATACGGTCCTTATATCCAGAGCGAGCGTATGGGAATGTATAAGGAATACGCACAAGAGCTTGTTAAAAAGGGTAAGGCATACTACTGTTTCTGCACTAAGGAGCGTCTTGAAGAGGTGTCCGAGGCACAGAAAGCGGCAGGAAGTTCCGCTTTGATGTATGACAGACATTGCCGCAATCTTTCCAAGGAGGAAATTGAACGAAATCTGTCAGAGGGAAAGCCTTATGTTATCCGTCAGTCAATCCCTCTTGAAGGTTCTACCTCTTTTCACGATGAGATTTACGGTGATATTACGGTCGAAAATTCCATTCTTGACGACCAAATTCTCCTCAAAACAGACGGTCTGCCGACTTATAATTTTGCAAATGTTGTCGATGACCACACTATGAAAATCACACACGTTGTCCGCGGAAACGAATATCTTTCCTCTGCGCCGAAATATAATTTATTGTATGAGGCTTTCGGCTGGGAGCCGCCGGTGTATATCCACGTTGAACACATTATGAAAGACGCTCATCATAAGCTTGCAAAGCGTGACGGCGACGCCTCGTTCCAGGATTTAATGGAAAAAGGTTATCTTTGCGAGGCTGTGCTGAATTATATTCTTCTTCTGGGTTGGGCGCCCAAGGGTGAAAATGAAATTTATTCGCTCGATGAAATGGTAAAGGAGTTCGATATAAGAGGAATTTCCAAATCTCCTGCCATATTCGATCCGCTTAAATTAAAGGCAATAAATGCGCAGTATATAAGAGCCATGCAGCCCGAAGAATTTGTAAAATACGCAGAGCCTTATATCAGACAGGCGTGCAGCCGCAATATTGACATCAGCCTGCTTTGCGCAGGACTTCAGCCTCGCTGCGAGGTGTTTACGGATATTGCGCCGCAGATTGATTTTATCGACAATGTTCTTGATTATCCGCTTGAAATGTACGTTTCAAAGAAGAGCAAGACTACCCTTGAAACATCTCTTGACTGTCTGAATAAAATACTTCCCGTGCTTGAGGGCATTGAAGATTTTACCCGTGACAATATTCACGATAAGCTTATGGCTCTTGTCGAGGAACTGGGCGTAAAGAACGGATTTTTGCTGTTTCCGTTGAGAATTGCCCTGAGCGGAAAGCAGGTTACTCCCTGCGGCGGCGTTGAGATTTGTGCAATTCTCGGCAAGGAAGAGTCCGTTTCGAGGATTAAAAAGGCAATTGAGCGGCTTTCGGCACAATAATTTCATTTGCGTTTCACGAAACTGTCACTTTTTTGATGTAGAATGGTATGAGGTAAAAAAGGTGATATTTCGGAGGATTTTTCGATGATTGAAGTTAAAAACCTGTTTAAAAATTACGGGTCGCATACTGCGCTGAAAGGCATAAGCTTTTGTGCGGAGGACGGCGAGGTATTGGGCTTTCTTGGTCCTAACGGAGCAGGAAAATCCACAACTATGAATATTCTGACAGGATGTATTTCACCGTCAGGCGGAGAGGCAGTCATAAACGGCGAGAATATTCTCGAAAATCCTATGGCGGCAAAGAAAAATATCGGTTATCTGCCCGAAATTCCGCCGCTTTATCTTGATATGACCGTTGACGAGTATCTGAATTTCGTATACGGACTGAAAAAGTGTAAGCTCCCAAAAAAATCGCACCTTGAAGAGATACGTGATCTGACCGGCATTGATGATGTCAGAAACCGCATTATACGCAATCTCTCGAAGGGATACAGGCAAAGAGTGGGACTTGCGCAGGCGCTTGTCGGAAATCCCAAGACGCTCATTCTGGACGAGCCGACGGTCGGACTTGACCCTAAGCAGATAATTGAAATGCGTTCCCTGATAAAAAGGCTGGGCAAAAATCACACGGTCATACTGTCGTCACATATCCTGCCGGAAGTACAGGCTGTCTGCGATAAGATAGTTGTTATCAATAACGGGGAACTGGCTGCGTTCGATACGGCTGAAAATCTTTCAAGAAAGCTCTCGGGAGATAATAAGCTGACAGTCCATATTGAAGGCGAGCGCAATAAGGTCGAAAAAATACTTAAGACCATTTCGGCTCTTGACAGGTATCACGTCAGCAGGACAGTCGAAGAAAATGTTACGGAATTTGAGATTGAGTCACGTGATAATACGGATATTCGTCGTGAGATTTTCAATAAAATGGCAGAAAACGGCTGTCCGATTTTGCTTATGAAGGGCAGCGAGCTTACTCTGGAAGAAATATTCCTAAAGCTTACCACGGGAGATTTTTACGGAGGTGAGGAATAATGACTGCGATAATTAAAAGGGAAATTTTGTCTTATTTCACATCGCCTCTGGGATATGTTTTTCTGGCAGTATTTTATGCGTTTTCGGGATTGTTTTTGTGGATGAACTGCCTTTCTTCGGGAAGTGCGGAAATGTCGGGAGTTTTTTCGCTGATGTTTTACGTGATTTTAGTGATAATTCCCGTACTTACAATGAGGACTTTTGCGGAAGAACGCCGCCAGAATACCGACCGTCTTACTTTGAGCAGTCCGGTAAGTCTTTTCGGCGTGGTTATGGGCAAATTTATTGCTGCATTTTTCGTTTTTTTCTGTGCCTGCCTTATGCTCCTCTTATATGCAGTTTTTATTTCGGCGGCAGTAGGAGAGGGCGCAGAGTTCGGCTGGGCGTCATTCTGGGGAAATTTTGCCGCTATAATTCTGATGGGTGCGGCGTTTATTTCAATTGATATTTTCATATCAAGCCTTACGGATAATCAGATGATCGCTGCTTTGGGTTCGATAGGTTCAAATATTATGATTTGTATGTTTGATATAATTTCAAATTACATTTCAGACGACGGCGTGAAAAATGTAATAAATTCCTTGTCGGTTTACGGTAAATATCTGGAATTTAACCAGGGCATTTTCAGCCTGTTTTCCGTCGTATTCTTTCTGAGTATTTCGGGCGCATTTATTTTCCTTGCGACACGTGTTCTTGAACGTCGCCGTTGGGCGTAAGGAGGGAAAAGTATGAAAAAAATCAAAAATTCCCCCGAGATTGAAAACGCTGCCGAAAAGTCCGAAGAAATCAGCGAAAAAGCCGCTGAAAACGATACCGGAAAGCCCAACAGAAAAAGTATAAGAAAGCACGGCGCTTTGTCTGTTGCTTTTACTGTGGCTGTTCTTGCGGGAATAGTCCTTCTTAACGTATTTGTAGGAATTATTTCCGACAAATTTGGCGCAAAAGCCGACCTTACTTCTACGGGTCTTTATTCGTTAGACCCGAAAACAGAAAATTACCTCGAAAATTTTCAAAAAACCGATGTTTCGATTACAGTATTAAGTCCCGAAAAAAGCTTTTCGGATATGGGACTTTATTTTAAGCAGGTATGCGAAATACTTGATAAAATTGATAAAAAAAGCGACCATATCACGCTTGACTATATTGATTTGATGAAAAATCCGACTTATGCGTCAAAATATTCGTCGGAGCAGCTAAGCGAGTCAAGCATTATCGTTGAGAATAAGCAAAACGGCAGATATAAAGTTCTTACGCAGAACGATTATTTCGGTCTGGATAATGAAATGGCGGCTTATTATTACTATTACTACGGTTATATATTGGGTTCATCTATCGAGCAGTCGGCGTTGTCGGCTATTATGTATGTGTCGGACGAAAATCCCGTTAAAGTGGCATTTCTTGAAGGATTTAACGAGAGCGACAGTTCGGCGCTGAAAAATCTTCTTTCCAAAAACGGCTATGATGTGGAGTCAGTCAACCTGATTAAGACCGTTGAAATCGACGAAAGTTTTGATTTTGCGGTAATTTATGCTCCGCTTGCGGATTATGACAGTTCTTCTCTCGAAAAACTGGACAAATTCCTTGATAACGGCGGCAAATACGGCAAGAATATTTATTATTTTGCGTCTACCTCGCAGCCGAAAACTCCGAATATTGACTCATTTTTAAGCGATTGGGGACTGTCCGTGGGATTTTCGGCGATAGGTCAGAGCAATTCCGAATACCGTATTCTGATAAATAGTCAGCAGACGGCTTATGCTCATTTACAGCAGATTGTCGAGTCGGATTATTACAAGGGCGGCGACGGCTATACAATGGGCGCTGATTTACGTCCTGTTTACACTCTTGAAAGGAGCAAAAACACGCTTGAAGTCCTTATGAAAACGTATGAGGGAGCGTTTTTGTTCCCGCTTGACGCAGATGAAAATTTTGAATTTGAGGAGGCGGAAACAGGCGTTTTCAACGATGTTGTAATGTCGGTAAAAACAGGCTCAGACGGGGCTGAAAGCAGAGTTTGTGCAGTGGGTTCAGATCAGCTTTCGGGAAGTTACTTTTTCTCATACCAAAACGCAGATAACACCGATTTTTTCATTGATCTGTTCAACAGCGTATCGGGCAAGGAAAACGGGTTAAATATCACCCCGAAGTCTGTTTCAAATATTACGTTTGATATGCAGGAGTCAACCGCAAATACGCTTGTAATAATTCTCTGCATTGTTCTTCCTGCGGCGATAATCGTTCTGGGAATAGCAGTCTGGATCCGCAGGAGGCACAGATAATGAGCAGAACTGCCAAAAACGCCGTTATCGCAGGAGCAGTCGCTTTTGTGCTTTTGATTGCGGTAGCTATTCTCCTGCTTACTTCTCCCAAAGCGGCTGAAACGCCGTCCGAGGAAAATATCTCGCAATCAACGGAGATTGAAGTGACAGGAAAATCTGCCGACAGCGTTATGAAAATTTCCGTAAAAAACGAGCAGGGAAGTTTCACTTTCGACAGAAAAACACGTGCGTACAATGACAGCGACGGCAACGTTCAGACAGCGTATTACTGGACAAGCGAACAGCTTTTGGGCGTCGGACAGAGCGACAGTGCGGTACGCAGCTTTATTGAGGGATTTTCTGCTCTTACGGCAAAATGTCTTGTTGAGGAGAACGCCGACGACCTTGAAAAATACGGCTTGAAAGAGCCGAAAGCGGTTGTAAAAGTGACCTTTGACGATGACACGGAAATCGAGCTGTTTTTCGGCATAGAAAATCCGTCAAATACTTCGACGGTTTATTTCCGTGAGGGCAGCAGGGTTATGCTTGCGTACAGCAGCGATGTTTCGGGAGCTTTCAGAGATGTTAAGGATTATGCAAATCTGCTGATTACAAAGGCTCTTGAAAGCAGCGAAAACGTAGATTATGTTATCGTTGAGCGAAAAGATCTGGAAAATCCTGTTGAAATACGTTATATGTCGGAGATTGCGTCGGCGAGAAACGACGAAAATTATGTGATACCGACCTTGAATACACACCGGTTTGTCAAGCCGTATGAGGCAGAAATTGATGTTACAAAGGGCAGCTCGCTTTGCAACGGGGTTTGCGGTCTTACGATGAAATACTGCGCATATCTTGTTCAGAACGAAGAAAATCTGGCAAAATGCGGACTTTCCGACCCGTTTTGCACGGTGACATTCAGTTACGGCGGCGAGAAAAGAGTGCTCTTTTTGGGCGATAAGGTCAAGGAAATCGTAGGTGAACGCACCGAAAACTCTCCGCAGGTTTACGAGGTGACAGGGTATTATGCCGCACTTCAGGGCGTTCCGGGAATATTTGTTATAACGACACAATCTGCTCCGTGGTACAGCTTTAATCCTGCCGATTATATTTCAACAAGACCGCTTTCTCCGTATATTTACGGCTGTGAAAGCGTTGAAGTAACCATTTCGGACGAGGTTTATAAATTCGATATTGACTCTGATAATCAAAAATTCTTCTGCGGCGAAAAAGAGCTTGACGGAGATAATTTCAAAAAGCTCTTTGAGCAGTTTTCGGGATCTGTCGGGGAAGAGGTGTACACGGGAGAAATAGTCGGCGCAAATACCGTATCGGTTAAATTCACGTACAACGATGATTATGCAAAGCTCTACGGAACAAAGCAAAACACTTTGAGCTATTATGCGGACGGCGACAGAAAAAATATTGTGGCTCTTGACGGAAATACAATATTCAAGGTTCGTTCGGTCTATACCGAAAGGCTAATTGAAAATGTCCGAAAGCTTTTGAACGGCGAGGAAGTAAATATTGCTTGGTAAATTACAGCGTTATTTTTAATGCTTAAACTTAAATACAGGAGGAAAATCAAATGTCAGAAAATAAGCTTATGTTTTACAGAGGATTTCCGTTAATTCGCAGCGGAAATACGATTTATTACGGCAGCGGCGGCGACGATTTTGCCGCAAAGCTTACGATCAAGGATACGAAAAAAATCGCAGACCTTGACGTACCCGAAACGATAATGGTACAGCTTGTTCCCACAAGGGCGGGCGCAGATGTGTCAAAAGCGAAAAAGGGCGAATTTAACGGTTTCTACGAGGCTCTTGATGTTGCTCATGTCTGGCTTAATCAAGCGCTTTTCGGCTGATTTTAAAGAATAATTTGCATCAAAAAATACGCCGCATTCTTCGTGAGTGCGGCGTGTTTTTACAGATTGATAATATCATCGGCAAGACGTTCACATTCGGATAAATCGTGTGTTACAAGAACGACTGTCTTTCCGATGATTTTTTTTGCGGTATAGTCCATAACAAGATTTTTTGTATCGCTGTCAAGACCTTTAAAAGGTTCATCAAGGAACAAAATGTCATATTCAGCCAAAAGCGCACGTACAAGAGCAGTTCTTCGTTTCATACCGCCCGAAAGATTTCCTGCTTTTTTATTCGCACAGTCAAACAGACCGACATTTTCAAGATTTTCTTCGACCTGTTTTTTAGTGAAACGTTTACCCGTGACAAGCCGTATATTTGCGGATGCAGTCAGATTTTCGCAGAGCCTGTTTTCCTGAAAAACTGCGCTGATTTTGTCGCTTTCGCGGATCACTTCGCCGCTGTCGGGAGAAATTATCCCCATAAGAATATTAAGCAGCGTAGTTTTTCCGCATCCCGAAGCGCCAAGAACGGCGGTTACTTTTCCTTGCTTAAATTCGTACGAAAAGTCGGTAAGGACCTTGTTTTCTCCAAAGGCTTTGCAAATTTTTACGGCTTTCAAAACTTCGCCTCCGTCACATTTTTTCAATTCTCTTCTGTACAAGCTCTACTGCGAAAATAAACAATTTCTCGCAGAGAAAGCTCAGCAATACCACAACAAATGTCCAGGCAAACAAATCTGCTGTTTCGAGATAAATCTTCGCCGAAAAGATTTTTTCGCCGATAGAGCCGTCGGGTATTCCGATAACCTCAGCGGCTATTCCCGATTTCCACGAAAGCCCGATAGCAAGCCGTGACGCAGAGCGAAAATACGGTAGGAGCTGAGAAAGATAAATTCCCGAAAATTTTCGTCCTGCCGGAATTTTGAAAATCCTTGACATTTCGTCAAGTTTCGGGTCAAGACTGTCAATTCCTTCCAGCATATTTGAGCATACTATCGGCACGCAGATCAAAACTGCCACAAGGACAGAAAGATTTTTCGAGCCTGCCCAAAACAGCGCCAAAATCGTAAAAGAGGCAACAGGTATTGATTTCATTGCGGATATAAGCGGAGAAAAAAGCGTTCTTATTACCGCAAATTTTCCCGAAAGAGCCGCCAAAGCCGTGCCGAGAATCAGACCTATAAAAAATCCCAGCAGAATTCTTCCCATAGAAAACAGCACGCTGCCCCGGAAATCAGATGAAGGCAGCAGCTCAAAAAGACGTGCTGCTGCGTCAATAGGGGAAACGAGAAGTATCTTGCTGTTGATGCAGACGGAAAGTATCTGCCACAGTATCAGCCAGAAAATAACGCATAATGCTGTTATAAGAGATTTTTTCATTCGTTTGCCTCTCGCTTAAATCGCACATTTCCCCGTTTTTACGTGTATATCAGCCGTTGTAATAGAAATCATCGGCAGGCATTGTGCCGCCTACAGAAGAGGGAAGTTGGTCATACAGTACCTGAAGATAGCCGGAAAGCATTTGTTTCATCTCATCACCCGTAACGCAGACGATGTGACATTCGGGGATCGCTGCTTTTGCAACATTAGCAGGAACAATATCGTATTTTTCGATGAATTCAGCCGCCTCGTCAATATTTTCGTTTACAAATTTAACAGAGTCGTTATATCTTGCAAGAAAATCCTTTACAGCGTCGGGATATTTTTCCGCAAACTCTTTCCTTACAACCACTATTCCCGTAAGCAGGGAACTTGAAAGACCTAGGTCGTCCCAGGCGTCGTTGAGGTCGATTGCCGTGCGGATACCCTCGTTTTTCATCTTAGCAGTTGTTACAAACGGCTGAGGGAGCATTGCAACGCTGCCGGGATTTGCAAGGAGTGACGCAAGACATTCGGTGTGGTCGCTTTTCCATTCGATTGTAACGTCATTTTCAAGACCGTTGCTCTTGATAATAAAATTCAGGGCATATTCGGGAGTAGCGCCCTTTCCTGCGGAATATATCGTCTTGTCTTTTAAATCTTCAACAGAATTAACGGTATCACCGTTTTCGCAAATATAGAGAACGCCGAGCGTATTTACCGCAAGAGCGTTTACTTTGCCTTCGGTCTTGCTGTACAAAACAGCGCCGAGATTTGCCGGAACGCAGGCAATATCGACTTCTCCCTGTGCAATAAGCGGCGAAAGCTCATCTGCGGACGCTGCGATTGTGAAATCGTAAGGCAGATTATCTTTTTCGTCATCGTCCATAAGCTTTGTCATACCCATTGCAGTCGGACCTTTCAGAGCCGCAACTTTTATCGACTCAGGCGTTTCAGCGTCGGTTTTTGCACAGGCGCTGAAAGTAAATGCGCACATTGCTGCCATTAAAGCAGCGGTTATTCTTTTTTTGATAGTCATAAAATCATCCTTTCTTTTCGGGAAAATGCCCGAAATTTACTTTGAATAAACCGCCTTCGAGGTAACGCCTTTTAATCTTCCGAGCTTTCCCGAAAGCGAAGAAATACTGTTGGCAGGTGCGTCTATAACAATGCTTATGATGTTAAGACCCCGCTCACGGTAGGGCAGACCCATTCTTCCCCGAATGTATTTTCCGTATTCGTGGAGAAGTTCGTTTATCGCAGGCACGCTGTCCTCGCAGCTTATTATCATTGAGATAATTGCGACACGATTTTCTTGTTCCATAGGCAATCCTTTCAAAATAAAAAAGTGCGTCACGAAAGACGCACTTGTAATAACGCAAAAATTTCAAATTTACATTAAAAGCATTGTCTTTCGGCTCAATAAAATTTTACCGTCAGTATTTTTTGTAAAACCGTTTTCATTGAATAAATCTCAGATTCGGACATCTTTACGAGGTATATTATACTGCATTTTATATAATTTGTCAAGGGGATTTTGTTTCAATCCTTGTGATTATTTGTAAGCTTTTCGTGAAATTCCTTGACTTTATCACGAAGTTTCTTTTTATGAACAGGCTTTTCTTCTGTATTTTTCTCTTCGGCAACGACCTCAGGCTCTGTATAAACGAAGTCGGGCGTAATATAATCAACGTTTCCGACATAATCTGACGTGTTCTTCGGGAGATTTCGCTTTTTAAGGCGATTTTCGATAAAGTCCTTGATAAGCATATAAACTACAGCGCAGACGGGAACGCCAAGGAGCATTCCGATCGGACCGAAAAATCCGCCG
Organism: uncultured Clostridia bacterium; assembly: GCA_947624555.1. GTDB lineage: Bacteria > Bacillota > Clostridia > Oscillospirales > Ruminococcaceae > CAG-115. The sequence goes on from CANQKW010000002.1 coordinate 125,994, forward strand.
CCGATTATAATTGAAATCAGTATCCATACTGCCGGAAGTCCTGTCTGGTCGCCGAGTATCCACGGAGCTATGATATTTCCGTCGATCATCTGGAGAATTACAACGAAAATTATAAACCACAACGCGTTTATCGGGTTATCGCTCAGCACAAGGAGCAAACAGCAGGGAATTGCACCGATAAACGGTCCCACGAACGGGATAAGATTGAATATAAACATTATCACCGCAATCAGAGGCGCAAACGGCAAATTCATACATACGCAGCCTATAAAGTACAGTAATGCGACAATAAATGCCTCGATAATTTTTCCTATGATAGAACCGAGGAATTTTTCGGACGAAGAACGGCATACATTAAGCAGACGCTGTGCACGGGCAGGCTTTACAAACGCAAACATAAGCTTTTTTGCCTGACCGACAAACATTTCTTTTCTTGCAAGAAGATAAATTGAAAGAATAAGACCGATAAATACGTTTTTCAGCACGTCGATAACCGACCAAATTCCGTTTGCTACGTTTCCTGCAAATCCCAAAAGCTGATCGGAATACTGCTGCCAGATGTCGTTGATAAACTTATTGAAGTCGTTCAGCGGAGCATCAAGAAACTGAGCGATCGCAGGATAATCGTCTGAAATGTTCTGTAAGAATTTGCGTATAGTTTCGATATAGCTGTTCATATTGCTGAAAATCGCAATAATGTTTGTGACGAGCTGAGGAATAACAAGAATTATCACCATTGTTAAAAATGCCAGAATGATAAGCATTGTAATAACAAGAGAAAAAATCCTCGCACGGCTTTTCAGCTTTTTTTCACCGGAATGTGACCATTTTCTGAATATTCCGTTTTCCAGTTTCATCATAAGCGGATTTAACAAATAAGCGCAGAAAATGCCGATTATGATAGGCGTAGTAACTGCCGTAAAGCCCGAAAACGTTTCCGAAACCGAGCTAAAATTAAAAATCAGCAGGCTTGCAAGCTCACAGGCGACAACAGTGCAAAACGCATAAAAAGCAATCGTGAAATATTTTGAATTGCGGTTTATTTTCATAGGCTTATCTCCCAACCTTTTGATCTGAAAATATATCCTGATGATATTTTATCATATTAACCTTTTCTTGTCAATAATTTAATCGCATTTTTGCTCAGATAATAAATGTACAATCGCCGAAAGAGAAAAACCTGTATTTTTCACGGATAGCGACATTATAAGCATTTAAAGTCTTTTCTCGTCCTAAAAACGCCGAAACAAGCATAATCAGCGTGCTTTCGGGAAGATGAAAATTTGTTATAAGCCCGTCAATGCACTTGAATTGATAGCCGGGATAAATGAAAATTCCCGTGTCATCGGTGAGTTTTCCGCTCTGAGCCGCACTTTCAAGCGTCCTGCAGGACGTTGTGCCGACTGCTATCACTCTTCCGCCGTTTTCCTTTGTGCGTTTGATTTTTTCTGCCGTTTCCTTCGGTATCGAGTAATGCTCTACGTGCATTTTGTGGTCGAGAATATTGTCCTCCTTAACGGGACGAAACGTTCCGAGTCCGACGTGAAGAGTAACAAAAGCCGTGTCGATCCCCATTTCCTTAGCAGTCTGAAATTCTCTTTCGGTGAAATGCAGACCTGCCGTAGGGGCTGCCGCCGAGCCTGTTTCTCGGCAATATACCGTGTTGTATCTGTCTTTATCCGCAAGTTTTTCCGTAATATACGGCGGCAGCGGCATCTGTCCTATTCTGTCAAGAATATCAAAAAAATCTCCCTCAAACGAGAAACGTACAAGTCTGTTTCCGCCGTCCTCGTTTCCTACTATTTCGGCGGAAAGTCCTTCGGGAAAATCCACTATAACTCCGGGTTTAAGTCTTCTGCCCGGACGAACCATTGTTTCCCAGTCGGTAAGGCTTTTTCGTTTCAGCAAAAGAAATTCCGCCGTGACGCCTGTTTCTCGCTTTTTTCCGTAAATTCTTGCGGGAAAGACCTTGCTGTCGTTCATAACAAGCAAATCACCCTTTTTCAGGTAATTGCATATATTGAAGAAACGATCGTGAGTAATCTCTCCCGTTTCTCTTGAAATAACCATAAGCCTGGAGCTGTCACGGGGTTCTGCCGGTATTTGAGCAATCAGCTCTTCGGGCAAATCATAATAAAAATCGCTTTTTAACATTTTTTTGATTATTTAAATCTTCCCGTTGTACGGTATAAATCATACCACGACGGCTTGTTTGCCTCTCCGTAATAGTAGGGCTTTCCGGGCTTATAAAACTTGTTCGGCTGTAAATACATTTTCCAGATATCATTGGCAATCGCTATAATTATTACTATTAAAATAACCATAATTTTTCCCTCCTGTTGAAAATATTTTTACGGGAAACTTGCCTTTTTCGCATAGAATTTCCCACTCTAATTTTACCACATTTATAGAAAAATGTCAATCACAAATTGATGATTGCCGAAACTTTTTCCTGCCTGCAATTTTTTTGCACTTTGACAGCGTTGTGTTATTTATTTTTAAAAAATTGTGTAAATCTATTGACAAAAGGAACTATATGTGGTAGAATATAACGTGGGTAGAGGTGCGGTGATGAATAGTAGCGGTAATTCGGCTTGTCGGAAAGCTGCCGTGAAAGGCTGAACCGCCGAGGAGCACGCAGTCCGATTTGCGTGTTATCCGGTTGTGCGTCGAACAGGCGTATGACTGTCATCGAGTTGCTTGATGGAGCGCTGCCGCAAAATAATTGTTTTGCAGCGTATTAAACAAGCCGATGATACTTTCATCGGTATTTTTATTTTTTGAAGGAAGGAAATAACTATGAAAGAAAAGTACAATGTGGGAATTATAGGAGCAACGGGTATGGTAGGACAGCGTTTTGCTATACTTCTTGAAAATCACCCGTGGTTCAAAGTAAAGGTTTTGGCGGCATCTTCACATTCCGCAGGAAAGACCTATAAGGACGCTGTCGCCGACCGCTGGTATATGGATGTTCCGATGCCCGAGAGTATGAAAAATATGGTTGTAAGGGACGCTGAGGCTGACGTTGACGCAATCGCATCCGAGGTGGATTTCGTTTTCTGCGCGGTAAATATGAAAAAGGACGAAATCAAGGCTCTCGAAGAAAAATATGCTAAGGCTGAATGTCCCGTAATGTCAAATAATTCGGCAAATCGTGGCGTTGAGGACGTTCCTATGATAATCCCCGAGGTAAACGCAGATCACGCTGCTGTTATTGAAACTCAGAAAAAGCGCCTGGGAACGAAGAGAGGCTTTATTTCCGTTAAATCAAACTGCTCTATTCAGAGCTATGTTCCTGCTCTTTCTCCTTTGAGAAAATTCGGCATTACCGATATTCTTGCCTGTACATATCAGGCTATTTCGGGCGCAGGAAAGACCTTTAAGACGTGGCCCGAAATGATTGACAATATTATCCCGTTTATCGGCGGTGAAGAGGAAAAGTCCGAAAAAGAGCCTCTAAATGTTTGGGGTCATATCGAAAACGGCGTAATCGTAAACGCAGATAAGCCTTCAATTACCACGCAGTGCCTCAGAGTTCCCGTTTCAAACGGACATTTTGCCGCTGTTTTCGTAAGATTTGAAAATAAGCCCTCTATCGAGGAAATAAAGAAGATTTGGGCGGAATATTCCGCAGAGCCTCAGGCTTTAAATCTTCCGTCAGCGCCAAAGCAGTTTTTGCACTATTTCGAGGAGGATAATATGCCTCAGACTGTGCTTCACCGCAACCTTGAGGGCGGTATGGCTGTATCTATCGGCAGACTTCGCCCCGATACGCAGTATGATTACAAATTCGTATGCCTTTCTCATAACACTTTGAGAGGAGCGGCAGGCGGCGCTGTGGAAATGGCAGAGCTGCTCGCTGCAAAGGGTTACCTGGATTAACGGTTAGGAGATTTACTATGAGTAATACTATCTTTACAGGTTGTGCAACGGCTATTGCAACCCCGATGAACCCGGACGGAAGTATAAATTACGAGGAATTTGGCAGGCTTATAGACTGGCAGATAGAAAACAAAATCGACGGACTTGTTATCTGCGGTACAACGGGCGAAAGTGCGACAATGACCGACGAAGAGCACGTTGAGGTCATAAGATACGGCATAAAGAGAGTTGCAGGACGTGTTCCCGTGATTGCGGGAGCCGGTTCAAACGATACGGCTTATGCGGTCGAGCTTTCAAAGGAGGCTGAAAGACTGGGAGCAGACGCTCTTCTTCACGTTACGCCTTACTATAACAAGGCGTCGCAGAGAGGACTTGTAAGGCATTTTACCGCTGTCGCAGACGCTGTAAATATCCCTGTAATGCTTTATAACGTTCCTTCGAGAACAGGCTGCGGCATTGCTGTTGATACTTATAAAGAGCTTGCAAAGCACCCGAATATCAGAGCTGTAAAGGAGGCAAGCGGCAATATGAGTACTGTAATGGGTATTGCCGCTGATACTGACCTTGATATTTATTCGGGAAACGACGACGAGGCGCTTTGCTGCCTTGCTTTGGGCGGAAAAGGTCTGATTTCGGTAACGTCGAACGTTGCTCCTTTGATGAAACATAACGAGATTTCGCTCTATCTTGAGGGCAAAAAACAGGAGGCTCTTGAGATAGCTAAAAAGCTCTATGCTCTTGACAAGGCAATGTTTATGGACGTAAATCCCATTCCTGTCAAGGAGGCGCTTAATCTGGCAGGCTTTAAGGCAGGAGAGTGCAGACTTCCCCTTTGCTCAATGAGCGATGAAATGAAAGCTAAATTAAAGGCAGTTATGGAGGCAGATGGTCTGCTGAATATAGTTTAACGTTTGATTTTTAAGGAGCGCAAAATGACAAGGATAGCAATTTCAGGCGCTAACGGAAGAATGGGCCGTGTGATAGCGTCTCTTGTAAAAGAACGTGACGATTGTAAAGTAGTTGCGGGAATTGATAAAATTACCGATAAATATGATGAATTTCCTATTGTCGGCAGCGTTTTTGATCTGACCGAAAAACCCGATGTAATTATTGACTTTTCGCACCCTTCGGTGCTTGATGATCTGCTTTCGTACTGCAAAATGAACAGCGTGCCGCTGGTCATAGCAACGACAGGCTATACCGACGAAGAGCGGGGCAAAATTGTTGCAGCAGCATCTCAGGTGCCGATTTTATTCACGTTTAATATGTCTTTGGGAATAAATCTTCTGGCAGAGCTTGCACGGAAAGCGGCTCAGGTTTTAGGCTCGCAGTTTGACGTTGAAATCGTGGAAAAACACCATAATCAAAAGAAAGACGCGCCTTCGGGAACGGCAATTATGCTTGCCGAGGCAATAAACGAAGAGCTTGGAAACAGCAAGCGCTATATTTACGACCGTCATTCTGTGCGTCAGGCGAGAGGCAGGGACGAAATCGGTATGCACTCGGTAAGAGGCGGTACTATTGTCGGTGAACACGATATAATTTTCGCAGGACACGACGAGGTAATAACCCTGTCACATTCCGCTCAGTCAAGAGAGGTTTTCGCTGTCGGCGCTGTAAATGCAGCGGTGTTCGTTTCGGGAAAACCGGCAGGACTTTATTCCATGAGCGACCTTATTAAGGAGGGATAATATGAAACTTGAAGTTACAGAAAATGTTTCTGCGGTTTCATTTAACAATGTTCCGCTTGACAGAACCATTATGGAGGACACGCTTAAAGCAGTCGCAGACGCAGGTATAAACGTAGATATGATTTCTATGACAGCACCTACTTCTGAGATTTTCAGTTTCGGATTTACCGTCAACGACGATGATATTCCAAAGCTTTTGGGCGCCGTAAAGGAACTTCGTGAGAAAGACAGCGTCGCTCCCATGATAAACAGCGGCAACAGGAAAATCGTAATTAAAGCCGGCAAGATGACAAATTCGGTAGGTTACGCTGCAAAGGTTTTTGAGATTTTAAACAGACTTTGCGCAATGATTTTGATGATAACAACAGGCGTCGATGAGATTTCCGTTCTTATCAGAAACGCCGATGCGGACGCCGTTTGCACAGCGTTTGAAAAGGAGCTTTAATGATTTTTCCGTGTTTGATTTCACAGTCAGCCGAAACTGCGGCAGACAGCTCTTTGCAGGACAATGTTTCGGGTTTTTCGGGAAATCCCGAGGAAACGCTTAATGCTCTGGGAAGATTTTTTAAAAATATCTGGGACAGCTTTGTGGCGGCAATTCCTTCGATTATTCTGGCTTTGGTGATACTTATTGTCGGGGTAATTCTTACAAAAATCTGCTTAAAGCTGATGTCAAAGGGACTTTCCAAAACAAGACTTGACCTGACGGTGATAAAATTTACCTCGCAGGTAGTAAAAATTCTTCTGTATGTTTTGCTGCTGTCTATGGTTTTGAGCATTTTGGGCATTCCGTCTACTTCGATAATCGCTGTAATCGGTACGGCAGGAGTTGCAATAGGTCTTGCTTTGCAAAATTCCCTGTCAAACGTAGCAGGTGGGTTTATTCTTATGCTTACAAAGCCGTTTAAGATAGGCGATTATATTTCCACAAACGGCGTGGAAGGAACGGTTTCGCAGATTTCAATTCTTCACACACGGCTTAATTCCGTAACAAATCAGGCAATTTTTATCCCGAACGGACTTGCCGTAAATGCGGTCGTTGTAAATAATTCTCTTAATGAACAGCGTCGTGTCGATCTGGACTTTTCGATTTCTTACGAAGATGATTTCAAGAGAGCACAGCAGATAATAACCGATATAATCAAAGCTCACGAAAAAGTGGACAAGCAAAAGGAAATTTTTGTCCGTATGAGCGAGCACGGAGAAAGTGCGATAATAATTACCTCTCGCTGCTGGTGCAAGGGAGCTGACTACTGGACGGTGCATTTTGATTTGCTGGAGCAGGTAAGGGCTGCGTTTATTGAAAATGATATTGAAATTCCGTATAATCAGCTTGATGTAAACGTTCGCAAAAGCGTATAAAAGGAGATGTATATGAGCAGAAAAACTGTTTTTTCGGTATTAACGGCAGTCTTTTTAATGGGTACTGCGGCTGTTTCGGTCGGTACAACGGCTTTTGCCGACAGCTCGCAGACAGTTGAAGTCAGCGTTGCAAAGCCGACTGCAAATAAAAGTTCGGGTACCAAGACCTGCACGGGTTCGACTTGTAAGGTCAAACTGAGCTGTAAAACAGAGGGCGCCGAGATTTATTATTCGGTCGGCGGCGATTATCAGCTGTACACGGGGGAAATTGCCCTCACAGAAAATGCGGAAATCAAGACTTACGCAGTGAAAAACGGTATAAAAAGCGACATCGCTGTATATAACTACAAACTAAAACCTTATGTGAAAATAAGCGTTAAGGGCGGACGTTATTATTCGGTAAAATCGGTCAAGCTTTCTTCCACCGTTGAGGGCGTTGAGTTTTACTATACGCTGGACGGCTCTGAGCCGACAACTTCTTCGGAACATTATACCGATAAAATCAGAATTACAAAAAGCTGTACGTTAAGGATAATCGCTTGTAAAGACGGCTGGACGGAAAGTTCTTCTTCCTATGATTATACAATTGCCTCAAAGAATTATTCTCTGCTGAACAACACAAAGGGCAAGTACTATTATCAGTCGCTTAATTATAATGAAAAGCAGGCTTATGAGAAAATTCTGAAAGATGTGACAAATTTCAGTAATTATATCGATCTCAGCGAGTTTGCGTGCAAGTCAAACGAAAAAATCTTTTATGCGGTAAAATATGATAATCCTCAGATTTTCTGGCTCGACAAGAGTTTTACCGTGTCAGATGAGGGAATAACTCCCAAATATACTATGAAAAAATCGGAAAGCAGCGATGTTAAAAAAATGCTGACCGAAGAGGCTGAAAAGATCTCCAAAAAGGCACTTAAAGAGTCTGATATTCAGGAACGTGCAAAAATTATTCAGACAGAGCTTTGCGCCAAGGTAAAGTACGACTCTTCAAATGCGCCCGAAAACAGCGAGGTATACGGCGCACTTATCTACGGAAGAGCAAACAGCGAGGGTTATGCGAAAGCTTATGCTTATATTGCGCAGCTTTCATCAATAGACGCAGTATGTATTGACGGATTTGCGGATATGTCCTCTCACTGCTGGAATATGATAAGGATAAACAACAAGTGGCTGCACGTTGATACGGCGCTTGACGACCACCCTGTCGGCGATGAATGTTTTTACAGCTATTTCTGCGTAAAAGACGCTGCGATCGGTTCAGACCACGTGACCAATACAACGCTTTCCTATCCGTCGTCAATATCCTATAACGAACGCACGGCAAAAACAGAGTTCAATAAAATCATTAAGGCAGTCAAGAGTAATTATCTTAACAAGATTTACGTCACGGAATACACAACAAAATATAAACCGACAGGCGGACTGCTGAAATACATTTATTACAATCTCAACAGCGGCGTGAAAGACGCAAAAATAAATATGCGCCCGTGGTTCTCGTATGAGGGAAATAAGTTTGTAATTACTCTTAAATAAAAAATATATGTTGTAAATGCATTTTAAGGAGTGAAATATTTGGACGATTTAAATCTTAAGCGAATTGCTCTGAAAATACGCGAGGGCATTATCGACGGAGTTTATTCCGCAAAGGCGGGACACCCCGGCGGCTCTCTTTCGGCGGCGGATTTGTTTGCTTATCTGTATTTTGAAGAGATGAATATTGACCCAAAAAATCCGCAGGACCCCGACCGTGACCGTTTTGTCCTTTCAAAGGGACATACTGCTCCGGGTCTGTATGCGGCGCTTGCTCACAGGGGATATTTTCCCGTTGATGATTTGAAAACTCTTCGTCATCTCGGCTCATATCTCCAGGGACACCCCGATATGAAATGTACCCCGGGTGTCGATATGTCAAGCGGTTCTCTGGGACAGGGGATTTCTGCGGCAGTAGGAATGGCGCTGGGCGCAAAACTCACAGGCAGGAATTTTCGTGTATACACTCTTCTGGGCGACGGAGAAGTTCAGGAGGGACAGGTCTGGGAGGCTGCAATGTTCGCTTCTCACAGGAAACTGGATAATCTTGTGGTTATCGTTGATAATAACGGATTGCAGATCGACGGAAAAATCGAGGACGTCTGCTCGCCTTATCCCATTGATAAAAAATTTGAGGCATTCAATTTCCATGTGATCAATGTCGAAAACGGAAATGATTTCGGACAGCTCAGAAAGGCATTTTCCGAGGCGAAATCGGTAAAAGGCAAGCCCACCGCAATAGTTATGAAAACATTAAAGGGATTGGGCGTGTCGTATATGGAAGGAAGTATCGACTGGCACGGAAAAGCTCCCAATGACGAAGAATACGCTGTCGCAAAGCAAGACCTGAAGAAAGCGGGTGATATTCTTGGCTGAAATTAAGAAAATCGCTACACGTGAAAGCTACGGAAATGCTCTTGTAGAGCTTGGAAAAAAATACGATAATCTTTATGTCCTTGATGCAGACCTGGCTGCTGCCACCAAAACGAACATTTTCAGGAAGGTTTTCCCCGAAAGACATATCGACTGCGGAATTGCGGAATCAAATATGATGGGAGTAGCCGCAGGTCTTTCTACGACAGGAATTGTGCCGTTTGTAAGCACTTTTGCCATGTTTGCGTCGGGAAGAGCTTATGAGCAGGTAAGAAATTCCATAGGCTATCCTCACCTTAATGTAAAAATAGGTGCAACTCACGCAGGAATTTCTGTCGGAGAGGACGGCGCAACACACCAGTGCAACGAGGATATTGCGCTGATGCGTACAATTCCGGGAATGGTCGTTATCAATCCTTCCGATGACGCAGAGGCAAGAGCCGCTGTCGAGGCTGCGTACAAATATGACGGCCCTGTATATATGCGTTTCGGAAGACTTGCTGTTCCCGTATTTAACGATAATCCCGATTATAAATTTGAGATAGGCAAGGGCGTTGTTCTGCGTGAGGGAAAAGATGTTTCGATAATTGCAACAGGTCTTTGCGTAAGCGCCTCCTTAGAGGCAGCGGACAAGCTAGCCGAATTCGGAATAAGCGCCGAAGTTGTAAATATTCACACAATAAAGCCGCTTGACGAGGCTCTCATTGTGGAAGAGGCAAAGAAAACGCGCAAGATTGTTACCGTGGAAGAACATTCCGTTATCGGCGGTCTCGGAGGAGCTGTCGCTGAAACTCTAAGCGAAAAATGTCCGACAGAAATGCTCAGAATAGGTATAAAAGATTTGTACGGCGAGTCGGGAAAAGCTGTTGATTTGCTGAAAAAATACGGATTGGATTTTGAGGGAATTTTCAGCAGCGTAAAAGAATTTGTAAAACGCTGATTTTTTGATTTCAAAAAGCAATATATAACTTTTAGAGCAACAATTCCCTTTAATATTTTTTTGCCTTGTGAAAATAATAATACCGCAAAGGCAACAAATCGAATTTACGTTTTGATTGTAACTTATGTCCTTTGCTTATTATTGATTTCAAGGAGAATAATTATGTCTAACAAACAGTCTAAGGCAAATCTTAACAACATCAAGATGCAGGCTGCCAACGAAGTAGGCGTTACTCTTAACAACGGTTATAACGGTGACCTTACTGCAAGACAGGCAGGTTCGATCGGCGGAATGATGGTAAAAAAGATGATTGAATCTTACGAGCAGAGCGCAAAGTAAATTCCAAGAAAATGCTTGAAACGATCCCTCGGGCGAAAGTTCGAGGGATAATTTTTCATCATACTTGACAATTTATGTTATAATGTGCTATAATAGACATCGAAGATCAAACTGTTTTCCTTAAAGGGAAACGCTTTACATAAGAGGTGAAAATAGTTGGGAAAAAAAGTTGTGCGAGTGATAGGATATGTCTTATGCGGACTTATGTTGGCGTTATGTATTCTGATGATAGTGGTTTCGGCTGCGTTCGGCTCGTCTGACGTAGTCGGAGTATTCGGATATAATATCTTTATCGTCCGTACAGATGATGTGCCGACAGCTCCGAAAGACAGCGCAGTCATTGTACAGAAATGCGAGCTTAACGATGTGATAAGCGGAAAGCTGCTCCTTTATACAAAGAGCGAAGATGAAACTCCCGCTCTGGGATATGCGGTGGACTATTTTGCCGATAACGGCGTGTATTATGTAAATGTTCTTGAAAACGGCAAGGAATATACTCTTCCCGAAAGCGACCTTATCGGAAGAGCAGATTATTGCAGCGTCGCATTGGGCGCAATAATAGGATTTCTTAAATCTCCGTTCGGAATATTCTGTGCGGCTGTTTTGCCGTGTATCGCACTTATTCTTTATGATGTTTTGAGGGCATTTGCAGCAAAACTGCCGCCGCCCGAGGTAATTCCTCAGGTCAAGAATATGCCCGAAGACGACCCGGTAAGACAAACGGGAATTTCCGTTTCTCAGGACGGCAAGGGCACATATTCAAGGAATATCGTAAAATCGGGAGCAGCCGCAGACGATGTGCTTTTCTCGTATGCTGCCCGACAGAAAAAAGTCGAAAGAAACGAGCGCCCGATTATTCCGCTTACGGACAGAAATAAAATCGAGCAGCCTGTTGTCAGGCAAAATCCTAAAGAAACGGTAAAATCTTCAAGTCAATCTGAAATCGGTTTCAAAATTGAACCGCAACCGGTATCTTCAGCAGCTGCCGCAAAGTATATTCAGCAGTCGATTGAAAAAAATATATCGGATAAGACCGATGAAAAGACCGAAGAGCTTGATTTGACGCAGAAAACAGACGCATTTTTCACTCAGTCAAAAGTGCCTCAGATAAGAGGACTTATTCCTCAGAAAAATCAGTCAAACAGCGAGGAAAGCCGTTCTTCAGAGCAAAAAACCTATCCTGCAAGGACATCTTCAAAGCGAAGTACGCAAATTATTGCAAATAAGCGTGTTGAGGACCTTATGAAAGACGAAGATGACAAGCGTGATAAAAACCGTTACGAGGTTGACGATATTCTTACGGGATTGTCAAATAAAAATTAAAAATTCTCCCTTTTGTCAGTTAATTCGACATAAAATCTGACAAAAGGGACGTTTTTATGAATAAGTCAATTTTTTTTGAAAAAAGTATTGACAAGAGATGCGTTTTGTGGTATAATACTATCTGTTGGGCAGTTGTATAATAAATATCGCGGGATGGAGCAGCTCGGTAGCTCGTCGGGCTCATAACCCGAAGGTCGTAGGTTCAAATCCTGCTCCCGCAACCAGCGTGCCGTTGGACTCTATTCGATTTAGGGTTCAGCGGTATTTTTTTGCAAAGCCAAAACGGTGAAAGGTATGATTAAATGAAAAAAATTGTAAATCAGGCGAAAGAAAATTACAAATCATCAAAGAAAAGCTGTATCATAGTGCTTAATGTCTGCGTTTTTGCGGTATTAGCGGTTATGATAAGACAGATTTTTTTGGGAAATTTTCAGAATGTAGCGCTTTGCGTGCTTTCAATCGCACTGATGTATATTCCCGTATTTCTTAAATCTACAATGAGAATTACACTGCCGAATGTTTTGGAAATAGCGGTGATTGTGTTCGTTTTTGCCGCAGAAATTCTGGGCGAAATTGCAAATTTCTACAACAAAATCCCTATCTGGGACAGTATTCTTCACACGACAACGGGTTTTCTTGCGGCATCGGTAGGATTTGGACTTATTGATTTGCTTAATACTCACAGTAAACGTATTCAGATGACGCCGTTTTTTGTTGGTCTTGTGTCATTCTGTTTTTCTATGACGGTAGGCGTTTTATGGGAATTTTTTGAATTCAGCGGCGATAAAATGTTTAAAAAGGATATGCAAAAAGACAGAATTGTTACCGTAATATCTTCCGTAGAACTAAATCCAAGCGGCGAAAACAAGGAGATCGTTGTTAAAAACATAGACCATACCGTTTTGTATGATAAAGACGGAAATGAGCTTGAAAGAATTGAAGGCGGCTACCTCGACATAGGCATTATTGACACTATGAAAGACCTTGCGGTAAATATGCTGGGAGCGGCAGTATTTTCTACGGCAGGATTTCTTTACATACATCGCCGTGATAAGTATAAATTCGCAGAAGGCTTTATAATAACGGTAGATAATCCCGATAACGGCAGGGAAGAAAGCAATTCTGAAGATACAATCAATAATTAAAAGGTCTTTGTGCGGCATTTTCGATAATAAAAGCGGCTCTGCGTTTTGGCAAAGCCGCTTGTTATTATTCACCGAATGAAATTCCGATAGCTTTTGCCGTAAGAACCATTTGATCATCCTCATCAACAAATTTTGTTTTCATTGCAATATCGGAGAGCTTGTTTTGAGTGATTTTTCCGTCTACCATAGCAACTGTAAGTCCGAATTTTCCCTCTTTCAGCAAATACGCTGCGTGAGCGCCGAACTGTGTTGCAAGCACACGGTCGTAAGCCGAAGGCGAACCGCCTCTCAGAATATGACCGGGAACGACCGTTCTTGTTTCAAGACCTGTTCTTTCCTGAATTTCCCTTGCAATTCGGGCAGTAGCGGTAACTTCTCCTCGTTCTGCTCTTGCCTTTGCACGCTCTTTTTTCTTCAGCTTAGCCTCGTCAACATCAAAAGCGCCCTCTGCAACTGCAATTATCGAGAAAGCCTTTCCTGCGTCGGCTCTTTTCTGGCAAGCTTTAGCAACCTTTTCAATATTGAACGGTATTTCGGGGATAAGAATAATGTCAGCGCCTCCCGCAAGTCCCGAATAAAGCGTCAGCCAGCCCGCCTTGTTGCCCATAATCTCAATAACCATAATTCTGCTGTGGGAATTAGCGGTCGTGTGTATCCTGTCTATAACTTCAGTACCTATATCGACTGCCGTATGAAATCCGAAGGTAACGTCCGTGCCGTAAATATCATTGTCGATCGTTTTTGGCAGACCGATAACGTTAAGACCCTCCTCAGAAAGCATATTTGCCGTTTTATGCGTGCCGTTTCCTCCCAAAGTGAAAAGACAGTCAAGATTTAGCTCTTTGTAGGTGTCTTTCATTTCCTTGACTTTATCGACCTTATCGTCCTCAATTATCTGCATCATCTTGTAAGGAGTGCGCTTTGTGCCGAGAATTGTGCCTCCTGTGGTAAGAATGCCCGAAAAATCGGACGGCTCCATTATCTTGTAGTCGCCGTGGATAAGCCCGTGATAACCGTCGTGAATTCCGACAATTTCGACCTTATCATATCCGAATGCCTCATAAGTGGCTTTTGCTACGCCTCTTATCGTGGCATTCAGACCGGGGCAGTCGCCTCCGCTTGTTAAGATGCCTATTTTCAGTTTACCCATAATTTATTCCTCCCGATATAATTATTTGCTAATATTTTAATCTGTTGTCATCGCCCTTGAAGAACAAAACCTCCAGGCTGAAAAGCCTTGAAAACAGCCTTTCGCTATAGCGCAAATTCAGCTTTTCTGCGGAGAGATTTGTGTTGATTATCATTGGAAGTGAGCGGCAAAGTCTGCCGTTTATTATTTCGTAGAGCAGGGAAACATCTCTTTCGGTCGGGTTTTCAGCGCCCAAATCGTCCAAAACGAGCAAATCGCAGCTTGAAATGACCGACATTGTGTTGCCGTCGCTCCTTCCGAACTGTTCATTGTTGATAGCTCTGAGAAGTTCGGGGACGGAGCAGTATACAACGCTGAAATCCTTTTGTATTATTCTCTTTGCCACAGAAAGCGACAGGTGAGTTTTTCCGAGACCCGTGCCGCCCGTCATAAGCAATCCCTTTTCGTTTCCCTTGAAATTATCGGCAAAATTCACGCATATATTAAAATTCTGTTCCATTTCGTCACGGGGACTGCTTTCGCCTTTTGCAACATCGGAATAAAGCGACAAATCAAACGTTTCAAACGAGCATAGTTTCAGCGGAGAACGCTTGTTCAGATCATCTGCGGCAAGCCTGTGCGCTATTTTTTTCAGACAGCCGCACCAGTTTCCGTCAATTATGCCTTTGTCCCTGCATTTTTCGCAGGAGTAAATTTCGCCGAGATAATTCTTGTCATAGCCGTTTTCAACGAGGAGCTGTTCCATTCTGTTCTGAATTGAAATATTTTCCTCCGAAACAGCCTTGATTTTCTCTTCACAGCCGCTGCTTTTTGATGCGACAAGCGCCACCACATTCGCCATAGTAGCGCTTAGTTTTTCTTCAAGTTTCGCATATTCGGGGATTTTTTCAATAATTTCAGCGTGCCTGAGATATTCTGTGCGGCGGTTTGCGCTGCGGAGCTTTTCAAGCTCGTCCTGAGCCTGTATCAGATATTCCTTGCTTATCGACATAATTTAACCTCCGCCCAGTCTGCGCTGTTTTATCCTGTTTACAACGTCATTTACGTCAAACGAAGAGTTTTCGTTTTTACGTGCGGCAGCGACAGCAACAGGCTTTTTCCTTGCCAAATCGGCGGCGTCCGACGCCTCTTTCGTAAAAATTCCTGCATTTTTCCAGTTTTCGAGTATTTTATTTGCGTATTCAAATCTGAATTCGTTTTTGGCATTGACGGTTTTCTCGTAAGAGAGCATAATCATTTCTTCCGAAAAGCCCCAATCTTCCGTCCAGACACGGATATATTCTGTCATTTTTGAAGTAAGCTTTGACTGAAGTCCCATTTCCGACTTCAGCTTTTCGCATATGCTGTTTCGCTTTTCCAGTGCGAGAATTTTATTATTTGCCGCCTCAACGGAGTCAATTCCTTCTGCGACCCAATTTTCCGCACAGGACATTATGTAATTTGGAGAAGTCTTGTCTATTTTAAAGCAGTATCTCAGCAGCATAAGCGCCGCCCCGACATTCAGTCCGTAGTGGTCTGTAAGCGAAATCACAGTCGTGTTTTCCCGTGCTTTAAGAGGGTGACCGTAGAGCTTCTCAGCCTCGTCAAAAAGCATTTTTATCTCACTGTCTGTTTTAATTCTTTCGGCAATATCTCCCGAAGAAACGACCACAGGAGATTTTTTCTCTTTTCTTACGACCTCATTCGGCACATCGGGAGCAGAATTTTCCGCAACAGTAAGCTGTTGTGCGTCTTCGGAATAATTTGCCGCAGGAACAAGACTTTCGCTGTCGTTTGAAAAGCTTATTATGCCTCTTTGCACCCAAAAAAGAGCGGCGTCCTCAAGCTCTCCCTTTTCGATAAAGCCCAATTCTTCTTTAAGGTCGTCCTCAGAGAAAGATTTTCCGCCGTGCCTCAGCAGAAAAAGCAGGAGTTTAAGCGAATTTTCTCCCGCTATTTTTATATACTTGTCTACAACGCTTGACGGAACGGCAAAAACGCTGTTCCATTCGCCTGCGTTTAATGAATATTTCATACACGATCACCGAATAATTTTTATATAATAATCATACCACAATTTTATAAAAAGTGCAACACTTTTAGGAATTTTTCTTTTTCAATCCCAAAACAGCTTTTACAATTACTGCAATAACAGGCTGCAAAACAAGAGCTATCGCTGCTACAACGCCCAGCACAGCCCACTCCTTGACTGACAGGGGAATAATGTAGAAAAGTTCGGGAAGAACGAGAACCGCTCCTGCGAACAAAGCCGCAAGTGCGCCGCACATAAACGCTCTTTTTGCGTTAAACGGTCTGCATACGGTAAGAAGAGTTTCAAAGCAGACAGCAGCCGTTAAAAATGTCGCCATAACGGAAATATTATCGGGAGCTATGCTGAAAATCGCTCCTGCCGCCTCCAGAAGGCAAATTCCTATTGCAGCCGAAATTCCTCCCGGAGCAGATTTTTTGATAACATTTGCAATAAAATTGCCTTTTACAATGTTGAAATTCGGTTCAAGAGCAAGCAGAAACGACGGAATACCAATCATTATTCCGCTGATAAGCGTGAGCTGAATAGGCTTGAACGGGTAGGTAAACGGCAAAAACAAGAAAACCGCCGACAGCAGAAAAGACAAAATCGTTTTGACCAGAAATAATGCCGCCGAGCGTTCGATATTGTTTATACAGCGCCGACCCTCCGCAACAGCCAGAGGCAATGTCGAAAACTCAGAGTTCATAAGTACAAGCTGAGAAACGCTCCTTGCGGCGTCGCTGCCCGATTGAACCGCAATCGAACAATCAGCCTCTTTCAGCGCAGGAACGTCGTTTACGCCATCTCCTGTCATTGCAACGGTTTTTCCCGCTGATTTCAGAGCTTTTACAAGAGCTAATTTCTGCTCGGGAAGTACACGTCCGAAAACAGTATATTTTACGGCAGCGTCATTTATTTCGTCATCGGAAATCTTTGACATATCAACATAGTTTTCAGCGCCTTCAAGACCTGCTCTTCCTGCGGCTCCCGAAACGGTTTTGGGATCGTCTCCCGAAATAATCTTTATATCGACGCCCTGCTCACGGAAAAATTTCAGTGCGTCGGGAGCGGATTGTCTTATCTTATCCGACAGAATAACAAGAGCTTTTGCCGAAATATCTTCGGGAAGATTAAATCCCTCGCAGCTTTTCTCTGAGAATGCAAGCACAAGCACTCTCATTCCCTTGTCGGTGTATTTTTCGCACAGATCCTCGATTTCATCGTATTTTTCACCCAAAACAAAGCCCGGCGCACCGAAAACCAGTGTTCCGTAATTTTCAAATTCAGCCGAGCTCCATTTTCTCGCCGAAGAAAACGCAACCGTACTTTTCAATGACAGCTCCGATTTTCCCGAAAATCGTTCCGCAACAGCTGAAAGGGTCAAATTTTTGTCGTTAAAAGCTGATACAAAAGCCTCAAGACCCTGTTCATAATCAAAATTTTCGTCCAGAGGAACAATTTCCTCCACTTTCATTTTGCCCTCGGTGATTGTTCCCGTTTTATCAAGGCAGAGGACATCTGCTCTTGCAAGCGACTCTGCGCAGTACAAATCCTGACAAAGCGTCTGTTTCACAGCAAGCCTAATTGAGCTTACCGCAAGCGCTATACTCGTCAAGAGCATAAGCCCCTCAGGTATCATACCGATAAGAGCGGCGGCGGTTGAAGTCACCGTGCTTTCAAGCGGCAATTTTGCTCCGAGATATGACTTGCAGAAGAGGACGGCACCAAACGGGAAAATGCATATTGAAACGGTTTTTATGATTTTGTTTATCGAACTCATCATCACGGAATTGTGCTTTTTATATTTTTTTGCGCCTGCGGTGATTTTGCCCGAGGCACTTTCCGCACCGACCCTTACAGCCTGAGCTTTACATTCTCCCGAAGTGATAAAGCTGCCCGAATAAATCTCGCAGTCGGCTTTTTTCGGTATAGGGTCGCTTTCTCCTGTCAGCAGGCTTTCGTTTGACTCGCATTCTCCCTCAAGAACAATTCCGTCGGCGCAGACCTGCCGTCCGCTTGACAGCAGCATTATATCTCCCACGACAACTTCTGACACGGAAATAGTCTTTTCTTCTCCGTCACGAATTACATAAGCCTTTGGCGCAGAAAGCACCGAGAGTTTATCGAGCACACGTTTTGAACGAACTTCCTGAAAAATTCCTATAGCGATATTTCCAAGAACGACCCCCATAAAAAGCATATTTTTCCAACTTCCGACAAATGCCAGAGCAATTGCCAGAATAACGTTGATAAGATTGAAAAGCGTAAAGATATTATCGAAAAAAATACGTTTAACGCTCTTTGTTTTGACCTCTCCGCCGCCGTTTGAAAGACCTTTTCGGGTCCTTTCCTCAACTTCTTCTGTGGAAAGTCCTGTGTTAATATCGGTGAAATCCATATTTTTCTCCTGTAAATTTTTCAATATTACATAGTAAATTATAGTCGAAAAAAGTCTTAGTGTCAATAGAATTATGAGAGTTTTGTGAAAAATAAGCTCAAAGCTTGATTTTTTTATTTTAATATGTTATAATGAAAGACAGTATAATTCTTTTATTCCTGATATTTTTTTAAGAAGGGGGATTTTTAATGAACAATATCATTAAAGAATACGCTGTTGAAAAGGTGGAGCTTTGCAGAAAAAATGACGCTATTCCCGATGAGCTTTACGGAAAATACGGTGTAAACAGAGGCTTGCGTGATATAAACGGCAAGGGAGTTCTCACGGGACTTACAAATATTTCCAAAATGATTGCTTTTAAGAACGTTGACGGAGAGCAGGTTCCTTGCGACGGAGAGCTTTGGTACAGAGGTTATGACGTAAAAGACCTTGTTGCGATGACAAAAGACGGCTTTGGCTTTGAAAAAACCGCTTATCTTCTCATTTTTGGCGAAATGCCCGACGAAAAGGAGGCAGAAAGGTTTACCGAAATTCTGGGAAAATGCAGATGCCTGCCGACAAATTTCACCCGTGATGTTATTATGAAAGCACCCAGCAAGGATATTATGAATTCAATGACGAGAAGTATACTGACGCTCGCCTCGTATGATGACACGACTCTTTCGGGCAGCTTTGAGGACAGCCTGTACCAGTGCATTATGCTGATAGCCCGTTTTCCTATGCTTGCGGCTTACGCTTATCACGCATACAATCACTACGAGAATGACGAAAGTATGTATATCCACCGTCCCGACCCGACTCTTTCGACAGCGGAAAATCTGCTTATGATGCTGCGTCCTGACAAGAAATATACTCATCTTGAGGCGAAAGTCCTTGATGTAGCGCTTATGCTCCATATGGAGCACGGCGGCGGCAACAATTCCACGTTTACGACCCGTGTCGTTACTTCATCGGGTTCCGATACATATTCGACGATAGCAGCGGCAATGTCGTCGCTGAAAGGTCCAAAGCACGGCGGAGCAAACATCAAGGTTATGGAAATGATGGAAAATATCCAGCATAACGTTCACGATTTGAAGGATTATGACGAGGTTTACAGCTATTTAGGAAAAATCCTTGAGGGAGAGGCGTTTGACAAAAAAGGTCTTATTTACGGAATGGGACACGCAGTTTATTCGCTTTCTGACCCCCGTGAAAGGATTTTCAGGAGCTTTGTAGAAAAACTTGCGGCTGAAAAGCACCGTGAGGACGATATGAGGCTTTACGAGTATGTCGAGGACGCTGCGCCTAAGCTTATTGCAAAAAAACGCAAGATTATGAAGGGCGTTTCTCCGAATGTAGACTTTTACAGCGGTTTTGTTTACGATATGCTGGGAATTCCCACGGAGCTTTATACTGCGATTTTCGCAATAGCAAGAATAGTCGGCTGGAGCGCTCATCGTATGGAAGAGCTTAATACGACGGGAAAAATCATTCGTCCCGCATATCTCAGCGTTATGAAAAAACGTGAAAGTGAAGATTAAGCAGTAAATTTCGGAAAACCTCTTGAAAAGCAAGACCTGATGTTATATAATATTAAGTAGTAAATTTATTTTAAAGGGGTGCGCCTTTATGCTTAACGAGAACGTTGTCATAACAATCCGGGGAAAATCTTACAGCCTTAGGACCGATAACCGGGAGCTGCTGCTTGCGGCTGCAAAATCGGTTGACGATAAGATCTCGGAATATTGCGGTGATAACAGCGACATCAGTAAGGAAGACGCCGCTGTGTTCTCTGCGCTGGAGTGTTTTAATGAAATCGAGGAGCTGAAAGCAGCCGTTTCGGGTCTTAATGCAGAGCTTAAACGCCTTAAAGCGCTTGAAACGGCTTCCAATGCCGCTATTGAGGAGAATAAGGCTCTCAAAGAGGAAAAATCGGGACTTGTCAAGGTAAAAGAGGACTATGACAGGCTTTTAAAGCGTTTTTCAGAGCTTGAAAGCAAAAACCAACAGCTCGCCGATACGCTTAAAGAGGCAAATAAAAAAGCGGCTGAAACGGAAACTCTCAGCAAACAGCTTGCCGACGCTAAAAAAGCCGCTGCTGAGCTTGAAAAGAAGAATAAACAGCTTTATGACTCTTCAAAGGATATTTCGGAAACGCTTTCAGATCAGAAGAAACTGACTGCGGAAAAGGAAAAGCAGATTTCAGAGCTGAAAAAGGAAAACGAAAAGGCAGTAAGCATCTCCGAAGAGAATAAACGCCTGCTTGAAAAGCTCGAAAAAGCACAGAATTTCGAGGAGGCTTATCGCCGTGAAAAACAGCGTGCAGACTCTGCTGAAAAAGAAAGCAATAAATTAAAGTCCGCAAACGAGGCTGCAGAACAGCAGATAAAATCTAAGGACGAACAGCTTAAAAAGCAGGAAGAACAGCTCAAAAACAGCACGGCAGGCTCTGAAACGGAGAAGAAACTTTCGGAAAAGGCAGAAAAGCTCACAAAGGATTATGATGAGCTTATGACTGCTTACGATGAGCTTGACAAGGCTTATTCCGCATTAAAGGAAACAAATTCTTCGCTTAAAAACGGAACGGAAGAGCAGGAAAAGCTCCGCAGCGAGCTTGACTTAAAATCCGAAGAGTTTAAAAAGGTACAGAATGAGCTTGATGAGCTTAAAATCAAGTTTTCACAGGTTGAAAGTGAAAATGCGGCTTTAAAGGAAACAAACGACGCAGAAAGCCTGAAGTCAGAGGTCGAACAGCTTAAAAATAAGACAGATGAGCTTTCTGAGAAGAATGTTGAGCTTACAAAGGAAGTTAAAGCGCTTAAAAAGACTAATGCGTCGCTTGATAAACAGCTGAAAGAGATGCTTGAGGACGGTCAGCTTACACTATGAATGAAGTATTGGCGCCGTGCAAAGGCGCAGAAAGTCTGTCTGCTGCTCTGAACAGCGGAGCAGACGCAGTTTATGTCGGTATGAAGAATTTTTCGGCACGTAAAAATGCCGAAAATTTTTCTTATGAAGAGCTTAAAGCCGCCTGCACAGAATGTCATAAAAGAGGCGTAAAGCTCTATGTAACGCTGAATACGTTGATTTATGACAGCGAAATAGACGAATTTGCAAACAGCGTGAAAACTGCTGCCGAATGCGGCGCAGACGGACTGATTTTACAGGATTTGGGAGCAGCGGTAATTGCGGAAAAAATCTGCCCTGAGCTGCCAAGACACGCCTCGACGCAGATGTCGCTTAACAGCGTAAGCGGAGTTCTTGCAGCTGAAGAATTCGGCTATCAGAGGGTCGTTATCGGAAGAGAGCTTTCCGAAAAGGAAATCCGTGAAATCAAGGAAAAAACGTCGCTTCCGTTGGAAATATTTGTTCACGGCGCACTGTGCGTGTGCATAAGCGGTCAGTGCTATATGAGCAGCATTATTGGCGGCAGGAGCGGCAACAGGGGGCTTTGCGCTCAACCCTGCCGACTGGATTTTACTTACGGAGAGCGTCACAATGTTATTTCACTCAAAGACAGCTCAATAATCGAACATCTGCCCGAATTGCCCGAAATTTCTTCCTTTAAAATCGAGGGAAGAATGAAACGTCCAGAATATGTCGCCTGTGCGGTTGACGCCTGCAGGAAAAGTCTTGACGGCGAAAATTACGATAAAAAACGCCTTATGGAGATTTTCTCACGGGACGGTCTGACCGACGGATATTATACGGGAAATATGAATAATATGCAGGGAATTCGCAGGAAAGAGGACGTTGAAAATTCCGCAAAAGCATTGAACGGCATCAAAGAGCTTTATAAAGCGGAATTTTCTTCAATTCCCGTCGATATTTCCGTTGAGATAAGCGATAAAATCATCGCAAGAGCAAGCTGTTCATACGGCGAGATAACCGTTGAGAGCGAAGTGACACCCGAACCTGCAAAGGGTGCGGCTCTTGATGAAAAATCCGTTGAGGAACGTATGAAAAAGCTCGGCGGAACGCAGTTCAAACAGGGAAAAATAACTTCCTGCGTAGGAAAGGGGATTTACGTTTCTGCGGCTGCTTTAAATGCCTTGCGGCGTGAGATCGTCCGCAGACTTGAAGAAATCGTCCTTGAAAAGAATACGCCGAAGTATAATATTCATTCTTTTGAATATAGTTTTGCAAAATCAAATAAAACTTTTTCTTCCGAAAAGCTGAAATTCCGTGCGGAAATTTCAGACAAAAATCAGCTTGAACAGGCTTTAAAACTCGATTTTGACTTGATTTATGCGCCTATGGGCGTGCTTTCGGAAAATATTGCGCAAAAAGACAAAATTGTGCTGATACCGCCGTTTGTTCTTTCCGACTGTGAGGAAAAGACCGAGAAAAGGCTTGAAGAGCTGAAAAAAGCCGGCTATACCAAAGCGCTTGCCCATACTATCGGGCACGCATTTTTGCTTAAAAAGCACGGGTTTTCGATTTACGGGGGATTTCGTATGAATATCCTGAACAGCATTTCTGCACAGTTTTGCGAAAACTACGGCTTTGAGGATATCGTCCTTTCTTTTGAGGGAACGGCGTCTGTTCTTTCAGAGATAAAATGCGGCATACCGTGCGGAATTATCGCTTACGGAAAACTTCCTCTTATGATAACACGAAGATGTCCGATAGCCGACGGTGCGCCTTGCGGCAGAAAATCTCCCTTTGGAGAAGGAAATCCCTGCAAAGAAGTGATTTTCGACAGGAAAGGCAGCAAAATATCCGTCCATTGCGGCGGCAATTCCGTTGAGCTGTTAAATCCCGATATGCTCATAATGAGCGATAAAAGGGAAGTGCTTGAAAAATTTTCCTTTGCCGTGTTGAAATTTACCGATGAAACCGAAATTGCACCTGTTCTTGAAATGTACAAAAAAGGCAAAAAAATCGAAGGAAAACTCACAAGAGGATTGTATTTTCGGGGCGCAGATTAAAGCGAAAAAATAATTTTGACTTTGCAAAACAAAAAGCTCCCTTTACGGGGAGCTTAATTTTATCATACAGAAATCAAACCCGAACGTCCAAAAGCGTTCCTCTTCCGTCGGGAGAAGGCATATTTGCCATCATATCAGTAAAAGCCTCCATAGTCTGCTCAGTCGCTTCCATAGACTTTTTGAGCATACTGACAGAAACAGCATTCTGTACATTTGCAGCCGCCATACCCATTGACATCTGTGCAATAGACATTTCCATAAAACACGCCTCCTTATATTTTTTTCCATTATAACATATTTTTTCAGAAAAGTCAAGTGATATTTTGAGATATTTTTTAAAAAAATGATAAAATTGATTGTAAAATCTCTTGATTTTTTGGAAATAATGTTGTATAATAGAATAGATAGAAATTGACTTTTTACAGAATTAGTCATTGATATTAAAAATTATAAGGAGCCTTTTAGTATGGAAAATAATATTCTCCTTGAAAGCGGTACAAATGAGCTTGAAGTGCTGGAATTTATGGTAGGGTCTCAGAACTTCGGCATAAATATTGCCAAAGTAAGCGAGATTATGAACTATCAGCCTATGATACCTGTGCCTGATTCTCCTGCTGAATTTGAAGGAGTTTTTACGCCCAGAGATAAAGTCATTTCTGTTATTGATTTACATAAGGTGCTGGGCAAAGAAAGCGGAAACGCAAATCACGATTTGCTTATTATCTGTAATTTCAACCAGATGGACGTAGGTTTTCA
The DNA here is from genome assembly GCA_947624555.1 of uncultured Clostridia bacterium. GTDB lineage: Bacteria > Bacillota > Clostridia > Oscillospirales > Ruminococcaceae > CAG-115. Next base: position 150,310 of record CANQKW010000002.1, read on the forward strand.
CGTTACATCGGTAAAGGGAATACAGCGTATTTCGTGGGAGGATATCGAAAAACCCCCGAAAATTTCAAGCGACGGCACGACAAATATTGCCACGGGCATTGCTAAGCTTTCCGACAGAATTATTCTTATACTTGACTTTGAGAGAATAGTTTCGGATATTAACCGTTCGGCAGGAATTGATGCAACGGGTGCAACAAAAGTCGATGAATCTAAGGCGGATAAGCATATTGTTATAGCTGAGGACTCTCCTTTCCTCAATACCTTGATAAAGAACACTCTTTCTGAGGCGGGATATAAGAATGTCGCCTCGTTTGACAACGGAAAAGATGCGTGGGACTATATTTTCGGACATAAGGACCTCAACGGACATATCCTCGATTACGTTTCCTGCGTGATAAGCGATATTGAAATGCCGAAGATGGACGGTCATCACCTTACGAAGAAGATTAAAGATGACGAGGTTTTAAAGCAGATACCCGTATTTTTGTTCTCGTCGCTTATCAATGACCAGATGAGAATTAAAGGCGAAAGCGTAGGCGCAGACGCTCAGTTCTCCAAACCTCAGATCGGTGCGCTTATCAACTACTTAAACGAACATATTTAAAGGCAGCCGGGGACAGATAAAGGCAGACAAAGGCGGTCGGAAAAGATTTTTTCATGAGCGTGCGAGGGAATGTTGCGTTTATGTGTCGAAAGGAAAAGAAAATGGCAGAAATTGATATTGAAACCATAAACGCTGATATTGCGGAATTTAACGCAAAGTACAAAAGCGTCGGCAGAGAACTTCAAGACGACAAGTTTCGCAGTCAATATCTCGCAGATGCAGAGGCTGTCGTTGCGAAATATCAAGATCCCGACGGAGAAGTCCGCAGCGGACTCGGAAAATTCTGCCAGCAAATCGGCTGCTGGACGGTGGTTTACGGGCAAGACCTCGAACACGGAATTCCGTATTATCACAAGTCGCTCCGACTTTGTCCCGACTCGTATGATATTCATTACGGTTATTATACAACGCTTGAAGAGCTGGTTTCAAATGAAAAATATTCAACTCCCGAACTTGTTCAGGATACGATAGATTGTCTGAAATTCTGCATTGACTACTGCGATACCCCCGAACTTATGGCTGAAAATCAGGTCGATTATCTCTATCTTGATTTGGCGGAGGTTTACAGAATAGCAGGACAGCCCGAAAAAGCGGCAGAGTGCGAAGAGATGGCTGACGAAATCGGCGGAGAAGAATGACCGAGGAAATAGATTTTAATCAGGCTTTTAGCGCTGATTATGACGCCGTTTTTGAGAAAATTCGGCGTCAGGAAATATAAAGATTTTGAAAGAATATCGAAAATCCTCACGGGAATTGCCTGTGAGGATTTTTTGCTTAAAAGATATTGACTATGATTAAAAAAAGTGGTACAATATAAGGTGGAATGCAAATATCTTATTTGCGGATATATTATGAGAGGTGTTTAAAATGACAAAAATAGACATTTTTTCGGGATTTTTGGGAGCAGGTAAAACAACGCTCATCAAAAAGCTATTGAAAGAGGGTTTTAACGGCGAAAAGCTCGTCCTTATCGAGAATGAGTTTGGCGAGATCGGCATTGACGGTGGATTTATGAAGGACGCTGGAATTGAAGTCACCGAAATGAACCAAGGCTGTATCTGCTGCTCTCTGGTAGGAGATTTCGGAAAGGCTCTGCAAAAGGTCCTCGATGAATTCAGCCCCGACAGAATTCTTATTGAGCCGTCGGGCGTAGGAAAGCTGTCGGATGTAATAAAGGCAGTGCAGGGCGTGTGCAATGAAAATGTTGTGTTAAATTCTTACACGACAGTCTGCGACGCATCTAAAATCAAAATGTATATGAAGAATTTCGGCGAGTTCTATAAAAATCAGGTAGAAACCGCAAGAACGATTGTTTTGAGCCGTACGCAGAAAATCTCTGAGGATAAGCTTATCGAAGCTGTTGCGATGCTGAAAGAGCTTAACAATAATGCTACGATTGTAACTACCAATTGGGACGACATCAGCGGAAAACAGATAATTGACGCTATGGAAATCAAGAACAGCTTGTCCGAAGAGCTTCTTGAAGAGCTTTCGCATCATCACGATGACGAAGAGGAATGTCACTGTCACGAGCATCATCACGACCACGACCACGAACATCACCACGATGAAGAACATCATCATCATCATCATCACGAGGACGGCGAGGAGTGCCATTGTCACGACCATGATCACGAGCATCATCACGATCACGACCACGAGCATCATCATCACGCAGATGAAGTTTTCACTTCATTCGGTGTGGAAACCGTGAAAAAATTTACAGAAGAAGAGCTTAAAAATGCGCTTTCAAAGCTCTCCGACGAAGAATACGGAGTAGTTCTCAGGGCAAAGGGAATTGTCGCAGGCGAAAACGGCTGGTTTGAATTTGACTTTGTTCCCGAAGAGTACGAAATCAGAAAAGGCTCTGCCGATGTAACGGGAAAAATGTGCGTTATCGGTTCAAAGCTCAATGAAGATAAAATTAAAACGCTTTTCGGCGTTTGATGTCAGGAGAATAATATGGAAATACCCGTATATTTAATGACAGGCTTTCTGGAGAGCGGAAAAACTTCGTTTATTCTGGAAACGCTTAATGACAAGCAGTTCAGCAGAGGCGAAAAAACGCTTGTTATCGCCTGCGAGCAGGGAGAAGTCGAGTTTGACGAAAGGATAATAAAAGCGTCAAGATCTGTTGTGGAGTATATTGAGGACGAAGATGACTTCAATTCGGAAAATTTGAATGCTCTCGTCGCAAAGCATAAGCCCTCACGCATTATGCTTGAATATAACGGAATGTGGAGCCTGCGAGATATGGCTCAAAAAGCACCTAAAGAGTGGATTTTCTATCAGATTTTTATGTTTGTGGATTATTCTCGTTTTGATATGTATATGAATAATATGCGCCAGCTGCTCTCTGATGATATTGCGGTATCGGATTTGATCATTTTCAATCGCTGCGAGCAGGGAAAAGTCGACAAAAAACGTATGCGCCGTATAATCAAGCCGTTAAATCCTCGGATAGATATGATGTTCGAGTATAAGGACGGTTCAATTGAGCAGGGATTTCAGGGCGAGGACGAAATGCCGTTCGACGTAAAAGCCGACCCTATAAATATCGTTCACGATGATTTCGGACTGTGGTATGTCGATATGATGAGCAATGCCGCACGCTATAAGGATAAGAATTTGCGTGTTCGGGGAATGGTTTTCCGTGCGTCAAATATTCCGAAAGGCTACTTTGTCATTTCAAGAAGAGCAATGACCTGCTGTGCAGACGATATTCAGGTCGTCGGCATTCTGGTAAAATCTCCCGATGAGCAGAAATTCCGTGACGGGGATTGGGTAGAGGTCACAGGAAAGGTTATCGCCGAAAAACAGGCGGCTTATAAGGGCGTAGGTCCTGTAATTCTTGCAGACAGCGTTCTTTCGACGGAAAAGGCTGACAGCGAGCTTGTGTACTTTAATTGATACGAGGAACTTTACAGCAGCTCAAAATTCAGATAATTAAGGGGATCATATGAAATTAAGATTTTATAACGCCAAAATTCTTTCAATGGAGAACGAAAATATCATCAACGGCGAGCTTTGCACCGACGGAAACAAAATATCCTATATCGGCGAGGAAAGTCAGAGCGGAAAATATGACCGTGAAATTGATGTATGCGGTAACTTAATTATCCCCGGTTTCAAGAACGCTCATACTCATACCGCAATGACGTTTCTGCGCTCGTTTGCAGATGATTTGCCGCTGAACGACTGGCTTTACAATCAGGTTTTTCCGCATGAGGCAAAGCTTACGGACGAGGCAGTTTACGTATTTACTCAGCTGGGCAATATGGAATATCTCACAAGCGGAATTACAGCGAGTTTTGATATGTATATGAAACTTTCGGCTTATGCAAAGGCTAATGCCGACATGGGGTACAGAACGGTTCTCTGCGGATCTATAAACGATTTCGGCGGAACTGTCGAGGGCATTGAGGAAGAATTTAATACCTATAACAGTTATAATCCGCTGATTTCGTATCAGTTGGGATTTCATGCGGAATATACCACAAAGCTTGAGATACTTGAGGGTATGTCAAGGCTTTCTCAGAAATACAAAGCTCCGCTTTATACTCACAACAGCGAAACAAAATCAGAGGTAGACGGCTGTTTTGAGCGTTATAAAATGTCGCCGACGCAGCTTTTTGACAAGTTGGGAATGTTTGAATACGGCGGCGGAGGATTTCATTGCGTCTGGTTTGACGAAAAGGATATGGAAATTTTTTGCAGGAAGAATTTGTGGATGGTTACAAATCCTGCGTCTAATTTAAAGCTTGCAAGCGGAATTGCCCCTATTTGCGAAATGAAGAGAAAAGGTATGAAAAATTTTGCGATAGGTACAGACGGAGCGGCGTCCAACAATTGCCTCGATATGTTCAGGGAAATGTTCCTCACAGCAGGCTTGCAGAAGGTCAAAGAGAATGACGCAGCGGCTTGTCCTGCTTTTGATGTGCTTGAAATGGCAACAAAGGGCGGCGCTCTTGCAATGGGGCTTTCCGACTGCGATGTTCTTGCGGCAGGAAAGAAAGCCGATCTTGTTGTAATCGACCTAAATCAGCCTAATATGCAGCCGATACACAATATTGCGAAAAATCTCGTTTATGCAGGCTCTAAGCAGAACGTTAAAATGACTGTTGTGGACGGAAAAATTCTTTACGAGGACGGAAAATTTTTGACTGTTGACGCTGATGAAGTGTACAAAAGAGCAAATAAACTTGCAAGAGAAATCTGCGGCGACTGATGTTAATACAATAATTGCGGATAGGCACAATCTTAACGGTGTACTTAGAAAATATGAGTTTGACGCTGTTCTTGATATTTGCGGATATAATGAAAATGATATTCGTGACCTGTTGTGCGAAATAGGAGATTTCGGAATATATATTTTTGTAAGCTCCGGTGCGGTTTATCCCGAAACATTACCGCAGCCGTTTTCCGAAGAAATGCCCGTGGGTGCTGATTCTGTGTGGGGAGATTACGGTACAAATAAGATAGCAGCCGAAAAATATCTTTGTGAAAAAGTTTCGAATGCTTATATAATCCGTCCGCCTTATCTTTACGGCAAGATGAACAATCTTTACCGTGAGGCATTCGTTTTTGAATGTGCAGAGCAAGAACGTCCGTTTTACATTCCGAATTACGGCAGAATGGGTTTACAGTTTTTCGATATCGAGGATATGTGTAGATTTATGAAAGCAGTTATCGAAAAACAGCCAAAACAGCATATTTTTAATGTCGGAAATCCTAAAAGCATAAGCGTTGCCGATTGGGTAAGTCTGTGTTACAAAACGGTGGGAAAAACCGCAGATTTTCATTTTGTAAAACCTGATATTGAACAGCGTAATTTTTTCCCGTTTTATAATTACGAATACAAATTGAACGTTGAAAAAATGCTTGCAATAATGCCTGATGTAAAGCCGCTCGAAGAAGGCTTAATGCAGTCGTACGAGTGGTTTGCGGATAACAGAACTGAAATTCGCAGAAAGAATTTGACAGAATTTATTGATAATAATTTGAGAGGATAATAGCTTATATGCCGTTTTTACCCGTATGCAAGAAGGATTTGGAAGAAAGAGGAATAGAACAGCTTGATTTTATCTGCGTTACAGGCGACGCCTATATTGACCACCCGACGTTTGGAATTGCAATCATTTCAAGAATGATTGAGGCGGCGGGTTTTTCTGTAGGTATAATTTCGCAGCCGCTCTCCGATAAGGATTACAGAGAGCTGGGAAAGCCGAAATACTGCTTTATGGTGACAGGCGGAAATATCGACAGTATGGTTTCAAATTACACTGTTTCTCTCAAAAAGCGAAACGATGACGCTTATTCTCCCGGAGGAAGAGGCGGAAAACGTCCCGACAGAGCAGTTATCACTTACTGCAAGGCGCTTAAACGGCTTTTTCCCGAAACTGAAATAGAAATAGGCGGTCTTGAGGCGTCGCTCAGGCGTTTTGCTCACTACGATTACTGGAGCGACAGCGTAATGCCGTCAATTCTGGTTGACAGCGGCGCTGATTTCCTTATGTACGGAATGGGCGAGGTCACGCTCTCTCAGATGCTTAATCGTTTCAAACAGGGACAAAAGCTTTCCGATATGCACGACCTCAGAGGTATATGTTATCTCACGAAACCCGAAAATACTCCTATCGGAGCGGTTCAGTGCGATTCGTATGAAATAGTCAAGGAGAATAAAAAAGCATATGCAAAAGCTTGCCGTAAGCAGTATGACGAGCAGGACGAGGTTTACGGAAGAACAATTATCCAGCGACACGGAAATATAATGCTGGTTCAAAATCCGCCGCAGCGTTCGGTCACGCAAAAGGAATTTGACTATGCTTATGAATTGCCTTATATGAGAGCATATCACCCGATGTATGAAAAGGACGGCGGCGTACCTGCCATACAGGAAGTCGAGTTTTCCATAACTCATAACAGAGGCTGTTTTGGTTTTTGCAATTTCTGTTCAATAGCTCTTCATCAGGGAAGAAGGGTCCAGACAAGAAGTGAAAATTCCGTGTATAACGAGGCTGTAATGCTTTCGGAAAAGCCGAATTTTAAGGGATATATCCACGACGTCGGCGGACCTACGGCAAATTTCCGCCATCCGTCCTGCGAAAAGCAGGAGGAACAGGGACTTTGCAAGGGCAGAAAATGTTTAGCTCCGACTCCCTGTAAAAACATAAACGCCGACCATTCGGATTATATTTCGCTTTTGCGTCGGCTGCGCTCCATAAAAAAGGTAAAAAAGGTGTTTATCCGTTCGGGAATACGCTTTGACTATATGCTGCTGGAAAAGAACGGAAAATTCCTCGACGAGCTTGTAGAGTTTCACGTCAGCGGTCAGCTTAAAGTTGCCCCCGAACACGCCTCTAATAAGGTCCTCGATTTAATGGGAAAACCGCATATCGAGGTTTACGAGGAGTTTGAGAAACGATTTTATGCCTCTACAAAAAAATGCCAAAAAGAGCAGTATCTTGTGCCGTATCTGATGTCATCTCACCCCGGCTGTACGCTTAACGAGGCAATAGAGCTTGCATTATTCGAGAAAAAGCATAATATTCGTCCCGAACAGGTTCAGGATTTTTACCCCACACCCGGTACGATTTCAACGGCAATGTTTTATACGGGGATAAATCCCTACACTATGGAGCCTGTTTATGTACCGAGAACGACCGAGGAAAAAGCAATGCAGCGTGCGCTTTTGCAGTATTTTATGCCTAAGAACCGCACCCTCGTTGAAAAAGCGCTTACAATTGCAAAGCGGCGTGATTTGATAGGATTTGGAAAAGACTGCCTTATAGCACCGTCAAAATCTCCCGAAAGAAATTTCGGAAATGAAAGGAAAGGAAATGTCGAGAATAAAAACAGCAAAAATCTTCCGAAAAAAGCAAAGCGGCGTTAAAAATGTCATCAAAATAATTTTTTCATCGCTGCTGTTGTTAATTCTTACAACAGCGTTGTTTCTGTTCATAAACGAGAATTATTTAAAGATTGATTTTATCCCGACTTCTGCGGACATCGTTCATTTTTTCGGAGGAGGCGGCAAACCGTATATAAAACCGCTTGACAATGAGGCTGCGGTATATTTTATAGATGTCGGACAAGGCGACTGCGAGGTAATTTGCACGAAAAATTACAATATTCTGATTGACTGCGGCGAAGAAGAAAAATCAGACGAGGTTATCGGATTTTTGAATTATTCGGGAGTAAAAAAGCTTGATCTGATAATTGCAACTCACCCTCATTCCGACCACATCGGCGGAATGTATAGAATTTTGCAGAGTTTTGACACGGGTACTCTTCTTATTCCCGAACTGCCCGAAAATGTTATTCCCGAAACAGTTTTCTACGAGAAAATGATAAGCTCGGCGAAGAAAACCAACACCGAAATAAAATATGCCCGGGCAGGAACAAAATACGTTCTCGATGAAAGCACTTCTCTTGAAATCCTCGCACCGATTTATAACGGATATGAGGACTTAAACAACATCTCAATTACAGCACGTTTTATCCACGGAGAAAACAGCTTTCTTTTCACGGGAGATACCGAAAGCCTGGCGGAGCTTGATATTCTTGACAGCGGCATTGATATAAGCGCAGATGTACTTAAAGTGGCTCATCACGGCAGCGCAGGTTCAAGCAGCAAGGCTTTTCTCGAAAAAGTCAGACCTAAGACAGCGGTTTTTGAGGTCGCCGAAATAAATTACTACGGTCACCCGAGAAGTGAAGTCATAGAGCGGCTTGAAGATGTCGGCTGTGAGGAATTTTATATGACTTCAAGGGACGGCAATATCGTTATAGTAAGCGACGGGGTTTCGTTAAAGGTTACTGCGGAAAATGATGAAAATATTGCGGCTTGATTGGTAAAATTGCACAAAATGCATTTCTCGATTTGTCTAAAAACAATCAAAACCACGTTTTTTTGACAAGGTTATTGAACCGAAACGTAAAAAGTTGTATAATGATATGGTTAATTGAAAAGTAATTTAAATCAATTCTGAACAAAGGAAAGTGAAAAAAATTGAAAAGAGAAGATTTAAGGAATATTGCGATAATAGCGCACGTCGACCACGGCAAGACAACGCTGGTTGACGAAATGCTGAAACAGGGCGGCGCATTCCGTGAAAATCAGGTCGTAAACGACAGAGTTATGGATAACAACGACCTTGAGCGAGAAAGAGGAATTACAATTCTTGCAAAAAATACGTCCTGTATGTATAACGGTGTAAAGATAAATATTGTCGATACTCCCGGACACGCCGATTTTTCGGGAGAAGTAGAACGTATTCTCAAAATGGTAAACGGAGTTTTGCTGCTCGTGGACAGCTTTGAGGGAACTATGCCGCAGACCCGTTTCGTTTTGCAGAAAGCGCTTGAACTGGGACATAAAATTATTGTTGTTGTAAATAAAACAGACCGTCCCGACGCACGCAATCACGAGGTCGTAGATGAGGTGCTGGAGCTTTTGCTCGACCTTGATGCCACCGAAGAACAGCTTGACAGTCCCGTGGTTTTCTGTTCGGGAAGATTAGGCTGTTCGTCTTACAATCCCGATGAAATGGGAACGGATTTTAAGCCGCTTTTTGAGAAAATAATCGAGCATATTCCTGCCCCCGAAGGCGACGAAACGGGAGAATTGCAGGTGCTTGTGTCATCAATCGACTATAACGATTATGTCGGAAGAATTGCAGTAGGAAGAGTTGAACGAGGCGTTATCAGGCAAAATCAGGAGGTTATGGTCTGCGATTATCACAACAGAACAGCTCCCTTTAAGGCAAAAATCGTTTCGCTTAATCAGTTCGAGGGGCTTAACAAAGTGCCCGTTGAAAGCGCAACTGTCGGCGATATTATCGCATTTTCGGGAATAGAGGGCGTTACGATAGGTCAGACCATCACTTCGGTGAACGCTCCTGAGGCATTACCGTTCGTTAAAATCAGTGAACCTACCGTTGAAATGACATTTTCTGTAAATACTTCTCCCTTTGCAGGACGTGAGGGAAAATTTGTTACTTCCCGTCAGATAAGAGAAAGATTGATGCGTGAAACTCTTAAAGATGTATCTTTGAGAGTTTCGGACAGCGACTCCACCGACGCATTTAACGTTGCCGGACGAGGCGAAATGCACCTTTCAATACTTATCGAAACAATGAGAAGAGAAGGCTATGAGCTTTCTGTAAGCACTCCCCGTGTTCTTTATAAAGAGATAGACGGCGTAAAATGTGAGCCTGTTGAGCGCCTTGTTATCGACGTTCCCGAAACAGCAGTCGGCGCTGTTATGGAAAAAATGGGACAGCGCAAGGGCGAAATGCTTGAAATGCACCCTGTCGGCAGCCGCACCAGACTTGAATACCTCATTCCTTCAAGAGGACTTTTCGGCTATAGAAGTGAGTTTATGACCGATACAAAGGGCGAGGGCGTTATGAACGCTGTTTTTGACAGCTATAAGCCTTATTACGGAGATATTCCTAGAAGAACCGTAGGCTCTCTTGTAGCGTGGGAAACAGGCACTGCGGTGACCTACGGACTTTTCAACGCACAGGAAAGAGGTACGCTCTTTATTCCTGCGGGAGTTCCCGTTTACGAGGGAATGATAGTCGGCGTTTCTCCCAAAGCAGGCGATATAGTTGTAAATGTCTGCAAGAAAAAGCACCTTACAAATACACGGGCTTCGGGTTCTGATGACGCTTTGCGCCTTATTCCGTGCAAGCAGATGAGCCTTGAGGAGAGCCTTGAATTTATTCAGGACGATGAGCTTGTAGAAGTAACGCCCAAGAACATAAGACTGAGAAAGACAATTCTTGAACGTGATCTTCGTCTGAAAGCCGAGGCAAAATTAAAGAAATAACATGGAAAGTTAAGAACAATGGTTAAGGATATGACCTGCGGCGCAGTTACGCCCATATTGATAAAATTTTCGATACCTCTGCTGATAAGCGTTGTTTTCCAGCAGATGTATAACATCTCCGACAGCATAATTGCGGGAAGATTTATAAACAACGACGCTCTTGCCGCGATAGGTGCGTCTTATCCTATCACGATGATTTTCTTGTCAATTGGCACGGGAATGAACATAGGCTGTTCGGTAGTCATCTCGACGCTTTTTGGCGCAAAGGATTACAAGGGAATGAAAACGGCGGTTTATACGTCGATAATTTCTACATTTTCCCTGGCGGCGCTGCTGACGGTTGTCGGTATTTTCACAAGCGGACTGTTTTTAAATTTACTTGGAACAGATAAGCTGATTTTCTCCGATTCCAAAACTTATCTTAATATTTACGTTCTCGGACTGGTTTTTCTGTTCGTGTACAATATCTGTACGGGAATTTTTACGGCTCTCGGCGACAGCAAAACACCGCTGTATTTTCTTATCGGTTCGTC
>CANQKW010000003.1 GCA_947624555.1 uncultured Clostridia bacterium
CTTGATGAGCTGCTCGAACTTGACGAACTGCTTTCGCTCTGTACGCCGCTTGTTTCTTTATTTTCACCATTACAACCACAAAGACTTACTGCCAGAACTGCCGCCAGCGCAGCAGCCATAAATTTTGTCTTTTTCATTTGTCAAAATTCCTTTCAAAAAATTTGTGGAAAACCCACAAATCCCATTATACTATATATATATATATATATATCAAGGCGGTTTTTCGACAAACTTTGACGGTCGCAGAAAATTTTTTTGTGAGAATTAAACAAAAATCCCCCGAAAACGGGGGATCTGTGAATTTTTGTACTTTTAATTAATGAACGCATAGTTGGACTTGCCGCTCTTCTTAACGGAGTACATAGCGTCGTCCGCTTTACCGATAAGATACTCAACACGGGTATTGTAATCGTCCTTGATGAGAGCGATACCTATCGAAACGCTGACGGTAAGTCTTTCGCCGATGTCTGCGTCAAAGCCCTCGTTGAGCTTTGCGATTATCCTCTGTGCAAGAGCCGCAGGGTCGTTGTCCTCGGCGTTTCTCAGCATAACGATAAACTCGTCGCCGCCGTATCTTCCTGCAAAACCTATGCCCTCAACCTCAGATTTTATCGTTTTTGCAAGGAATTTAAGCACCTGGTCGCCTGTTGCGTGGCTGTAATTATCGTTGTAGTGCTTGAAATCGTCTACGTCGATAAACAAGACAGCCATTTCAGATTTACGCATTTCGGACAGCGAAATCTCGTTGTCGATCTGACTTTCAATCGTTTCACGGTTATAAAGCTCGGTAAGAGCGTCATAGCTTGCACGCTCGGTAAGCTGCTGCTCGGACTTCTTTCCGCGGTCGATATCGACCATAACGCCGACTACCTTTACCGGCTTGCCGTCATTGTCTTTCAGTGTAGCGGTTCTCATAAGAACCCAAATAAAGTCGCCATAGATGTTTTTGATACGATACTCGTTTCTCTCAAAATCCTTGCCCTTTTCAAGCTGGTCAAGGTCTGTTCTGTATTTTTCGGCATCATCGGGGTGAATTTTTGCCTTGAGAAGGAAGCTGTCGCCGAAATGGTTTGAGGAAGCACGATAGCTGAACTTTTTATTGAAGTTGTTGGAGAACACGACCTCGTTGGTCTTGAAATTCCACTCGAAAATTATATTGTCGGACATCTCGCTGATGTTTCTGTATCTGTCCTCGCTGACAACGATGTCGTCTACCAGGTTATTGAAAGCTCTTGAAAGCTGACCGTATTCGTTGTTCGTCATATTGCTGATACGTGCCTCGTGGTCGCCGTTACGGATAGTTTCAAGCGTTTTTTCGATCTTTTTAAGAGGAGCGGTAAGAGCATTTGAAACAACAGCAGCCGCAACAATGCTCAAAACCGAAAGAACGATAGCAAGGATTATGATTGTGGCAGACGCATCACGGGAATACTGCACCGACCTTATCGAAGGACAGTATGCAACAGCCGCAAGACCGCCCTCGCCCTCTGCCTTAACGGCAGCAGCGGTATTTTCGGCATTGTCCGTACCTGTGAACGTAAATATTCCCGAAACAGCGCCGCCCGAAAGTCCCGAAATCTCACGGGAAATATCCGAATTCAGCAGGGAACTGTTGTTATAGCCCTTGCCGGTGCTCCAGTTTCCTCTGGAGTCAACGATCATAACACTTCCTTGTTCATAAAACTTTGCATTTATGCACATTCTCGAAAGAATTGAGTCAACAGCTGCAATATCGTAAGAAATAAGAAGGAAACACTGACCCATACCTTTTCTGACAATCATCGTGGAATTAGTATTGGTCTTGCCCGAAACATCATCGAAATAAAGCACGTCGTCTTTAAATTTCTGATAATCGGGGGCGTTTTCAAGCTGTTTGCCCGAATCCGTGCCCGCAATAATGAGACCGTTATTATCCACAAGTCTTGCGCCTACTATGAGAGCGTTTTCTTCATTGATATTTCTGAGCAGAGCGTCTGCCTCCCCATTTGACGAGCCCGAAATCGACGCACCCTTAATTGATTCACAATTTGCAAGGAAACTTACATCGGACGCAGCAGTGCTTGCCAGTGCCCTCAGCGGAAAAGCCTGATTTTTTGCCACAGATGTAACGATAGTAGCAAAATCCTTATCGCCGCTTGAGCCGAGATTAATACCGCTGACAACGGCAAAAATCACCATCGGTATGATAGCGAAGAGCATAGCCGCAATCATAAGTACTCTTTTGATCTTCATTCAAATTCTCCCCATTTCCGTTATGTATTTCACGAAAATCCCCCAAAAAGCGCAGGATTTCGCAATAGAGGCTTATAGTCATTATACCACAAATTTTTTTGTATGTAAACAGTAATATAAAAATCTTTGACGCTTTTTTTAATTTTTATGAATTATTCACAAAAACCAAAAAAACGTTTTGTGAACATTACATTGACATTTTTAGAAAAAACTCAAAATACACCTCTTGAATAAAAAGAAAAAAAGTGATATAATTAAAGTGGACTTTTATAAAAATGCCAACGGCGTTTTATTTTTCAATAAAAAACAAAACTGTATCGGAATATTTTGTTTTTCGGAGGAAAAGCTATGGGAAATGTTTTGAAGTGGAACAGGTACAGATTGGTGGATAATCACTCGTTTGATATACCTCTGCCGATAAAATACGGTCTGTATAAGGAGAACTGTGCGGTTGCCGAATACGAGATAACAAGCGAAGAAAAGGTGATCGTAAATATTCTCACAAAACACAAGGAAGAAATGCTGACGCCGCTTAACAGACAGTTATCCATAACCGACATATATTTTTTCCTGTCGAGCCGTGTTTTTCAGGACAGGACGCCATTTACGCAGAGCGAGCTGTCACTTCTCGGAATAGAGAAGTACAACGTGTATGAAATATTGAGAAAAACCCGCGGAATAACGCCTTATGACAAATACTGGCTGAAATTTGACGGCGATAACTGCGATTATGAGTCGGCTCTTGACAAATTTAACGAGATTTTTTCCTCGCCTGCTCCTACGGTAAATTATTATTCGCCGCAGGAAACTGCCGCCGGCGCAAATGTTTCCGCTCAAACGGCAAACGTCCCTGTAAACAGTGATATTGGCGAGATTTTGAACCAGCATAAGATGGACTTTTCCGCAAAGCTGGAGGAATACGGTGAAAACAGCGCTTATTCTGCCGAAGAGCCGCTTAAAAGCAACACTCTGTCCGCTGATGAAATTGAAGATTTGCTGGCTAAATCGGGACTTGCCGATGCAGCGAAATTTGAGGAACTTTCCAGCAGCGAGATTGAAAATATGTTGGAGATGTCCAACGAGCCTGCTCCCGAAAGCACGGGCGGCAAAATGTCACAGGACGACATTGAAAAGCTCTTGGCGTCTAATGCCGCAGAGCCTGCGCCCGAACCTGCGCCCGTTGAAAGCACGGGCGGCAAAATGTCGCAGGACGATATTGAAAAGCTCTTGGCGTCTAATGCCGCAGAGCCTGCGCCAGAGCCTGCGCCCGTTGAGAGCACGGGCGGCAAAATGTCGCAGGACGATATTGAAAAGCTCTTGGCGTCTAATGCCGCAGAGCCTGCGCCCGAACCTGCGCCCGTTGAGAGCACGGGCGGCAAAATGTCGCAGGACGACATTGAAAAGCTTTTGGCGTCTAATGCCGCAGAGCCTGCTCCTGCTCCTGCTGAGAGCACGGGCGGCAAAATGTCGCAGGACGATATTGAAAAGCTCTTGGCGTCTAATGCCGCAGAACCTGCGACAGAGCCTGCACCCGTTGAAAGCACGGGCGGCAAAATGTCGCAGGACGACATTGAAAAGCTTTTAGCGTCCAATGCCGCAGAGCCTGCGCCAGAGCCTGCGCCAGAGCCTGCGCCCGTTGAGAGCACGGGCGGTAAAATGTCACAGGACGACATTGAAAAGCTTTTAGCGTCCAATGCCGCAGAGCCTGCGCCCGAACCTGCGCCTGTTGAAAGCACGGGCGGCAAGATGTCGCAGGACGACATTGAAAAGCTCCTCAGCGGAATGAAGGATGACGTTTCAACGTAACTTTCACCCATTATTCACCTGATTTTAACACAAATTATTTTTTCCCAAAGTATAATAAATTTATTCAGCGGTGAAAGGCAGATGTTACATATATGCAAATGAAGTTAAAAAAGAAACCACGGTCGACCTCTACCGAATTAGCTCCCGTAAGACAGCTTTTATCGGATAATACCCAGCAGCAGGTTATGGACCAGATGTTTAAGTTTATCGAGCTTGAGCACCTTTACGGTTCGGCTATACGAGAGGTCAAGACAAAGCTGGAGATACTTGACAGCGAATTCAGCACAAAATATTCGTATAATCCTATTCATCACATTGAGGACAGACTTAAATCTCCTCAGAGTATTTACAAAAAGATATGCAGTAAAGGCATACCGTTTACGGTCGAGTCGGTTCGAGAGAATTTGTTCGATATTGCGGGAGTCCGTGTCATCTGCAACTACATAGAGGACATTTATCAGGTCGCAGATCTGCTGACCTCGCAGGACGACGTTACTCTCATAAGGCGCAAGGACTATATTACAAATCCTAAGCCGAACGGTTACCGCAGTCTTCATCTGGTTATTGAGACCCCGGTTTACCTCTCCGAGAAGAAGGAGCTTGTAAACGTTGAGGTGCAGATAAGGACTATTGCTATGGATTTTTGGGCAAGCCTTGAACACGAGCTGAAATACAAGACCGACACGGAGGTTTCCGCAGATCTTGCCGAACAACTGAAAGAATGTGCCGAAACGATTGCACAGACCGACCTGAAAATGCAGCAAATCTACCGCACATTAAGAGAAATTGACTGAAAACAAAGCAAAATCGGGGGAAATTTAAGACTTTCCCCCGATTTTATAATGCCAAAAACTGTCATTAAGCCGCAAATTTACTTATTTGCATAATAATCCTGCACGAATTTTTCGATAAGCGATACCGTTTTGTCAATTCCCAAAGCCGAACTGTCAATGCAGAGATGATAATTCTGCGGCTTGCCCCACTGCCTGTCGGTGTAATAGTTGTAATAGGAGTTTCTCTGCTTATCAATGCGTTTGATGTAATCGTCAATATGCTTGCTTTCAACGCCGTAAATCTCTTCGGCTCTCTTTACACGCTGTTCCATAGGCGCAGTGATGAAAATATTCACAACATTGCTGAAATCCCTCAAAGCATAATCTGCACAGCGTCCGATTATAACGCAGGACTGCTCCGAGGCGATTTTCTGTATAGCGTTCATCGTGGCAAAGAAAAGCGTATCGTCGAAGGGCACTCCGCCTTGTCCGTAAGTCGTGGAAAGGAAATACAAAAGGCTGTTGGAGCGCTTTTCGTCATTTTCCTCAAAATGGCTCTGATGAATGCCGCTGCCCTTTGCCGCCTCTTCAAGCAGCTTGTTGTCGTAAAACTCTGCGCCGATTTTTTCGGCGAGCTTTTTGCCGATTTCACGTCCTCCGCTTGCATACTGTCTTGAAATCGTTATTATCTTATTCATAAAAGCACCTTCTTTCCCAATCTTGTACCGTTTCTGTCGGAAGTCGGGCATTTCCCTGTGGGGGCGTGGCTTGACCTTCGATGTGTCGGCGTATAACAAACTCCCTATAATTTATTATAACATTTTCAGTACGAATTGTCGATAATTTTCACAAAAAAAATATACTTTTCAGCTCATTTTTATTAAAAATCAACAATAATTTTGAATTTTTTTGTAAAAAATACATTTAGTATCTGCCGATAATTTATAATGTAAAAATTAAATGAAAATTATGTAAAACCCCTATACATTTCAAAAAAAATCCTGTATAATATATGTATGGAAGTGAAAGAAAAGGCAGACTATGAAAATTCGGGAGTTTAAATTATATGAGCTTTCAGGATATACTTATGATGATAAGCGGACTGGCAGTGTTTATGTTCGGTATGCATACGCTGAGCGGTGCGCTTGAAAAGCTGGCAGGAGGAAAAATAGAGACTCTGCTTGAAAAAATGACTTCAAATCCGATAAAAGGCGTCGGACTGGGCGCTCTTGTAACGGCGCTTATTCAGTCGTCCGCAGCGACTACCGTTATGATGGTAGGATTTGTAAACTCGGGATTGATGAAATTATCGCAGGTCGTCGGCGTAATTATGGGCGCAAATATCGGTACGACCGCTACCGCATGGCTTGTAAGCCTTTCGTCTGTAAGCGGAGAAGGCGGACTGATAACTCAGTTTTTCAGCGTAAAAACATTTACCGCTTTGATTGCAATTGTCGGTATTATCTTCCTGATGTTTACAAAATCCGATAAAAAGCGGACAGTCGGAACGATTATGGTCGGATTTTCGCTTTTGATGTTCGGTATGGATATGATGTCCTCGGCGGCAGAAAGTCTGAAAGACAACGAGCAGTTCACAAGGTTTATGACAATGTTTTCAAACCCGATACTCGGCGTGCTCGCAGGAGCTCTTCTGACTGCCGTTCTTCAGTCGTCGTCCGTTTCTATCGGTATTTTGCAGTCGATTTCCAACAAAACAGGCACGATAACCTATTCTATCGCTCTTCCGATTATTCTCGGACAGAATATCGGTTCCTGCGTAACGGCGCTTATTTCGTCGATAGGCGCAAATAAATCGGCAAAACGAGTTGCTATCGTTCACCTTTATTTTAACGTTATAGGAACGCTGGTTTTCTTGGGTCTGTTTTACCTGATAAATGCGATGATAGATTTGCCGTTTATGGAAGAACAGCTTAATTCCGTGGGAATTGCAACTATCCATACCTGTTTCAACGTTCTTGTGACAGCATTGTTCCTGCCGTTTACTAAACAGCTTGAAAAACTCGCCTGCCTTACGATACGTGATAAAGAAGGCGACTCTCACGATATTCCCGTGCTGGACAAGCGTTTTCTCAACACCCCTTCGGTTGCGATAGAGCAGTGCAAAAATGTTGCGTACAAAATGGCGATACTTACGCAGAAAACCCTGCTTATGTCACTTGATATAATCGAAGATTATGACCCGAAAATTGCACAGGAAATCGTTGATAACGAAAACACAATCGATATTTACGAGGATAAAATCGGTTCGTATATTTTGCAGGTAGCCTCGAAGGATCTGTCGGTGGGCGACAGCCAGGTGGTTTCAAATCTTCTTCATACGATAGGAGATTTGGAAAGAATTTCCGACCACGCCGTAAACATCAAAGAGGCAGCGGAGGAAATGCACTCTAAGAAAATTCGTTTCTCAGAGGCAGCCGAAAAGGAAATCAGCGTTATTACAAGCGCTTTGAGAGAAATCCTCGATATGTCGATAAAGGCTTTCCTGACGGCAAACGTCACTCTTGCAAAAGAGGTAGAGCCGTTGGAGGACGTTATCGACACACTTCGTGCCGAACTTAAAAACCGCCACATAGAGCGTCTGCGTTCGGGCATTTGCACGATCGAGCTTGGATTTATTCTCCAGGATTTACTCACGAATTTCGAGAGAGTTTCCGATCACTGTTCAAATATTGCGGTTTGTCTTATACAGATACGCGAGAACAATCTCGATACTCACGAGTACATCAATGAGCTTAAAAGGCTCGACAAGTCGGACTTTATGGACGAATTTAACGACTACAAGGCAAAATACGTTCTGCCCAACATATAATTTTAAAAAATCTCCGCAGAAAACGGCGAAGATGAAAGATTTAACGACTGTCAGGTCAATTTCAAGCTGCCTGACAGCCGATTTTTTTATATCAGCACGTATTATCGAAAATTATTTGTGATTTAAAATGTCAAAATTGAATTTTTAAATGCACAAACTTGCAAAATGCCATTGTGCTTTAGCACAACGTATCGAATACTTTAGGCTGAAAAGTGTGCTTGAGCCGCCTTTTAAAATTATATAATTCGTGGATTTTCGAGTAAAACGGTCAAAACATCTGTTGAAAATTCACAAATTGTTGCTGATTTTAAGTTTCCTCGTTGACACGACGAGGCAATTTTGCTATAATAAATTCGTAAAGAAAATGCAAGACGAGATAAATAAAAATTCAAAAAGCAGACAATGGCGTCAAAGGGGTTGTCTGCTTTTTTATTATCCCGAAAAGGAAGTGTAGAAATGGACGAAAGAACAGAGATAATGCTTGACAATATAGGTATGACCTATAAGACAAACGACGGGCGTGATGTGACTGCGCTTACAAGCGTGACGCTTGACATAAGAAAAGGCGAGTTTATTTCGCTTTTAGGTCCGTCGGGCTGCGGAAAAACAACGCTTTTGAGAATTATTGCCGATTTGCTTACGCCAACGCAGGGAAATATCTCGGTCGGCGGAGAAACTCCCCGACAGGCACGCCTTAAACAGCGCTACGGCATAGTTTTTCAGAGCGCAGTGCTTTACGATTGGCGGACGGTCAGAAAAAACGTTATGCTGCCGCTTGAAATAATGCACGTTCCAAAAGAAGAACGGATTGACCGTGCGGACAAAATGCTTGAACTTGTGGGATTGTCAGACTTTGCAAATCACTTTCCGGGGCAGCTTTCGGGCGGTATGCAGCAGCGTGTGGGAATTGCAAGAGCGCTTGCAATCAGACCCGAAATTCTGCTTATGGACGAACCGTTTTCCGCACTTGATGAATTTACCCGTGAGAAACTCCACGACGATTTGCTGAGAATATGGCGCAAGACGAACAAAACCGTTGTTTTCGTAACGCACAACATTTCCGAGGCGGTATATCTTTCGGACAGGGTCTGTGTGCTTTCGCCGCACCCGGGACGGCTTTCGGCGGTCGTTGACATTGACCTGCCTCGCCCGAGAACAGCGCAGCTTAAAAGTACGCCCGAATTTACCGCACTTGTCGCTAAAGTCCGCAGCAGTTTCGAGGGGGTATAGCGTGTGAAAATAAAGAAATTCTTTTCCTCACAAAAATTTATAGTATTTGTATGGGTTCTGGGGATTGCCGTAATATGGGAGATTTTTGCGTTTATAGTTGCAGCTACCAAGCGCACACCCGTAAATGTCCTTCCGCATCTTTGGCAGATCATAGAGGCTTTTTTCAGCGATAAAAAAGTTTCGGGAAAAATGACGATGGCGGAGCTTATAGGGACTGCCTGTCAGGAAACGCTTTTAAGAGCGGCAATAGGCTTTGCGATAGGAACGGTTTTGGGTTATCTCCTGGCGCTTTTGATGAACCTGTCAAGGATAGTCGAAAAAATCGCTTTTCCGTATCTTATGCTTATTCAGATGATACCTATTCTCGGAATGGCGCCGATAATCCTTTCAATAACGGGCGACATAAACACATCCCGTATCGTTATAGCGGCGATACTTACGTTTTATCCCGTTTCGGCAAATACTCTCGCAGGATTTAAAGCCGTGGAACAAGAAAAATGCGAGCTTATGTACTCTTATGCGTCAAGTCGGTTTCAGCTTTACACAAAGACGCTTATTCCCTCTTGTATTCCGTATTTCTTTACGGGGCTTAAAATCTCGGCGCCTATGGCGATAACCGCCTCGATCCTCGTAGATACTCTTCAAGGCGGAAACGGTCTGGGATGTATGCTTTCGCAGTCGCTTAAAGGCGGTATGACAAGGCTTGTTTTCTGGGATATTGTGCTTATAAGTGCGATAATCGGCATTTTAAGCTATCAGGTAATGGGACTTATTGAAAAGCTTATCTGTCCGTACAAGCGTACGAAAAAAGCCGATTGAGGAGGCAAAAAAATGAAAACGAAAAGAATATTATCGCTTGTGTCGAGCTTTGTTTTGCCGTTAGCATTCGGAACGATGATATACATTCTCTGGCAAACGGAAATACTTCACCGCATAATCGGTGCGGACACGGTGACTTTGCCGCTGCCCTCAAGAATAGGAGAGATAATCGGCGCAAACTCACAGTCCATTGCCGAACACACGAAAATCACGCTTAAAGTGGCTGTCGGCGGACTTTTGGCAGGGTCGATACTCGGCTATCTTATCGCAGTGGTCGCTGCGGTTTTCAGAAAATGGGGCGCAGGTGGTCTGGCGCTTGTGTCGGCATTCAATGCAATTCCTATAGTTGCTCTTGCTCCCGTTGTAAATAACTGGACAAGAGATATGAGCGGCGAGGTGGACATTCGCAGTACCGCCGCAAAAATAATAGTTGTGACTATCTTCTGCACAGCCTCAATGAGCGTAAACGCATACAGAGGGCTTACAGAGCTTAAACCGTTTTCCGAAGACCTTATGAAAAGCTATGCGGCGCCGAAAATCGTTGTTTTTGCAAAGCTTAGACTGCCGAACTCGCTGCCGTATGTATTTACGGCTTTGAGAGTAAGCGTTCCGTCGTCTGTTATCGGCGCACTTGTAGCCGAATATTTCGCAGAGGATACCGTTGGCGTGGGCAGGCAAATCCGAGAAAATATTGTAAAAGGACAATACCCAACAGCGTGGGCGTATATCGCTGTCGCCTGCCTTATAGGAATAGCGATGTTTGTACTGCTTACGATTGTCGAGCGAATTGTTCTTAAAAACAGGCGCAGAACATAACCGTCAGAAACGGACGTTTAGTCCGAAAAAAATATAACAACTGAAAGGAAGACTAAAAATGAAAAACACAAAAAAGATTTTGACAGGAATTATGGCGTTTATCGTCACGATGCAGCTCACCGCTTGCTCTGATACGGGCAGCAGCTCAAACACTTCCACAAGCGGATCAGACAGCTCTGTCAGCTCGGTCAGCACCGAAAGTTCGGTTTCCGATAATTCGGTTTCGGAAGAGCTTATGTCCGCAGAGGAAATTATCAAAAGCGCAGCAGCTGAAGGAAAGGTAGGTAACTGGGGACTTGGAAACGAGTATGAAATTCAGGCTCTGCTTACAAAATACGGACTTCCCATAACCTACATAACACAGGATTTCACGATGGATCAGTTTGATTCCGATGCGGTAACTCTTGCCTCGGCGATGACCTATAATGAGCTGGGACTTGTCCAAAACAACTATGACGGCGGCTATAACTACGCCGACACTGTCGGAATTATAGATATGAACGACGAAGGCGTCGCTATGCTGGAGGATAATCTGTTCTGCTCAAAGGCGTTTGCCGAAGCTAATCCGAACACGGTAAAGGCTTTTGTTTCAGCGTCAATGAAGGGCTGGGCTTATGCGTGTGAAAATCCCGAAGAAGCGGCAGAAATAGTGTTTGAGGCAGGCTCTTCCGTTTCCGCCGACCACCAGGCTTATATGGCAAAGGAAGTTGCAAAGCTTGTGACGACCGATACCAAGGGCAACACCGTTTCAGCGGAAAATGTCGGACAGTTTGACGACGACGCAATGCAGCAGACGCTCGACCTCGCAAAGCATTATGTACCGCTTGAGGACGAGGCGGCAAAGACCAAACTCGGCACTATTACGCTTGATGATATACGCTCGAAGGATTATCTTACATACGACCCGGCAACAGACGGCGCTCCCGAAAAGACGTCCGTAAAAATCCAGCTTAAATGGCTGCCGCAGGCTCAGTTTATGGGATATTATGTCGCAGCGGCAAAGGGATATTACGAAGAAGCAGGACTTGACGTTGAGATAATCCCCGGAGGCGGAGATATTTCCGAAACAACCGCTGTTTACAACGGTACAGTCGATTTCGGCGTAACGTGGGTATCCAACCTTATCAGCGCAAACGCAGGAGGAATGGAGCTGCTTGAAGTGGCACAGGTTTATCAGCGCTCGGGACTTGTACTTGTATACAAAAAAGATTTGTATAAAAAGCAATAAATTTGTCATTGAGTTTTCCTCATAGGATTTGCAGACACGCACGGTGAGGAATCATCGTGCGGCGTTTGCAGGAAATTGGAGGTTTTATTATGGAGCTAATAATCAAAAACGGAACAGTCGTTACAGCGACGGGAAAATTTAAAGCCGATGTGGGAATTTCGGACGGAAAAATAACCGCTATAGCGTCCTCGCTTTCCGACAGCAACGCAAAGGTGTGCGACGCTGAGGGAATGATGGTTCTTCCGGGAGCTATTGACGCACACACGCACCTTGCTATGCCGTTTGGCGGAACGATCTCCTCGGACGACTATTTTGCAGGAACAAGAGCGGCAGCCTGCGGCGGTACAACAACTGTTTTCGACTTCGCTCTTCAGGACTTTAACGAGCCTATGCCCGATACATTTAAGAGAAGAGACGCTCTTTGTGCTCCGAATGCAGCGGTCGATTACTCTTTTCATATTGGCGTAAAGGATATTCACGGAGATCTGCTTAATTCTATAAAAGACGCCTGCGATTTGGGAATTACTTCCTACAAGGTGTTTATGGTCTATGATTTCGGAGTTAAGGACGGGGTATTCTTCGAGCTGCTGAGAAAATCACGGGAGTTCGGTGCGCTTATCGCTGTTCATGCAGAAAACAACGAGCTTGTAAACACCCTCACGGAAAAATATATCTCCGAGGGCAAAACAAGCGCTTGGTATCACTATATGAGCCGTCCCGAATTTGTGGAAGGAGAAGCCGACGTAAGAGCGATAAACCTTGCGAAAGCGGCAGGGGCTGCGCTTTATATCGTTCATCTTGCAAACAAGCAGGGCGTTGACGCAGTAACCGCCGCAAAGGACGAGGGCTATGAAATATACGCCGAAACCTGTCCGCAGTATCTTCATTTCACAAGCGACGTTTATAAGCGTGACGACGGCAGGAATTTTGTCTGCTCTCCTCCGATGAAAGGCAAGGAAAGTCAGGACGCCCTCTGGGACGCAATAAAACGAGGCGATATTGACACGATAGCCACCGACCACTGTCCGTTTATGCAGAGCGAAAAGGACTGGGGACTTGATGATTTCAGAAAGATACCGAACGGCTGCGCAGGAATTGAAAATATGTACCCGTATATGCTCGGAAAAGCAAACGACGGGGTAATAACGTTTGAAAAAGCCGTCGAGCTTTGTGCGACAAATCCTGCGAGAATTTTCGGCTGTACCGAAAAGGGCGAAATAGCTGTCGGAAAGGACGCAGATATTGTCGTTTACGACCCCGATAAGAAATTTACCGTTCATCAGTCGAATATGCATTCCGACTGTGACCACACAATCTGGGAAAACGTTGAAATGCACGGTTATCCGATAAAGACATTTTCGCGCGGAAAGCTCGTTTTCGACAACGGCGAGTTCGTCGGAGAACGAGGCTGGGGAAAATTTGTAAAGTGCGAAAAACGTCCGATAAAATAAGGAGCGGCTATGTACGAAAAATACATTCTCCAAAGCGAGGCGGACAGGTGCCTTTTGTGTATGAATGCGCCTTGTACAAGCGCCTGCACAAACGGACTTGACCCTGCGAAATTACTGCGCTCGGTAAGATTTAAAAACCCTGCGGCTGAATCTATAGACGCAAATATCTGCAAAAGCTGTGCAGGAGCCTGCGAAAACGCCTGCGTTCTTCCCGAAAGCAAAATACGCATAAAGCGTGCCGCAGAGTGCGCCGAAAAGGCGAAAAAAACCGATGAGAACGTCAATCTTTCGGTTGAGTTCTGCGGCGTAAAATGCGAAAATCCGTTTTTTCTGTCGTCGTCCTGCGTTGCAGGAGATTATGAGATGTGTGCGAGAGCGCTTAAAGCAGGCTGGGGCGGAATTGTCTACAAGACGATAGGTTTTGTTATACCGAACGAGGTTTCTCCCCGATTTGACGCAATCAATAAGGAAACAGCGCAATTTGTGGGATTTAAAAATCTTGAGCAAATATCCGACAAGCCGCTTGCTGAAAATCTTGCGGCAATAAAAAATCTGAAGAAAGAATTTCCCGAAAAGGTCATTATTTCCTCGATTATGGGCAGCGACGAGGACGAATGGACGCAGCTTGCAAAGCTGTCGGAGGACGCAGGAGCCGATATTATCGAATGCAACTTCTCCTGTCCGCAAATGGTCGGCGAGGGAATGGGCAGCGATGTAGGAACAAACCCCGAACTTGTGGAAAAATATACCGATGCTGTAAGGAGAGGCACAAAGCTGCCGATACTTGCGAAAATGACGCCGAATATAACCGATATGACAATACCGGCAATCGCTGCGGTAAACGCCAAAGCGGACGGAATAGCCGCAATAAACACGATAAAATGCCTTACGGGAATAGACCTTGACGAAATGTGCGCAAAACCGTCGATAAGCGGAAAATGCGCTGTTTCGGGATATTCGGGAAAAGCCGTAAAGCCTGTTGCGCTCAGGTTTATTTCGGATCTTGCAGGCTGCCGTGAACTTTTCGGCGTTCCCCTTTCGGGAATAGGCGGAATTGAAAATTGGCAGGACGCACTGGAATTTATTGCGCTGGGCTGTTCAAATATTCAGATGACAACGGCGGTTATGCAGTACGGCTATCGCATAATCGAGGATATGCTGGACGGAACAAGGCGTTTTTTGTCAGAACACGGCTTTAAAAGCCTTAAAGAAATCATAGGTCTGGCGAGCAGAAATATCGTAAGCGCCGATGAACTTGACCGAGAAACTGCGGAATTTCCCGTGTTTAACCGAGAACAATGTCTTGGCTGCGGCAGGTGCGTTATTTCCTGTGCGGACGGAGGTCACAAAGCGCTGGTTCTTGATGAAAACAGAAAGCCCAAAATGAACGGCAAATGCGTTGGATGCGGACTGTGCAGGCTTGTCTGTCCCGTTAATGCAATAGGGCGTTCAAAAAGAACACCCAAAAAGCAGCAATATTAACAATATGTAAACGCCCGTTTTCGGAAAGGCGGTGAGATTATGGCAATTACGCTTGCTCAGATGATACAAAACGCCGACAAGGTGTATGAAATGCGGCTTGTGGCAGGGCGTGCGGGACTTTCTGGGTTCGTGCGATGGGTACATATAGTCGAGGACAGCGAGATACCCGAATTTATGAACGGAAACGAGCTTGTTTTTACCACGGGTATAGGACACTCAGGGTCCGAATGGCTTACGGAATTTGTCGAGAACCTTTATAAAAGCAAGGCGGCAGGACTTGTCGTAAACCTTGGTCAGTACATCGAGAGCATACCGAGGGAAACGATAAGATTTTGCGAGCAGAATGCCTTTCCGCTCTTTACTCTTCCGTGGAAGGTAAAGCTTATAGACGTTACATACGACTTTTGCCACAGGATAATTTCAAGCGAGGAAAGCGAAACGTCTCTTGCTGCCGCAATGAAAAATCTTATTTTTCAGCCTCAGAGAAGAAACGAATATGCGCCTGTCCTCGAAAGAAAAGGTTTTCACGACATCGGTGAATATTATGTTACGGCAGTAGGAGTTGAACCGTGCGGAAAAAATATCACGGCGGAGGACTGGCGGAGAATACTGTTTTCGGTGAGGAGAGTATTTGCAAACACACGTTTTGCAAGCTGTATGTTTGTTCAGGAATATTTTCTGATAATCGTACAAAGAAATTCTGCCAAAACAGAAGAATCTGCCGCAAAGCTGAAATCTGCAATTTGTGAATGTTTTTCCGAAAAGCCCGATATACACATAGGAACATCGTCCGCCGGTCTCGGCTATGAGGGAATTTCCTCGGGCTATAAAGAGGCTGTCGCAGCGATGAAACTGTCCAGAATTAAAGAAAAAGAGCGTATGAGTTATGGCGAGATAGGCGTTTACAAAGTACTTTTCGGCGTGAGAAGTTCGGCGATCCTGGCGGATTTTGTAGAGTCAACGCTCGGTGCGCTTATCGACAACGACAGGAAAACAGGCGAAAATGCAACGGAGCTTTTGAAATGCTATCTTTACAACAACTGCTCCGTAATGGAAACAGCCGAGAAATTAAACGTCCACAGGAATACGATAAACCACCGCCTTAAAGCCATACGAGAGTTCCTGAAAACGGAATTTACCGAAGAAGAAAAAATGAATTTGATGATTGCTTTTTGCGCCAAGGAGATGCTTGACGCAGAAAACAACAACAATTCTTGAAAGGATGAGGAAAATGACCCCTGAACAGATAAAGGAAAACCACACGAAATTCAATCTTCAGTCGTGGAGCAGGCAGGAGGGTATAAATCCTATCGCCATAAAAAGCGGAGAAGGAATTTACTTCACCGACTACGACGGGAAAACCTATACGGATATGTCCTCTCAGCTTGTAAATCTGAACGTCGGCTTTGGCTGTAAACCGATAATTGACGCAATAAAGGAGCAGGCGGAAAAGTTCTGCTTTGTCGGTCCGTCTTATGCCTGTGAAAGCCGCTCAAAACTTGCCGAGATGATAATAAAGCTTATGCCCGACAATATGGCAAAGGTATTTTTCACCAACGGCGGCGCTGACGCAAATGAAAATGCCATAAAAATGGCGAGAATGTATACGGGCAGGAAAAAGGTGTTCTCACGCTACAGGAGCTATCACGGCTCGACATTCGGCGCAGGAAACCTGACGGGAGAGCCGAGAAGATTTCCGTTAGAGCCGGGCGTTCCGGGATTTGTCAAGTTTTTCGACCCGTATATCTACCGTGACAATCTTCCGTTTAAAACCGAAAAGGAATGTACCAAATTTTATCTTCGTCGCCTGAGAGAGCAGATAATTTACGAGGGCGCTGACAGTATTGCGGCGATAGTCCTTGAAACTGTTACAGGCTCAAACGGCGTTATAATCCCTCCCGACGGATACCTTGCAGGAGTCCGCAAGCTCTGCGACGAGTTTGGAATAATGATGATCTGCGACGAAGTAATGGCAGGATTTGGCCGCACGGGAAAAATGTTCGCATTCGAGCATTTCGGCGTAAAGCCCGACATAGTGTCCTTTGCAAAGGGCGTGACTTGCGGATATGTTCAGCTCGGAGGAGTTGCCGTAAGCCGTGATATTGCAGCTTATTTTGACAAGAACGTCCTTCAGTGCGGACTTACATACAGCGGTCATCCGCTTGCGTGTGCGGCAGGAGTTGCCTGTCTTAAATACTACGAGGACAGCAATATCCTCGAAAATGTAAACAAATCGGGAAAAGTTCTCGGAGAATTGCTTGAAGAAATTAAGATTCGGCATAAATGCGTTGGCGATGTGCGCTATATCGGACTTTTCTCCGCAGTTGAGCTTGTAAAAGACAAGGGAACACGAGAGCCGTTTGTGCCATTCGGGAAAGACCCCGAAGGCAAAATGGGAAAGATAATCGGAAAGCTGAAAGCAAAGGGATTTATGACCTATTCTCATGAGAATATGATCCTTATTTGTCCGCCGCTTATCATAACGCCCGAACAGCTTAAAGAGGAGCTTGTAAAGCTTGACGAAGTTTTAAGCGACACGGACAGCGAAATTCCTTAAGGAGAATTTGTAATGTCAAATCAGTATAATGACGCAAAATTTGTGACGCTCGATGAATTTATAACGCCGGTCAAATTCAGGACGATACTTCCCGAACACCGAAAGGCAGGCGGCGGAGTTTCGGAAATTCCCGTTGAAATACACACAAAGCCGCCGTTTACAAAATCGCTTTCGTTTAAGGTAGGCTGGGACGGGATAATTTACGGTTATGTCAGGGGCAAAAAGGAAATTTCCGCAAAGCTTGGCGGAACGCCGATAATTGTGAAAATCACTGTTACGGATTGGGACGACCGTTTCCTTATGGTATTCGAGGGAAGTGAAAACGAGGAAATACCGTATTTCGTCAAGAGCGATGAAGTAAGAGAGCTGCTTGAAAACTGTCTGAGAGTACCCGAACAATATTCCGTAAGGAAACCGAAGAAGAATTAAACAGACACTGTATAAAAAGTCGAATTTCAGACTGCCGAGAAAGCCTGAATCAGATTTATGAAAGGATGATCGTTATGTACACTTGTTCTAAAGAAAGAATGGCGGACAAAATCAAAACGTTCTCAAAATTCGGAGACGCAGGACACGGCGGTATTACACGCTATTCGCTTTCTCCCGAGGCTATTATGGCGAGAAACGAGTTTAAAGCGAGAATGGAGAGAATAGGCGCAGTAATCGAAGTGGACGACGTTGCAAATATGTATGCGACGCTGCCGGGAAGTGACCCTGCTGCCAAACGCATTGTTATGGCGTCTCACGTTGACTCGGTAAAAAACGGCGGAAACTATGACGGAATACTCGGCGTTATGTCCGCAATGGAGGTTCTTGAAACAGTTGCCGAGCAGAATATTCCTCACAAGCACCCTCTTACGGCAATGATCTGGACAAACGAGGAAGGCTCGCTTTATCCTCCTGCAATGATGTGCAGCGGAATTGTCTGCTATGATTATCTTCCCGAAGATATTCGGACAAAGTTTAAGTACGAGGATATGATGAAATCAAAGTCTATTCTGGACAATACAAGCACCTTCGGCGAGGCTCTTGATAAAAGCGGATTTAAAGGCGACAGGAAATTCAGACTTTCCCCCGAAAAATATCTCTATATGTTTGAAACGCATATCGAGCAAGGTCCTATCCTTGAGGACGCAGGAAATGATATAGGCGTTGTCGACTGCGTTCTGGGAATGTTCAACTACCGCCTGAAGTTCTACGGACAGACAACTCACGCAGGAACGTTTCCTATGCCGAAACGCAAGGACGCATTTTTCGCTGCGGCGCAGGCTCTTGTTTATCTGCACGAGGAAATTGACAAGCTCGGAGTTTCTGACCTTGTTTATACAACGGGAGAGGTCGTTTGCCATCCGTGCGTTCATACCTGCGTTCCCGACTTCTTTGACTTCTCGTTTGACGCACGCCACGAGGACCCGAAAATCCTCGCAAAAGTCCTCGAAATCGTCAAGAGCTGTGCGGACAAGGAGTGGAGCGGCTGTAAATGCGAGGTTTCAAAGGCTTGGAACAGAGATACGGTATATTGGGACAAAAAACTTGTGGGTTATGTAAAATCCGCTGCCGAGGAGCTTGGCGTAAAGCATCAGTACATTCATTCGGGAGCAGGTCACGACGCTCAATTCGCAGCGTATATGCTGCCGACGACAATGATTTTCGTTCAGAGCAAGGACGGTCTTTCCCACTGCGAACCGGAGTTTTCAAGCGTTGAACACTGCACCGAGGGCGCAAGCGTAATGCTTAACGCTGTCCTTAAAGCAGATGCGGAGTAACGCTATGGCAAGAGAATTTTTGATGCCGCAATATGTTATAAGCGGAGAAAATGCGCTTGACACGGCAAAGGTTTATCTTGAAATGTCCGGAAAAAACGCTCTTTTGATAACAGGGCCGAATGTTACGAAAACAAGCCCCTGCGACGCTCTCAAAAGCCTGATTAAAACGCTTGGTATACGCTTTTGCGAATTTTCAGACATCACGGGAGAGCCTACGGACAAAACCGTAAATTCGGCTCTCAAAATGTATAAGGAAAACGGCTGCGACAGCATAATCGCTTTAGGAGGAGGAAGTGCGCTGGATACCATGAAGGCGGTCGGTGTGCTTGCAAACTGCGGCGGAAAAATCTCCGATTATCTCGGAAAAACAATTAAGGAAAAACTGCCGTTTATGACGGCGCTGCCCACTACCGCAGGAACAGGCTCGGAAACGACTCGCTTTACGGTAATAACCGATACCGAAACAAACGTGAAAATGCTTATCGGCGGAAAATCGCTTATACCGGACCTTGCGATAATTGACC
Source organism: uncultured Clostridia bacterium (assembly GCA_947624555.1). GTDB lineage: Bacteria > Bacillota > Clostridia > Oscillospirales > Ruminococcaceae > CAG-115. The sequence goes on from CANQKW010000003.1 coordinate 19,515, forward strand.
CGCAATTTACTGTTTCCTGCCCGAAAAATGTTACGGCGGCAACAGGATTAGATGCGCTCACTCATGCAATTGAGAGTTTTACCTCGAAAAAAGCCCAGCCGCTGACGGACACAATGGCACTTTCTGCGTGCAGGAGAATATTCCGAAATCTTCCGACAGTATATGAAAACGGTGCTGACGCTGCGGCAAGAGAGCAGATGTCAATAGCGGCGTTTGAGGCAGGAGCAGCGATAAACAATGCGTCCGTAACGATAGTCCACGGAATGTCAAGACCTATCGGAGCGTATTTTCACGTTCCTCACGGAATTTCAAATGCGATGCTGCTTGAAAAGTGCATAAGTTTTGCGCTTGACGGAGCTTATCCTAAATTTGCTGAGATAGCAAGAGAAATAGGTGCGGCAGAACGCTCGGAATCGGACGAAACTGCCGCCGAAAAGCTTATTTTTGCGATAAGAAATTTATGCTCGGTATGCGAGATACCGACGCTTTCAGAGTACGGTATATCGAAAGAAACCTATATGGGACTTATCGGGAAAATGGCAGATGACGCACTTAAAAGCGGCAGCCCTGCAAATACAATAAAATCCGTTTCCAAAGAGGACATCGTTAAAATTTACGAAGAGGTTTTCGGCGAATAGTCCGCAAAAAAATCATACCCATAAGCGCAAGGCTTGTGGGTATGTTTTTTGGTAATGCGGATGTCATATTCCTCGGATTTTCCGTCTAAAGAGCAGAGATTTTTTTACGAGAAATACTTGATACCGTTTCTGAAAAGCGGCTGGTCTTTGTTTCCGTCAACGTTTTTGGCAACGTATTCCGTAAGACGCTCTGTGTGTCCCATTTTTCCGAGAACACGTCCGTCAGGCGAGATAATACCCTCGATAGCGCACATTGAAGTGTTCGGGTTAAATCTGACATTTCCGGTGGGATTTCCCGAAAGGTCAACGTACTGCGTAACTACCTGACCGTTGTCTATCATCTTTCGGATAATATCGCCGTTTGCGACAAATCTTCCTTCGCCGTGCGAAATCGGTATAGCGTGAATATCGCCGACATTACAGCCTGCCAGCCACGGAGATTTTGCCGAAGTGATTTTTGTGTACACCATTTGCGACTGGTGTCTGCCGATTTTATTGTAGGTCAGCGTGGGACTTTCCTCCGTGAGCGGAACGATATGTCCGAAAGGCACAAGTCCCAACTTAATAAGAGCCTGAAATCCGTTACAGATACCGAGCATAAGTCCGTCGCGCTTGTAAAGCATATTTTCAACGCCTTCGGTTATTTTCGGGTTGCGGAAAAACGCATTTATGAATTTCGCAGAGCCTTCAGGCTCATCACCGCCCGAAAATCCTCCCGGGATAGAAATTATCTGCGCACTTTCAATGCGTTTTGCAAACTCGTTTACGCAGTCCTCAATATCGCCTGCGGTAAGGTTTCTGATAACGAATATCTCTGCTTTTCCGCCGTACTTCTCAAATGCCGCCGCCGTGTCGTACTCGCAGTTTGTGCCGGGGAATACGGGAATAAGCACCTTCGGACTTGCAAGATTTGGGGAAATATGCGTTGTAAGCAGCTCACAGCCGCCCTTATACTCGACCTTTTCTGCGTCGGGGAGATAAGGCATTTTGCCCTTGAAAACAGGTTCAAGCACATCGTCCCATTTTTCCTCAAGAGCCGAAACATCAAGCCTTACATCGCCGCAGATTATCTCATAATCCGACTGTGTTTCGCCGATAATACGCACATTTTCGTCGTTTACGCTGCCGTCAAGCTCCATTACAAATGCACCGTAAACAGGCGTAAACAACTCTTCATCGGAAAGCCTTTCAAGCCTTGCGCCTATATGATTGCCGAGCGTCATCTTGAACACGCCCTCCGCAAGACCGCCGTTTGCAAGACTCCAGACGGAAAGCGCCTTTTTGCTTTTGATAAGCTTTTCTACGGTCTTGAAAACGTTCTTGACGCTTGCAAAATCAGGCAAGTTGTTCTTATCGTATTTAGGAGCGATATAACCTATCTTTGACGAAGAAGATTTAAACTCTGCGGAGATGATATTGTCCGCTTTTTCGGTCGCTACAGCGAAAGAAACAAGCGTAGGCGGAACGTCTATATGCTCGAAAGTGCCGCTCATAGAGTCTTTGCCGCCGATTGCGGGAAGTCCGAGGGAGAGCTGTGCCTCATAAGCTCCGAGAAGAGCCGAAAAAGGCTTTCCCCAACGTTCGGGCTGACCCTGCGTCCTCTCAAAATATTCCTGGAAGGTAAGACGGCATTTATCGTAAGAACCGCCTGCTGCTACCACCTTTGCAACACTCTCTACGACCGCACAGACAGCGCCGTGATAGGGAGATTGGCAGGAAACGGCAGGGTTAAATCCCCAACCCATTATTGATGCCGTAGTGGTTTTTCCGCCCTGAACAGGCAGCTTTGCCGCCATTGCCTGGACAGGCGTCTGCTGATAGCGCCCTGCAAACGGCATAAGGACCGTTCCTGCGCCGATCGTGCTGTCAAAACGCTGTACAAGCGCTCTCTGCGAGCAGATATTCAGATCTGTAACGAGCCTTTCCCAATCGCTTTTCGTGTTGTGATAATTTGTCGAGTAATTTACGTTCACATCGGGAACGCTTACGCTCGTATGCTTTTCTGCACCGTTTGAATTGAGAAATTCACGGGAAATATCCACGATAGTTTTTCCGTTCCAGTTCATTTTAAGGCGAGGCTCCGCCTTAACTACAGCAACGACCGTGCTTTCAAGGTTCTCCTTTGACGCAAGCTCTCTGAATTTATCGGCGTCCTGTGGGGCAACTACGACAGCCATTCTCTCCTGACTTTCCGAAATTGCAAGCTCTGTGCCGTCAAGACCGTCATATTTTTTGGGAACCTTGTCAAGATCTATTTCAAGACCGTCCGCAAGCTCGCCGATAGCAACGGAAACGCCGCCTGCGCCGAAGTCGTTGCAGCGTTTGATAAGCCTTGTCGCCTCGGGGTTTCTGAATAATCTCTGGAGCTTGCGCTCTTCGGGAGCATTACCCTTCTGGACCTCTGCTCCGCAGGAGTCCAGCGACTCAACGGAATGTGCCTTTGAAGAACCTGTCGCACCGCCGCAGCCGTCACGTCCCGTTCTTCCGCCGAGAAGTATTATGATGTCACCGGGAGCAGGACGCTCTCTCCTGACATTTTCAGCCGGAGCAGCGCCGACAACCGCACCGATTTCCATTCTCTTTGCCATATAGCCAGAATGATATATCTCCGCAACGTGTCCTGTCGCAAGACCTATCTGGTTGCCGTAGGAGGAATATCCTGCCGCAGCCGTTGTGGTTATTTTTCTGGGAGGAAGTTTTCCCTTGAGCGTTTGTTCAATGGGAAGAAGAGGGTCGGACGCACCCGTTACTCTCATCGCCTGATAAACATATGAACGTCCCGAAAGCGGATCACGGATAGCGCCGCCGAGGCAGGTCGCCGCACCGCCGAACGGTTCGATTTCGGTAGGATGGTTGTGCGTTTCGTTCTTGAACATCAAAAGCCAGTCCTCGTCCTTGCCGTCAACATCGACCTTGACCTTGACCGAACAGGCATTTATCTCCTCGCTTTCGTCAAGGTCGTCAAGAAAACCGTCCTTTTTTAACTTTTTCGCCGCAAGAGTAGCAATATCCATAAGGCAGATCGGCTTGTCCTGCCTGCCAAGATCTATCCTGTGGAGCTGATACTTTTTATAGGTGTCGGATATGTAGTACGGCTTGATTTCCGCTTTATCAATTATCGTACCGAAGGTAGTATGACGGCAGTGGTCGCTCCAGTATGTGTCTATCATACGTATTTCGGTGATCGTCGGGTCACGGTGTTCGCTCTTGAAATATTCCTGACAGAATTTGAGGTCGTCGTTGTCCATAGCAAGACCGTATTTTACCACAAAATCTGCAAGCTCTTCGGCACTTTTTTCGATAAATCCGTCAAGCGTTTCTACTTCGGTAGGAACAGTATAGGTCACTTTAAGGGTCTGTTTTTCCTCAAAACCGCACTCACGTGACTCGACGGCATTGATGAGATAGTGCTTTATTCTTTCAAACTCCTCATCGGAGATTTTTCCCGAAAGAATGTAAATTTTTGCGTATTTTACATCGGGGCGGTCTCCTTTGCAGAGCATTTGAATACACTGTGCAGCAGAGTCTGCTCTCTGGTCGAACTGTCCCGGCAGAAATTCGACGGCAAAAATACGCTCGCCCGTTCCTGCGGCAGGCAATTCGAAATAGACGTCGTCAACGGGCGGCTCTGAAAAAACCGTAGGAAGAGCTTTTTTGAAATTCTCCTCTGAAATCCCTTCAACGTCATAGCGATTTACGATCCTGACATTCGTTACGGACCTTACGCCCAGCGCAGTCGTAAGGTCGGCGAGAACGTCTCCGCCTTCAACGGCAAAGAGCTTTTTCTTCTCCACATAAACACGATAGACCATATTTGTTTCTCCTTTTTATTAAGCGGCAAATGCCGATTTTAAAACATTGATTTATTCTTCCGAAATTTTTCCGATACAGAAACCTTTATCTGCGCCCGTGATTTTCACCTTTACAAGCGTATGACGGGGTATCTCTTTACCCATAATTCTTACGGGAGTGTAATTCTCCGTAAAGCCGTGAGAATACAACGCCGACTGAGGCTTTTCGATAAGCACCGTGCCCTGCCTTCCTATCTGAGAGAGCAGAAATTCCTCTTCAAGAGCCGCCGCCTTCTTCACAAGGAAACGTGTGCGACTTGTCCGCACGGACGGCTGTATCTGCGGCATTTCCGCCGCCAGCGTTCCCTTTCGTATCGAATACGGGAAAACGTGTATTTTCGCAAAGCCGATTTCTTCGGCAAATCTGACGCTTTTGTCAAAATCCTCGTCGCTTTCATAAGGAAAACCGACGATAATATCCGTAGTAAGCGCACATCCGGGGAAAACCTCTCTCAGCTTTTTTGCAACATACGAAAACTGTTCGGTCGTATATTTGCGGTTCATCTTTTTGAGAACAGCGTCACTTCCCGACTGGAGAGAAAGATGAAAATGCGGACAAAGCGAAGAAACCGTCCCCAACTTTTCAATAAGCTCATCGGTCATCATTTCGGGTTCAAGAGAGCTTAGCCTTATTCTCGAAACGCCGCTCTCCGAAACAGCTTTTACTGCGTCATAAAGCGAAATTCCCATATCCTGACCGTAACACCCAAGATTTATTCCCGTGAGAACTATCTCTCTATGACCGTTTTCACAGCATTTCAAAGCCTGCTCTTTTATATCGCCGAGAGATAAGGAACGCACTCTTCCTCTTGCCGCAGGTATAATGCAGTAGGAGCAAAATCTGTCGCATCCGTCCTCAATTTTGATAAACGCACGAGTCCTGTCCTCGTCGGGAATAGAACAGCTCCCACAAAACTCCCTTGAAAGCTTGTTTATTTTCACGGTTTTCACCCGTGTTTCCAGAAAATCCCTTACGTGACCTGCAAGCTTGTCTTTGTCGGCATTTCCCATAATAACGTCTGCGTCAAATTTAAGTCCTGCCTCATCGGGATAGCTTTGAGGAAAACAGCCGCAAAGTGCGATTACCCCGTCGGGATTATCTCTGCGATACCTTGAAGCTGCGTGACGAGCCTTTGCGACCGCCGTGCCCGTGACAGCGCAGCTGTTTATAATGAATATATCGGCGTTATTGTCCTCTGTTTTTATGAAACCGTTTTCAAGAAAGCTCTTCTCGATAGCAGCACTCTCGCAGCAATTTACCTTACAGCCCAGAGTAAGTATTTTGAAAGATTTTTTTTCGTTCATACAGCACCTATATCCAAAAAATTCCTGTCGGAATTACACAAAAAAATTATTTGTTACCTTTATATTATACTTTAAAACTACAAATTTTGCAATAAGGTATTGACTATTTTTTAAAAAGTTGCTATATTATTTACAAGAGCAAACCAAAAAAGCTTTGCTCTTCGAGTCGATTTTACACGGTTCGGGTAATAAAAAGGAAAGAGGGCTGTAATATGGAAGAATATGTTATAAAGTTAAATTCTATTGACGAGGTAAAGGCGTTTGTCGCACTTACAAACAACTGTGCGTTTGACATTGACCTTATGTCGGGCAGATACGCAATTGACGCTAAGTCAATAATGGGAATTTTCAGTCTTGACCTCAGCAAGCCGCTTAAAATGATAGTTCACGCAAGCGGTGAAGAGGCTGCTGATTTTATCGAGGAAGCAGCAAAGTTTTTGGCAGAATAACAAATTTATCCGTTTTTGATTTGTAAAATAGGGCAAAAATCCTATTGACAAAAACGGCAGATTGTGTTAAAGTTATTGTAAGCGGCAAGGTTTTTGCCGTTTGCTGTACGGTTTAAGGCAAAATTGACCGAAGAGAGGGAGATTTATTATGACAACAGCAAAAATTCATATCAATTCTATCGAAGATGTAAAGAAGTTCGTGTCTATCGTATCGGGCTGTCCTTATGACGTTGACATCACAAGCGGAAGATACGCTATTGATGCCAAGAGCATTATGGGTATTTTCAGTCTTGATTTGTCCAAAGACCTTGACGTGAAAATCCACAGCGATGACTGCGGCGATTTTCTTGACGACATCAAGGAATTCATTGTCGGCTGAGCTTACGGCGATACATATATAAATACGCCGACAGACAGTGCGGACGCACAGATTTACGAAAAGCATTAGGGGCTGGGGGAAAGCTATGGTTTTCCCCCGTTTTTGTTTTTTATTGAGTTTACTTAATATGTATAATATTTATGCATAATAAATGTTAAAAATCAGCATTCTTTTTATGCAAATCGCCGAAGATAATGCCCTGAGTTATTTTAGCAGAATTTACAAAATGTTCAACGTAAATTTACAGAAGATGCCATTTTACCGCCCGTTTTTCAAAAGGTTACAAAAAGGTTACAGAGCATTTTTGTAGAAATCGCACAAATTCAACAGTGTGATTATGGTTGACATTTACGAAAAGTTTAGCTATAATGATGTTACGTTGACAACGGGCAAGACATTTCAGAATATGCCCAAAAGAGAGAAATAGTTGGAAGGGCTGCGACAACGCAGACATTTTGGAGGCAAATACTTATGAAACCGCAGATAGTTACAGAAAAAATGAAAAAGTTGCTTTTGCAGGGCAGAATGGTGAGGATTGCAGTTTTTACCGCAATAGCTGCGACGGCACTGCTTTTGACCGGTGCGCTTTATTTCCGTGAAAGCGTTTACATCACAGACGCAGGAATTACAAGAGAAGTAAAAACAAACGAATATGACGTTTACGCAATACTTAAAGCGGAAAAATACGACTTGGGACCTGACGATACCGTTAAGGTAGAAACGGACGAAAACAAGATAAGACATATCACGATCGACAGGAGCTTTAATATTTCAGTCACAGCCGACGGTGCGACCTGTATTTTACAGCTTTCGGGCGGTACGGTAAAGGACGCTCTTGAAGAAGCGGGAATTGAGCTTGGCAAGGACGACGTACTTAGCTGCAAGGAAAGCGATGAGCTTTATCCCGAAATGGATATAACAGTTACCCGTGTAAAGTATGTCGACAGAAAGGTATCGGCTGAAAAGCCCTGCGACGTTATCTACAAGGATAACTCAAATCTCGTGATAGGCACGGAAAACGTTATTTCAGAGGGAGAAAACGGCGAGTGTATCGTTTATTACAGAGATACTTACGTTGACGGAAAGCTGCTGACCACAAAACAATATGCCCAAACAGTTACAAAAGAGCCTGTTTCAAGGGTAGTAGAAAGAGGAACAGCGCTTGCAACTCCTTATGTTAAGATGAAAAATCCCGAAGAGCTTAAACTCGTAAACGGCATTCCCGAAAATTACACAAAGATAGTTTCGGGCAAGGCAACCGCTTATTCCGCCCGTGCAGGCGCACTTACGGCAAGCGGACGCTATGCTGTTGTGGGAACTGTTGCAGTAAACCCGAACATTATCCCTTACGGCAGCGAGGTTTACGTGGTGGCAAAAGACGGCAGCAAAGTTTACGGCTACGCAATAGCGGCTGACACAGGCTACGGACTTATGGACGGATCGGTTGCTGTTGATGTATTTATGGGCAGTTATGCGGACTCCTGCAAGTGGGGTGCGGTTTATGTCGATATTTACGTTATTTCCGAGGGAGATAACAGATATATAGGCGCAGCGGAAAGAAATTCACTTGAAATCAAAACAGAATAAAAGCAAAGGCTTTCGGAAATCCGAAAGCCTTTTTTTGGGTCTGAAAATGACCGTAACAAGATGTCGGTAAAATGCACAAAACAGGACCTTGTGAAAATCAAACTTTGTAAAAATAGTTATATTGACTAAAAGCGAAAAAAATTATATAATTAAGTTAGCAACCTAAAAAACGGTTGTGTTTATGAAAGGATATTGATATGATTTGCTCAAAATGTAACAATGAATTACCTGATAATGTAAAATTCTGTCCGAATTGCGGCGCTTTATGCGAAACCGCTGCGGGAAGCAAGACTTTTTGCTCAAACTGCGGACTGGAGCTCCCCAAAGGAGCAAAATTCTGCACGGTCTGCGGTGCGTCTGCGGTTTCAGACTCTTCCGATAAAGCAGTGCCCGTATCGGAGCCGATAGACCTCAGCAAGAACGCAGGCAAATCTGCCACAGAAATGAGCTATGCAGTGCCGACGCCTACGGCTTATTCCGCTCCGCAGACAGCAGGGTCAATGCCTGCCGCAGACTTTATCCCGAACGAGGTAACTGCCGGCAGCAGTACTTCAAGCGGTTTTTCCGCCCCCACAACAGGATATTCTTCTCCCTCTTATACGGCTGAAAATCCCTTTGCAGACTTTGGAAACAGCGCAGCGGCTGTCGCAGTTGCTCCTATTAAGAAAAAAAGCATTAAAAAGCCGCTTATTATTACGATTTGCTCTGTTATAGGCGCACTTCTTACCGCAGCAGGAATTATTTTCCTCGTGAACAGACAGTTCTTCTTTACGCTCTTTTTGGGCAAATCGGGATATGCCGCAATGGTCGAGGGCAACTCAATAAGAAGTATTACTTCAAATATTGATATGTCTGCCGTTTCAGACAGTATAAAATCTGCGTCGCCCTCTGTTGCAGACCAGATTTCGTCTTTGTATTCAAGTTATTACGACGCAACGGGCGTTTCTCCTACAAGCTCGACTGTAATGAACAGCTCTATGAGCAGTATGAGCGCCGTAAGAACGATAGATTTCAAAGATCTTATCAGAACCTATAACGAGGCAATAAAAGAAACATACGGCTCAAACAACATAAAATTCACTATTAAATCAAACGCAGAGCTTACCGATACGGCAAAGGCTCTGCTCAAATCAGACGGCGGACTTAGCGAAAGCGATATCAACGATATGCTCGAAATTATAAACGGTATCGGCATTTCGTCTGAAATAGTTGCCGCCGAAAACGATATGTCGATGTTCGTTGAGGGAAAAGCCGGCTCCCTCGTGCTTAACTGCAAGGTAGTTATTGATGATAACGGAAACGTTTATCTTCAGGTGCCGTTTGCCACGGACAAGGCAATTTCGGTGAACATCGGCTCAACGACAGCGGCATCTTCGGTTCAGGATATTTATCTTGAGCTTGACGAAAAAGAGCTGAAACGGATAACGGACAAACTCGTTAATGTTTACATAGACGCTTATAAGTCAAGCGAAGTGACCATTGATGAGGGTACAATTTCCGCAGGCGGAGTTACCGCAAACGGCAAGCTTATCAGGGCTAACCTCACGGGCAGCAAGCTCACGGAAATGTTCAAAAAAATCGGCGACGCTTTAGGTGATGACAGCTACCTTTGCGGCAAGATTTCGGCGTTTATGACCGAATGCGGCTTGCCTGTTTCAGAGGCACAGGTCAAGAGCAGCTTTAAGATGATTTTCAGTATGATGTCTGTTCCCGATAACTGCGGAATTGTTATAGATACAATCACCGACAGCAATTGCCGTGTTCTTGCAAAGAGCTATGATGTCGTATCCTACGATTCAAGCATAATGAAATTCACGGTAGTGGGCGACTTTGATACAGAAATCAAAAACGGCGACAAAGCAGCGGTTTCAATGGAAGTCGGAGGTACTGATCTTTACATTACCGTCAATAAGGAAAGCGACACCGACGGTGTTATGAATTTTTCGATCAGCACTAAAGGCGAAACCATCGGCTTGAATTTGAAGTACAGCGGAATTAAGAAAACCGTTTTCTTTGGAAAGCCCGCCTACGAAGGCACTTATGAAATAAGCGCAGCTCTTCCCAAGGATTTCACGCAGGATTATGATATTGACATGGATATGCCCATAGAAGAAATCGTAAATTCTGCGAAAATCATTGTCACAAGCAAAGTCGACGGCAATATTTTAAACGAGTCGTATATTTTAGACCTCTCAAAATACGGAAAAATCTCCTTTGAAATGTCCGTTTCTGCAGGCGAGGGTGATAAGTCTGCCGAAATTCCCTCGAACACTGTTGATGTTACGGAATATATGTACTCCGGTAATTTGCCCGAAAACGTCAAGAATGAAATTATCGGGATTATCAAGGATATGAAAAACGCCGTTCAAAGTCAGAATGCAGGCGAGTTCGGTGAAATCGTCGAGTCTGCTCTTGAAGGCGTAATAGAGTCCGCAGAAAGCGGTCCTAAAGTCGATATTTATGATGTAAATGACCTTCTCAATGAAATCAATGATGACAGCATTTATCTGAAAGATTACGTTGGATTTTATGCGAACGACATTGACAAGGAAGAGGCTGTCACGAAAGCAAATCAGCTTATCGTCGAGTTAGATAGTCTTTATTATGACATTTATGACGACATAAATAATATGTCGCAAAAGGCATTTGACGATTACGAGGACAGGTTCAGCGACTTGCACAATCAGACTCAAATGCTCCTGGACGAATTTGACAGCGAAGAGTCGGGTTGGGACGTTTCTTCGGCAGAAAATATCGACTTCAACACGCTTGACACTTATGATCTTATGTTTGTTCTTATCGAATATGAGAACAGATATAGTGACGCCATTTCATCGAGGGGATTTATCTCGATTTCAGATCCCTCTCTGGAGGCTCTGGCGGACAGCGCAGAAGAGGCTTATGAAACGGCAGCCGACGATTTTACCAATTATATGGACAAATACAACGCAGGTCATATGGAGCTTGGTCTTTTAAGACAGTCCAGAAAGTCTGCAAAAGCCTTTGCTCTAGCTGTTGAAGAGCTTGAAGAGGCTCTCAGGAAAAACGTTTGATCTCAAAAATCCGGGGAATTTTATTCCCCGGATAATTTTTATAAAAAAAAGCACCGCACATTGATTTGTGCGGTGTATTTTTTCTTTCAGTCGTCAGACGTAATATGGGTTCGGCTTTGTAAGAATAACTATCCAATCGACGAACCAGCCTATTCCGAACAAACCGCCCGTAAGCATCCAGAGAATGCCCGTGCCGATCCTGCCCTCGTAAAAGCGATGTACTCCCAAAAAGCCCAGGAAGAAAGCAAGAACAAATGCCACCCACTTGTCCTTTGGAGCGCCTGTGCGATAAACGCCCGTCTGATTGACGTTTGTCATAGCGTTGTTTATGAAAACCTGCTGACCGCCATTCTGCACGCCTTGCAGCTGCTCCACCTGCCTGCCGCATTTAACGCAGAGCACAGCCTCCATAGGTATCTGCTGACCGCAGAATTTGCAGAATTTCATTCCCTGCTGACGTTCGGTCGGCATAGTCTGTACAGGCTGTACATAAGGTCCGGCTACAGTATTGTTCGAGTAATTTTCGGTACTGTTTACAGCGTTAGTCACCTGCTGAGGAATCACCTGCTGAGGATAAACCACATTCGGATTTCCTCCGGGGTAAATCTCGCCCGTTGCAGGGTCTGTCCAGCTTTCAGGCGACTGCTTTTTAAGACTTACGCCTCGTCCCTGATTATCCATAAACTTACCTCCAAATGAAAAATCCCGATAAAATCAGCCTTTTGCCTCTGACTGAGCCTTTTTCTTAGCCTCAATATCGGCAAGAGCGTCCTTGCGTGAAAGATTTATTCTGCCCTGACTATCAATTTCCATTACCTTGACGATAATTTCATCGCCGACAGAAACAACGTCCTCGACTTTTTCAACACGGTGATTTTCGAGCTTGGAAATGTGAACCATTCCGTCCTTGCCGGGAGCTATCTCAACAAATGCGCCGAAGTTCATTATCTTAACGACCTTTCCCTTGTAGATAGCGCCTATTTCGGGAGGATTTGCAATCGTAGAAATCACCTGAACGCAAGCGTTTGCCTTTTCAAGGTCAGCACCGCAGATAAATACGTTTCCGTCCTCGTCAACGTCGATTTTGACCTCAAAATCAGCGCACAGTTTCTGGATAACCTTTCCTCCCTTACCGATAACGTCGCTGATTTTATCAACGGGAACCTTAGTTGTAAGCATTTTAGGAGCATATTTTCCGACTGTTTCGCGGGGCTTGTCAATAGCCTTCAGCATAACCTCGTCAAGTATATAATCACGAGCCTTGTGTGTCTTTTCAAAGGCATTCTTGATGATTTCGGGAGTAAGGCCGTCGATTTTCAAATCCATCTGAATTGCCGTGATACCCTCGTGAGTACCTGCAACCTTGAAATCCATATCGCCGAAGAAATCCTCAACGCCCTGAATATCCACCATAGTCATCCAGCGTTCTCCCTCGGTGATAAGACCGCAGGAAATACCTGCAACGGGCTTTTTTATCGGAACGCCTGCGTCCATAAGAGCAAGCGTAGAGCCGCATACCGAACCCTGCGAAGTAGAACCGTTCGATGAAAGAACCTCGGAAACAAGTCTTATCGCATAGGGGAAATCCTCAACTGACGGGATAACGGGCAGCAAAGCTCTCTCGGCAAGAGCGCCGTGACCTATCTCACGTCTGCCGGGACCTCTTGATGCCTTTGTTTCTCCGACAGAGTAGGACGGGAAGTTGTAGTGGTGCATATAGCGCTTGCCCTCTTCCTCGTCAAGACCTTCAAGTTTCTGACTGTCAGAAACAGGACCTAATGTGCAGATAGTCATAACCTGCGTCTGACCTCTTGTGAAAATGCCTGAACCGTGTACTCTCGGAAGAACGCCGACCTCTGCTGCGAGCGGACGTATTTCGTCGAGCTTTCTGCCGTCGACACGTTTGCCGTCGTCAAGCAGCCAGCGTCTTACAACAAACTTCTGGAGCTTGTACATACACTCGTCAATCATTGTGATCTGTTCGGGATAAACCTCGTCGAATTTCTCGTGAACTTCTGCGTAAATGGGCTGAAGTCTTTCCTCACGGATATTCTTATCGTCGGTATCCATAGCATAACGAACCTTCTCGATAGCAAACTCGGAAATTGCGTCGTACATATCGTGATCGACTTCCATACTTTCAAACGCAAACTTTTTCTTTCCTATCTGCGACTGAATATCCTTGATAAACGGGATAAGGCTGTTTACAATCTCCTCGTGACCTGCCATAATAGCCTTGAACATAGTGTCGTCATCGACTTCGTTAGCGCCTGCCTCGATCATAACGACCTTTTTCTCGGAAGAGGCAACCGTAAGGTTGAGGTCGCTCTTTGCACGCTGTTCGGCGTTAGGCATAAGGACTATCTCGCCGTCAACAAGACCTACTGAAATGCCGCCGATAGGTCCGTTCCACGGAACATCTGAAATAGAAACGGCTATAGAGGCGCCTATCATGCCCATAATTTCGGGCGAGCAATCGGGATCGACAGCAAGCACCGTCATAGTGATAGCAACATCGTTCCTCATATCCTTAGGGAACAGGGGACGCATAGGGCGGTCAACGACACGGGAAGTCAGTATAGCCTTTTCGCTCGGTCTGCCCTCACGCTTTAAAAATCCGCCGGGTATCTTACCTACCGAATAGAGCTTTTCCTCATAATCCACGGAAAGCGGGAAAAAATCCACGCCGTCTCTGGGCTTGGGGGAGGCGGTAACATTTACCATAACAACAGTTTCGCCGTACTTGACCCAACAGGAACCGTTTGCGAGCTGACAAACCTTTCCCGTTTCAACGGTAAGCTCACGTCCTGCGAACATTGTTTTAAACACTCTGTAATTTTCAAACATTGTTCAAAATATCCTTTCATTTGATTTTTTCGGGTGCGGCGTTTGCAATAAATTCAATCGGCGGTATCCGCAGACTCAATTTATTGCCCGACACACCCACTAGTTGTGAGAGAACTGCAACCGCTGTGGCTGCAGTTCCCCGAAACTAATCTTTCTTACTTTCTCAGACCCAGCTTTGCAACGATTGCACGATAGCGCTCGATGTCCTTCTTCTGAAGGTAGTTGAGCAGATTTCTTCTGTGACCTACCATTTTCAGAAGTCCGCGTGTGGAGTGATGGTCTTTCTTGTGGACCTTGATGTGTTCGGTAAGCTCGTTAATTCTCTTTGTGAGAATAGCAATCTGTACCTCAGGCGAACCCGTATCGTGTTCGTGCAGGCGGTTAGCCTCGATAACCGCAGTCTTTTCTTCTTTTCTCAGCATTTTTTTACACCTCTTTACAAAAATATTTTCCCGAATCACAGCAAAGGGATACGGTGTTTCTCCGAACGGAGCGAAATCCGCAGTCCGTGAAAGGGATATACGATACGCAATGCTGTGCGTACACAGACAATATTATAGCATAGTTTTTTTTGTTTGTAAAGGGGTTTTTGATAATTTTACGCAAAAATTTCAGATTATAAATGCTGTTTTGTTAAAAAATATATTGTTTTTTGATGATATTTGTTCTATAATAGACACAAAGTGTTTAATTATTTCAATTGCCTTATGCATATCGGCAAATTATGCGTTTTTGAGGCAAGCGGTCAAAGCGGTTTCTTCCATTCGGAGAGGAATTTTTGACATTTGACATCAATTTAATAAGATTTTACGAAGGTGATAATTATGGCAAAAAGCGCTGTGCGTGACTTAACGCAGGGAAATCCCATGAAACTTATTTTGGGATTTATGCTGCCGCAGCTTTTCGGACTGCTTTTTCAGCAGTTTTACAATATGGTTGACACCATAATCGTAGGTCAGTTTCGAGGAATAACGGACCTTGCCGGAGTCGGCTCGACAGGCTCTGTGAACTTTCTTGTAATGGGCTTTGTAATAGGAGTTTGTGCAGGATTTGCTATCCCGGTAGCGCAAAAATTCGGTTCAAAGGATTTTGACGAGCTGAAAAAATACGTCGGAAATACGATCTGGATTTCAGTGGTATTTGCCGCCGTCCTCACAACGGTGACCTGCCTGCTTTGCACGGATATTCTTCAATGGATGAATACGCCCGAAAACGTTTTCAAGCCTGCAAGAGATTATATTTTTGTAATATTCCTCGGTATTCCCGTAACATTTCTGTATAATATCCTGTCGGGATTTATCCGCTCTCTCGGAGATTCAAGGACCCCTGTGATTTTCCTCGTAATATCCAGTCTGCTGAATGTTGCTCTGGATATTTTTATGATAGTTTTTCTGCAAATGGGCGTTTCGGGAGCAGGCTGGGCAACAGTAATCTCACAGCTCTTTTCGGGAATTTTGTGCCTGATTTTCATAATCAAGCGATTTGATTTGCTCCACATAAGCAAGGACGATTTGAAATTCCGCCCGTATTACATAGGAAGGCTTTGTTCGATAGGTCTGCCTATGGGTCTGCAATACTCTATTACTGCGATAGGAACGATACTTTTGCAGACGGCGGTGAATGAGCTGGGTTCGATAAGTATTGCCGCTGTTACGGCAGGAAACAAGGTCGGACAGTTTATGTGCTGTCCGTTTGACGCAATGGGCAGTACGATTGCAACCTACGGCGGTCAGAATGTGGGTGCAGGAAAGCTTGACCGACTGAAAAGAGGTCTGTTTGACTGTATCGTTTTAGGAATAATCTGGTCGGTAGCGGCTCTTGTTATCGCCTATTTCTTAGGCGGAAATTTAGCCTCAATGTTTATAAACACAAACGACCCCGAAACTGCCGCAAACGCCGAAGAAATTCTTCAGCTTGCACACCGTTTTCTTATCTGCAACGCATTGTTCTATATTCCTCTGGCATTTGTAAATATCGTGAGATTTATGATACAGGGAATGGGCTCGTCACAAATCGCTTTGTACGCAGGCGTTTTCGAGCTTGCCGCAAGAGGCGTTGTAGCGATTTGCTTTGTACCGATTTTCGGGTATAATGCCGTTTGCTTTGCAAATCCTGCGGCGTGGGTGCTTGCCGATTTGTTCCTGATACCCGCGTTTTTCGCTTGCTTTAAAGCTGTCAAAAGGAAAATCAATCAATAATTGATAAAAACGAAATAAAAAAGGCGCATATTTTATGCGCCTTTTGCTTTTAGCGGAGTAAGTGCGGAAACCGAAGCCTCCGCACTACCAAAAAAGAGGATTATTTCTTTTTGGATTTAGCAGCTATAACTGTTGCTCCTGCAATAATTACAGGGAAAATTGCCAGACCTGCAACTCCTGTTGCCGGGAAATTGCTGTCGCCTGTATTGTCGTCGTCGGTAGTATCGCCTGTATTATCGCCGCCGGTGGGATCATCTACGGGGCTGTCATCTCCGGGATCAACTACAGCGCTGCTGTCCTGCGTTTTGTATACAAGAGCGTATGTAGAGAACCTGTCTGTTTCAAATGTGATAGTGTCGGGGTTGTCGTCAAGGTCATCAAGAACATCGGTTTCGCCGTCGTGTACACGTATCATAGCAAATTCTCTGTCAGCGTCAACAAGCTCTTCGGGAATGTCTATAACGAGTGTAAGACTGCCGTTTGTCTTGGTTACGCGCGACTTGGACAAATCAGCTATTGACTTGTAGAGCGAAATATCAAAATATCCCGCAACATCGTAATCGGTATCAACTACAGCGTCATCTACTGCGGAAATATCGGCTGCGGATATATCATCTTCATTTGCCGAAACAGAAAGAGTAACCGAAACGTTCACACCGTCAAGAGATTTAATCTCGTTTTCGGTGAAAAGCATAGTAATCAGGTCCTCTGCGCCGGTTGCAATAGCCGTTTCGGGTGCGTCTGCGGAAATATCGGTGTCAGCCACAAGGTCTTCTGCCATATTCTCAATTACCTCTTCAACAGTGGGAGGAGTCGGCGGTGTTGAGGGTTCAGAGGGCGTCGAGGGCGTTGAGGGCGTTGAGGGAACAGACGATGTGTCGTCGTCATCTTCTTCGTCATAATCATCAGAAGACGTGTCCTCGTCTTCGTCATCGCCGGGGTCGGTGCTCAAATTTGACATATCAAATCCGCAAGTGTCGCACAAAGTGTCTTCGTCATCGCCGTCGCTGCAATCACCATAGCCTGCGTGCTTAGAGTTGTCGGTTATATCGCAAGTACCCTCACCTACGCACTTTTTCCAGTGATGTCCTTTACCGTCATTTTGATATTCACTGCCATATGAATGTGTGTGCGTGGTCGGGGTTGTGGTTGTTGTTACAGTTGCGGTTGCGCCGCAAGTGGTGCAATTGTATTTTGTTTGTCCCTCGCCTGCCGATGAACCACTGTCCCAACTGTGGGTGTGTGTCTTTTTGCAGGCGTTGCAAGAAACTTCGCCTTCTTCTTTGCTTGTGGATTCTGTTACGTAAGAGTGATTCTCTTTGTTTCCGGTATCTTCCTCATTGCAATTGTCGCAAATCTTCCAGTGCTGTTTCTCATCACTTTGGTTGTATTTTGTTGTATAAGAATGTCCCTTTGCACATGGATTTTCCTCTGCAATTTCTCGTCCGCATACGCAGGTATTGCCGTCGCCCGATTTCGTGCACGTTACGTTTTGAGTTACTTTTTCCTTTCCACAGGTAGTACAAGTCTCTGTCACATTGTGGGTTTTATCGTCGGAATTCTGCTGATAGGTTGGCTCACCATAACTTGTGTGCTGGCACTCATATTCGCAAACATTGCACACTCCATCACTCCAGCTGTGGTCTGTGGCTTCATGTGTCTTCTCATAACCGCAATTATCGGTACACGTGTCTTTTTGTGTGTGCTGATTAGTAGTTTTCGTATAGGTTGTACTAATTTTGTGCGACTCTGTTTCTTCTTGTTCATTTGAACAGTAGAGGCACTTTGTAAATTTTTTGTGATTGCCGTCATCATCGGTTTCATATCTTACTGTTCCCGAAAAAGTGCAATCTTCTGTCACTGTTCCGTCGCCAGGGCAATTACTGTCAGAATTCTCACAAGTATATGTGTGTTGAGAGAGACCACTAGGGCTATAAGTGCCCTCTTGCGGCGAATGTACGTGCTCATCTTCTGCTAATGCCTGCTGATTTATTACGTTCGGTAAAACTGTAGGCGCACCAACAAGCACCATTAGCGCTGTCAATCCCGACAGCAAACGTTTTTTAATTTTGATGTCCATAATGAAATTACCTCCATTCATTGCTATTGCAATTATTCTATAGTTTAATTTTTTATTAAACTATAGACATTATATCACCTTTAGTTTAATTTGTCAATACCCCTAGGCGATTAAATTTTAAAAAAATTTGAGTTATACTATAGGTGATAAGCTATACTTATTATATAAAAACACAGGAGGAACAATTATGGACGATCAAATAGCAATTGTAGGAAAAAGAATATGCGACCTAAGAAAATCTTACGGTTACACGCAGGAAAAACTGGCTGAAATGGCAGAGATTTCCATTCAATTTCTTGTCCAAATCGAACGAGGGCAAAAAACAATGAAAATCGGAACTCTGCGAAAGCTGGCGGCTGCTTTGTGCGTAAGCGCCGACTATATTATAAACGGCTCGGTTGCGTACAAGGAAAATCCGGAAATTAACGCATTACTCTCAACTTTGTCCGACCGCAACAAGGAGCAGGCAGCAAAGCTGCTGAAAGTATTTGCAGATGCTCTTAGAAATAACGAGTGACGGCGGGGAAATTTCCCGTTTTTTTGTTATATGGGGTATTTTTTTACGAAAAATTGCCGTCGGGCGGTCTTTATGCGTCGTTGTAATTATATAAAATGTCAATAAACAAGCAGCCCCCGTGCGTTTCGGGGGCTGTTCATTTGAGATTGATGTGATTTTTTTACAAATTTTCCGTATAATTGCTTATTTTTCCGTCGGCGCAGAGTTTTCCTGCGAGCCTGACGAAGAGTCCTGACCTGCTCTGTCCTTTGACTTTGCAATAACCTCCTGTGCAAACGGCAGCATTTCTTCGGGTATGCTGCCGCTGAGGCTGATATTGCCGTTTTTCAGCGCCTCTGCGGTTTGAGCGATCTGCTCTTCGGTAATTCCTGCGGCGATAAGCTCATCGTGATATTCGGCTATTACCTCTTCTATTTCCTCGTTTGAGATAATGTTGCCTGCGGCGGTAGGCTGCTGCTCTCCGTTAGCGTCTATCGTGTAATTTTCGTGAAAAATCAGTTCCTCAACGGTGACAAATTCAAAGCCTTTTTCTTTCAGACCTTTGAGAATATCTGGAAGAGCCTCTGTGGTGTTCGGCAAATCGTTATGGAACAGCAGTATCGACCCGGATTTTGTGTTATCAAGGATTTTTTTGGTTATTTCCTCGGAAGTCGGTTTGTTCCAGTCAACGCTGTCAACGTCCCACTGGATAGTCGTAAGCCCCATTCCCTCGATCGTCGTGAGCATAGAGTCGTCGTATTCGCCGTATGGCGCACGGTAAAGAGTAGGCGCTCTTCCCGTTATCATTTCGATCTTTCTCGAACATTCGCGGGTATCGTTGATTAAATCGTTTACATTGATGCCCTCAACGTGCGGGTGCTTATCGGAGTGATTTTCAATCTCGTGACCTGCCTGTGCAAATTTTTTAACGTCATCGGCGCACCTGTCGCACCAATCTCCCGTGATGAAAAACGTTGCCTTTGCGTCATATTCGTCAAGGATTTCAATAAGCTCGTCTGTGTTGGAATTTTCCCACGCAACGTCAAATGTCACTGCAATTTTGTTGTCGTCCCTGTCAACACGGTAAACAGGGAGCTTTCGCTGCTCTGCTTTCGTGCCGACCGAAGTTACCGCCGCAGTAATAATGACCGCAGTCGTTGCCGCCGCCGCAACAGCAATTGCCGCCGTGCGTTTCATTTGTTTTTTTGTGAATGTAAATGCTTTCATAATTTTCCCTCCATAGCCGTTTTTAACAAATTATTATTATTCTTTTGGGACAATTATGACAAGCAATTTCAAGTTTTTTGTAAAATTTTATCAAAGCTCTTGACAAAACGGCAAACAAGTTATATAATGTAAATGGTGGATTATTGCAAAAAGGAGTCCGCAAAAACAGAAAGAATGTACCTAAAAGTGAGAGTGAGGAAATTATGGCTCTTGTAAATGTTATGGAGAAAATCGTTTACGATAAGCTTGAAGAAATGCTCAAAACAGAGAATTGCTGCAAGTGTGAACGCTGCCTTGAGGATATGGAGGCGATTGCACTTAATAAGCTCCCCGCAAGATATGTGAGCACCCGAAACGGAGAGCTTTTTTCAAAGCTCAACGCTACTGTTCGTCAAAGTGCTGTTGATATCAATATTGCGGTTTCAAACGCTATTGCCTGCGTTTCATCAAAACCCTCTCACGAATAAAGGTTGTACATAGGTATGTAAATAAAAATATCGCCCTGCAAATTCAGCAGGACGATTTATTTTTGCCGCAAAATCAAAAAATTCAACAAACCGTGTAATATTACAGCTTAAAGCTCGTTTCTGTTTTCAAGAGCCTTTACAAGAGTAACATCATCTGCGAATTCAAGCGCCGAACCTGCCGGCAAGCCGTAAGCAAGCCGAGTTACCTTTATACCCATAGGCTTGATAAGTCTGCCAATATACATCGCAGTAGCCTCGCCCTCAACGGTGGGGTTTGTCGCCATAATGACCTCTTTTACGTCCGTGAGCCTGCTGAGCAGCTCCTTGATTTTCAAGTCCTCAGCGGTAATGCCGTCCATAGGCGACAGCAGCCCATGAAGTACATGATAAAGTCCCTCGTAGCCGCCTGCTCTTTCAAACGCAGAAACGTCCTTAGGCGATTCTACAACACAGATTATGCTTTTATCACGTTCCTCGTCAGAACAAATTTCACAGATTTCCCGTTCTGTAAAATTCTGACAGCAGGAGCAAAGTTTTACGCTTTCTCTTGCCTTTATGATATTTTCAGCAAACTGCCTTACCTCGTTTTCGGGCTGATTAAGCACATAATAAGCCAGCCGCTGGGCGGTTTTTATGCCTATTCCGGGCAGCTTTGCAAACTGCTCTGCGGCAAGAGCGAGCGGAAAGGATACAAATTCCGACATTTCTATCAGAACAGACCGGGCATAGAAACGCCGCCCGTTACCTTTGACATTTCTTCGGTGCTGTAATTTTCGATATCTGCGATGATTTCATTTACACCGCTGATGATAAGATCCTGGAGCATTTCAATATCTTCGGGGTCAACTACTTCAGGCTTCAGCGTAACGGATTTGAGTTTCTTATCGCCTGTCATAACCAGCTCCAGAGCACCGCCGCCGACCTGTTTTGTAAACTCCCTCTGTTCAAGCTCTTCCTGTACACGAGTGATATCCTCCTGCATTTTCTGAGCTTTTCTTACCATTTGATTCATATTAGCGTTTGAATTCTGATATCCTGCCGGAAGTCTTGATTTCATAGAAAATACCTCTCATTCTTGTTTGATTTCAACGCCAAGCTGTTTAGCCTTTTTCAGCAGCTTAGCAATTTTACTGACTTCATCTTCATTTTCGGGAACGCTTTCCCTTACGATTTTTACGTTGATATTATATCCCAAAGCGTCGGATATTTCCTTTGAAAATGCCGTCAGCTCCTCGTCCTTTACATTATTTACCAGCATATTGTTCGAGGAGTGAATTATCAGCATTCCGTCTGATATTTCAGCCGCAGAGCCTTCAAGCATTGTCATAGTCATAAAATCGCATTTGTGTATTGCGTTTTTCCAGTCTTCCTCAGAGATGGTTTCGGGAAAAGCGGCTTTATTTTCGCCTTTTTCCGCTGTCGGCTCTTCTTTTTTTTCTGTTTCGGGAGATTTATCCGTTTCAGCGGCTGCGCTCTCTTCAATCGGCGGTATATCGTCGGCGGAAGGAGCAGTCGGCGTTTCGGGCAATATTTCGGGCGGCTCTTCAAAATCAGGGGAAACTGCCGTATCGGCGCTCTCTTCGTTTACAAGCTTTGCCGTTTCCTCGCCCAGCGCCCTCATCTTATTGAGATTTATAAGGTTCTCACGGGACATTTTTTCAGGCGGCGTAGGCACAAATTCTTCCTTTGGAATTTGAGTGACACGCATTTCGGGTTTCATACGGACTGCGTGTGCCGCCGTGCTTGTTTCCGCACTGTATCCCGAACACATTTTCACAAAACAAATCTCCGCAAGGATTTTGCGGCTGCGGGTCTTGCCGATATTGTCCGCACATTCCCTCATAAGATTGAGGCACCTTAAAATGTCCCCCATTGTGAACTTTTCCGCTGAAACTTTTATGCTGTCGTACTCGGACGGCAGCGCAGAAAGCAAATCCAAATCATTCGGCGCTGTCTTGTAGATCATAATATCACGGAAACGCTCCGAAAGCTCATCTATAACGAGCGACATATCCTTGGAATTTTTGTAAAGCTCCGACAAAAGCCGTATACAGCCTGCTGCGTCGTGCTCTGCGATCATATCCGAAAAAGCCGCAAGGTGAGAAGTTTCTGCAACACCTGCACATTTTCTTACTACTTCGCTTGTCACGTGCTTGTCCGCCGAGGCGCAGCGGTCCAATATCGACAGAGCGTCTCTCATTCCTCCGTCCGAAAGACGTGAGATGAGGTCGGCAGCGTCGCTGTCAAGCGTAATACCCTCGTTTTCCGCAGCAAAAAACAGCCGTTTCGAGCTGTCCGCAGGGTCTATCCTTCTGAATTCAAATCTCTGGCAGCGTGAAACGATCGTCGCAGGGACTTTTTGCAGCTCTGTTGTCGCAAGAATAAACTTTACGTGTGCAGGCGGTTCTTCAAGCGTTTTCAACAATGCGTTAAAAGCCGCCCCCGAAAGCATATGCACCTCGTCTATGATGTAGACCCTGTATTTGCAGGAAACAGGGGTATACAAAACCTCGTCGCGAAGTTGTCTTACGTCGTCAACACCGTTGTTTGACGCGGCGTCCATTTCAACTATATCGGTAGCGGAGCCGTCAAGTATCTCCCTGCACCGTTCACATTCAAGGCAGGGATTTCCGTCCTTCGGGTCAAGGCAATTCACAGCCATTGCGAAAATTTTAGCGCAGGTGGTTTTGCCTGTTCCTCTTGAACCCGTAAAAAGGTAAGCGTGACCTGCCGAGCCGTTTTTTATCTGATTTTTCAGCGTAATAGTGATAGGTTCCTGCGAGATAACATCATCAAATGTTCTCGGACGATATTTTCTGTAAAGAGCAAGATACATTCACTCACCGCCTTAAATCAACGCCGCAGCCCTGTTTTCCTTTTAACAAAAATGTTCTCGATTATGGGAGCAGGCTTGCCGTACACACACTGCAAATCGCTTAATGCTGCTCGGTTCCCCGCCTGACATGGTTCACGGCGCCGTGTTGTCGGGGTCTGCTCCCATAATCGAAAACACTTAACTTTTATATTATACAATATTTCCGCAAAAAAATCAAGCACTTTTCAAAAAAATTTCCCCGGCTGACGAAGGACATTAGACTTCGCCGCCGAAATTTCCCTGTTTCATATTTTTTTAAATATCATATTGACAAACTGCCTTTACATAAAGTATAATGGTAACAGTGTTTTATTGCAAAGGAGAAATAGAAATGTCAAAATATTTCGGCACGGACGGTTTCAGAGGCGAGGCAAATATCGGTCTTACCGTGGAACACGCTTTTAAAACAGGCAGATTTATCGGAGATTTTTACGGAAAAGAACACCGCTGTCAGGTGGTCATCGGCAAGGACACTCGCCGCAGCTCATATATGTTCGAGTATGCGCTGACCGCGGGTCTTACTGCGTCGGGAGCGGACGTTTATCTTCTGCACGTCACTACAACTCCCTCGGTTTCCTATGTTGCAAGAACTGACGATTTTGACTGCGGAATTATGATCTCGGCATCTCACAATCCCTTTTCGGACAACGGTATAAAGCTCTTCAATTCAAAGGGAGAAAAAATGGATGACAGCGTGATTGACGAGATCGAAAAATATCTCGACGGAGAAACGCCCGAAATCCCTCTTGCCACAGGCGAGGCAATAGGAAGAGCATCGGATTATTCTTCGGGAAGAAACCGCTACATAGGCTATCTTATATCGCTTGCGACAAATTCTTTCAAGGGCAGGAGAATAGGACTTGACTGCGCAAACGGCTCGTCCTTTACGGTAGCAAAAAGCGTTTTTGACGCTCTTGGGGCGAAAACTTACGTTGTAGGAAACAAACCCGACGGATTTAACATCAATTCTGCCTGCGGCTCGACTCATATTGAAAATCTTGTAAGTCTTGTCCGTGAGGAGCAGCTTGACTGCGGTTTTGCCTTTGACGGTGACGCAGACAGGTGTATTGCGGTCGATGAAAATGCAAATGTCGTCGACGGAGATAAGATTCTCTATCTTTGCGGAAGTTACCTAAAGGAACGGGGAGAGCTTGAAAACGACACCGTTGTCACAACGATAATGTCAAATCTGGGGCTTTACAAGGCTTTTGACGAGCTTGGCATAAAATACGAGAAAACTGCGGTCGGCGACAAATACGTTTATGAATGTATGAACGAGTGCGGCTATATTTTAGGCGGCGAAAACAGCGGGCATATTATTTTCAGCAAGTATGAAAATACAGGTGACGGAATTATCACGGCTCTTAAAATAATGGAAGTCATCTGCTCAAAGAAATGTTCTCTTTCGGAACTTACAAAGGGAATGACCGTTTATCCGCAGATACTGAAAAATGTTCGTGTCAAGGACAAAAAAGCCGTTCTTAAAGACGAGGACGTGAAAGCCGCAGTAAAAGCTGCCGAGGACGCATTGGGAAACGAGGGAAGAGTACTTGTCCGTCCGTCGGGAACAGAGCCGCTGCTCCGTATTATGGCGGAGGCGGAAACCCGTGAGATATGCAAAAAACATATTGAAGATATTGAAAAGGTCGTAAGGAAAAAAGGCTTATGCGCCGATTAAAGTATAAAGATAACATAAAAAGCCGCCAAAGCGCTGATTTAGTCCGCTTTGGCGGCTTTTTGGCTCTTTCGGGCAGCGTCAGACAATAGCGAGATTGCCGTCCTTAACGCCTACTCTTATCGTATCGCCTTGCTTTAACTTATCTGCGAGGATTTCTCTTGCGATAAGCGTTTCAAGATTACGCTGAATATAACGTTTGAGCGGTCTTGCGCCGAATGCCGGGTCGTAGCTTTCGTCAACGATATGCTGTTTGGCATCGTCGGTTATTTCAAGCGAGAGCTGTTTTTCTTTCAGTCGTTTTGCAAGGTCTTTCGCCTGAATTTCAATAATTCCGAAGATATTTTCCTTTGAAAGCGGTTTGTAAAATACGATTTCATCAAGCCTGTTGAGAAATTCGGGTCTGAACGAACGTTTCAGCAAAGCGTCAACGTTGTTTCTTGCCTCTTCGGTTATTTCGCCGTTTTCGTCAATTCCGTCAAGAATAAACTGCGAGCCCAGATTTGACGTGAGAATGATTATTGTGTTCTTGAAATCGACCGTTCTGCCCTGACTGTCGGTCACTCTTCCGTCGTCAAGTATCTGCAAAAGCACGTTGAAAACATCGGGGTGCGCCTTTTCGACCTCGTCAAAAAGAACCACAGAGTAAGGCTTTCTGCGGACAGCGTCGGTAAGCTGACCGCCCTCCTCATAGCCGACATATCCGGGAGGCGCTCCTATCAGGCGGCTGACCGTGTGCTTTTCCATATATTCGCTCATATCAAGCCGAACGATATTGTGCTCATCATCGAAAAGTGCCTCCGCAAGAGCTTTTGCAAGCTCTGTCTTTCCCACGCCCGTAGGTCCTAAGAACATAAACGATCCCAACGGCTTTCTTGGGTCGTTTATACCTGCACGGGAGCGCATAATGCTCTCCGTCACACGGTTTACTGCCTCGTCCTGACCCATAACTCTCCTGTGAAGAGTATCTGCCAGATGAAGTATCTTTTCACGTTCTCCTTCAACGAGCTTTTCCACGGGAACGCCTGTCCAGCGTCCGACGACCTTTGCAATTTCCTCTTCCGTGACCTTATCTCTCAGCAGAGAGCTTGCCTTTGCCTTTTCGGCTATTTCCTCCTCGTTTTTCAGCTCTTCCTGCAATTTCGGGAGTTTGCCGTACATCAGCTCTGCCGCCTTGTTCATATTGTATTCCCGTTTGGCTTTTTCGATGTCGGCATTTGTCTGTTCTATTTCCTTTCGCAAGTCCTGCACTTTGGAGATAGCGTTCTTTTCGTTCTCCCACTTTGCTTTCATAGCCGTGAACCTGTCACGCTTTTCCGCAAGCTCTTTCTGAATATCCGCAAGATGTTCCTCGGAGAGCTTGTCGGTTTCCTTTTTCAAAGCAGCCTCTTCGATTTCAAGCTGCATTATTTCACGGGATATTTCGTCAAGCTCAGAAGGCATAGAATCCATTTCCGTGCGTATCATAGCGCACGCCTCGTCCACAAGGTCTATCGCCTTGTCGGGCAGAAATCTGTCTGTAATATAACGGTTTGAGAGAGTTGCTGCGGCGATTATTGCGTTATCCTGAATTTTTACGCCGTGGAATACCTCGTAACGCTCTTTAAGACCTCGAAGAATGGAAATTGTATCCTCAACGTTAGGCTCATCGACAAGAACTGTCTGAAAACGTCTTTCGAGAGCAGGGTCTTTTTCGATATATTTTGAGTATTCGTCAAGAGTTGTCGCTCCTATACAGTGCAATTCTCCTCTTGCTAGCATAGGTTTCAGAAGATTTCCCGCGTCCATAGCGCCGCCGTTTTTGCCTGCTCCTACGATAAGGTGCAGCTCGTCTATGAACATTATTATCTGTCCCTCGCTTTTTTTGACCTCGTTGAGGACAGCTTTCAGGCGCTCTTCAAATTCTCCCTGATACTTTGCGCCTGCGATCAAAGCGCCCATATCCAGTGAAAACAGCTTTCTGTTCTTCAGATTTGCCGGAACGTCGCCTCTTACGATACGCAGAGCAAGACCCTCTGCAATTGCGGTCTTGCCGACGCCGGGCTCACCGATAAGACAGGGATTATTTTTGGTTTTTCTGGAAAGAATACGGATAACACTTCTTATTTCACTGTCACGGCCGATAACGGGGTCAAGCTTGTTCTGACGGGCAAGCTCTACCAAATCCTGACCGTATTTTTTGAGAACGTCATAGGTTTCTTCGGGATTTTGAGATGTCACTCGCTGGTTTCCCCTGACCTCCTGCAAAGCCGCAAGGAGCTTTTTCTTATCAATGCCGAAACTCTTTACAAGTCCCGAAACTCCGTTGTCAGCTTTTTCGAGAAGAGCGATAAGCAGATGCTCTACCGAAACATAGTCGTCTTTCATATGCTCCGCCTGCGTTTCCGCCTCGTTGAAAACCCTGTCAAGTTCGGGAGAAATATAGATTTTGCCGACCTCACGTCCGCTGCCCGAAACCCTCGGCATACCCTCGATAAATTTAAGAGCAGCCTGTTTAAGAGCGTTTGCGTCAACTCCTATTTTAGTGAAAAGCTGCGGAACAAGACCGCCCTCGTCATTCAACAGCGCATACAGCAAATGCATTTGTTCAACGCAGTTGTTCTGATAGGAAACAGAAATATCCTGCGCCGTTTGGACCGATTCCATTGATTTTTGAGTCAATTTGTTTACATTCATAATCTAATCCCCCTTATATAATAACTTTCTGTTCGGAAATTGCTTTCCGATAGTAATTTTCCGTCACAAGAAACGCCGATTTTTCATCGGGCAGCCGTGAAAAATACTCTTTCATCGCTCCGTCAAACATAGCCATATAGTCTGCAACTACCTCGCCCATCATATCTTCGGATATGCTTTGTGCAGGGGTATTAAGCGTTCGGACAAACCGCCCGTCAGATATGGTATACACAATATCCTCGTCAATAATACCTGAGATATAGGCGCTTTCCAGTTCCGCCCAACAGCGGAAAAATCCCGTAAGGTCGTCGATAAGCTGTGCGTTTTGCGTGCGGAAAGATACTCTCATTTCGCCTGCACGTCTTCCGTTTTCGGAGAAAATCTCAACCGAATATTTCACCGTAGGTTTATAGCGGTATTTAAGCGACGTTCTCGCCGAAAGCACCCCGCCCGCAGGCTTTGCCGAAAGCATAAATGCGCTGTTTATCGAGCGTTCCAGACTCTCAAGTATCTCCCTGAGGCGCATTTCGGGAGTAGTAAGCGCCACACGTTCTGCCAAAATCCTGTTTATCATTGCCGACCGTGACAGTCCGTTTGAGTGCGCAAGTGCGTCTACCTCGTCCACGACCTCGTCCGAAAGCACAAGACTGTAAATGCTGTTCCCCATTTTATCACCTCTTCGAGAACTTTTGCTTGTCTGTATTATTAATTTTACCATACGATTATTAATTTGTCAAGTGATTTTAATAAAATGTTGCACAAATTTTCAGTAAATTTTTTGTTAAAGCTGTAAATTTCGGCATTTTTGGCTGAATTTTGTTGCTCCGTCTGCGGCAGTAAGCAGCGCAAAACCTGCGGAAAAGCATCCGACCGAATTTGCACGCTATTTGACAAAAAAATTAAATTTCTCTCTTGACAAATACCCCCATAGGGTATATAATATACTCGTAAGAAGTAAGGGTGGTGCTTGAAATGGAAGAAAAATGCTGCTGTTCAAAGAAAAAAATCCGCTCTCCCGAAGAAAAGAAACGGCTGATAAATAGGCTGAACAGAATTTCGGGTCAGATAAGCGGTCTTAAAAAAATGCTGGAAAATGACGAATACTGCGTTGATATTCTGACGCAAAGTGCGGCGGTTTCTGCGGCGCTTAATTCCTTTGAAAGAGCATTGCTTGACGAGCATATAAGGAGCTGTGTTGCCGATAATATAAGAAAAGGAAATGACGGGGTCATTGAGGAACTTATTGATCTTCTTCGCAAAATGAAATGAGGGAAAAATATGGTACAGTATAATGTTACGGGAATGAGCTGTGCGGCTTGTTCGGCAAGGGTCGAAAAAGCCGTGATGGCTGTTTCGGGAGTAGAAAGCTGTTCGGTAAGCCTGCTTACAAACTCGATGGGCGTTGAGGGCGGAAATTCTTCGGAAATAATAAAAGCCGTCGAAAAAGCAGGCTACGGTGCGTCTTTAAAGGGAAAAGATACCGCAGGCTCTTCCGAAGAAAATGCCCTTGAAGATAAGGATACGCCAAAGCTGAAAATGCGGCTTTTCTGGAGCCTGGGTTTTCTGCTCGTTCTGATGTATATTTCAATGGGCGCTATGATGTGGGGATTTCCGCTGCCGCCGTTTCTGGCTGACGACCACGTTGCTGTGGCTCTTGCACAGCTTTTGCTCACGGCTGCCATTATGGTTATCAATCAGAAATTCTTTGTAAGCGGTTTTAAAGGAATTGTCCACAAAGCGCCGAATATGGATACGCTTGTGGCTCTTGGTGCGGCAGCGGCATTCGGTTACAGCGTTTATGCGATGTTTGTTATGTCGAATGCGCATACTTCGGGTCAACACGAAATAGTTATGCAGTATATGCACGAGCTTTATTTTGAAAGCGCAGGAATGATTTTAACGCTGATAACTCTCGGCAAACTGCTTGAGGCTCATTCTAAGGGAAAAACCACAAACGCTCTTAAAGGTCTTATCCGACTCGCTCCGAAAACCGCTGTTCTTATCGAAAACGGTACGGAAACCGTTGTTCCCGTAGAACAGGTAAAAATAGGCGATATTTTCAGCGTAAAACCCGGAGAAAGCGTCCCTGTTGACGGAATTGTCGTTGAAGGAGAAACAGCGGTCGATGAAAGTGCGCTCACGGGAGAAAGCGTTCCTGCGGATAAAATTGTCGGAGATGAGGTTTCTGCTGCGACTATAAATCAGTCAGGATATATCCGCTGCCGTGCGACAAGAGTTGGCGAGGACACTTCTCTTTCAAAAATCATCAAAATGGTAAGCGACGCAGCGGCAACAAAAGCGCCTATCGCAAAGGTCGCCGACAAGGTTTCGGGAGTTTTTGTGCCTGCTGTTATCGCAGTTTCGCTGGTAACGATTCTGGTGTGGCTTTTGTGCGGAAACGGCGCAGGTTACGCTCTCGAAAGAGGAATTTCGGTTCTGGTGATTTCCTGTCCGTGCGCACTGGGACTTGCCACGCCCGTTGCAATTATGGTAGGAAACGGCGTCGGCGCAAAGAACGGTATACTCTTCAAAACTGCCGTTTCGCTTGAACAGACGGGAAAAACCGATATTGTTCTTCTCGATAAAACAGGCACTATCACTAAGGGAGAACCCGAAGTAACGGATATTATCCCCGATGAAAATATCAGCGAAACAGAGCTTATGAAAACCGCATTTTCTCTTGAAAAGAGAAGCGAGCACCCACTTGCAAGAGCTATCGTAAATTACGGAGAAAACAGCGGATTTACCGCCGAAGAGCTTTCGGAATTTCAGGTGTTGCGTGGCAGCGGACTTGCCGCAAAATTAAACGGAGAAAAGTATATTGCCGGAAATCTTCGGCTTTGCGAAACCTATTGCGATATTTCACGAAAAATGCGCGAGGAAACCGAACGCCTCTCAGAAGAGGGAAAAACGCCGCTGTTCTTTTGCCGTGAGCAGCGTCTGCTCGGAATAATCGCAGTTGCCGACGCTGTAAAAGAGGACAGTCCGAAGGCAATATCACAGCTTAAAAATATGGGCATAAAAACCGTTATGCTGACGGGAGATAACCGAAGAACCGCCGAAGCTGTCGGAAAAACAGCAGGTGTGGACGAGGTCATTGCCGAGGTTTTGCCCGGAGATAAAGAGGACGTTGTACGGGAATTGCAAAAACAGGGAATTGTGGCAATGGTCGGCGACGGCATAAACGACGCTCCTGCTCTCACAAGAGCTGACACGGGAATTGCGATAGGCGCAGGCGCAGATATTGCCGTTGACGCAGCAGATGTAGTCCTTATGAAGAGCACTTTAGCGGATGTTCCCGCGGCGATAAGACTTTCACGCTCGACATTGAGAAATATCCATCAGAACTTGTTTTGGGCGTTTTTCTACAATGTTATCGGCATACCGCTTGCAGCAGGAGTCTGGATACCGCTTTTCGGCTGGCGGCTTAACCCGATGTTCGGTGCGGCGGCTATGAGCCTGTCGAGCTTTTTTGTCGTCACAAACGCTTTGAGGTTGAATTACGTAAAAATTTACGACGAAAAACACGATAAAAAAATCCGTGCAAAACACGGAAAAAATATAAATAAGGAGAATGCAACAATGGAAATTACAATGAAAATCGAAGGTATGATGTGCGGTCACTGCGAGGCAGCGGTCAAAAAAGCTCTGGAAGAAATTCCTACGGTATCAGAGGCAATCGTTTCTCACGAAAAAGGAGAGGCTGTAGTAAAGCTTTCGGCTCAGACCGATACCGAAATCCTCAAAAAAGCAGTCGAGGATAAGGATTATAAGGTCGTTTCAATAGCGTGATAAAAATTCCTCTCTTTAATGCGAGAGCGTCATAGGGATATAATCCCTGCGAAGTCCGAAATGACCGTTTATCGGTTGTTTCGGACTTTTTTTGCGTCAGGTTCGAGTGCTAATGCCGTTGAAATAGACGTCAACTTTTCTTGACTTTTGATACAATTTGTGCTATCATTAAGGCAAGAATATTGCTTTAAGAAAACACATATAGCTGCAATCCTTTCGGAGGAAATTTTATGTATATGTTAGATGTTTCGTTTTAAATAATCACAGACGGTATTTATTTCAGCGAGTCTGCTGAATTTTACTCAACCTATAGGGGAGTGATAAATATATGATTGACGCCATATTATCAACTATTGAAAACGAAGAACAGCGCAACGAATTGGCTGACTTTTATTCAAAAAATAAAGAACGGTTTTGCCGGATTGCATATTCAAAGTTGAAAAATCACTATGACGCAGAGGACGCTGTTCAGGAAGTTTTTTCCGAGATTGCGGATAAACCGGAGAGATTCTTTGATATTCCTCCGGAGGACAGGCTTGCATACACAGATATTATGATAAGAAATGTCTCTGTTGATATGTTTAATGCTAAAAACAAAGTACATATTGAAGAATTAGACGAAGAAATCGAAGATATGACAATCTCTCTCAAAAACGATATTTTCGATAAAATATCTTACGATGAAATTGTTTTGTTTATGAAACAACTGCCTGTTGAGCAGAAAACCGTTTTGTTATTGCATTATTATTTTGACTTAACGATTTATGAAACTGCTCAAAGATTACATATCTCAACTTCGACCGTAAACAAGCGGCTGAAATCCGCTCGCAGGGCAATAAGAAAATTTATTGACGAGAGGTAAGCAAACTATGTGTGAAAATATATTTAAAGAACTTCTCGGAGAGATGATGAAAAGCGAATTTGCCGAGTATGACAATCCTCCGAAGTGGAAATTCTCGCTAAAGCACCGCATTGCTATGAAACGAATTTTTGCGCAGTATGAGAGGAATAAGCTGAAAGTAAACGAACGAACAACTGCCGTTGAGCTGCCTCGCTCTCGCCTTAATTTTAAACAGCGCATTGTTTTAGCGTTAATCATTGTACTGTTAATGACATTGTTGGTAGGTTGGGTCGCTGTGTTTGTTTCAAAGGATTTTCACGGCATAGTTTATGCTGACAACACGCACCTTTTTGCTGTAAATACTGAAAATGCTCCGACAAAAATTGAATACCAATACACTCTGGATCATGTACCCGAAGGATTTGAGTTGATAAAAACTGTTTCATCGCCGACTTTTGTCTATACATATTATCTGAACAATTCTACAAAACAAACTATAGTTTTGGAGCAATCTGTCAAGTCACAATATGACCCGCACTATGACAACGAACACGGCAAGTTTGATGAGTTTAATATAAACGGAAAAACAGGATTGTTTATTGATTTTAGCACTGAAAAACTAAACAACTCAACTTTTATCTGGGACAATGGTGATTACATAATTGAAATTTCATTAGATTTAGATAAAGATAGCGCAATAGATTTGTTAGAAATTAACAAACTTTAAAAAATCTCAATAGTTATGTTTACAAATTGTCGTAAAAAACAGATGTTATATATAGAGGGGGATAAAACCTCTAAATATAATTTGGCTAAAAAGGAGTGATTTTAATGGAAATCAGCATTAACACAAGGCAAGTGAGTTACCGTTTTTCGGCAACGGGAACAAAAAAATCTGACAGCATTGATTTTACGGGTACGCTTGTAAATCAGACAAATGCTAAAGATGAGAATAAACTTCCTCCCGAAAAATGGGTGACAGACGCAGGATATTCTGCGGACGCCGTAAAAGCAGCCGCTGCGTTTATGCGTGATGAGCTTGGAATTGATGTTTCCAAAATCGAACCAACGCACGAAATAACCTCCGAGCAAATGGAATGGCTCAGATCACGTCACGATTTCTCTTCAATGCGCCAAACAGTGATGTATTCGTTCAAAAATGAAGCCGGTCAAACGCAGTACGGCTTTAAGTCAACGCCCGAATACAGCAATTTTCTGG
The DNA here is from genome assembly GCA_947624555.1 of uncultured Clostridia bacterium. Taxonomy (GTDB): domain Bacteria; phylum Bacillota; class Clostridia; order Oscillospirales; family Ruminococcaceae; genus CAG-115. The sequence goes on from CANQKW010000003.1 coordinate 53,170, forward strand.
GCGACCTTATGTATCTCGGTATTTATTCAGAGCAGGAACTGACGGTCGATTTGTGGGTCGAACCGATCGACACAAGACCCGGCAGTTACAGCAGCGTAATATCAGAACATTTATTGGATTATATAGGCGGCAGTGCGATTGATTTTTCACGGGCGCTTGTTTCAAATCTTGATAATATGTGGAATTTCTATAACGAGCGTTCAAAAAGCATTTTTGCAGTTGAAGGTGACACGGAGTTTGCTGCGCTTATAAAGGAAAATTTTCTTCCCTTGCAGAAACAATTTTTAGAACTTCTTGACAAATTGTTCAAAAACAGCGACGAGGGCGTTCTTCAAAATACCGTAAATCCCACCATTGAGGACGCTACCGAAAAGCTTAAAGAAGATTTCGGCGGCAAAATGTAATATAATTGTATACAATCGGGCAAGGCGTAGGCTCACCGTCAAATCGGGATTTGAAAAGGAGTATGTTGATATGAAAAAAGCAATCGCTATGATTTCATTGATGGTTTTATTTCCGGGTCTGGTCGGTTGCAGTGGAAGAACGTTTAATATCGATTTTCCATTTGAGGTCGGAGATGTTGAAAATATTGAAATGTATCATTATGTGGGAGCGCCTGTATCAGCGGAAAAGAAAGCAGTCACTGCAGAAAGCGATATAAACGCCCTATACGAAATGTTTGAGGGCTTATCGTTAAAAGACAAAAAGGTTGAAGAAACCGCAGGAGCAGATGTGACCAGCTTTAGATTTAACCTTTTAGATGGGACAAACTATGAATTGATTTACGTCTGCGATGGTGTCAAGAGCGGCAATTTGAAATCGGAAACAGGCAACTTTGAGTATTTCACAAGTGCAGATATTGGAGCGTATTGGGAAAATCTGAATACAGAACTTGAAGCAACATCTGTGAATGAAAACGAACTACCACGTTGATATATTAAGTAACAGGCAAATGCAGGGCATTGAATTGAATAATATGAAAGATTAGGAGCGTTTACGATGATGAATGTACAAACCCCAAATCTTTAGAATGGTCGTATATCATAACCAGCCAAAAATTTCAATACAAAAGCCAAGCCGCCCTATTTATTTTAACAATGCAGTTTTGCGGCCATATTCCTTATTGACCCTGCCTAAAAGGCAGGGATTTTTCTTTTATGAATAATTTTTTTGCAAAGATTGACTTTTGTTGAAAATCACGTGTTCAATGACGGGCACAGTGACCTTAAATTCCTCAAAAATGCACGACTCTTAAAAGCAAATCGCAAAAATCAACCGAAAGAAATAGTCGGAAAATAAGGGGCGCTGAAGAGTGCCCTTTGTGCTATTTTATCAAAAAAGCGGCAAAAATAAGTGTATTATCTACAAAAATCACCTTGACAATCGTGAAAAATTGTCATATAATAGGAATAGTGATGTTGGAAGGAGTTCTTACATCTAAAATACAGACTTCTTACAGGAGGATAACTAAATGAGAGTTTACAATTTCAGTGCGGGTCCTGCAGTTCTGCCCGAAGAGGTTCTTAAAGAAGCTGCCGACGAAATGCTTGACTACAACGGCACAGGTATGTCCGTTATGGAGATGTCGCACCGCTCCAAGGCTTATGATGACATCATCAAGACTGCGGAGAAGGATCTTCGCGAAATAATGAACATTCCCGATAACTACAAGGTTCTTTTCCTTCAGGGCGGTGCGTCTCAGCAGTTTGCTGCTGTTCCCATGAACCTTATGAAGAACAAAAAAGCTGCTTATATCGTTACGGGTCAATGGGCAAAAAAGGCTTTCCAGGAGGCTAAGATTTACGGCGAGGCAATCAAGGTTGCCTCTTCAGAGGACAAGACGTTCTCCTATATCCCCGACTGCTCTGACCTTGATATTCCCGACGATGTTGACTACGTTTATATCTGCGAAAACAACACTATCTACGGAACAAAGTTCCATACTCTGCCGAATACAAAGGGACACACCCTTGTTGCGGACGTTTCCTCCTGTTTTTTGAGCGAACCCGTTGACGTTACAAAGTACGGCGTAATTTACGGCGGCGTTCAGAAGAACGTAGGTCCCGCAGGTCTGGTAATCTCTATCATCAGAGAAGACCTTATCACAGACGACGTTCTGCCGGGCACTCCCACAATGCTCAAATGGAAAACACAGGCAGACAATGACTCGCTTTACAACACGCCTAACTGCTATGCTATCTACATCTGCGGCAAGGTGTTCAAGTGGATCAAGAAAATGGGCGGACTTGAGGCTATGAAAGTCCACAACGAGAAAAAGGCAAAGATTTTGTACGATTTCCTCGACCGGTCAAAGCTCTTCAAGGGCACTGTTCGTCCTGAGGACCGCTCCATTATGAACGTTCCTTTCATTACGGGCAACGAGGAGCTTGACGCTAAATTTGTCAAGGAAAGCAAAGCAGCAGGCTTTGAAAACCTTAAAGGTCACAGGACTGTCGGCGGTATGCGCGCCTCTATTTACAACGCTATGCCTATCGAAGGCGTTGAAAAGCTGGTTGAGTTTATGAAGAAGTTCGAGGCTGAAAACGGCTGAGATATAGTCGACGAAACATAATAAATTATGAAGGCAGGTTGATTGAAATGTACAATATTCAGACACTGAATAAAATTGCCGCTTGCGGTACAGACTTGCTTGACAAGAGCAAATACACTGTAAGCGACGATGCGGCAAACCCCGACGCAATTCTCGTGCGTTCGGCGGCTATGCACGATATGGAGCTTGGTTCTAATCTTCTCGCTATCGCAAGAGCAGGCGCCGGCACTAATAATATCCCCATTGACAAGTGCAGCGAAAGAGGTATCGTAGTATTCAATACTCCGGGCGCAAACGCAAACGCTGTTAAGGAGTTGGTAATATGCGGACTTCTCCTTTCTTCGAGAAAGATCGTTCCCTCTGCCGAATGGATAAAGACTCTCAAGGGCAAGGGCGACGAGGTTTCCAAGCTCGTTGAAAAAGGAAAGAGCCAGTTTGTAGGTCCTGAAATCACGGGCAAAAAGCTCGGAGTTATCGGTCTGGGCGCTATCGGTATTCTGGTTGCAAACGCAGCAGCTGCTCTCGGAATGGACGTTTACGGTGCTGACCCGTATCTTAATGTTGACAATGCTTTGAAACTCTCAGGCAAGGTACACTATGTAAAAAGCAACGACGAAATTTTCGAGAAATGCGATTATATCACTCTTCACGTTCCTGCAACACCTGATACAAAGGGTATGATAAATGCAGAAACTATTGCAAAAATGAAGAAGAACGTCCGTTTGCTTAACTTTGCAAGAGGAGACCTTGTTGACGATAAGGCTGTTCTTGACGCTCTTGCAAACGGCGGAATGGCTTGCTATGTGACTGATTTTGCGTCTGACGCTCTTATCGGAGCTGAAAACGTAATCGCTCTTCCGCACCTTGGCGCATCTACTCCCGAAAGCGAGGACAACTGTGCGGTTATGGCTTGTAAGGAGATTTCGGATTACCTTGAAAACGGCAATATTACAAACTCTGTAAATCTGCCCAACCTTGAAATGGCAATCACGGGAAGCGCTAAGATATGCGTTATCCACAAGAATGCCGAGGGCGTTATCAACAGCATTACCGCTCCTATTTCATCGGCAGGAATGAATATCGAGAATATGATGAGCAAATCCAAAAAGGATTACGCTTATACCTGCCTTGACGTTTCGGGCAATACCGCAGGCATTGAAGAAAAGCTTAAAGGTCTGCCTAACGTTGTCGGAGTAAGAGTTGTAAAGTAATTTATCCCGAGATATTAAAGCAGCACGCTGATTTTTCGGCGTGCTGTTCTTTATTATGAAATTATAAAGAAAAACGGCTTAGTCACCAATGACTACGCCGTTTTTATGTAACTATCAGAAATCAATCTCGTTAACCGCAGAATTTGCAAGCTGGAGTTCTTTCTTAGGTATTCTTTTCAGCGGATTATAAACATATTTCTTGCAGGAATCGTATGCCTTTACATCGCCGAATTTTGAGCACTTGATAACGTTGCCCTCTACGGAAGTAGCACTCTCGCAATACTTGCATGAAGGTTTTATATTGTTTCCGAATAATTTTTTCTTACTCATAATTTTCCCCCCTAAAACTATTTTCTAATATCATTATAGCACACTTATTCCGAAAATTCTACAAAAAATTCAGAGAAAATAAAGCTGCTCTTTTGTGCAATTTAACAACTTGTTATTCCTTTGAGTAAATAGGAACGACCTTATCAACAGCATTCTGACCAAACTTGTCGCCGTAAGGAACAAGATGGAGCGGCATTCTTCCCAAAAATCCCTTTCCTGCCTCTCCCAGCTTTGAAAAAATCGGCTGTCTTTCGCCTGAAAAATCCACGACAAGCAGATAGCCTTCCTCTCCGTTAAGAGTAATTCCCCTAAGCCAGAGGCGATTTACGCCGTTTATGCCCTTTGCCGTTTCGCAAAGCTTGTTTGAGAGCTGAAGAGGGTACGGATTTGCAGGATAAATCTCCAAAGGAGTATTATTTGTGATAACGTTATCAGCGTGACCCTTTTGAGCTATCTGTTTTCTCTCATTCCAGCCTGCGATAACTTTTCTTTCTATCACAAGAGTGTCCGTGCCTGCGTTCAAAACCATTCCGCTAAAGCTGTCATTCGTAAGAATAAGCCTTGCAATATCGTCAAAAGCGATTTGAACGGTATGGTATTCGGGCACGCCGTTCCACTTTTCAACAGCATTCTTATCCGAGAAAACCGGAAAATATTTTCCTGACTTTTCGCTGTCAAGAAGTGTAAAATTCATATTTGTACCTTCGGCAAGCTCAAGCTCTCCGTTCTTTTCGATCGGGTCCTTTGTGAATTTTACAACGGCAAGAAATTTCGCTGTCATAACGATTTCGTTTGCAAGCTTTACAGAAATCTCACTTACGGCTTTTTTATCGTCCTTATTGAGGTTTTTGCGCTTTTCAAGAAGGTCGTTAAGCTCAGAATTGTTCAAATCCTTATCAATATTGAGTTTTGTCATAATACTCTCCTAAAAATCATACAATAGCCGCAACCGAAATATCATCTCTGCTGCCGCAGCGGGAACGCATTTTAAGATGTTCCGCAAGAGCGGACGCCGTGCCGTTTTTTACAGCGGTAAGAACACGCTTTCCAAAGCTGTGAAAATCGCTCTCGTTCAAAAAGGAATTTATAAGCCCGTCGCTGGAAAGCACTACTCCCGAAAATCTGCCTTCCCTGTAAAAATACCGAAAACTCGAAATAGCGTCGCTGTCGCAAAGCGATGTAGTCAGGTTTCCGATGAGCTTTACATCTTCGGGAACGGGCGAAATCATTTCATTTTTATCGAGAGCGCAGAAATTCCCGTCGCCTATCTGAAGTCCGAAACACCCTTTTTCTGTCAGACAGCCGACAATGAGCGTTGCTCCGTACATCACTTCATTCGGTATACCGTTATATTTATCGTAAATCGCCTTTTCCTGCTCGTTAAGCGGAAGCAGACCTATATGAGCGGCAATTTCGCTGTTCCAGCCGCAGATAATATTCGCAGCAATTCTCCGTGAGGCTTTTTTCGGGTCGTCACGAAAAATCCCGTCCAGACTGCCGTTTCTCTCGCTGAAATCACAAATGGAACGTATTGCCACACGAGTAGCCATCTCGCTCCCCGACGCCGACCGAAAATGCTTTTCACTTCCGTGGCCGTCCGAAACAGCGGCTACCGCAAAATTTTCGCCGATAAAAACTCTGGCGCTGTCCTGACATTCGCTGCCAACTTCTTCGTGAGAAGCTCCCCTGACAGACAATGCATAACCGGTGTATTTTTTATTTTCCCCCATAATATTGCTGTTTACCAGCCCTCTTCTATATCTGCGTTTATTTCATCACTTTCGGCAAACTCGCGTATCTGCTCTGCTGCGGACTCCTGCTTGGTGCGGAAATCCTCTTCGGTTTCGGCAAGGCGCATACTCTTGCTGCCTATTTGCGAGGAAGTAACAGCGACAAATTTTACAAGCTTTGCAAGAGCCTCGCCGTTATGTGCGGTAACAACGCTGTCGGGGTTGCCCGTAAATCTCGAAAGAATATCAAAATCTGCGTCCTCTCCGATAGCTACAGCCGCTTTTATACCCGCAGAGTACCAGCGGTTTTTACGCAGTTCCTCAAGACCTTTTTCAAAGTTATCTGTGGGGTATCCGTCTGACATAAGTATCATTACCGGAGCAAAAGAAAGCGACGGAGAACTCATAAAGCTGTTTCTCGAAAGCTTTGAGGACAGCTCAGAAAAAGCGCTGCCAAGGTCTGTGACATTTTCGGCGTCGAGCGGTTTCCACTCAAAATCATCTGCCGAAACAGGCTCGTTATACATCCATTCGCTGCCGCCCGAAAATTTCAGGACAGCAATTTTTATATCGGCGTCAGCGCCGCCTATTCCTCGAATTTCGGGAATAAGCTCTTCCATAACAGAATTTACCGTACCGATTTTAGAACCGCCCATACTTCCCGAACAATCTATAAGGAAAAACAGAACCATTGATTTTTTAGCAATTTCTTCCGCATCATCAAACGGATTTAAAGGTTTGTCGGACATAAAAACCCTCCCAATTCAGAATACTGATATATTTTATTATAGCACAAATTCCGCATTATGTCAATACCAATCAGCAGACAGAAGTCAATGGGCAAATCGGCAGACAAAACGCATAATTATCCCCTACAGGTCGCTTTTTCACGCTGAAAACAGTCCGTTTACCGCCTTGAGAATTTGCTTCGGGATAAATCTTACGGTAAAGCAGTCGGCGGCTAAAACAAATCCTATGATAACGGTCACGGTCGTAAAGAATATCGCCCAGCGCTTTCCGGCAGACAATTCCGTCTGCACAACGGGCACTTTGTACTTTTTTATCTTGGCAAGCTTGAAAACCGCCATAACCAGACCTACTGCCACTGTAAGCATCATAAGACTAATTATCACAAGATAAATCACGACCGCAGGGGTATACTCTCCTACTAAGCCTATTTGCGACTTCAGCACAAAATCCCCCACGGACTCGTCCGTCAGCAAAAGCAGCAGCGACGCCGACAAGGAATTGAATATTGCGTGAATAACAGTCGTTGTGACAATGCTTTTGGTGGATACTGCGATATATCCCAGGAAAATGCCCATAAGAGCCGCATAGAAAAACTGTGCGAAATTTGCGTGAGTCAGACCGAAAAGCAAAGCCGAAAGAAATATCGCAACTCCGTTTCCGTAGGGACGAAGGCTTTCCATAACCAGTCCTCTGAACCAAAATTCCTCGAAAAGCGGCGCAATCACCACCATTTGCACAAAAAGCACAATTCCGCAGGCAATATTCGGGGCGGAAAGCTCGTTTACCGTGTTGAAATTATCGTTGAAATCCGAACTTTTGAAAAAGCCGGTAATCCACATTGTCAGCAAATTCATAAGAATTGCCAGCGAATAAAACGCAGGAAACATACCCAAAGCGCTGCCGAAATATTTCGGCTTTTTGTATATGTTTCTGCGCATTTCGGGAATATTTGTTTTCAGCAGAAATGCCGTTGCGATCATCGGTATAAAATACAAAAACACCAGCGAAAACGCCGTCTTCACAAGATATGCTCCCGTTTCGCCAAAACCCTCTATCGAAGGATTTAACAGCGACAGAAGAACCGTGCTAATTCCACGTGACACAAAAATCACGATAATCATAATCCCCAAACGAATGCAAAGCTCTTTATATCCGCTTTTCAGGGGAGTTTTCTGTGTAATTTCAGGCATTTCACACCTCGTTTTTCCCGATTTTTCTGTGATGGACCGTTATCTCTGCGACAATTTCCTCTGTGCTTTTTCCCGTGCAGTCAACGGTTACATCGGCATATTCTTCATAGAGAGCCTTTCTGTGGGCAAAAACTTCTTCGACGGTTTCACCGGGGTGCATTGCAATACCCCGTGTTTTGATATTATCCAATCTTGAAAGTATCACCTGCGTCGGCAGATAAAGATAGTACACCGACGAGCTTTTCTTCAGAAACCGCATTCCCTCTTTGCTGTAAACGGCACTTCCGCCTGTTGAAATAACGGTATTTTCTCTGTTTTTCACGGACAACAGGGCTTTTTCCTCGCAGCTGCAAAAACTGTCAAGACCCTCGCTGTCAATAATATCCTGCAAAAGCCTACCCGCTTTATTCTGAATGATAATATCCGTGTCCACAAACTCAAAACCCAACGTTTTGGCAAGGATTATCCCGATAGTGGACTTGCCTGCGGCAGGCATTCCTATGAGCGTAATGTTTTTCATCAGAACACCGCCTTGTCTATACGCATTGTAGCGTAAGCATTAAGGTCGGTTTTTGCGATATTTCCGGCAAGAAACTCGTAATACCCCTGACATCCTATCATAGCGGCATTATCTCCGCAGAGCGAAACAGGCGGAATAAACAATTCCATTTCATTCTTTTCTGCGGCAGCCTCAAGCGTTCTGCGAAGTCCGCCGTTTGCGGCAACTCCGCCTGCCAGAGCGATTTTTTTGCAGCCGTTTTCAAGAGCCGCTCCGATAAATTTATCCGTAAGTATTTCGCTTACGGTTTTCTGAAAACAAGCGGCAAGGCTGTTTATATCAAGCGTTTCGCCTCGCTGCTGCGTGTTGTGGATAAGATTTATCACGGCTGTTTTAAGTCCCGAAAAGCTGAAATCATACGGATTTACCGTATGCGGTCGGGGCAGCTTGTACTTAGTCGGGTCGCCCGACTTTGCCGCTTTATCAATAAACGCTCCTCCCGGATAAGGAAATCCCATTGACCTTGCGGATTTGTCAAAAGCCTCTCCTGCTGCATCGTCGACAGTCTGTCCGATAAGCTCAAATTCCGTGTAATCCTTTACCATAACTATTATGCTGTTTCCGCCCGAAACAACAAGGCACATATAAGGCGGCTCAAGCTCTCTGTGAGCAAGATAATTTGCGGCAATATGCCCTCTGATATGATGTACGGGAACAAGCGGTCTGCCTAAGGAATATGACAGACCTTTGGCGTAATTTACCCCCACAAGAAGTGCGCCGATAAGCCCCGGCGCATAGGTCACGGCGACAGCGTCTACCTCCGAGGATTTAAGCGAGGCTTTTTCAAGAGCCTCTGAAACCACTGCGGAAATGCTTTCACAATGCCGTCTGGAGGCAATTTCGGGGACAACCCCTCCGTATAATCTGTGCTCCTCTATCTGCGTTGCCACGACCGACGAGATTATTTCCCGTCCGTCACGGACGACCGCCGCCGCCGTTTCATCGCAGGAGCTTTCTATCGCTAAAATATCCATTTGTCCAATCCTGATTTCGTTATTTTTCTGTCGGTTTTCTTGATGTCAGAAACTCAATCGCCCGCTCTACGGAATTTCTTACGTGCTGCATACCCTCGCTGTGGAGCTTTCCTGCGTTGCGGTAATCAAAACTGTCGCAGAACTCCTTGACATCTTTGTTGAGAGCGTCCGCATACCTTGTAACAAGCATGTTCGTTGCCTCCTGAAAAGCCTTTAGATCGTCCTTTTTCAGCCTTTGCGCAGCGCCCGACATAAGCAGATCATAATGCGGCATACAGATATATTCCTGAGAGGAATAGAGCTTTCTGAACCCCTCATCGTCCCTGAAAAGAGTATACAGCGTTTCAAGCGTGTGATTTACGCCCCATTCCGTTTTTGAGCATACAAAGCAGGTTTGTCCCGACGGAGCATTTTTCTTTGACTTTGCGCTCTTTTTGTCAGAGATTTTCTCACGGACAGCCGCAAGGTGCGTGTTGAGCATAAGCGCAAGCGAAAGCCTGTTGTTCTGTTTCAAAAGCATATTGTAGTGCGTCAGGCAAAATCCCATAGCATTTGTTTCCTCACGAACATCAGGCTCCATCATAGCGGCACCCATAATATATTCGCAGATATGCTCCTCGACTGTATTTCTCATAGCACACACGGGACAGCCGCAGCGAGGCTCAAACACCTCGTTTACGGGTATCGTGAGCAAACTCTCCCTCATAATGCCCTCCTGAAAAAAATTCCGAAAAGTTTTTCGGAAAATTAGGTGAAAACCCTTGAACATCTTCTTATATTGTATTATAATTAAAGAAAATAATCAAGGGGTTTTTAAAAAAATTGAAAATAAAAGTTAAACTCACGGAAATAAATCCCCGAAAAACATTTTTCTGCGGACAGTGCTTTCGCTGGTGCGAAGGTGAAAGCGGCGTGTTTTCAGGGATAGTAGGCGGCAAAAAAATCACCGTTTCGGAAAACGGAGAGTTTGCCGAAATTTCGGGCTTTACCGAAAAGGAAGCACGAAAATATTTTGATCTGGATACGGACTACGGGGAATACATAAAGCGTCTTTCGGCGGACAAAACATTAAAAGCCGCCTGTCAATGCTCTTCGGGCATAAGAATATTGCGGCAGGAACCGTTTGAAACGCTGATAAGCTTTATTATCTCTCAGAACAACAATATTCCGCGTATTTCGGGGATAATTTTGCGGCTCTGCGAAAACTTTGGAGAAAAGATAGACGAAAATAATTATTCTTTCCCGACAGCAAAACAGCTTTTCGGGATAACCGCCGAAGATATGTCGCCGCTGCGTGCGGGATTTCGCGCACGGTACATAGCAGACGCCGTAAGCAGGATAAACAGCGGAGAAATCGACTTTGATGAAATTGACGCTCTTCCTCTTGAACAGGCACGGGAAAAGCTAAAGCTCATCACCGGAGTAGGAGATAAGGTGGCGGACTGCGTTTTGCTTTTCGCTTTCCGCAAAACCGACGCTTTCCCGAAAGATGTATGGGTAAAGCGGCTTATGTCCGAATTTTACCCGAACGGTCTGCCCGAATGTACTAAAGGCATCGAGGGAATAGCTCAGCAGTATCTGTTCGATTATGTGAGAAATAACAACGGTTTAAAATCCGAAAAAAACGAATAAAGGAGTAAAATATGATTTGTTTTAACTGTGGAAGAGAAATTACGGACGGCAATAAATTCTGCGTTTACTGCGGAGCGTCGACTGCCGTCAAAGCATTATCGCCCGATACGGAGGAAATCAAAGATGGAACGCCGAACGTTAACGAAATAATTGAAGAAACAGCGGAAAATGCGGCTCTTCTGCCGGAACGCACAGTCGGTTATCCTGCCGTTTCGGAGAATATTTCCCGTGCAATAAATCCCGATATTCCAATACAGAACACCGACCTTAATACAAATCTCTCAAAACAAGGTCCTGAGAGAAAATACACGATAAAACACATCATAATGTGTCTGATTTCAACGGCTGTTTGTGCAATTGCAGCAGGCATTTTTGCAGGCTTGTATTTTTCCGTTGTTTAGCACAAAATACAAGATGTTTATTGCATTATTTGTACAATTATTCTGAAAAGAATTGACATTCATTGAAAAATGTTGTATAATTAGTGTATACTGATAAGTATACTTCTTTTAATCTACAAAGTTTTTCAATGGGAGGAATAATATGTTTTGCGAAAATTGCGGTAAACAACTCATCAGGGGATACTCGTTCTGTCATGAATGCGGTTCGCCTGTGCCTCCCGAAGTGCTTGAAGAGGGCGGTCTGCCCGCAAGAGGCGGAAATAATTCCGAAGAAGGACAAACTCTGTCGGAACAAGCCGCAGACGAAACGTCAGATATTACCGAAACTGCGGCTGAAGTGCAGGCGTCTATGCCCGGAATTGAGCCTCTCAACAAAAACGAGAGCGAAGAAACGCTCGTTTATTGCCCGAACTGTGGGGTAAGAATTCAGAAAAACAAGGATTTCTGCGAAAAATGCGGAATGAGGGTCGGGGATAAGCCGACAAATTCCGTGCCGCTTATCAATACTCACCCGATTAATCTTGACGGAAGTCCGAACGAATTCGGGGGCAGTGTGGACGATTTGTCCGCAAACGATTTATTCGGCACGGAGTCATATTCTCAGAGCGATATTGAGGCTCTTAATCAGCAGATGACGAATTTCGGTGCCTCTGCAAGCCTGATGCCCGAAATCAGCGGTATTGCGCCGACTGTCACTCACCAAAAAGAGCCTGAACCCGGCGCAGAACGCAAGGTCGAGAATTTTTCGATCTCGGAAGGCGATGATTTTCTTCCTGTTTCGGACAATTCCGTCCCGATAATTGAGGGCTGCTCGATGGACGAAAATCCCGACGAGGACGTTTCTCTTGACCCGTACCCGTTCCTTGGCAATTCAATGGACGATAATATTACGATTGAGGAAGTAGTTCCTGCTGTCGAGGAAGTTGTTCCTGCTGTGGAGGAAGTTGCTCCTGCTGTGGAAGAAATTGCTCCTGCTGTAGAGGAAATTGCCCCTGCTGTGGAAGAAATTGCTCCTGCTGTGGAAGAAGTCGCTCCTGTTGCAGAAGAAATTGCCCCTGCTGTGGAAGAAATTGCTCCTGCTGTGGAAGAAGTTGCTCCTGCTGTCGAGGAAGTTGTTCCTGCTGTGGAGGAAATTGCTCCTGCTGTGGAGGAAGTTGTTCCTGCTGTTGAGAAAGTCGCTCCTGCTGTGGAAGAAATTGCTCCTGCTGTGGAAGAAATTGCTCCTGCTGTAGAGGAAATTGCCCCTGCTGTGGAGGAAGTTGTTCCTGCTGTGGAGGAAATTGCTCCTGCTGTGGAGGAAATTGACGACTTTATTCCCGAAGAAATGGGATTTATTGCAGAAAGCTCCCCGATTATCGAAGAAACTGCTGAATTTACGGAAACCGCCTCCGCTGTGAAAACAGAGCAAAAGCCTGTTGAGGACCTTGATTTCAGACGTCCCGACAAGCCGAAAGCGTCAGCGGAAAATCCCGAAGAAGAGGTTCACGACGGAAATCTCGTATACTGCCGCAACTGCGGTCAGGATATGTATGACACTGAGCCCTTCTGCAAAAACTGCGGCGCTCCGTACAAAGGGGCTTACATACCGCCGAAATCCGCTCCCTCAAAGAGCGCAAACAAGGAATCCCCAAAGGTATTCGGAAAAATCCCGCTCCCGAAGTTTATAGGCATTATTGCGGCAATTTTAGGAGTTACAGCAGCAGTTCTGTTTTTGGTGCAGCCGTGGCGTATAAAGAGCAACGGCGGCGACCTTACGGGAGATAAGACTCAAACAAGCTCTTCTTCGTCAAGCACTCCTGCTGAAAGCAGCTCATCCGGAAACCAAAGCAGCTCTTCGTCCGTTTCGTCAAGTACGCAAAGCAACGTTTCCTCTGCCGAGAGCAGTACGTCTTCAGCCGAAAGCGGCAATTCTTCGGCTGCGTCATCTTCTTCAAAGGCAAGCTCTTCTTCGTCTAAAAAGTCCTCTTCGTCCTCGTCAACCGTCCCCGTGGTGACAGGCACTATGAGCGAAAAGGTAAAATCTCTCGAAAGTGACCGTGAAAAAATGATGGACGCTGCGGCACAGCTTGCAGGCGAGGTCGGTAAGATAGAGGCGTTCACTCAGCACATAATTTACGCTATGGATACTTCTTCACTAAGTGCAGAAAGCTCAAGAAAGGCTTTTTATACCACGAGCTTTGCAAAAAATATGCTGAGCAATCTCAGTTCGGGAAAATCCACCGTTGACAAGGCGGTTTCGGCGGCGTCACCCAAAAACAGCGAATACAGCTCGCTTTACAGCTCTCTTAAATCGCTCAGGACAAAATATGAGTCCTATTACAACTTCATAAAATCGCCTTCGGGTGATTATTCGTCCTTTACAAGCACCTGTTCGTCTTATGCGTCGAGCTTTAACAGCGCGCTTTCAAATCTGAGCCTCAGCAAGTTTATGACAAGCAATTACACCGCAGGCAACAGAAACAGCGCTTATGCGTCTGTGGTAAGCGCAGCAGTCACGGCGATCAAAAACTCCACGTCAAAGCTCACCACGCTCCAGAGCAAACTGACAGGACTTGGTTCGTCGTTTGACTCTAAGGTTTACAGCACGCTTTCGGACAATATGTCGACATTTGCAAGCGCAGCAGGTTACACATACAGAGTAAAAGCTTATTCGATAATGCTCAGCGGAGTTTCAAGCGGCTACAGCAGCGCTCTCACGTACATAACCTACGCCGACAACACCTTGCAGAGCTTAATTGAAACTTATTCCTACATAAAGGAAAACAGCCTTTCAAACTACAAATCCGGCAGCACCACGCAAATTTCCAACGCCAACGCCTACGCAAACAACGCTGCGGCAGTTGTAAGATAAGAAAAACGCTCCCTTATGAGATGCGTCCAAAAATCGGAAAATTTTGGGCGTATTTAATAAGGGAGTTTTTCGTTGTACACGAAAACAGCTGCCTATTACTCGGAGAAAAATGAATAACGGATATCTTTGCATTGTGATGAAATTTTCATAATTCCCTGCAATATTTAGGTTGAAAAATATACGAAAAAGTGCTATAATAAGAATAGATTGCTTTTTTATATTGCTTTATATACCCGAAAGGAGATTTTATGAATAGATTTGAAAATAAGCTCTGCCCCGTATGCAGAGCAAGATTTACCGATAAGGCTGACGTTGTAGTCTGCCCGATATGCGGAACGCCGCATCACAGGGTCTGCTATGAAATAAAGGGAGAATGTTCGCTAAACGAGCTGCATGAAAGCGGATTTGTCTGGAATGGATACCTGCCTGACGAGCCTGTGCCTTCTGACGCCAATGAAGGTGTAAACGCCGAGATCACGGACTTTTCGGAAAGCAAAACCGACGAAAACGTTTCGGACGAGCCGACTTTTTCAATGTTCGGGGACGACGACGCAAGTTTTGGCGGATTTTTTAAGATGCTGCGTGACCCTGCTCTGGGCGAGGACGGCGTAAGTATGAGAGAGCTTACCTCTTACTCTGCTACATCACCGTTCCATTACGGAAAAGCGTTTGAGGCTTTTCGCACGAAAATCGGCGGAAAAAAACGCAGGGTCTATTTCAATTTTGCGTCGGGATTTTTGGCTCCTGCTTTTCAGTTTTACAGAAAAATGGACGTTTTTGGGCTTATTGTAACGGTAATAATGCTTATTCCTACGTCGATTGCGACTTTTTATCCTGCGTTTTATCAAACGTCAGCCGCCTATTATCTGCTAAATCTTTTTAATATCGCTTTACTGATAGTGCTTAGCGCTTACGGAGATTATTTTTACTACCGACACGCTGTCAAAAGCATAATAAAATTCAGAGGAAATTACAAAGGTGATACTCAGTCGGAAGAGTACTTTGCGGCTCTTGCCGAAAAGGGCAGACCCTCTTTCCTGAGAGCATTTATCGGATTTTTAATTCTGATGTTTCTTATGGGCGGAATTATGTGGCTGTCGGGAAATGTCTACAGCCCTATAGGATTATTCTAAGAAATCAGAGGGTAAGGCTTTATGAAACGTCGGCTGAAACAGTTTTACGACGCATTCGGCGACCGCGGAGTAATGTTTATTCTTTACGCTTTTTCGGTCGTCATAAATGCGCTTATGACAATTTGTATGGAACTCCCTGCGGTTTTTCCCGAAGAAATCAGTGCTGCGGGTATTGCTGCGTTTTATTCGGGTAAGGACTGGTCGGCTCTGTTGGGAAATATCAATATTACAGGCGGATTTATACATTCCCTGTTTTATGCGCCGCTGTTTATGGTTTTCGATAATCCGTACGCTCTGTACAAGGCAATGCTCGTAATCAATTCCTTTATTGTGAGTTTCATTCCGCTTATCGCTTATCATCTTACGGCAAAGCTCGGCATAGAGCGTGTGCGGTATAAGCTGTTGACTGCGGTGTGCTGCGGCTTTTATGTTTCCGTTATAACAGGTTCAAAATTCATCACGACAGGTGCGCTGTCCTCGCTTGTGGTGTGGATATTGATATGGTGCATTTTTGCTGCGTGGGATAAGAAAAACCGCTACACTCGCCTTACATTGTCCGTCCTTATGGGATTTTTGTGCGCTGTCACATTCGGCATTGACGCAGGTCTTATCGCTGCCGTTCCGGCAGTAGCGATTACAGCTCTTCTGGCAAAGCTTGTCTTTAAGGAGCGCATTGTAAATATACCGGCATTTGGTCTTTCGCTTGCGGTATCGTTTGTGGCGGAGCATTTTGCCCGAATTGCCGTTGTAAACAGTATCACAAATACCTATACACCGCCCGAATTTTTCTTCAAAGTGAACGAAACGGCATCTCTCAGCAAGGTTTTCGGCGAGGTGTACGCTTTTATGACCGAAAGTTTCGGTATGGGCGCACTTGCCGCTGCAATTTTTGCAATCGTTATCTTTTCCTGGATAAAAGAGGGCATAAAAAACAGGGAAACCGTTGACGAAAACGGCACAAAAGTCTATGAGCCTGTTAAGCACAAATACAATATAAGGCTTACTGTTTTTGGAATATATCAGTTTCTTCTCACGGGATTGTCAATGGTTCTGCCTATGTTTTCATTTACGGGTCTTGACAGCTCCTGCGCTTTGGGAGAACGTACGTCTTTTCTTGCGCCGATTGCGCTGCTTTTCGTACTTGTCTTTGTGTTTATTTACGGGATAGATATGAAAAAACTCCTCTTTGGGACAGGAATATATGCGTATTTCTGCCTTTGCTTTGGTCTGACATATTACAGGAATATCGAAAACGCCGATAAAAGCGAACTTCCACTGCTTGCGCCTTTTCGTTTCGGAGAGAATATCCTGAACGAACCTACCGGAATGAGCTTTATAATTATGTCGTCGTGCGTATTTTCGGTGTTTGTACTGCTTATCGTTATGTCGTCCTGCACAAGAAAGTACCTCGTGAGGTTTATATCCGCAGTAATGATGGCTATTCTGGTGTACAATACTTCGTACAGCGCATTTTATTACCTTCCCGAAACAGCAGAAAAGTTTATCTCGGAGAGCGAACCCTACAAGCAGGCGGCTGAATATTTCTACGACAGTCCGCAGTCGCCTCCTATAATCGCTTACAGGACCGACCCTGAGCTTGCTGTGACTCTGCAGTTTTTAAAGCTGAATACCTCTGTGACGATAATGGAAGAGGACGGCAAAGTGCCCGACTCCTGCCTGCTTATCGCTGAAAACGGCGTCAAAGTTCCATTTGAGGGCGGCTCTTACGATATTGTCGGAAAAACCGACAGCTATTCCGTTTACGCTTACGGAGAAAGTGCAAGAGACTTCATAAGATACAGCTCGGCGTCTGCGTCGGGCAGCTGAAAAGAAAGAAGTGGTTTTATGCCCGTTTTTAAAAAGGAAAAGCGTTCATCTCCCGCACGAACGCTGGTTCTCGGCTTTTTGATAATAATAGCCGCAGGAACGTTTCTGCTTTGTCTGCCTGCGTCCTCAAAAGCAGGAAAATTCACCAACCCCTTTGACTGCCTTTTTACGGCAACGTCCGCCGCCTGTGTAACGGGATTTGTCGTGTATGATACCTGGGCTTACTGGTCGGTTATGGGACAAATTATAATTGCCTTGCTTATTCAGGTGGGCGGTCTGGGATTTGTCACGATCATCACCTTTTTCAATATTGCCGCAGGAAAAAAACTTGGTTTCCGCACTCTGAAAAACGCCTCTGAAGACTTGACGGAAAGCAGTTTTCAAAACGGCAGAAAAATCTTTGTCAGGATCATAAAATATTCTATGATATTTGAGGCGGCAGGCGCTGTGATAATGTCGTTTGCGCTGTTTCCGAAATACGGCGGCTATGGGATATGGATGGCTGTTTTTATGAGTATAACCGCTTTTTGCAACGCAGGCTTTGATCTGGCAGGTATGGAGGGCGAGTTTTCAAGCCTTATCGGATTTCAGGATAATCCTGCTGTTCTGGTAACTATTGCGGTGCTTATCATTATCGGCGGTCTGGGATTTATCGTTTGGGAAAATTTCCTTACTTTTCGTGAGAGCAAAAAACTCTCGCTCCATTCAAGAACCGTTTTGGTTATGACAGGAGCGCTTATTCTTGCGGGAACGCTGTTTTTTCTGTTTTCCGAATGGAACAATCCGAAAACTCTTGGAAAAATGGATTTCGGCGAAAAGCTGCTAAATGCTTTTTTCTCGTCCGTGACATCAAGAACAGCAGGCTTTGACAGCATTTCAATGGGCGATATGTCCGAGTTTACACAAATGGGAACGGTTCTTCTGATGTTCGTGGGGGCAGCGCCCGGCTCAACGGGCGGCGGAATTAAGATAACTACTCTTATGGTCGTAATTGTGACCGTATCTTCATACATAAAGAATAAAAATGACGTAGAGCTTTTCCACCACAAGCTTGATAAGTTGGTGATTTACCGCACAGTGGTCACTCTTGCGCTGTCTTTTACGGCTGTTGGATTGTGCTTTTTTGCGCTTTATTTTTCAATGCCTGCAAAGGACTCTCCCGGAGCAGGAGCTGTTCAATGCCTGTTTGACGCTGTATCGGCTTTCTCGACAACGGGACTTACCGCAGGGGCGGCTGCTCAGACGGGGATAGCCGGAAAAATCGTGCTTATTATAACGATGTTTTTGGGTCGTGTAGGACCTGTTTCGGTAATAATGTCGCTGGTTATGAATATTCAAAACCGCAAGAATATCGTTGTTCCCGAAGGTCATATCCTGATAGGTTAAGACCACTGTAAACGGGCTTTACGCAAGAAAGGCGGCGTCGAAATGGACGGCAATTTTGAAACCTTCGATTTAGGAAAAATAAAGATGTATGTTTCGCAGGACCACCGTTTCGGCACGGACGCTTTTCTGCTTGCGAGATACGCCGCCATTCGCAAAGACAACGTGGTATGCGACCTTTGTACGGGCTGTGGGATAATTCCTCTTATTCTCTGCAAGAATGTTATGCCTAAGAAGATTTATGCCGTGGATATTCAAAACGAGGCTGTTGCTCTTCTCGAAAAAACTGTTAAGGAGAATAGTCTTGGCGAAACGGTTTTTCCTGTTTTATGCGATTTGAGAGAGCTTTCGCAGGACAAAATCCCGTTTGAAATCGCCGATATAGTAACGGTAAATCCGCCGTATATGACGGACGGTTCGGGAGCTGAAAGGCTTTCCAAAGCGCAGGCTATCGCCCGTCACGAGCTTATGTGCAATATAAATGACGTGTGTAAAGCAGCCGCTAGACTGCTTAAATACGGCGGTCTGCTTAAAATGTGCCACCGCCCCGAACGTCTTGCAGACGTTATCTGCGCTATGAGAGAAAGCGGCATAGAACCGAAAACCGTGACTTTTGTACAAAATACCGCAAAGGATAAGCCGTGGCTCTTTCTTGTGAGCGGTAAAAGAGGTGCGGCGTCGGGTATGATTATCGAAAAGCCAATGGTCCTTCGGAATGATGATTTGAGTTTTACTGAGGAGTATACTAAGCTGTATGAGTGATTTTGGAAAGCTGTCTATCGTAGGAACACCGATAGGAAATTTCTCAGATTTCAGTTTCCGAGGAGTTGAAACACTTAGAAATTCTGATTTTATCGCCTGCGAGGACACAAGAGTTACGGCAAAGCTGCTGATGAAATTCGATATAAAAAATCCGCTTTTGTCGTATTACAAGCCAAAAGAGCAGGAAAAAAGCGAGAAGATTATTTCTCTGCTCCTTGAAGGAAAAAATGTCGCACTAGTATCTGACGCAGGAATGCCCTGTGTTTCCGACCCCGGATATATTCTTGTAAAAAAGTGCTATGAGCAGGATATTCCCGTTGAGGTCATACCGGGAGCGAATGCAGCGGTCTGCGCCGTGGCTTTAAGCGGTCTTGAGGCGGCACGTTTCTCGTTTGAGGGATTTTTGCCCGTTGACAAAAAAGAGCGCTCCGAGCGTCTAAGCGAGGTTAGAAATATGCCGCATACTCTTGTTTTTTACGAGGCTCCGCATAAGCTGAAAACAACGCTGGACGATTTGGCGGAATTTTTGGGAGAAGAACGCAAAACCGCACTTTGCCGTGAGCTTACAAAGCTCCACGAGGAAGTGATCAGGGGCAGTTTGGGTGAGCTGAAAAGGCTCTACGAGGAAAACGAGCCCAGAGGCGAATTTGTTATCGTTATCGAAGGAAAATCGTCCGAAAAGCAGACGTTTTCTGCCGAAGAGGCAGCCGCTCTTGCGAAAAAACTTATTGCAGAGGGCGAAAAAGCGTCTGACGCCTGCAAAGAGGCTGCTAAAATCACGGGCGTTTCAAAGCGGGAGATTTACTCGCTCATTGTCGAAGAATAACATATTGTCTGCGCTTGACATATTTCTCAAATAGTGGTATAATAAACACAGAGCGTTTATTATACATTATGTCCACGCACATACGCAAATCAAAGATTTGCTCCGTGCGGTAATGGACAATTATACCATAAATCCTCCGAATTTATGGTATAATAAACACAAGAATTTGGTTTCCCTCTTCGGGAAAAGCAGACAACTGCTGATTATGGTATCGAAAGGAGATTTTTATGAAAGCTATCAAGGAAACGAAAGTAAAATTAGGACCTGCTGCAACTGTCGTCGTGCCGATAATCGCCGCTGTGATAGTCGTAGCGTCCGCCGTGGCATATATCTGCCTGAAGATTGCAGACGAAATTCGCTACAACGAAAAGTGGAAGGACTATGACGAGTGCGGCTGGCATTGATGTGAAAACAGTAAATTTGCCTGACGGGCGGTCGGTTTCTTACACGCTTACACGCAAGCCCGTAAAGAACATCAATTTCCGTGTGTCGGAAAACGGTATAGTTTCAGTATCAGCAAATTCTCGTGTTTCGGTAAAGTTTATCGAGGAGCTTATCGAAAAGCGCGCCGATTTCTTTCTAAATGCGGCGGAACGTCTGAAAAACCGTGCTGAGCTGTTTGAGGCAAATCTTAACTCCGTCAGATACTTGGGACGGGACTATCCCGTGAGGATAATCGAAAATTCCCGTGAGATTGCTGTTCTTGACGAGAGCGAATGTCGGGTTTTCACCAAAAGCAAGGATAAAAAATACATAAAATCACTTCTGGAAAATGCGGTTCTGACACGTTTTAAGGCGCTCTGCGAAGAGCTTGACAGAGAAGTTCGCAACACTCTTTGCGAAAAGGGGTTTCCGCCGCCGCCTGCAAAGATTACGATAAAGGATATGAAGTCACGTTGGGGGAGCTGTTCCTATTACAAGGGACGCATTTCCATAAACAGTCGGCTTGCGGCTTATCCGAAAGAAACTGTGCTGTCGGTTTTTTATCACGAGTATGCTCATTTTCGCTGTCACGACCATTCAAAGGCTTTCTACGATTTTCTCCTGATGATTTATCCCGAATATTATGAGCATAATAGAACGTTAAAGTAGAATTATTTGCAAGAAAAAACTCCCCATAAAAGGGGAGTTTTCTTTGTTATACCAACTCTATGATTGCCATTTCGGCAGCGTCGCCGCGGCGCGGACCCAGCTTATAAATTCTGGTATAGCCGCCCTTTCTGTCGCTGTACTTAGGAGCTATTTCATCGAACAATTTCTTCGCAACAGCCTCTTTCGTAATGTAAGCGAATACCTGACGCTTTGTGTGAAGTGTATTTGCCTTGCCGAGCGTAATCATCTTCTCAGCCTCCGCACGGACTTCCTTCGCACGTGTGACAGTGGTTTCGATTTTTCCGTTTTCAAGCAGGAAAGTGACCATTCCTCTGAGCATTGCCTTTCTGTGGTCGCTTGCTCTGCCGAGTTTTCTGGAACCTGGCATATTATCTTCTCCTTTCGGGAAATGTTAGTGTTAGTTTATTTGCTCTCCTCAGAATTCATAAGCTCACAGCCCAAAGACTGCAGCTTTGCCTTAACCTCATCAAATGACTTCTTTCCGAGGTTTCTTACCTTCATCATATCTTCGGGCGATTTGTTTACCAAATCCTCGACGGTATTTATTCCTGCTCTCTTCAAGCAGTTGAAGGAACGAACGGAAAGCTCAAGCTCTTCGATAGTCATTTCGAGAACCTTGTCCTTACGGCTTTCCTCCCGTGTTTCCATAAGCTCCTGAGGATTAGTCTCATCGGAAAGCTCCGCAAACAGCGTGAGCCTTTCAATCAGTATTTTTGCTGCGTAGGAAACAGCCTCCTTCGCAGAAATCGTGCCGTCAGTCCAAATCTCGATTATAAGCTTTTCATAATCTGTTCTCTGTCCGACACGGGTATTTTCAACCGTATAATTACACTTCAATACAGGAGTGTAAATACTGTCTATCGGAATAACCCCTATAACAGGCTGGAGCTGATTTTTATTCTGCTCCGCAGAAACGTAGCCCCTTCCCCTGTCAAGCGTAATGTCCATATAAAGCTTTGCGCCTGCGCTCAGAGTTGCGATATGCATACCGGGATCGAGTATTTCTACCTCGCTGTCAGTTTTTATATCGCCCGCAGTGACCTCGCACTCGCCCTCAGCTTCGATGTAAATCGTTTTGGGCGCTTCGCCGTACATTTTCGCCCTGAGCCCTTTAATATTAAGAATTATTTCCGTAACGTCTTCTTTTACACCGGGAACGGTTGAAAATTCGTGCTGTACACCGTCAATCTTGACCGATGTTGCAGCTACTCCCGGCAATGAGGAGAGCAGCACCCTGCGAAGGCTGTTGCCCAGGGTGTTTCCATATCCGCTCTGGAGAGGCTCCAGAACGAACATTCCATAAGTTCCGTCCGACCTTAGCTTAAAGGTCTCGATATTGAGCTTTTCGATTTTTTCAAGCATTGATAACCCTCCCCGCTAGCTTGTCTGTGACGGCAAAGAGTGTTTTCTCTCCACCGACTGTCCTTAATTATCCTGTGTGCAAAAACCGTTTTTTTATAAAACGCTGCTGTATTCACGTTAATTTTAAATCACGCTCGCAAAAGCCTCACAACAGTATTGACGCTTTTTTTCGCTTATAATCACATAGCAGCGAGTATGAATTAAAAATAACAGCACTAAATATCTGTATGCACCAAAGCATTTCCTTATTACGACGGGGTACGCTGTCCGAAACGTTCCGTTTACGAAGAACAAATACGCCCGTTTTGAATGCTTACGGCAATTATTTAGAATACAACTCGATAATCAGGTGCTCAGCAATCTCGAAATCAAGGTCGTCTCTGACAAACGCACGGGTAACTTTTGCGGACTGCTTTTCCTTATCGACTTCAAGCCACATAGGAGTAAGTCTTCCGCCTGCAACTTCTGCTATCTGCTCAAACTTCTTGCTCTTCTTGCTCTTTTCGCGAAGAGAAACCACGTCGCCTACCTTAACTCTGTAAGAGGGAATATCAACTCTCTTTCCGTTCACACAGAAATGACCGTGAGTTACAAGCTGACGTGCCTCACGACGGGTTGTTGCAAGACCCATTCTGAATACGATATTATCAAGTCTGCTTTCGAGAAGTCTGATAAGGTTTTCACCTGCGATACCCTCTTCCTTAGTAGCAAGCTCGTAGTAGTGATAGAACTGCTTTTCAAGAACGCCGTAAACGAACTTGAGTTTCTGCTTTTCCTTAAGCTGCTGTCCGTATTCGGAAACCTTCTTGCGGCGACCGCCGTCGGGGTGTCTTTTAGACTTCTTATTCTCAGAATAGCCCAAAACCGCAGGGCTGATGTCAAGACTTCTGCACTTTTTCAAAATCGGGTCACGATTTACTGCCATAATAAAATTTCCTCCGTTAATCTAATCAATATCGGCTTATTGCCGACGTCGAGCAAACGTTGCGCTCGGCTTTGTTTTTGTTTATTCCCAACAAGCAGAGCAATTCAGACTCTTCTTCTCTTGGGAGGACGACAACCGTTATGGGGAATAGGAGTAACGTCCTTGATGAGCTTTACCTCAAGACCTGCTGCCTGAAGTGCTCTGATAGCTGCCTCACGACCCTGACCGGGACCCTTTACATAAACCTCAACGGTCTTCAGTCCGTGCTCCATAGCAGCCTTAGCTGCAACGTCAGCAGCTGTCTGCGCAGCAAACGGGGTAGATTTCTTTGAGCCTCTGAAACCCAATCCGCCTGCAGATGCCCACGAGAGCGCATTTCCCTGAAGGTCGGTGATAGTAACTATCGTATTGTTGAAAGACGACTGAATGTGAGCCGCACCGTTTTCGATGTTCTTGCGCTCACGGCGTCTGCGTACAACCTGTTTTCCTTTAGCCTGTGCCATTTATTTACCGCCTTTCTGATTATTTCTTCTTGTTAGCAATTGTCTTCTTAGGACCCTTGCGTGTTCTGGCGTTAGTCTTTGTGCGCTGTCCGCGTACAGGCAGACCCTTGCGGTGACGAGTACCGCGATAGCAGTTGATTTCAACCAGACGCTTGATATTGAGAGCGACCATTCTTCTGAGGTCACCTTCAACCACATAGCCGTCCTTGTCGATTACATCACGGATTTTTGCCTCTTCCTCATCGGTGAGGTCACGAACACGGGTGTCGGGATTTACTCCTGCTTTTGCCAGAATATCATTTGCGGATTTTCTGCCTATTCCGTATACATAGGTAAGACCTATTTCAACACGCTTTTCCTTAGGCAAATCTACGCCGGCAATTCTTGCCATACTTTCTTTCCTCCTGTCCGGGATTAACCCTGTCTTTGCTTGTGTTTAGGTTCAACACAAATTACCATAACCTTGCCCTTGCGCTTTATTACCTTGCATTTGTCGCACATAGGCTTTACCGAAGGTCTGACTTTCATTGTAATACCTCCTAATCAAACTGTACAAACCATAGCTTTAAGACAAAACCGCACCAAAATTTCCTTGCGAATTTGTCTTTAGCACAATCACTTAGCACGCCAAGTAATTCTGCCCTTTGTAAGGTCGTAGGGTGACATTTCGACGGTCACTTTGTCGCCCGGAAGTATGCGTATATAATTCATACGAAGTTTTCCGCTTATATGCGCCAAAATCTGATGACCGTTTGAAAGCTCTACCTTGAACTGAGCGTTAGGCAGCGCCTCCAGAATTGTGCCTTCCACTTCCAATACATCTTCTTTAGACAAGCTTATTCACTCTCCTGTAACGAGCTGTCCTGCCCGAACATTTCTCTGAGTGTCCGACGCAGGCACTTATCTGTCAGTCCCTCCAGGTCTATTGACCTGTGAGTTGCTCCGACGTGCTTTCGGTTCTTTTTTTTCGGATTTTCGAGCTTTCGCTCTTTTCCGTCGGCGACGAAAACAAATTCGCCGTCGTTTCGGACGACCAACATCGCCCTGCCGCTGTCGTGACCTGCACGGCTTATGACCACTGTTCCAACTGTAATACTCATCAATGATTCTCCAGAGTCAGAATTAGCGGTTCGCCGTTTGTAACAGCGACGCTGTGTTCAAAGTGGCACGACAAGCTGCCGTCGGTCGTTACGACCGTCCACTTATCGCCCAGAATATTTACCCTGCGGCTGTGCGAATTGACCATCGGCTCTATTGCGATTGTCATACCCGGAACAAGTCTCGGACCGTGACCTGCTCTTCCCTCATTGGGGACTTCGGGGTCCTCGTGCATTTCCCGTCCTACGCCGTGACCGATAAATTTCTCTGCCACCGCATATCCGCCGCTCTTGACGTGAGTTTCAATTGCGCTGGAAATGTCGCCGATCCTGTTCCCTGCAACAGCCTGCTCAATTCCTTTGTAGAGCGCCTCTTCGGTGAACTTCATAAGGCGTTTTGCCTCGTCTGACACCTCTCCGACCGTAAAAGTCTTTGTGTTGTCGCCTATAAAGCCGTTAAGCTCAGCCACAATATCGCAGGATATTATATCGCCGTCTTTCAGGATTTTTTTCTTATTGGGTATTCCGTGGATAAGCTCTTCGTTTACCGAAAAGCAATTATGTCCGGGAAAACCGCCAAATCCATAGCACGGGCAGCTTCCGCCCTTGGAACGGATAAACTCGTCAACGATTTTATCCAGCTCCCATGTGGAAATTCCCGCCCTGATGTTTTTCCCTGCAAGAGCAAGCGCCTGAGCCGCAAGCTCGCCTGCTTTTATCATACACTTCAGCTCTTCGGGATTTTTAATCTGAATCATTGTTTAACCTCTGATTGCCGCCAGCGTAAGCCTTGACGTTTCGGAGATCTCGTTCTGACCCTCAACCGTTACCAGCTTGCCTCTCTTGGTGTAATAATCCTTGAGGGGAGCTGTCTTTTCGTGATAGGTCTTTAAACGCGCCTGAACCGTTTCGGGTTTATCGTCTATTCTCTGAACGACCTTTGCGCCGCAGGCATCGCAAATTCCCTCTACCTTTGTCGGTTTATACTCGATATGGTAAGAATTTCCGCAGCCCTCGCAAACACGTCTGCCGCTCATTCTTGCAGTAATTGCCTCGTCGGAAACGCTGATTTCGATAACCTTATCAATTTCAACGCCCATTTTATCGAGAGCCTCTGCCTGCTCAACTGTACGGGGAAAACCGTCGAGGATAAAGCCGTTCTGAGCGTCGGGCTGAGCAATTCTGTCCTTCAGAATGCCTATAACGACCTCATCGGGGACAAGCTCTCCTGCGTCCATATAACTTTTTGCTTTAAGACCTGCCTCGGTTCCGTTTTTAACAGCCTCTCTGAGCATATTTCCTGTGGAAATAGCGGGAATGTTAAGCTCTTTGCAGACAACCTCTGCCTGCGTGCCTTTTCCGGCGCCGGGAGCGCCTAAGAATATCATATTCATAAGTCAATCTCCTGTCATTCAAATTATCCCGACGGGCGACAGCCTGTGACTGCCGCAGTCACTGACCGCTGCCTGTAGCCGCCGACGTCCTTGACCGCCGACTGTAACTGCCGCCTGTCGGACAAAACTTAGTCCAAAAATCCGGGATGGTGACGCATCATAATCTGGCTTTCGAGAGAACGAACCGTTTCAAGAGCAACACCGACGATAATGAGCAGCGTTGTTCCGCCGAGTGCCAGACCGTTGATACCCGAAACCATTGAGAAGATTATCGGGAAAACGGCAATAAAGCCGAGGAAAATCGCTCCTATGAGCGTAATCTTGCCGAGAGAATTGTGAATGAAGTCGGAAGTCGGCTTTCCGGGGCGATAGCCGGGGATTGCGCCGTTGTTCTTTTTCAAATTGTTTGCAATCTCGACAGGATTGTAAGATATTGATACATAGAAATAGTTAAACGCAATTATCAGCAAGAAGTAGATGACTGCGTAGAACGGAGAATTCTGACTGAAGAAACGGACAAATCCGTCCCAGAAAGACTCTCCCGTGCCGTCTATACCGAAGAAGAAACAAATCGTCTGAGGCAGCGACATAATCGACATAGCGAAGATTATCGGCATAACGCCGGACATTGCTACCTTTATCGGGATATGTGTCGACTGACCGCCGTACATCTTGCGTCCTACAACGCGCTTAGCGTACTGAACGGGTATTCTGCGTTCTGCGTTGGTCATAAAAATTACGAACCAAATCATTGCGACGTAGATGACGAGTATCACGATAATAAAGGGCAGCTTGCTCATATCAGCCTGACAAAGCTTGATATAAGTGTTTATGTCGTCGGGGAAACGAGCCACGATACCCGCAAAGAGTATCATTGAAATTCCGTTTCCTATGCCCTTTTCGTTTATTCTGTCGCCGAGCCAGATGATGACCGACGCACCTGCGACAAAACAAGCCACGATTGTAATTGCAGCCAACACCTGTGCCGTCATATCCGCACCGTCGCCGTATTTCAGAAGAGGCTCAATGCCGTAATCTGTCTTTACACCGCCTCTTAATGTGAAGTAAAATGCGATAGCCTGTATTACGGCTATTCCGAGAGCGGTAAACTTCGTGACCTTATTTATTTTCTTCCTTCCTTCCTCGCCTTCTTTTGAAAGCCTTTCAAGAGGAGGAATAGCGACAGTAAGGAGCTGAACTATAATCGACGCATTGATGTAAGGCGTGATTGACATTGCAAGCAGCGTTCCTTTTGAGAGCGAGCCGCCTGTCATTGTGTCAAGGTAGCTCAGCAGCGAAGCGTCGCCGATAAGGTCTGCAATCGACGTATTATTCAAAAACGGTACGAAGATGTTTGAACCTAAGCGGAACAGTATGATGATAAACAGCGTGTACAGTATCTTTTTGCGCAGCTGAGTGTCGACCCAAGCGTTGCGAAAGACCGTTAACATTCCGTTCAATTACATCACCTCTGCCTTTCCGCCTGCCTTTTCGATTTTTTCCTGAGCGGAAGCAGTAAACTTAACTGCCTTTACTGTGAGTTTCTTTGTAAGCTCTCCGTTGCCGAGAATCTTAACGCCGTCCTTTGCGTCCTTGATAGCGCCGCACGCAATAAGAGCGGCAGCGTCAACAACAGCACCGTCCTCGAAACGCTTTTCAAGCTCCGAAACGTTTACTGTAGCAAATTCATCAGCGAAAATATTATTAAATCCTCTCTTCGGCATTCTTCTCTGGAGCGGCATCTGACCGCCCTCGAAACCGGGTCTTATAGAACCGCCCGAACGAGCTTTCTGACCCTTATGTCCCTTGCCTGCGGTTTTGCCCTGACCCGAACCGTGTCCGCGTCCTATGCGCTTAACGTCCTTAACCGAACCTGCGGCAGGCTGTAATTCGTGAAGTTTCATTAACTATTGCACCCCATTTCTTTAGTTGATAGCTTGCGGATTGTCCGCATATTAGACTTCTTCAACCTTAATAAGGTGAGCGATAGTCTTTATCTTGCCTCTTGTAGCGCCGTTATCGGGTTGGGTCGTAACAGAATTGATCTTGTGAAGTCCCAACGCTTTGGCAGTGGCGATCTGATTTTTCTTGCAGCTGTTTAAAGAGCGTACAAGAGTAATTTTTAAGTTTGCCATTGTTTTTCCTCCTAAAGCTCTTTAAATTAAAGCTCCTTTACGCTCTTGCCTCTGAGAGCCGCAACCTCTTCTGCGGTTCTGAGAGCCATAAGTCCCTGCATTGTAGCTCTTACTACGTTGCAAGGATTATTGGAGCGCAGGGATTTTGTACGAATATTTTTGATACCTGCCATTTCGATTACCGCACGGACAGGGCCGCCTGCGATAACGCCTGTACCTTCGGGAGCGGGACGCATAAGAACTGCACCTGCGCCGAACTTTCCTGTAATCTCATGGGGAATTGTCGTTCCCTTGAGAGCAATCTTGTGAAGATTTTTCTTTGCGTCGTCAATTCCCTTACGGATAGCGTCGGGAACCTCGTTGGATTTGCCCATACCAAAGCCTACAGTGCCTTTTCCGTCGCCTACGACTACGAGAGCCGCAAACTTCATAATACGTCCGCCCTTTACGGTCTTTGATACTCTGTTAATAGCAACAACCTTTTCGCTGAGCTCGTTTTCTGTCTGTTCAATTCTAGCCAAGTCATTTCCCTCCTTATCAGAAATTGAGTCCGCCTTCTCTTGCGCCTTCGGCAAGAGCAGCTACTCTACCGTGATATACATATCCGCCTCTGTCGAATACGACATCAGTGATGCCCGCCTTCTTTGCCTTTTCAGCTATCATCTGTCCGACCTTTTTGGCAGCGTCGCAGTTGCCGCCGTACATACCAAATCCCTTTTCAAGAGATGAGGCAGCGCAGAGCGTCTTACCGTTTACGTCGTCGATGATCTGAGCGTAAATATGCATTGAAGAACGGAAAACATTAAGTCTGGGGCATTCGGGAGTACCCGAAATCTTGCCGCGAACACGCTTATGACGGCGCATTCTGCTTTTGTTTTTATCGATTACTTTAACCATATTCTTGTCCTTTCACAGTTTTTCCTGTACTCGCAGCGACGAATATTTCGGAAAAACTCAAAATCGAATAATATCTCGCAGAGATACACTCTGTTGTTCTCAATATTACTTTTTGCCCTTTCCTGCCTTACCTTCCTTACGGCGAATATGCTCTTCGGCATATTTAATGCCCTTGCCCTTGTAAGGCTCAGGAGGACGCTTGCCTCTTATTTCGGATGCACGCTGACCTACCATCTGCTTGTCAATTCCCACAACAATGATTTTGTTGGGAGAAGGTACTTCAAGCTTTACGTCGTCTGTGTCCGAAACAACGACCTTGTGTGAAAAGCCTAAATTCATAATTACGTCCTTGCCCTGCTTTTCACATCTGAAACCGACGCCGTTTATCTCCAGCTCTTTCTTAAAGCCCTCTGTAACGCCCACAATCATATTGTGGATAAGAGTTCTTGTAAGACCGTGAAGAGAACGGGAAAGGTTTTCGTCGTTGGGGCGCTCTACCTTGATTTCAGCACCCTCGTGAGTAATTTTCATCAAATGATTGAACTCTTTGGTAAGAGTTCCCTTAGGACCTTTTACAGTTACAACGGAACCGTCGATTTTAACATCTACGCCCGCAGGAACAGTAACAGGCATTCTTCCGATTCTTGACATTACTATTCCTCCTTACCATACGAATGCAAGCACTTCGCCGCCTACATTCAATTCGCGAGCCTTTTTGTCCGTCATAATGCCCTTTGAGGTGGAAACGATAGCTATACCGAGACCCTTCATTACTTTGGGCATATCCTTGCAGTTGGAGTAGATCCTCAAACCGGGCTTAGAAACTCTTCTAAGCCCTGTGATGACCTGCGCCTTGCTGTCAGTATACTTGAGCGTGATTTTGATTACGCCCTGCTTGTTGTCGTCAACTACCTTGAAGGACTTGATATATCCTTCGTCAAGCAAAATTTGTGCAATCTGCTTTTTAAGGTTAGAAGACGGAACATCAACAGTTGCGTGCTTAGCGGAATTAGCGTTGCGTATTCTTGTAAGCATATCCGCTATTGTATCTGTGATCTGCATTCATTTACCTCCTAACAACGGGCCGTTACGAATTCGATCGGCATTCTGCCTGTTCGTCGTACCCGCATATTCCGCACTATTCAAGTGCCTTGTCGATATATAGCCGAACCATCGATCTGCCCGTTCGGCGAGGGAATTTTGCAGAAACCTTTATAATCTGCCTTTTTTTGCTTTTACCAGCTTGACTTCTTTACACCCGGAATTTGTCCCTTGTAAGCAAGCTCTCTGAAACAGATTCTGCAAATGCCGAATTTGCGCATATACGCATGAGGTCTGCCGCAAATCTTGCATCTGTTGTAAGCACGAGTAGAAAACTTCGGTGCTCTGAGCTGTTTCTGCTTGAGTGACATCTTTGCCATAGCTTTCCTCCGTCCTAATTACTTCTCAAAGGGGGCGCCCATAAGTGTGAGCAGCTCTCTTGCCTCTTCATCAGTTTTAGCGGTGGTTATAAAGTTAATATCCATACCGCGAACGGCGTCAATCTTATCGTACTCGATTTCGGGGAAAATCAGCTGTTCTTTCAGACCGAAAGAGTAATTTCCTCTGCCGTCGAAAGAGTTGGGGTTTATACCTCTGAAATCACGTACACGGGGGAGCGCCACGTTGAAAAGTCTGTCGAGAAACTCGTACATAATATCTCCGCGGAGCGTTACCTTAACGCCGATTGCCTGACCTTCTCTTAACTTGAAGTTCGCAACGGACTTCTTAGACTTGCAGACAACAGGCTTTTGTCCTGTGATGGCAGCAAGCTCTTCCATAACGTTGTCGATGATTTTAGCGTTTTCCTTTGCCTCGCCGCAGCCTACGTTTACAACAATCTTGTCAAGTTTCGGAGTCTGCATAACAGACTTGTAGCCGAATTTCTTGAAGAGAGCGGGTGCTACGGTTTCCTTGTAGAATTCTTTCATTCTTGCCATTGTTATTTCCTCCGTTTGAGCCGGGTTTTAGCGCCTTTCGGCACTGCTTATACCCGACCATTGCGGCAATCAATACTTCAGCTCTGCGCCGCAGTGCTTGCAGACTCTGATTTTCTTGCCGTCCTCAATCTTGTGACCTACTCTGGTTGGCTTGTCGCACTTAGGGCAGACAGGCATAACCTTGCAGGCATAAATAGGACTTTCAGCCTGAACTCTTCCGCCGAGTTGTCCCTGCTGTCTGGGCTTTACGTGCTTGGTGACCATATTGATACCCTCAACAATCACCTTGCCCTCTTTGGGAGAAACCGTAAGAACCTTTCCTGTCTTTCTCTTGCCGTTCTCACCGTTTGCGTACTTATCTTTCTTGTCGCCCGTCATAAGAGCGACTGTGTCGCCGACTTTAATATTCATACAACGGCACCTCCATTACAGAACTTCGGGAGCAAGCGACAGGATTTTCATATAATCCTTATCTCTCAGCTCTCTCGCAACCGGACCAAAAATACGAGTACCTCTCGGGTTTTTGTCCTCCTTAATGATAACCGCTGCGTTCTCGTCGAAGCGGATATATGTGCCGTCGTCGCGTCTCAGACCTTTTGCAGAGCGAACGATTACGCACTTAACAACGTCGCCCTTCTTGACAACGCCGCCGGGTGTAGCTTTTTTAACAGAAGCCACTACAACATCGCCGATATTTGCGTATCTTCTTCTTGTACCGCCAAGAACTCTGATACACATAAGCTCCTTTGCGCCTGTATTATCGGCAACCTTGAGCAATGTCTGCATTTGTATCATAGCTTAACTTACTCCTTCCCTGCCGAAGTCGGAAATTCTTTCGAGTTTCCCACTCTGACAAATTTAAGTCGATTACTTAGCTCTTTCGATTACATTTACAAGGCGCCATCTCTTGTCTTTGGAGAGAGGTCTTGTTTCCATAATCTCAACTCTGTCGCCTATCTTACAGGTGTTTTCTTCATCGTGAGCCTTGAGCTTGATCGTGCGCTTTACTATTTTCTTGTAAAGAGGATGACGAACGTTGTCCTCGATAGCGACTACAATCGTTTTATCCATTTTGTCGCTTACGACTCTTCCTACTCTTGTCTTTCTAAGATTTCTTTCCATATTTTGTTCTTATCCTCCTTCCTTAATTCTCCGCCGTGAGTTCACGCTGACGCTGAATGGTCTTTATACGTGCGATGTCCTTCTTGACAGCCTTTATTCTCGTGGGATTGTCAAGCTGGTTCACAGCGAGCTGGAAGCGCAGATTAAAAAGCTCCTGTTTGAGTTCGGCAAGCTTTGTTTCAAGCTCTTTTTCCGAAAGATATTTAATTTCCGAAGCCTTCATTAAAGCTCACCTCCGTCTTCCTTTTTAACAAATTTGCACTTTATGGGAAGCTTATGCATAGCAAGACGCATAGCCTCTCTTGCTGTTTCTTCGGGTACGCCTGCAATCTCGAACATTACTCTGCCGGGCTTTACAACGGATACCCAATATTCGGGAGAACCTTTTCCCGAACCCATACGAGTACCAAGCGGCTTTGTTGTAACGGGCTTGTCGGGGAATATCTTGATCCAAACCTGACCGCCGCGCTTGATATAACGTGTCATTGCGATACGGGCAGCCTCAATCTGATTAGACTTTATCCATGCAGCCTCAAGTGCCTGCAGTCCGTATTCGCCGTTGCTTACCGTATTGCCTCTTGTTGCAATACCCTTGCGGCGTCCTCTTTGTACTCTTCTGTATTTTACTCTCTTAGGAAGCAGCATTATTCGTTACCCCCTTCTTTTTTTACTTCTGCTCTGGGCTTACGGGGAGGACGGCGGTCACCGTTTCTGCCTGAACCGTTTGCCCTGTCGTTACGGCGTCTGTCGCTGCGTTCGTTTCTCTCGCTGCGAGCAGGCTTGTTTGCGGGAATTTCTCCCTTAAGAACCTCGCCGTTATAAATCCATACCTTTACGCCGATAACGCCGTATGTGGTATTTGCTCTTGCTACTCCGTATTCGATGTCTGCACGAAGTGTCTGCAGCGGTATCGTACCCTCGTGGTAGCTTTCGGAACGAGCGATTTCTGCGCCGCCCAAACGTCCGCTTACCATTGTCTTGATACCCTTAGCGCCGCTCTTCATCGTTCTGCCGATAGCCTGTTTCATAGCACGTCTGAAGGAAACACGTCCTTCGAGCTGCTGTGCGATATTATCGGCAACGAGCTGTGCGTTGAGGTCGGGATTTTTGATTTCTACAATGTCTATAGAAACCGTCTTTCCGCCAACGAGCTTTTCAATCTCGCTGCGGATTTTCTCAATCTCTGCGCCCTTAGGTCCTATCAGCATTCCCACCTTGTCGGCGTGAATGTAGATTTTGATTTTATCAGCGCCTGTGCGCTCAATCTGAATGTCTGCGATGCCAACAGCTCTTGAAAGCAGCTGTGTGGTCTTTTCTCCGCTTACCTTGTTGAACATTCTCTTGTTCATAAGGTATTCGCGGATTTTGTAATCCTCGACAAGTGTATCACCGAAGGTTGATTTATCGGCGAACCAGCGAGAATCCCAATCTTTGATTACACCCACGCGAAGACCGTGCGGATTAACCTTCTGTCCCATTGTAATTCTCCTCCTTATTCAGCTTCTTTAACAACCAGCGTGATGTTGGACGTTCTCTTCATAATTCTGTGCGCTCTGCCGTGGTCTTTGGGTCTTATGCGCTTAAGAGTAATTCCTGCGCCGACATAGCACTGTGAAACGTAAAGTCTTGAGGTATCCATATTGTGATTGTTCTCTGCGTTTGCAACTGCCGACTTGAGCAGCTTTGCGAGAGGCTCACAAGCTGACTTCGGCGTATTCTTGAGAATAGCCATTGCGGTCTCGACAGGCTTATTGCGGATCAAATCCAGCACGATACCGACCTTGCGCGGAGAGATACGTACCTGCCTGAGTTCTGCTCTTGCTTCCATATTCTCCCCTCCTTACTTCTTAGCAGTGGTTTTGCTGCCTGCGTGACCCTTGAAGGTTCTTGTCGGAGCAAATTCGCCAAGCTTATGTCCTACCATATCCTCTGTAACATACACAGGGACGTGTTTTCTGCCGTCGTGAACAGCAAATGTGTGACCTACGAAATCGGGGAAAATTGTCGAGGAACGGCTCCAGGTCTTAAGAACCTTTTTCTCGCCCTTTTCATTCATATCGAGAACTCTCTTCATAAGAGCTTCCTGAACGTAAGGCCCCTTCTTAATGCTTCTTCCCATTATGATTTTTCCTTTCAAGTTGAGCTGCAAGTTAATGAACGGCGAAAAACCTTTTTACAGAGCTTGCGCCAAACGCCGTTCTTATTAACAGCAACTGTCGGGTTTTAATTTTTTAATTATTTACCGTTTCTTCTTCTTACGATAAACTTGTTAGACGCCTTCTTTGTAGAACGTGTCTTGTAGCCCAAAGCAGGCTTGCCCCAAGGAGTAACAGGTCCGGGACGTCCTACAGGGGACTTACCCTCACCGCCTCCGTGCGGGTGGTCGTTCGGGTTCATTACAGAACCGCGGACTGTCGGTCTTATTCCGAGGTGACGGGTCTTGCCTGCCTTACCTCTGTTTACGTTTTCATGGTCGAGGTTCGATACCGTTCCGATAGATGCATAGCAGGACGCCTGCACGTTTCTCAGCTCTCCCGAAGGAAGTCTGAGAAGAGCGTATCCGTTCTCCTTAGCCATAAGCTGAGCCGTATTTCCTGCGGAACGGACAAGCTGTCCGCCCTTGCCGGGATAAAGCTCGATATTGTGGATAAAAGTACCTACGGGAATATTATCAAGAGGAAGTGCGTTGCCCGACTTAATGTCTGCGTCTGCGCCTGCTCTTACCGTATCGCCGACTTTAAGTCCGTCGGGAGCGATAATATATCTCTTTTCGTTATCCTCGTACTGTACAAGAGCGATAAATGCCGAACGGTTGGGGTCATACTCAAGAGTAAGAACCGTTGCATTCATTCCGCGCTTATCTCTTTTGAAGTCGATAACACGGTACTTCTTTCTGTTTCCGCCGCCGATATGGCGAACAGTTATTCTGCCGTAGCTGTTTCTGCCAGCAGTCTTTTTAACAGGCTCCAGAAGGCTTTTTTCGGGAGCGACCTTTGACAGGCAGCTGTAATCAGTAACAGTCATACCTCTGCGGCTGTTATTGACGGGCTTGTAAACTTTAATAGCCATTACGTTTCACTCCTTACTCAAATCATTCCGTCGAAGAATTCAATGGTCTTGGAATCCTTGGTCACGGTGATGATTGCCTTCTTCCAATCAGAGGTATAACCCTCGTTTCTGCCCATTCTCTTCTTACGTCCGCGGACGCTTACGGTGTTTACCTTAGCGACCTTAACGCCTTTAAAAAGCTGCTCGACAGCCTTGGCGATTTCAATTTTGTTTGCGCCTTTTGCTACCTTGAAAGTGTACTTGCCGTGCTGAAGGCAATCCATACTGTGCTCGGTAATAATAGGCTTGATGATGATGTCCTGTGCCATCTTTTCCATTATGCGTACACCTCCTCAAGCTTTTCAACAGCGCCCTTTACGATAACGAACTTATCGCAGTTGAGAATATCGTAAACATTAAGGGTGTTTACCTGTGTTGTCTTTACCTTTTCGATATTGGCTGCGGACTTGATGACCTTCTTATCAACACCGTCAAGAACGATGAGGGTCTTGCCCTGTGCACCGACAGCGGCAAGCATATTTACCATTGTTTTGGTCTTGTACTCGTCCGTTGTAATAGCGTCAACAACTATCATTTCGTTTTCGATGACCTTGCTGGAGAGAGCCGAGCAAATTGCCAGCTTTCTTACCTTCTTATTCATACTCATTCTGTATGAACGGGGTTTCGGTCCGAGAGCAATACCGCCGTGTGTCCACTGAGGCGCTCTTGTAGAACCCTGTCTTGCGTGACCTGTATCCTTCTGGCGATAGGGCTTTTTGCCGCCGCCGCTTACCTCTGTTCTGGTGAGCGTTGACTGTGTGCCCTGACGCTGATTAGCGAGATAATTAACCACTGCGGTGTGCATTGCGGTCTTGTTGGGCGCAATGCCGAAAACAGCGTCGTTAAGCTCCAGCTCGGAAACGACATTACCCGCCATATTAACTACGTTAATCTTTGACATATCGTATCGTCCTCCTTACTTTAAGCCTTAACTGCGTCGCAGATAGTAACGACTCCGCCCTTAGGACCGGGAACAGCGCCCTTTACTGCGATAAGATTGTTCTCGACGTCAACCTTGACTACAACGAGATTTTGCACGGTAACTCTTTCAGCGCCCATATGACCTGCCATACCCTTGCCCTTGAAAATTCTCGAAGGCGAGGAGCAGGCGCCCATAGATCCTGCCTGTCTTGCTACAGGACCCGAACCGTGGGTTTCCTTCAGTCTGTGCTGATTGTGACGCTTTATCGCACCCGTAAAACCTTTACCCTTGCTGGTTCCTACGACGTCGATAACATCGCCCTCTGCGAACACGTCTGCTTTAAGAATGTCGCCCGTATTGAGCGCCGACGTATCATCAAGACGAAATTCCTTAAGAGTCCTCTTGAAAGCCACGTCGTTCTTCTTGAAATGACCCTGTTCAGGCTTATTTACGTGCTTAGCGGAAATATCGCCAAAGCCTAACTGAACAGCGTCATATCCGTCGTTTTCGGTTGTTTTTTTCTGCACTACTACGCAGGGACCCGCCTCAATAACGGTTACGGGTACAACCTTTCCTGCCTCGTCGAAGACCTGCGTCATGCCGACCTTCTTGCCGATGATAGCTTTTTTCATCAGCTTTTTCCTCCTTTTCGGTTATTGGTTGAGCAGTTTTCGCTCAACTTGACCTTGCGCTGCGAATCAGCGTTCGGTTAGTGGTTGAGAAACCGTTGGGTAAATTCCTCAACATAACTCAAAGCCAAAACTTTCGTTTCGACTTTAAATATCCATTGAAATCTCCACGCCTGCAGGAAGCTCTAATCCCTGGAGCGCCTCGATAGTTTTCTGAGAAGGACGAATAACGTCGATAAGACGCTTGTGTGTCCTGAGCTCAAACTGCTCGCGGGAATACTTGTACTTGTGTACCGCTCTCAGTATGGTTACGACCTGCTTGTCCGTGGGGAGCGGAATAGGACCTGCAACCCTCGCTCCGCTGCGCTTTGCGGCGTCAACGATTTTAGCGGCAGCAGCATCAACAATGCCGTGCTCGTAACCCTTAATTCTGATTCTTACCTTTTCACTGGATGCCATAATGATTTTTCAACCTTTCTTTCCAAAATGTCAGCGAAAGCTTATTATGAAAAATCCACTGCCCCGTGTGTTTCATCTTCTTCGCAAGCTTACGTTAGTTATCCGAAATTTCGGACACTTTAACAATCAGCAACAACGATCAGAGATGATCAATGCGAACGACAAACACATTTAAACGGAGCATTTCAATTTTTCCGCCCGAATCTTGTTCGGACCTGCTCTGCCGAAGTTCCCACGTCAAGCGTGCAATCTCCGACTTCATCGCCTTGCTCTGTTTGATTTTACAGACTGCCCTCAGCAGTCGCCAAAAATTATTTTACCACATAAGGCACATTTTTTCAAGCATTTTATTGCAATCCTCCGAAATTTTATCAGAGAATTTTCGGCTGATTTTCATTATATTTTTATGCATTTTATACAAATTATGCAAATTATACGAGAAAAAGAATATAATATACTATTTAATATATAATACAAGTAATTATGCAGCCCGGTGAAAAATCGGGCGTGCAGTCAAGCAATAAAACGGGGGTAACTTATGGACAGGACGGGTCTTGCCGTAGAGGCGGCGAAAATCTTAACCGAAAAGGACGGTATATCGGCGGTGTCAAGAACGATAGGTTCTATAAAAATCACGGACGTAAAAATTCGGGAAAGCGCTGCCCGAAAGATACACAAATCGGCTGGACGCTATATCACGCTCGCAGGAGAACCATCGGCAGAGGGAATAACAGCTCTGCTGAGAAGAGCGATTTTACAGCTGATCCCCGAAAGAGGGAATATTTTCACAGCAGGTCTGGGCAATCCCGATATAACGCCCGACAGCCTCGGTGCGCTCTCCGTGAGAGGAATTACCAGGCGAAAAACCAGACACTATCTCCTCTCGGCTATTGAAACGGACGTTGCCGCAAAAACAGGTCTTGAAACAGCAAAACTTGTTAGGGCAGCCGCAAGGGAGCTGCCTGCCGACTGCGTTATCGCAATTGACGCTCTCTGCTGCAAAGACCCGCAGTTTATCGGCAAAACCGTCCAGATTACCAATGCAGGCATTACCCCCGGCGAGGGGACAGCCTGCCGTAAAGGGGAAATTTCCCGTAAAACCTTCGGAATACCCGTCGCAGTAATAGGCGTTCCTACCATAACGCCGCTTTCGGCAATCACAAAAAATCCCTCCGACAAGAATTTTTTGGTTACAACAAATGACGCAGATATCCTTGTTAAACAATGGGCAGAGGTCATCGCAGGAGCTTTGGACAACCTGTAACGGATACTTGCAAGATGTACCAAAATATTTTTTTCAAAACCCCTTGAAAAATCACTTTAAATATGCTATAATAGAGTGTACTGTAAGGAATGACCCGTAAAAAACACAGAAAAATAACGTTAAACGGGGGAATTTTTGGCTAATATGAGATAAAATTTGCCGGAAATTCTTGCAAAATTCAGTTAATAAGACAACATTTCAGACGGAGGTGAAACAAATGCCGAATATTAAATCCGCAAAAAAGAGAGTTTTGATTTCTGAGGCAAGATATGCAGCAAATAAGAGCGCAAAGTCTGCACTCAGAACTTCCATTAAAAAGGCTCGTGAGGAAGGAGCAGACGCAGCAACGGTAAAAGCTGCCGTAGTAAGCGTTGACAAGGCAGCAGGCAAGGGTCTTATTCATAAGAACAAAGCGGCTCGCCTTAAATCTCAGCTCGCTAAGAAAGCGAACGCTTAAGGATTTGACTCCCACGGCTTATATGCTTGTGGGGGTTTTTTTTAAAACGGCAGCTCAGGGACGGGGGTGTGAAAGATGATACTGAAGGAAATTACCGATATAAACGAAATAGAGTCCGTGCTTGAAGAGGCAAAAATGTGCAGACTGGCGCTGTTCAACGGGGAAAAGCCGTACATAACACCTATGCTCTTCGGATACTGCCTTTCGGGGGGAAATCCCGAAATATATTTCCGCTGCGGAGAAAAAAATGAGATAACAGAGCTTATCAAAAAGAACAACTC
The DNA here is from genome assembly GCA_947624555.1 of uncultured Clostridia bacterium. Classification (GTDB taxonomy): domain Bacteria; phylum Bacillota; class Clostridia; order Oscillospirales; family Ruminococcaceae; genus CAG-115. The sequence continues at coordinate 92,927 of CANQKW010000003.1, forward strand.
TGCCGCATTTGAAATTGATAAGCTGGGAGAAGTCTGCCCTCGCAAGGAAAATCCCTGCCTTGTTGAGGCTGTGTATGAAAGCGTTGTGGGAACGGGTACGATCGAGGTCATAACCGGAATAGACAAAATCACGGGATTTAGTCATATTTTAAAGAAATACAACACAAATGCAGAACATAATATCTCCGAACAGGTGCTGAACAGCTTTGCAGTGCTTAAACTCACGGTGACGGAAATTTGCTGCAAAAAGCAGTTTCAAGAGGAAAAATAATGAATAAGCAAAATATCAAACACAAGCTCCGAGAGCTGCTTGACAACGAGGAATACGAGCTTATCGAAAAGTCCGTGACGGCTCTTCCCGACAGCCTTATAGACGACGATATTCTCAATGTGCTTTGTTCGGCTTATTTCAATCTCAAAGAGTACAAAAAAGCTATCGCTCTGCTGGAGGGTCAGCGCAAGCGTCTGGACGACGATTACAAGTGGCATTTTCGTATGGGTCTTGCGCTGTACAACGTTTCCTCCGACGAGGAATGCGAGGAAGACGACGAGCTGCGCAGAAATATCCTCGAACGGGCAAAGGTGGAATTTGCAAGAGCTATGCACTTGTATCCGTCCGAACAGATACTGAATTCCGCTGACAGGTATATGGAGAAAATAGACAGCGCACTTGACGAACTTGACGAAGAGGACGACAGGGAATTTGCACCCGAAATGTACGACGACGAGGAAATTGAGGCTATCGAGGAGCATATAAAAGAATATTTCGGGGATTTTCCGACCGTTTTTCACGAGATTGTTTCTCCCGATATACATTGTGATATATACATAATTCCCCCGACAAAGGAAAAGGATTATTTTACGCTGGTCACTGTCGGAATGGGAGCGCATATTATGGACATTCCCGAAGAGCTTGACAGCGCAGAATACGGAAGAGCCGAACTTCTGATCTGCCTGCCCTCTTCCTGGAAGGTAGGAGAAAATACCGAAGAATGGTTCTGGCCGATAAGAACGCTCAAATCTCTGTCAAGACTGCCGATAAACTGCGAAACATGGTTGGGTTGGGGTCACTCAGTTGATAACGGGCAGTGCTTTGCCGAAAATACACAGCTTTGCGGCTCGCTGCTTGTTTATCCCGAAAACGTTGAACCGGGTGCAGATTACTGCCTGCTGCCGAACGGCGAAAGGGTAAATTTCTTCGAGGTAATTCCTATCTACCGTGAGGAAATGAGTTTCAAGCTTGACAACGACACGCAGGCTCTCCTTGAAATAATGAACGGTATCTCGCATATTGTCGACATAAATAGAGAGAATGTCTGCGAGGGTTACACAAGAAAAGGATTTGTCGACTCTTCCTATGAACATTCGTCGAAAATAACCGAAAAAAATCTTCCTGTCGAGGAAATAAACGGCTGTAATCATCTGGCGATATTTCTGCGATGGTGTATCGAACACGACTTGTACAATAAAGACTTTTTTGATAGCTTTTCCGATATTGCAGACGAGGTCAAAAAAGGAGAGATTACCGACCTTCGTCCTTTCATAAACGAATGTCTGGGCGGAGAATTGAACGATAATCTTTTCAGATACCCCATAGGCTCTATGTTTGTGCAAAGATATTACAATTTCAATCAAATGTTTCCCGACATATTTTTTCCCGCAGATGTCGACGAATGTGCCAAAGAGTATTTCGGTGAGGAAAAGTACAATTCCGAAGAATTTCAGGACGAGGCATATCTTTTCGTGCCGTTTGACGAGGATTACTATAAGCGTTTGTCAAAATACATAGAAAATGCGTACGAGATATTCTACTGCGAATTTACGGAGCATTACTATTACGACAAAAAAACCGCTGTAATGAGCGCCGAAAAATGCCTCGACTGCGAATGTATATTTCCCAAAGATCCCCAAAGCATTGTAAAAATACTGAAAGACAGCGAAAATCAGAATTTTTCCCCTCTGTTGCTTATCATTGACGACTTTTACGGGGAAAAAGACTGCACAGATGAGGAAGAGCTTGCACGTACGCTTTATTTTGGCAACGAGCCGTTCTTTATGCCGATAGTTGTCGCAAAAATGCCAAAAGACAGCCTTCCCGGCACATTCTCCGAGAAGAAAAAGTGTGTTTTAAGCTCAGACGAAATCAAATCTGGCAGCGAACGCCTGCGAAAGAAATTCGGAGTAAAACCTGCGGTATTGGGATTATCGGAAAACGGCTGTTCGCTTATGCTGCCGCAGGACAACGGAGATTACCTCTTGCTGAAAGGAGAATAATATGACCGAAAAGGAAGAGTTTATCTCAATATTCAAGGAAAATATCAAGCGAGAGGGTGCGGACAAACTCCTGGACTTTCTGGAGAATAAAAGTGATTTTTTCACTGCTCCTGCGTCAACACGCTATCATAATGCCTTTGAGGGCGGATTGCTAAGACATTCTCTTAATGTGTACAAATGCCTTTGCGCCTATCTCGAAAGAGGAAGAGTAAAGGACGTTTATAAGCTCGAAGCGAGTGCGGAAACGATAGCCGTTACGGCTCTTCTGCACGATTTGTGCAAGGTCAATATCTATCGTGTTTCCTACCGAAATTCCAAGAACGAACAAACGGGACAATGGGAGAAAGTGCCTTATTATGAGATCTGCGACAATCTCCCGTATGGTCACGGCGAAAAAAGCGTTTATATGATAAGCGGATTTATGCGGCTTACCCGCGAGGAGGCTATGGCGATACGCTGGCATATGGGTTTTTCGGGCACCGAGGATAAAAACACTATCGGCAGAGCTTTGGAAAAATTTCCGCTGGCTTTCGCACTGTCGGTGGCAGATATGGAGGCAAGCTATTTCCTCGAAGGGAGCGAAAATTAGCTTTTTCTTTCAAAAAGAAAAAGCCTGCGGTTTATCGGAGCTTTGCCCCGAACCCCTGTTGGCAATTGACAAAGTGCACGAAAAAAGTTTTTTGAAAAGTCCGGAGAAACTTTTTTTCAAAAAAGTTTCTTCGGTGGGGTGTGGGGCGACGCCCCACAGCGTCCAAAAGCGCTAAAATGGCGTGGGGGAAAACAAGAAATAAAGCGATTTTTACGGAGGGTTACATATGATAAATAAAATCAGAAAAGCGATAGTTTCGGTTATTTTGTCCGCAGCGACTCTTTTTAGCCTGTCGACAGCGGCATTCTCCGAAACGTATATGGGCGACGTCAACGGCGACGGAAAAGTAAATTCGCTTGACGCTCTTGGTATACTTAAATGGCGCACAGGCAAGGGCACTATAGACCAAAGCGTCGCTGACTATAACCATGACGGAAAAATCAACGCCTCGGACGCTCTGGCTATACTCAAGGACAGCGCAGCAGGGGTACATCATTCAAGCTCAGGCGAGTCACAGCTCACCGAAAACAAATACTACTACTCCACGCTCACCAAAGAGGAGAAATCAATATACAGCAATATAGTAACCGCTATACAAAACTTCGACGAAAAAGCATATTTCCCCAATTTTGACTACTATTCGGGTGTTTCAACGCTCAATAAGATTTTTCAGCTTGTAAAGTACGAAAACCCCGATCTGTTTTACGCCAGCAGCAATTCGTGGAGCTACGGCTCTTACAATTCTACAAGCTACATTGTTCCAAAATATACTCTTACGAAAACTCAGGCAAATAATATGAAGAAAAAGCTCGACGAAAAAGCAGACGCTATCCTCAAAAAGGCATCGAATGCCGCTGACGATAAAGAACGAGCAAGAATTATCCACGATGAGATAATCAATATGACAAGGTACCGTGTCGATTACAACGATCGTTCCAACGCCGAGGCGGACGGTCCGCTCCTTAAAGGATATGCACGCTGCGAGGGTTATGCGAGAGCGTTTGCATACGTTGCACAAAAAGCCGGAATACAAACTATCTGCGTTACAAATACCCAGCATATGTGGAATATGATAAATCTTGACGGAAAATGGTATCACGTAGACCTTACATTTGACGACCCTATCGGTGCAGGTGATATTCTCAATCACAATTACTTCTGCGTAGACGACAGCGTTCTTGCGGCAGAGGGAAGAAGAGTAACCGCAAATATGCCTTATCCGACAAATCTCAGAAAAGAATAATAACAAAAATCCCTGCGTTTGCAGGGATTTTTTTATGCATCACAATGCCCACAGCTTTCGCAGTCGGGGAATTGGGAGTGGTCGTATTCAATGCCGTTTTTGTCGTAATAATCCTTCAAAGCGGATTTTATCGCCTCTTCGGCTAAAACAGAACAGTGCAGCTTGTGTGCAGGCAGTCCGTCAAGAGCCTCGACTACCGCCTTGTTTGTGAGCGACAAAGCCTCTGAAACGGGCTTGCCCTTGATAAGCTCGGTTGCCATTGAACTTGATGCTATTGCGCTGCCGCAGCCGAACGTTTCAAATTTCACATCTGAAATAATACCGTCATCTATCTTCAGATAGATTTTCATAATGTCGCCGCATTTTGCATTTCCGACCTCGCCTATACCGTCTGCGTTTTCTATCGTTCCGACATTTCTGGGATTGCGGAAATGGTCCATAACCTTTTCACTGTAAAGAGCCAAATCAAACACCTCTCAATCATTTTATTATAAATTCCCGTTTTCCGTTTATAAGGTCATTCCATACGGGAGAAATGCTCCTTAAATATTCAACGACTTCTTTTACCGATTTTATGATATAGTCCGCCTCCTCTTCTGTGTTTTCTTCCGACAGCGAAAGCCGCAATGACCCGTGTGCAACGTCGTGTACCCTTCCTATTGCGAGAAGAACGTGACTGGGGTCAAGAGAACCCGAAGTACACGCAGAACCCGACGACGCACATACGCCCTTGTCGTCAAGGAGCAGCAGCAAAGACTCTCCCTCAATGCCCTCAAAGCAGAAATTTATATTACCGGGAAGTCTTTTTTCAGCGTCACCGTTGAGTATGGAATGTGGGATTTCCGATATTCCTGCAATGATCCTGTCACGCAAAGCCGAAATTTTTTTCGCATTTTCGTCAATATGACTGCAAGCGTCCTCAAGAGCCGCCGCCATTCCCATAACAGCAGGAATATTTTCCGTTCCGGCACGCTTTCCTCTTTCCTGTGCGCCGCCTTCTATGAGATTAGTAAGCGCTATGCCCTTTTTCGCATAAAGAACGCCTGCTCCCTTTGGTCCGTGAAATTTATGCGCAGACAGGGACAGCATATCTATATTCTGTTCTTTTACATCAATACGGATATGACCTGCCGCCTGGACTGCGTCCGTGTGGAAAAGCACTCCCCTTTCACGGCAAATTTGACCTATTTCCTTTATCGGCTGGATTGTGCCTATCTCGTTGTTGGCAAACATAACAGTAACAAGGCAGGTATCGTCACGGACAGCGTCCGCCACCTGTTCGGGAAGAACTATACCGTTTTCGTGCACATCGAGCAGGGTAACTTCAAAACCCTCCTTTTCAAGCTTGTTCAGCGTATGAAGAACAGCGTGATGTTCAAAAGCGGTTGAAATGATATGCTTTTTGCCTTTCTTCTCTCCGATACGAGCCGCTGATATTATCGCCTGATTATCCGCCTCGCTGCCGCCCGAAGTAAACGTTATCTCCTTTGCCTCACAGCCAAGCTGTTTAGCTATTCTGCTGCGTGCATTAACGAGCGCCTCGTCCGCTTTCTGTCCTACAGAATGCAGGCTTGAAGGATTTCCGTATATCACATCAAAATACGGCAGCATAGCGTCTATAGCCGATTTACTCATTTTTGTGGTTGCTGCGTTGTCAGCGTATATATGCATTTTTATCCCCCTTTAATTCATATACCTATTTAGTAGGTAGGTCATTGTATTAAGTATAGCACTATTTATCTGTTTTGTCAATAGGTAAATGATAATTTTTCAAGATTTTTACGGTATATGCTCCCTGTACAAGGCATATAAATTTAAAAAAATCTGAAAAGGAGCATTTATGAAGAAACTAATATGTCTTGTATTCAGCTTTATAACGCTGTTTGCGATTGATATGCCATCTTTTGCCGCAACAGAGCCTGTCGGTTCTTCCGCAAAAGCCGAAATACTTTACGAGGCAGACACGGGGCAGATACTTTACTCGAAGAACGCAGACGAAAAGCTGCCTATAGCGTCTGTTACAAAAACAATGTCGCTGCTTTTATGGGCGGAGGCTATCGAAGAAGGCAAGCTTTCCCTTGAAGAAAAAGTAAGGGTTTCGGGCGAGGCGTCGGGTACAGAGGGTTCGACTATCTGGCTTGAAATAGGCGAGGAAATGACCGCTGCGGAGCTGCTTGAGGCAGTAATCATCTCCTCTGCGAACGATGCCTGCAAGGCTCTTGCGGAACATCTGTCGGGCAGCGAGGCGGATTTTGTCAAGCTGATGAACAAGCGCGCCAAAGAGTTGGGTATGAACTCCACACGATACAAAAACTGCACGGGACTTGACGAAAACGGGCATTATTCCTCTGCGAACGATACGGCAATAGTCACCGCAGAGCTTATGAAACACAAGGTCTATCAAGGCTGGTTTCTTACAAGACTGGACTACCTTAGAGGCGGCGGAACGCAGCTTGTAAACACAAACAAGCTCATCCTCACCTATAACGGCATTTTAGGCGGCAAAACAGGCACAACAGACGCCGCAGGCTGCTGCCTTACGGTCTGCGCCGAAAGAAACAATATGCGTCTTGTTGCGGTAGCTTTGGGGTGCGGTGACGATGACGAGCGCTTTGACGTGTGCAAAGGACTGCTCGATTACGGATTTCAAGGTTTTGAGCTTTTTACTCCCGAAATAGATTTCAACAAGCTTAAACCGATAAAAGTAACGCACGGCGTTCTTTCGGAAACAGTGCCTATAGTAAAAAAACAGGGCGGTCAATGCGTTATCAGAAAAGGCAGGTCAAATGACGTGAAATACGAATATTCCTTTGTGGAAGGGCTTGACGCTCCCGTAGAAATCGGGCAGTTTACGGGAGAATATCTGGTAACGCTTGACGGAGCAGAGGTCTACCGTTCGGATATAGTCGCAAAAGAGGACATTCCCAGAATGAATTTCTGGCTCTGCCTGCAAAAGCTGTTTATGGAGATAATCTCAATGTGAAAAAATTACATTCTCAGAGCGTCGGCAGGGCTTAATTTTGCGGCTTTTGCGGCAGGATAAGCGCCAAAGCCTGCTCCCAAAAAAGCGGCGGTGACTGCAGAAATTATCAGAGAGGGCAAATCTGCGGAAAAAGGCACTCCCAACACGGCACAGCCGATAAACGAAACCGCAAGTCCCGGAACAATGCCGCCTATGCTCCCCAACAAAGTAAGAATGACACTTTCGGCAAGAAATTCTCCCATAATATCACGCCCCCGTGCACCGATAGCCTTTTTTATGCCTATTTCACGGGTGCGCTCTCCTACGCTCATCATCATTGAAGTCATCACCGAAATACCCGATACCACGAGAGAAATGCCTGCCGTGAGAGAAAGCGCAGTCGTTACAGTCGAGAGAATGCTTTCAAGACTGCTCTTCTGAGAAAGAAGATTGTTGCAGATATACCCGTCAACGTGACCGTTCTTTTTATCGAGAGCGTCAGTCACAGATTTCACGGGAAAATCATCTCCCGAAACCTTTACCGCAATTTTGTCGTAAGTCGTTCTTCCACAAAGGGTCTGCATTGTCGTTATCGGGATATACATAAATTCGGGCATTATATTCGTGAGCATTCCCTGCAAAGACGACAGACCCGATTTTGCTACCCCTATTATCGTAAATTCGTGGTATTTTTTGCCCAGAAAAATTTTAAGCTTTTTTCCCGTAATGTCACTTCGTCCATAAGCCTCCAGAGCGAATTGCTCGTCAATGACACAGACTTTCGACAGCGACGCCGAGTCGGAATTGCTGATAAGTCTACCGTGGATTGCCTCAAGAGAAATAAGCTTGTCAGCGGACTTGTCCACGCCCCATACGTAACAGTTAAGCCGCCTGTCAAGCATTTTTGCCTCAGTAACGCTTGCCATAAGCGGCATAGCGTCTGTCACGCCGTCAATTTTCTTCAGCTCTTCCACGTCTTTGTCCGTAAGAGTAACGGAAACCGTCAAATCCGACGCTTGTACAAGCAAAGTATCAACTCCCATTGAAACAAGAGTTGAGCCGACCTGCTCCGTGCCGACAGCGCCGACAGTTGAAATAAGCGTTACCGAAAAAACTCCTACGGCTATACCTGTCATTGTAAGCAGAGAACGTGTTTTTGCTCTGAATATGTTTTTCAGGATTTTCAGCATTTTACGCCCTCAACTCTTATATATTTCTTCCCTGCAACAGCTTTTGGGTCGGCAAAAATCTCGTCCTCACGGGAAACCCCAGAACGTATCTCCGTACTGTCGGAAAACTCCTCGCCCGTGAGGATATTTCTGCGGACAGCCATGCCGTTTTCGTAAACATAAACGTATTCTCCCTGCTCGTCCTGCTCTATTGCGGAATACGGAAGAGTTATGATTTCCTTTTCATCGGAAAGAATGACCGAAACATCGGCGGAAAGTCCCGATTTAAACCGTTTATCGGGAACATTCGGCGTTATTCTCATATCAACGACCGTTTCAAGTACAGCACCGTTATACTGACTGTGCGCCGCAGAGGCTATCCCTGTCACTTTCCCGAAAAAAACCTCGTCGAGATAAGCCGCAGGCGTAAACATAACGTCCTGACCTAACTCGATTTTGGCAATATCCAGCTCGCTGACAGCGGCGGTAATGCCGATTTCCTCGCCCTGTGAAACGGTCACTATTGCTGTGCCGCTTTGAACTGCGCTGCCGCTTTTGCACACGGAAATGACCCTGCCCGAACAATTCGCCGTGATTTTTTCGGGAATAAGCGCAGCCGCCGACTGCAAATCAGTCGCAGAAAAACCCAAGAGATTTTTTCTGCCTACGTTTTCAATAAATTCCGCTGAGGCTTTTCTGTCAACGACAGCAACTGTATCTCCCACGGAAATGCTGTCGCCCTCTTCAACGAGGAGCCGTTCTATGACAACGGGGAGTGCGCAGGTAATATCGCACTCATCGGAGTAGGAAAAGCTGCCGCTGCCCTTTACGGTTTCGCAGAAATTTCTCACAGACGGAGAAAAAACAGCGCACACGGGAGCGCTGCTCTCGATTATTTTCGGCAGCAATGCAGGAACAAGTGCCGCTGCAAGTAAAAAAACAGCCGCCGCCGCAAAAATTCTCTTCATATGGTTCAACCCCTAACAAATGAATATCACAAGGATATTGTTGCGGAATTTTTGGGAAATATTCTACCGAAAAATAAAAAGAAAAAACTAAAATTATAAAGTTTTTTGGAAATTCTTAAAATCTTTTTTCAAACTCGTTTTAAAAACAAAAATACGGGGAAAACTCTTGGTCTTCCCCGTATTTTTAAACGCCTAAAAGGCATTTTGAATTTCGATTATTTCTCCGATTTTGCGGCATTGAGCTTTCTGCTCTTCCTCTCCTGATGCCAGATCCAGATAGGTCCTGCAAGGCACAGCGAGGAGTAAAATCCTACCACCATACCGATTGCAAGCGGTATCGAGAACGAAAGTATAGACGTCGTTCCCATAAATGCGCAGACAACTGAAATCGAAATCATCGCCGTGACCGTCGTAGCAGTAGTGATTACCGAACGGCTCAATGTCTGATTTATCGAGAGATTTACCAGCTCACGGTCGTTAAATTTGCCGCCGTATTTTGCTCTGTTTTCACGCAAACGGTCGTAGATGATAATAGTATTGTTGATAGAATATCCCAACAGCGTCAGAATGACCGCCATAAAGTTAGAGTCGAGCGCCATTCCGCCGAAAACATAAACCGCATATGTTACTGCAACATCGTGCATAAGGCAGATTATCGCAATAACGCCTGCGCTCCAGCCGCCTATCTTCTTAAAGCGGAACGCAATATAAATTACAAGGAGCACAAAAGCTATAATTACCGCAATAAGACAGCTTATAAAGAACTGTGAGCCTGCGGACGCAGAAACGTTCGTTGTGTCCATATTGACGATATTGTTATCGGGGTAGGTCTTTTCAAGATGTTCGGAAACGCTTTGGAGCATATCATCGTCCATTTTTTCATCTGCTGCAAACGAAACAACCAGCGTCTTAAGATTTCCCGTAAAGCTCGTTCCCGTAGTAACTGTGGCTCTGGAAGTACCAATGCTCTCTATCTGCGACTTAACATCGTTTACGTCGATTTCTCCCTCGTAAGAATAGGTGATCATAGTACCGCCCTTGAAACGAATATCAACAGCAACGCCTATTATAAACGTGCGAGCGACAGTCGCCGCTATAACTACTGCGGAAATGATAACGAAGATCTTTCTCTTGCTGACGAAATCAAAGTTGGTTTTTGCCTTGACTTCGATATTGCGGACGGTATCCTTGCCCTTTTCCACGTTGGAAACAGGCATATCCTTGCCGGAAACGCCGTACAAAGCAGGCTTTCTGAAACATTTGAACTTCGAGAGAGCAACAGTCATAAGTCTTGTTGCCCAACAAGCCATAATGAAGTTCATAATAACGCCTGCAAGCAGCGTATATCCGAACGAATATATAGTACCCTCTGTGGAAGCGCCGAACCATGTTCCGAATACAGCCATAAGGATAAGCGCAACGATAATTACCGTGAGATTTGAGTCGAGAATTGCCGTAAATCCTCTTGAAAAGCCGTTTTTGAGTGCGCCGTCAATGGTGCGTCCTGCTTTTAGCTCTTCTTTAATTCTTTCTGCGGAAATAACGTTTGCGTCGACGCCCATACCTATTGAAAGAATGATACCCGCAATACCGGGAAGCGTCAGCGAAGATGCGCTGTTGAACGCAAAGAAACCCGTTATCGCCGCAAACATACCTGCCACCTGTCCCGTAAGAGAAACAACCGCAACAAATCCGGGCAGTCTGTAATAAATTATCATAAATATCGCTATCAGCACAAATGCGATAAGTCCTGCGAGTGCCATAGCGTCGCGGGCGCCCGTTCCCAAAATAGGCGAGATAGTCGAAAGGCTCTTTATATCCAGCTTGAAAGGAAGTGCGCCGCCGTTTATCTTATTTGCGAGGTCCTGTGCGCTTTCTGCGGTAAAGCTGCCCGAAATCTGGCAGGAACCGTCAGCTATGCGCTCATTTACATTAGGCGATGAGATACACACATCGTCCATCCAGATTGAGATTTGTTCTCCGACAAGTCTGCCTGTTGCGTCAGCGAATTTTTCCTTTCCGCTGTCCTTAAACTCAAGATGAACTATATACTCATCATTCTTACTGTCATAGCCTGCCTGTGCACGCTGTACATCTGCTCCCGTGAGAATAACGGTTTCGGTGTCGCCCGTAGGCAGACCCTCGCTGTCGGTCTCATACTTTTCACGGAAGGTGAGCAGCGCAGTTTCGCCTATTTCCTTGACAGCCTGTTCGGGATCAAAGGAAGTGTCGTCGCTCTGCCACGGAAACTGCACGATAATAGCGTTTGTTGCCAAATCCACAAAAACATCATAGTCGTTTATGTTTTTGGAAACAAGACGGGTCTCCATAATAGACTTTGCGGCGTTAAGGTCGTCCTCTGTGACTGCATTCTCCTTAGCGTAGTCCTCAGGCACGCCGAAAGTAACGTTTACGCCGCCTCGAATGTCAATTCCCCATCTGATGTCGTCAATTCCCCATATATAGTGGTTTTTGATGTCGCCGTTATAGGTTTTGACACCCATTGTACTAAGGACAGTAAAAGCGATTATCAGGAAAAAGACCACAAAGAAAACGGGTTTTGTGATTTTACTCTTCAAACATTTTCACTCCGTTTCACGATTTTTATCATTGTCCTATATCATATATTTCGAGTTTAACATCAAATTGCTTTCCCTGTAAAGAAGGCAAATTTAACGCCTGTTGTCTATTATATCACAATTTGTCCCGTTTGTCAAGAGCTAAAGCTTGCAATAAACTACTCCGAAATCGAACGGCGCTACCGTTATCCTGTTGTCGTCAATGCCCAGACCATAGCGGTCGAAAGCGGGCGTAAATCCGCTGAACATATCGGTATGCTCGTTTACGATACGGAAAGTTCTCGTTTTGGTGGATTTATTGAGGTAGATTATCGCTGCGTCACGGTTTATCTTGTCGCAGCGTGCAAATACGCACACGTTGTCGTCAACCTCGATAAAACGCATATCGCCCTGCTCAAAGGCTCTTGTGCCCTGTCTTACCCTTGCAAGACTTCTTGTAAAGTCGATAAGCTCAATATTTTCGTTGCCCCACGGATAACATCTTCGGTTGAACGGGTCACGGTAGCCTTCCATTCCTGCCTCATCTCCGTAATAAATGCAAGGAATACCCGGCAAAAAGAACTGGAGTACCATTGCACATTTCAGCAAAGAAATACCGTAAGTGTATTCGGCAGGCTCAAGGTGTCTTTCGCACTGCCAGTCCTTATCGTGCCAGCCCACTTCTTCGCCGCCCAGACGAGTCAGCGCACGCTCCGTGTCATGCGTGGAGATGAAATTCATCAGCATATCAACGGCAGGCTTAGGATAATGCTCCAGTATAGTCATTATCGAGTCGATAAAAATGCCTGCGTTTGCGTATTTTACGTAATTAAGTATAGCCTCTTTAAAGGGATAATTCATAACGCTGTCAAGCTGTCCGCCGAGCAGGTATCTTCTGCGGACGCCATAGCTCTCCTTGTTTGAGGCGTCCTCCCACACTTCTCCGTAAATAACCTTGTCCGTACCCATTTTCTTGACGGATTTGTTAAGATTATCCAGAAACTGGTCAGGCAGCTCGTCTGCAACGTCAAGACGCCAGCCTCTTGCGCCCAGCTCAATCCATTTCTGAAGAATACCGCCGTCACCGCAGATATATTCGGTATATTCGGGGTTATTCTCGTTGACATTCGGGAGAGTTGTGATGCCCCACCAGCTCTCGTATCTGTCGGGATAAGCCGTAAAGCTGTACCACGGGAAATAGGGGCTGTTTCTGTCACGAAAAGCGCCCGTATCGTTTCCGTAGCGTCCGAATTTGTTGAAATAAACAGAGTCTGCGCCCGTATGCGAAAAAACTCCGTCAAGAATGATGTCTATGCCCATTTCTCCTGCTTTTTGGCAAAGCTCCTTGAAATCCTCTTCCGTGCCGAGAAGAGGGTCTATTTTTTCATAATTTGACGTGGAATAGCGGTGGTTTTCCTGGCTCTCGAAGATGGGGTTAAGGTATATTATAGTTGTTCCCAAAGATTTTATATAAGGCAGTTTCTGTATAATTCCCTTTAAATCGCCGCCGAAAAAGTCGTTGTTTCTAACTATTCCCTTTTCATCGGGGCGGTAATAGGGCGTGCCGTACCAATCATCCCGGATAACCCTGTCCGCAGGAACGTTTTCGTGCTGCTCTCCGCTTTTAGCAAATCTGTCAGGGAAGATCTGATACATTATGCCGCCTCTTACAAAGGACGGCGTGTACAGATTTTCGTCAAAAACCGTGAGCTGGAAAAGCTCTTCGCCCTCAAAAACGCCGATATTTGCGCCTGTTCTTTTTATATAGCGGCGGCGTCCGTTTATCACTCCCGTGAAATAGTACTGATGAACGCCGACGTTATTCGGGGTAAAAACTCCCGTAAAGATGTTGTCACTTCCGCTCTCGTCCTGAAGAACAAGCTCGATAAAACGCTCCTTATAACCGGGTCGGAACATAACCAGAGTAAGACTGCCCGAAACCTGAAACTCTTTGGGTATTCTTACGTTGAAAATAGACGGCTGACCTCTGCGTATAGCCCCGAACGGGTGTTTATAGCTCGTATCAAAGCAGTCAAAAATCGGCATACTCATATATAAATTCTCTCCCAAAAATGTTATAATATTTTGCCCATTATAATATAATTTTCTCCCCCATTTTTTGGGGGAGAAAAATATTTGCAGTTGAAATGTTATTTCAAATTCCAAATGTCGCGGGCATAGTCCTGTACCGCACGGTCAGCTGAAAATCTTCCCGAACCTGCAATATTGAACAGCGACTTCTTGTTCCACTCTTTGGCATTCTTGTAGACCTCGGAGGCATAAGCCTGTGTTCCTCTGTAGCTGTCGAAATCGGCAAGAGCCATATAGAAGTCCTTATTTCTGATAGAGTCCGCAACTTCATTAAACGTAGCTCCGTTTATTCCGTTGTACATTCTGTCTATCACGTTTCTGATAACGGGATTGCCGTCGATATAAGACTGAGGATTGTAGCCCTTAAGCCGCAGTTCGTTCACTTCGGGAGTCCTCATACCGAAGATGAAGATATTATCAGTACCCACAGCCTCGTGTATTTCAACGTTTGCGCCGTCATAAGTGCCCAAAGTAAGCGCACCGTTAAGCATAAGTTTCATATTGCCCGTACCGGACGCCTCTGTTCCTGCAAGAGAGATCTGCTCGGATATTTCAGCGGCAGGCATAAGCATTTCGGAAAGTGTTACGCAGTAATCTTCCAGGAAAACGACCTGAAGTTTCTCACGGAGAGTGGGGTCATGCTTAAGCTCCTCGCCTATGCACCAGATCATCTTGATTATCTGCTTTGCGATATAATATCCGGGAGCTGCCTTTGCGGCGAAAATATAGGTCTTGGGCACGAACGGAGCGTTCGGGTTCTGCTTGAGGTAGTTGTAATCTGCGATAATATTCATAGCATTGAGCTGCTGACGCTTATACTCGTGCAGACGCTTTACCTGAACGTCAAAAATGCTGTCGACATTGAGCTTTGTGCCTGTTGTTTTCTCGACATACTGAGCAAAGCTTTCCTTATTTGCACGCTTTATCTTGCCCAATTTTTCGAGAACGGAGGCATCGTTTGCGAATACCTGGAACTTTATAAGCTCCGAGGCGTCCTTCTTAAAGCCCTCGCCGATACACTCGGAGAGCAGGTCGGTAAGACCCTTGTTGCTCTGGAGCAGCCATCTTCTGTAAGCGATACCGTTTGTGACATTCTTGAACTGATACGGCTTGTCTAATGCCTGCAAACGGAAAACATCGTCCTTGATAATCTGGCTGTGGAGCTTTGAAACTCCGTTTACGCTGTGTGACGACGCAACGCAAAGATTTGCCATATGAATTTTGCCGTCCTTCATAATGCACATCTTGCCTGCTTTATCGGCGTCGCCGCCTGTGCGGTTCATAATATCCTCGTAATAACGGCGGTTTATCTCACAGATTATCTGGTAAATTCTAGGAAGAATAGTTTCAACAAGGCTCTGATCCCACTTTTCGAGAGCCTCTGCCATAACGGTATGATTGGTGTAAGCAAACGTGTTTGTAACGATATGCCACGCCTTTTCCCAGCTGTAGCCGCACTCGTCAAGCAATATTCTCATCAGTTCGGGGATAGCAAGCGTCGGGTGAGTATCGTTGATATGGATAGCAACCTTTTCGTGGAAATTGTCCATATTGCCGTAAACTCTCATATGACGCATAACTATATCGCCTATGGACGCAGCGCACATAAAGTACTGCTGGCGCAGGCGGAGAGCCTTGCCCTCTGCGTGATTGTCGTTCGGGTAAAGCACCTTTGATATAGAATGAGCGATATTGTTTGCGCCCAAAGCCTTAGTGTAATCGCCCGTATTGAAAGCGTTCATATCGAAGGACATAGCCTCTGCACTCCACAGACGGAGCTTGGAAACGCCCTTGCTGTCGTATCCCGACACGTACATATCGTAAGGAACTGCATTTACGCTGTTGTAATTGATGTGCTGGAGCTGGTGATAATCGTTATCCCAACGCTCAACTATCTGACCGTCAAAGCGCACCTCTACAGCCTGGTCACGCACGGGAACGAGCCACGCACCGCCTCCGGGCAGCCAGTTATCGGGCAGCTCTGTCTGCCAGCCGTCAACAATTTTCTGCTTGAAAATGCCGTACTCGTAAAGGATAGAGTATCCTGTCGCAGGGAAATCGCAGGTAGCAAGTCCGTCCATATAGCAAGCTGCAAGACGTCCCAGACCGCCGTTTCCCAAACCCGCATCAGGTTCTTCCTCGTAGACCTTGTCGATTTTAACGCCTATTTCGTCAAGAGCAGCCTCAACCTCGTCCTGAAGACCTAAATTGTACAGCGAAGTCTTAAGCGAACGTCCCATAAGAAATTCCATTGAAAGGTAATAGACCTGTTTCTTACCTTTTGAATTAAGGTCGTGCATAAAGTTATGACGCTTTTCCTTCATATAATTTACAACGATAGTGGAAAGCGCACGATAAATCTGAGTAATATTTGCGTCTTTCCTGTTGGTTCTGTAATCATATTCCAGAATTGTGGCGAGCTGTTTTAAAATCTCTTCCTTTGAAATCGGTGATTTCATATAATAAATACCCCTCTCTTATTCGACCGTAAAATGAACTCTGCCGAAAGTCGGATAATTCGTTACTGTACAGAGTTTATCTATTTTATTATACACTTTTTTGAAACAAATTTCAAGAGATTTACAAAATAATTTCAAATTACAACAAATTTAACACACTAAATTAAACGTTTTGCACAAAAATCACCGCACAGGGAAAATAAATCCTGCACGGTGTGAGAAAAAACGTTTTTCTGCGGTTACTGTTTTCGTGCAATTTTATACTCGTCGTCAGGCTCGTAGAAAGAGCAATCGTAGTTTGTGCCCTGCAAAAACCTGTACATTTCGTCCTCGTCAAGATTTACAAGGCAGGTGTAGCAGCCGCACTCATCGTCATATACGTAATTTACACATTCTTCGCAGTTTGACATATTTTGCTCCTGTCTTATTTGAGAATTGAAGAGTAGAAATCGTCCCACATTTTAAGGACGTGCTTTTTCTCGTAAAACTCGTTTCCCCGTTTAGCGTTAAGGCAGCCTTTTTTGTAGTATTCCTTATCGTCACGGAGCTTTTCAATCTCTTTTACAAAGCCGTCTGCGCCGTCCTCACGGTAATAAAAATCAAAGAGAATGTTGTTGTAAATGGGCAAATCTCTTAAAAGAATGGGGATATTTACGCACATCGCCTCAAGGATAGTCATAGGAAACAGCTCCTCAAAGGACGGCAAAAACATAACATCGGCTGCGTTGTAGACCTTGTTCATATTCTCACGGTCAACTATTCCCAGAAATTTTATATTCTTCGGGTGATTTTTCAGAAGCTTTTGTATCTCGTCATAGCCGTCGGTTATTCTTCCGAAACTGAAACCGCCTGCCCACACAAACTGCACGTCGGGCAAACGCTCTGCGCACTCTGCGAAATCAAAAATTCCCTTTCTTGTCTGGAGCTGACCGGCGCACATTACAGTGAATTTATCCTCGGGAATATTCAGCTTTTTTCTGATATACGCTTTCTTTTCGGGAGAAACGGGATGGAATTTGTCCGTATCGACATAATTCGGTATGTAAGTGACCTTTTCACGGGGAATGCCGTACTCTTCAAGAGCGTCAATAAAGTAGGGATTTACCACGACAAGGTGCTCCATAGAGCTGTAAAACTTAATCATATACTTGTAGAAAACCGCTCTTGCGGGTTTGGGGAGATTTAGGCTGTCGTCAACTGTGGAAGGCAGCATATGCACGTAGCACACGGATGTTCCGTTTTTGCAGCGGCGCTTTCTGTTGATGTAAAATGAGGGATTTATCGTATGATAATGCGTGATGTCCGCCGTCATTTTTGCGTTCTCAAAGACATCAAACTTGTCGGAAAGACCCTCTTTTACCAGACGAACCTGTTCCATATAAGCCGAACCTACGCCCTGACCCTTTACGCTGGTAGCCTGTGAAATCATATTGATAGTTTTTTTCTCCATAAAGCTCTCCTTAATCCGAACTGTATATCCCGTGAGTATATTTTACATCAGCAAAAACTGCATTTTACTGCAAAGATTGCTAAAAATCATCGATAACACACAAATAACAAACGGCGCCTCAAAAATCAACTGACGGCAAGCCTATTTGTCCTCTAAGTCTTTAAGCGCCTTTATCTCGTCGCGGTTGAGCTTTATTTGTGCGTCTTTAAGCACCTTTACCTCCGCTTTATTCACGGTAAACGGTACATCGGGCTTTTTATCCAGTTTTATTGTAAGCGTTCCCGTGAGCAGATTTACGTCCGTAACAACGCCCCGTCCTTCGGCTGTTTCCACGGTAGCGCCTATTTTGGGCGTTGTTTTCAGGAAGTCCTCATAGCAGCTCTGCTCATATTTCAGGCAGCACATAAGTCTTCCGCACGTACCCGAAATCTTAGTGGGATTGAGCGAAAGCGACTGCTCCTTTGCCATTTTTATGGACACGGGCTGAAACTCTCCCAAAAAGCTCGAACAGCAGAAAGGTCTGCCGCAGATGCCCAAACCGCCCAAAAGCTTTGCCTCATCTCTTACGCCTATCTGCCGAAGTTCTATCCTCGTGCGGTAAATAGAGGCGAGGTCTTTTACCAGATCACGGAAATCGACTCTTCCCTCTGACGTGAAATAAAACAATATTTTTGTCCCGTCAAAGGTGCAGTCCACGTCTATGGGTTTCATATCGAGCTTGTGGCGGTGTATTCTCTCAGAAAAGGTCTTCATAATCTCCTTTTCTTTTTCACGGTTGCTTTCAAGCTGTTTTTTATCCGCATCCGTCGCTTTTCTGACGACCCTTTTCAGCGGAGCGGAAAGCGTTTTCTGCGGAATTTTCCTGTTGGGGAGGATTATCTCGCCGCATTCAATTCCCCGAACGGTTTCCACGACAGCAAGGTCGCCGTGAGAAAACACAATTTCTCCGGGAGAAAAGTAATACACCTTTCCCACGTCTTTAAAGCGCACCCCGATAATTTCGATTTCCGCCGTGTCCGCATCCTGATTTTCGGGAATATCGGCTCTTTTGCTTTTTATTTCTTCGGAGATGTTTTCTTTCCCTTTTTTCGGGGCGATTTTCTCCGTATAGTAATCCAGACCGTTATCCATTATTTCCCTCTTTTCCTTCCGCAAAAGCGGCAGTAAAATAAGCCGCCGTCAATGCGGGATTAAGGTTGTATATTTCGTTCGCATTTATCTCAAAAGCTCTGTCGAGCAGAAAAATAAGCTCATCTTCGGTGTAATTTTCTGCGGCGGCAAGAGATGTCCGTTTATCGGCAAAATCCGCACAAGCGCCCTCTTTTACGGCAAGAGCGTCACGGAAGATCCTTGTAAAATATCCCATTACTGCCGAAAGCTCTGCTCTGTCCTTTGTTTCCGAAAGAGCTGCCGCCGTGCCAAAGCCGTCCTTTACCGATGCAGCGGCAGCGGCTTTTTTCGCTGTATTGAGCAGTCTTGTTTCAATGCTGTCATCCGAAAGAGCAGACTTACATTCTCCGATATTGCCCGAAAATGTTTCTGCAAGCTCTCTTGCACGGCTTTCGTCCGTACCGTCCTCAACAAGGCATCGCACACAGCTTTCAATATCCGTTTCGGGCACTTCGTAAAGCGTCACTCTCGACATAACCGTTATCGGCACGAGATTTACATTCTCGCAGGTAAAAATAAACCGTAGATGAGCAGGCGGCTCTTCGATGAGCTTTAGCAGGGCATTCTGATGCTGTGTGAGCATACTGTCGCAGTCCTCGAAAACGTAAATTTTGACATCGCCGTTGTTGGGCTTGATGACCGTGCCTTTTAACAGCTCACGGAGAGTTTTCATCTCGTATTTTCCGCCCAGCGTTTCCTTTACAAAAATAACGTCGGGGTGAGCGTTCATATCAATATTGCGACAGGTCGGGCACTCTCCGCAGGCGTTGTTTTCACACAGAAACAGTTTTGCCGTATAGCGGGCGAGGGTCTTTCGTCCCGAACCTTTTCTCCCCGAAAACATAATTGCGTGGGAGAGCCGATTTTTTTCGGCTGTGAGGTCGAGTATTTCTTTAAGCTCGTCCTTTCCGTAAAGCCTTGTCATATCAGACCTTTTCAAACCTCTCTATATCGGTCACAAAGACAGTTGCTCCGCCTACGGTCACCTCTACGGGGATACCTGTAAAGCTGTTGGTTGCATATGCCGAAGAATTTGGCACGAATTGCTGTCTTTTATGGGAATGTTCTTTGATTATCTCTATTACGCTGTCGACCTTATCGTCCTCTGCACAAACGATAAATGTGGTATTTCCCGACATAAGAAAACCGCCTGTTGTAGAGAGCTTTGTTGCCTGAAAGCCGTTTCTTGTCAATGACTGGCGCACGGCGTGGCTGTCGTCGTTATTTACAATAGCAAAAATCAGTTTCATAAGCTGTTCCTTTCGGTTTAGGAAAATTTCGATTACACATTGCTGCTGAATATATTATACAACATTTCGCCGGAAATTGCAACAGGAAAATACCAACTTGAATTTTTTTTGAAAGAAAATAAAACCCCTGCCCGACTAATGCCGAACAGGGATTTATTTCTATGTAGTCTTGATGAATTATGCCTGCTTAGGTGCTCCAACAGGGCAAGTTCCTTCGCAAGCGCCGCAGTCAACGCAAGCGTCCGCATCAATAACATACTTGCCGTCACCCTCAGAAATAGCTCCTACGGGGCAGCCGTCAGCGCAAGCGCCGCAAGCGATGCAATCATCAGAAATCTGATATGCCATAACAAAATACCTCCTAAAACAAATATTGTGCACAATTACACATACACATTTTAACATATTTTCAGAAAAAATCAAGTGTCTGTTCATAGAATTTTAGGCTTAAAATTTGTGCACTATGTCTATTTTTTATACTTCATGTCGGGGATATAGTAATACCCCTCTCTGTTGAGAGCGATCACGCCTGCGCACTCCAGATCCATAAGCGTCACAAATACTGCGTCTGCGGGCAGACCTGTGGCATTCATTACCATTTCATTGGAACGGGGTCGGTCTAAAAGCGAACGTATCACAAGCTGTTTTGTTTCGTCATATTTTCCGAGGAGCTCTTCGGTCATAACGGGCAGCTTTTTTTCTGCCGCAGGAGGGGCATTTTCGACGGTTTTCGGCGTCGGGTCAACATTCTGTGCAGCATTTGAGGCAATTTTTCCCTGATAATCCGTCTTTTTTACGGGAGAATTTTTCAGGGCAACGCCCAGTTCCTCCGCAATATCCGTGCTGTCAAAAGCCACAGACGCACCTGCTCTTGCGAGCATTATATTTCCCTCAAATCCGCTTGTATCCAGTCCGTTTGGCAGGGCGCAGAAAACCTTTCTTGCAAGTTTTTTTGCATATTCCGCAGTAATAAGACTGCCGCTTTTTTCGCCTGCCTCAGCTACAAGCGTCGCGCTGCCTATTCCTGCAAGAATAGCGTCACGCCGCTTGAAATAGCTCAATGACGCTTTTGTATCGGGAAAAAGCTCGCTGATTACAGCGCCGCCGTTGTCGATTATATTCTTTTTCAGCGGCTCGCTGCCTGACGGGTGAGTTTCAAGCACGCCGCAGCCGGGAAATGCGATACTTCTTCCGCCTGCAAAAACAGCGGCATTGTGAAACGCCTCGTCTGCTCCCTCGGAGGTACTGCTTGCGATTATTACGCCCGACTCTGCAAGCGGTTTCGCAATAAGATTTATGATCGCAGTACCGTACTCCGAAATATTTCGTGTGCCTACTCCCGTTAAAATCGGCATATCGTTAAGACCTTTTGCGTTTCCCAGAGCGAAAAGCACAGGCGGAGGATTTTCAATCTGCTTTAGCAATTTCGGATAGTCCTCGCTGTCATAAGAAATTATTGTAATGCCGCTTTTGCTGCAAAAATTCTTATATTCCCGAACAGTTCCTATCCTTATTGCATTTGCACGGCTTTTTTCGTTTTTATCAAACGCAAAGTTCCCTCCGTCACGAATGATTTTTCCTGCCCTTGCTGCGTCATAATTGCAGCTTTTGAGTATTAAGCCCAGCTTTGCGTTATTCGGTTTCATTACTAAGGTAAGCCAGAGCCAGATATCTAAGTTATCCGACATAATTTCTCCTCCCGGATGAAAAAATTCGTCCCGAAAAAGTCTTAATTAAACCTTAAGCACCATTGAAGAATAACCCTGCAATGTAAGTCCGCCCAGCTGCACCTTTTCTCCCGTGAGGAGATTTTCAGCCTCTCCACCCATTTTAAGATCGAACGTAAACGGAGCGCCGTCAGCGTTTATCACCGTGACAAGCGTTTCTCCCTCAGCAGAACGCGAGAAAGCGTACTGTCTGTTGGTAAGCTGTACCTGCTTATAATCGCCCATAGCCGCCGCAGGGTGGGTTTTTTCGATCTCTGCAAGTACGCTTATAATCCCTGTCAAATCGCACAGACCCTCGCTCTTCATCTTTTCGATGTCAAATTCGGGACGAAGAGCGTCATCGCCGCCGCCTCTCTTGTCGCCCTGAACGCCGTACTCACTTCCGTAGTAAACGGACGGAATACCCGGCATCATAAACATAAGCGTATAGATGAGCGGCAAATGCTCTTTCACTTTAAGCATAGACGCTATTCTTGTAACATCGTGGTTGTCTACGAACGTGTAAAGGTGTTTTCCTCTGTAAATACACCAGTTTTCTGAACCGAACTGACGGTTGATCGAATGAGCTATCTCGAACATATTCATATCGTTAAAGCTTGAAAATAAGCCCTTGTAGCACTCGTAGTTGGTCACGCTGTCGAGCATCTGATCGTTTGCCCACCTGTTGTAATCGCCGTGGAGAGTTTCTCCCAGCAGGAAAAAGTCCTCTGAGAGCCACTTGCAGTGACCCCTAAGTTCCTTTAAGAAGTTTTCGTCAAGGCAGTATGCAACGTCAAGGCGAAGTCCGTCAATGCCGAACTCCTCTTTCCAGAAGGTGATCGTGTCCTTCAGGTACTGCTTTACTTCGGGATTGTACAAATTGAGCTTTACAAGCTCATAGTGACCTTCCCAGCCCTCGTAATAAAAGCCGTCGTTATAGCCGCTGTTTCCGTCACGAATGTGAAACCAGTCCTTTTTGCTGCTTGAAAACTTGTTTGCCCTTACATCCTCAAATGCCCAGAAATCACGTCCTACGTGATTGAAAACTCCGTCAAGAATGACCTTAATGCCGTTCTCGTGAAGAGCAGAACAGACTTTTTTGAGGTCCTCGTTCGTGCCCAGTCTGCGGTCGACAGTCCTGTAATCTATAGTATCATATCCGTGAGCGACGCTTTCAAATACAGGACCGAAATAAACTGCGTCACAGCCCAATTCCTTTATGTGAGGAATATCCTCAATGAGCTTTAACAGCTTATGTGTAGGCTCGCTTGAACGGTCGTTCTGTTTCGGACAGCCGAAATATCCGATAGGATAAATGTGATAAAAAACCGCTTTTTCATACCATTTCATTGTAAATACCTCGTCATACATATTAAGGCACGCAATTCAAAAATTACCGCCTATATTATACTATCACAACAGGGAAAGTTTGTCAAGTAGGTTGTAAAAAATGCACAAAATGTTTTATTTGAAATTGCTAAAACTAAAGAAAGTAAAAAAATGCTATTGAAAACCGTTTCATTAAATGCTATAATGAGTGTGTAAGTTAGCGCATTGACGAACCCTGCCGCAGGCGGGGCGAAAATAGCCGAACAGGATAAAATTAAAATGTAAGGAGCAATTACTTTGCCTGTTATTTCAATTTCACCGGACTCGTTTTCGGGAGAGTCTTTACCCGAAATGTTACCGGCGCTCATAGCTCTATTTGCGGCTTTTGCCGTTATTCTCGCAGGAACGATAATCATACTCAAAATTAAAAACCGAAGAACGGCAGATACCGACTCGCTCACGGGCGGAAAAAACAAGGATAAGTTCTTCCGTGACTGCGAAAAGCTGATAAAAAAGACTGCCCCCGAAAAGCTGTCAATGGTCGTTTTCGATATAGACAAATTTAAGCTTATCAACGACAGAATGGGCTATGAAGAGGGCGATAAGATACTTGTGCGTCTTCACAATACGCTGAAAGACTGTCTTGACAGTAAAGAGCCGTTTGCAAGGATATCCGAGGACAATTTCGCCTGCCTCATCAAAAACGCACCCGATGCAGAGCTTGAAAATCGCCTGAAAGGTATTTTTGAGGAATTTCAGAGGAGAAATTCGCTGTACGTGAAGTATCCGATGGTTTTCAGCTCAGGCGTGTGCAGATTGGGTCAATGCAGGGGAAAATTTGACGCTGTTGACTTTACGATAGCTGTTGACCGCTGCAATCTCGCAAGAAAATCCATAAAGAACAAACAGACCCGCGAGGTCGCTTTCTATGACGGAAAAATACGTGAGATCTACCTGCGTGAAAAGGATTTCGAGAACGCTATGCCGCAGGCTCTTGAAAACAGGGAATTTGAGTGCTATCTTCAGCCGAAATACGGCACAAAATCCCACAAAGTGGTCGGAGCAGAGGCGCTTATCCGCTGGAACAGCAGAGATTTCGGCTTTGTTTCTCCCGGAGAATTTATACCGCTTGCGGAGAAAAACGGTTTTGTAGTTGAGCTGGATTTCTTCATTCTCGAAGAGGTTTGCAGGACAATGCGCCAATGGATTGATAAAGGCGAGCCGCTTGTTGTGGTTTCGGTAAATCAGTCAAGACTTCACATAAACGACGACGACTATATCTGGCGTTTAAGAGAAATTGTCGATAAGTACGAAATTCCCTACGAGTACATTGAGCTGGAGCTTACCGAAAGTGTTTTCACAGAGGACGCAGACCGTATGATTGCTATT
Organism: uncultured Clostridia bacterium; assembly: GCA_947624555.1. Taxonomy (GTDB): domain Bacteria; phylum Bacillota; class Clostridia; order Oscillospirales; family Ruminococcaceae; genus CAG-115. The sequence goes on from CANQKW010000003.1 coordinate 117,534, forward strand.
ATGAACAAGCTGCACGAGTTGGGATTTAAGCTCTCGATAGATGATTTCGGTTCGGGATATTCCTCGCTCAATCTGCTGAAAGATATTCCTGCGGACGTACTAAAGATTGACAGAGAGTTCTTCAACGGAACGGTAAACTCAAAAAAAGGACGTGCTGTCATCTCCTCCGTGGTGGATATGGCGAAAAACCTTGATATGAACGTTATCTCAGAGGGCGTTGAAACTAAAGACCAGATCGAATTTCTTGAAGAAATCGACTGCAATATGGTGCAGGGATTTTATTTCGCAAAGCCTATGAAACTGAAAGAGTTCAGCGAGCTGCTCAGCAAGGAAAACAGCGAAACTGAGAATGATACAAAAGAAGAAACCGAGGACAACGAAACCGCAAACGCCTGATTTTAGTATTTGAATGTATAAAATAACCGCCGTAACCTACTGTTGCGGCGGTTTGCTTTATTTTGCGCTTTTTCACATTCTCAACGGTTTTTTCAACCGAAAAAGTGGTGTTTTAATGCCGAAAGGCTGATTTTTACCGAAAAATTGTTGAAAACCGTATTGAAAAGTTTGAATATTATGAGTTTTTTACACTTTTTCAACAGGTTTTCACGTTGAAATCGTTGAAATATCCGACAGCGATTTTACGAAAAGTAAAGGGAAAATATGTCAGACATTTCCTCTTGCCTCATTGAGGATAGCGGCATATTTTTCCATTTGCGACATCGAAATGACCTCGCCTCTGTCATAATTTTCCAGATACTGCAAAAGCTCCTTTGTGCCTAAGCAGACATAGTCGTTTTCACGAAGATTGAGTTTAAGACGAACATTTGCATTGGAAAAATACAGCACGGTATCGACCCAAATGTCCTCTCCTGCGGCATTGAGTATGCTTTTTATAATGTCACGCTGGCGGCGCATTTGCTTTATCGGGTTATCCATTTCGTTTGAAGTCTGCTTGCCGCCTCTGTAAAATTTTGTCTGCGTCCATTTTTCTGACTTCCAACTGCCTGATATTGTCCCCGAATGATTTTTCACTTCAATGACGATAACGCCCTTGTGGCTGATTATCAGCATATCGACCTCTGAGCGACCTCTCTTGTAGCGAACGGGCAGGTTTACAAAGACTATATTGTTTCCGGTAAGTCTTTTTACGGCTTTGTAGAGAGCTTTTTCTCCCCTCCTGCCGCTGTTGAGGATGTTGTATTTCCTTGCAAGTATCATATAAGCGGTATTGCACAGGAAAATCAGTCCAATAATGACAATGGCAAGCTCTTTTGTTTCATACATTCTGAAAAATACAAACGAAATCAGCAGCAAAACGGGAGCTATCCCCAAAAAGACCTGGAGTATCAGCAGAACCATAATCTTTATGTTATTAGTATTTTTACAGCGAATTACCTTGTTCAATTTTCTGCTTTCCTTTACACGTTAAATCTGAAGAGAGTAACATCTCCGTCCTGCATTACATAGTCCTTTCCCTCAAGGCGGACAAGACCCTTTTCCTTTGCGGCTGCCATTGAACCGCAGCTTATCAGGTCGTCAAACGAAACAATTTCTGCTCTGATAAATCCTTTTTCAAAGTCGGTGTGTATCTTTCCTGCCGCCTGCGGAGCTTTTGTGCCCTTTGTGATAGTCCACGCTCTTACCTCGGGTGTGCCTGCGGTAAGGAACGATATAAGTCCCAACAGGCTGTATCCCTTCTTGATTATTCTCGAAAGACCTGAGCTTTCAAGGTTCATATCGGCAAGGAAAAGCTCTTTGTCCTCGTCAGACATATCGGACATTTCCGCCTCTATCTGTGCACAGATAGGAAGTACCTCTGCGTGCTCTTCTTCGGCGATTTTGAGAACAGCTTTATACTGCTCGTTATTTTCAACGCCGTTCTTGAAATCCGTTTCGGACAGATTTGCCGCATAAATAACGGGCTTGTTGGACAAAAGCGGCGTATCTTTCAGCATTTCTCGCTCCTCATCGGAGAAATCATAGCTCCTTGCGGACTTTCCCTCTTCAAGATGAGCTTTCAGGCTCTCGAAAAAATCCACCTCTTTCTGAAGAGATTTGTCGCCTTTCATTGCCTTTTTTGCACGATCTATTCTTCTGTCAAGAATTTCCAGATCTGAAAAGATAAGCTCAAGATTTATCGTTTCAATATCCCTTGCAGCGCCTATTTTTCCGTCAACGTGAATGATATTGTCGTCCTCAAAGCACCTTACAACGTGAACAACAGCGTCAACTTCACGGATATTCGACAGGAATTTGTTTCCCAAGCCCTCGCCCTTTGAGGCTCCTTTTACAAGTCCTGCAATATCGACAAATTCCAGCGTTGCGGGAGTAAATTTTTCGGGGTGATACATCTCAGCGAGCTTGTCAAGACGCTCGTCGGGAACGCTTACGATACCGACGTTAGGCTCAATCGTGCAAAAGGGGTAATTTGCGGACTGTGCGCCTGCGTTTGTAATAGCGTTAAACAGAGTACTTTTGCCGACATTCGGCAAACCGACCATACCTAATTTCATTTTTTATCCTCACTTTAAAAATTTGTTTCTTATATTACGCCTGCCTGCGGCAGGACAATGAAATATCTTCTTTATTTTGCGACTGCGGTGCTGCCTTAAAACTCCAGAGCTTCGCCGCCGCCAAAATACATTAACCTGTCGCCTAAAATTTCGTCCATAGTGTCAAATCCCTTAAATCCCGTACAGTGACAGGCGTATATCTTTTTCGCTCCCGAAAGTTTCAGCGCCCGTGCGCTTGAAGTCACATAATCAACGGGGCAATTAAGCGATTTTGGGTTGCTGCCCGAAAAATGAAATCCCCCGATAACCGCAAGCACGGGTATCCCCGACCAACGCCGCTCTACCGTAGCAAGCATATTTTCAGCGCCGCAATGGAAACAGCCGCCTATAAGGATAAGCCCGTCTGCTTTTCTCTTATTCGGAAAGATTACCGCAAAGCTCTCATCGGAAAAATCAAACGGCTGAGGCTTTTTTTCGCCCTCGTTAATTACAAAATAGCTCTTGTCGGGATTTACGCATTTCTCGTCAAAATCCTCACAGCTCGCAAGATAAAAGCCCTCGCATATTTCGGAAAAACTGTTGAACAGGATAAGATTATCCGCATATTTTCTGAAAAATGCCTTTCCTAAACCCGACGGCGACTTAAAAAATCCGTTTTTGAGGAAAACCTCGTTTTTTGCGCCTGCTCTGAGGTAAACGGGAACATTGGGATTTAACCGCATTATGTTTTCTATTCCCCCTATATGTGCCATATGATTATGCGTTATAAAAACGCCCGAAAGCTCGTTTATGGGAAGTCTCATACGCTTTGCGTTTTCAACGGCTTTTCCCGTCAAACCCGTGTCTATCAGGTAATTTTTCCCGTTATACTCAACGAAAAGCGACAGTCCTTCTTCGTAAAAAAGCTTGTCGTTTACGGTGGTATTTTCAATAAGACATATTATCTTCAATCTAAGACCCTCCGTTTGTAAGGCTAAATTCCGTGTTTTTTGATATATTTCTTGATAGCCGCAAAGCTCTCCTCGCTCAAACAATGCTCCATTCTGCAAGCGTCCTCTGCGGCGATTTTTTCGGGAATGCCCATTGACATAAGCCACTCCGTGAAGAGCAAATGCCGCTCATAGACACGCTCTGCTATCTTCTTTCCTTTTGCTGTAAGCGAGATGAAACCGTTTTCGTCAACGGTGATACAGCCCTCGTTACGAAGATTTTTCATGGCAACGCTCACGGAAGGCTTGGAAAAATCCATTTCAGCCGCTATATCAACGCCTCTTACCGCACCGCTCCTGTTTTGCAGGATAAGTATTGTTTCAAGATAGTTTTCCTTTGACTCGAGTATTCTGTCTTTCATATCACCGCTCCTTGTAACAGACTTAATATGCAGTGCTGCCTTAAAAACTGCTGCCCATACTTAACATTCTGGCTATCGTGCTGCCCTCGCTTACTATCGGGTATTCTCTTAATGAGAAAATAACGCCGCTTTCGGGGGCAATTATCTTCTGCACGACAGTACCCGTTATCGGCGTGACGATCTCGCCTATAACGCTGCCTCTTGCGAGCCACATATTATGCTCTACTTCGGGAATGAAAACCCCTGCGCCCGAGGCGTGTACGATATGTACCTCTCCGTCCGTGGAAACCATAGGGTGAGAAATGCCGTGCTCCTCCTGCGACCAGATACCGAGGTTATTCATGAGATTGAATATGCCGTGAATGACCTGCTCGCTGTAAACGGGATTTATTCTTCCTCCGCTGCCCATTTCCACGGAAAGCGTAGGAACTCCTACGCTTATAAGCGCCTCTGCAAGAGAACCGCCGCCCACTGCTCCTGTTTCGTTTACCCACACAAGGTCTGTATTCAGCATTTTAGCATACCGCATAAGCCGGTCGCTTTCGCCGGGAGATAATCTCACCTGCGGTATCTCTCTGATGAAGATATTGCTTGCGTGAATGTCAACGCACATATCCGAGCCTTTGATGTCCTCAACGATCTTTGCGGCTATGCTCTCCGAAACAGAACCGGGATTTTTCGCAGAAAATACCCTGTTCATATCCAGTCCCGAAGTCGGTATCTCGCGGCAGGCGGAATCCAGTCCCAAAGGATTTATCGCAGGGTAGATGTCCACTCTTCCCTTTAAATTCTGCATATTTGCCGTTATCGTTTTTACGAGCTGATAGCAGATATACTGCCCTTCAAGTTCATCGCCGTGTATTCCCGTGACTATCGCCATACGCTTTTGCGTTTCGGGGTTTACGGCGCACAGCGAGTTCTTCTTTATCATCAGCTTTTCGTCAGCGGCAAGCTTTATTGTAACAACATTTTCAATCATATTTCATACCCACCGTTCAGGAGTAATTTTAATCCGTCGAAAACCGCCTTATTCCACCGATTTCAGCGACTCGACCATACTTATCTTTTTCAGCGGTCCCGACATAAGGAGATTTACCAGCAGCGAGAAAGCTGCCGTCACAAGAAACGCCCACAGGAAAGACAGCGGATGAATGTTTCTTCCGAACATAACCTCGTCTATCTCCGCAGTTTCAATGACGAACATACAAAGCGCAGTGCCCAGACCCAGTCCGAATGCTCCGCCGATAAGCGACAACACTATATTTTCTCTGAAAACATAAGCCGATACTTCAAGGTCGTAAAATCCCAAAACCTTCAGTGTAGCAATCTCACGTATTCTTTCCGTGATATTTACGCTGGTAAGATTATAGAGAACGACAAGCGCAAGCGCTCCTGCCGAAACGATAAGCACGACAGTCACCAAATCCATTATGGACAGAACATTGTGTATCTGCGTCATTGACGAAGCGTTTATATTCACCGCAAGAACCTTGCTGTTTTTCAGCATAAGCTCGCAGAAACGCTCTGCGTCCTCGCCCTCGCTTGAAATGCCGTTGTTGAAGAATATTATATTGTATTTCGGCGAAGAACCGAAAATCTCCTCATACTGATTCTCGGAAAGGTACAGATAGTGACTTGTGTAGTGCTCTGTAATGCCCGAAATTTCCACGTTTCTGTAAACGCCGCTGCTCACCTGAACGGTAATGCTGTCGCCTTTTTTCACGCCCAGCAGCTTTGCCGCCTTTTCGGTAATGACAGCTCCGTCCGAGAGCGAAAGTTTTTTACCGGAAACTCTTTCTCTCAGGTCTATAAAATCCGTGAAATTTTCTGCATCCTCAACGCAGGTCACGTTGCACTGGATATATTTTTCCCCAAAACGAACTTCGTACTGCTTGATAAGCGCACGGGTAGTTTCGGTAGACGGCTCGTACTCTGTTATTGAGGAGTATATTTCTTCAAGCTCCGAAGGCTTTGCGTCGTCCTTGTAAGCCAAAAAACCGCTGTACTTGTTGATATCGAGATATTGAAGGTCTACTATATCCGAAATGCTGTCCTTAAGACCGAAACCCGTCAGCGACAAAGCCGTACAGCCTGCAATTCCGACTACCGTCATGAACATTCTTCTCTTATAACGGAAAATATTTCGTCCGCTTACTTTGGCGAAGAAATTCATTCTGTTCCACAAAAACGGTATCTTTTCGATAAGAACACGCTTTCCTGCTTTTGGGGCTTTTGGCCGCATAAGTGACGAGGGCGTTTCCGAAAGCGCCTTATGACAGCTGAAATACACCGTCAATGCTATCGCAAGCGTCATTGAGCCTATCGAGAAAAACATATTCTGCGGCTCAAAAAGGTAATAGAAGTCGTTTACCGTATACATTATCGAGTAAGCGTACATTATTACCGACGGAAACAGCAGACAGCCGCCGAACGCCCCCAATGTGCCGCCGACAACCGCTCCCGAAACAGCATAGACCATATAATGACGCATCACAGCTCCGTTTCCGTAGCCCAAAGCCTTCAGCGTACCTATCTGCGTACGCTGTTCCTCGACCATTCTTGACATTGTTGTAAGGCAGACAAGCGCCGCTACCAGCAAGAAAAACACGGGGAAAATCGCAGCTATCTTGTCAATTCTTTCTGCGTTGCTGCCGTATTCCGAATAGCCTACATTATCGTCACGGGTAAAAATATACCACTCCGCATTTCCCGCACTTTCGACCTTTTGCTTTGCGTCTGCGATTTCCTTTTCGGCGTCGGCAATTTTTTCGTTGAATTCACGGACGCCGTCCTCATACTCTTCTTGTGCCTTGTCTATCTCCGCCTGCGCCGCCTCAAGCTGTGCGTTCATTTCTGCCGCCATTTCCGGGGGAAGCGTCGCATTCATCGCAGCGAGCTGCTCTTTCTGCTCGTCAAGCGCCTGCTGAGAATTTTCAATCTGCTTTGCAGCGTCATCAAGCTCCTTTTGACCGTCAATTTTCGCCTGAGCCAAATCCTTTTCTCCGTCGGCTATTTCCTGCTTTACATCGCCCAAAACCTCATCGTAACGGACAGCGCTGCGTTCTTTGCCGAGCTCTTCAAGCTTATCCGAGAGCGTTTTGCGGTAATTTTCGTACTCATCCGAATAGCTTGACATTCCTTGAAGAGTTTCGGATATTACATAGATTTCCGTATAAAAATCCTGCGTGAAATCTTCTTCGGAAACTATCATAAAAGCGTCAAGAGAACCGTCGCCTATCGACGTACTTCCTCTTTGCGTCATTGAAACGTACATAGGGGAATTGTACTTGCCCACAACGGTATATTCCGTGCGTGTAAGCGGAAACTCGTCCGCCTCTGTAAGGTCGGCAAGCGTTATTTTATCGCCTATCGCAATACCCTCGTGCAGTGCGTTTGAGCTGATGATGCACTCTCCGCTGTCCTGAATATCGCGTCCCTCGGTAATGACAGGCGTGTTTATCCCTTCGGGGAGTTTTGAAAATACTCTGGTGAGATATTCCTTGTCATTGTACCGGACAGCGAGGTCGGTGTAATCCGATGCATAGACTTCACAGTCATCGGGGAGAGCGCTTTTTATCGCCACTTTATCTCCGTCCGTAAGACCGAATGTCGACACCGCACGCAGGTCGAACAGCCTCTGCTTGTCGTAGTAGTTGTCCGCAGAGGTTTTCATATCGTTGCAGGTCGCCCTTACGCCGCTGAAAAAGCCTACTCCTATCACGCAGATCAGGAAAATGGACAGAAATCGGCTCTTAGAGCCTTTTATCTCACGAAAAGTGTTTTTAGTTATTGCTTTCATTATTACCACTCTATTTCTTCAACGGGCGTAGGAGACGGGTTTGTTATGATTTCGCTTACCTTGCTGTTTTTTATTTTTATTACCCTGTCAGCCATAGGCGTGATAGCGGTATTGTGCGTTACGAGAATAACCGTCATTCCTTCTTTGCGGCAGGTGTCCTGAAGGAGCTTTAATATCATTTTGCCCGTGTTGTAGTCAAGAGCACCTGTAGGCTCGTCACAGAGCAAAAGTTTCGGCTTTTTCGAGAGTGCTCTTGCGATAGACACACGCTGCTGTTCTCCGCCCGAAAGCTGAGCAGGGAAATTGTTCAATCTTTCGGAAAGACCGACTTTGTCTAATATTTCCGCCGCAGGTATGTAATCCTTGTTAGTCTGCCCCGCTATTTCGACATTTTCCTTTGCGGTCAGATTTGGAAGAAGATTATAGAACTGGAATATAAATCCTATGTCGAAACGGCGGTAAAGCGTGAGCTGATTTCGATTATACTTGTCGACTCTTGCCCCGTCAACCGAAATAATTCCCTCGTCGCAGGAGTCCATTCCGCCCAGTATATTAAGCACGGTAGTCTTTCCCGAACCCGACGGTCCGACAATGACCGCAAGCTCTCCTTTTTCAATATCAAACGTCATACCGTCGGCGGCATTTATAGTGACCTCGCCAACGTGATAACGCTTGTAAACATCCTTTAATGTAACAAAACTCATAGAAAACCCTTCAAAAAATTTGCCTGACCTTTGACGAAACCGTCAGCCTACTGTTATCTTATCTTTTCCGCCCATATACGGTTTTAATACTTCGGGGATATTTACAGAACCGTCGGCGTTGAGATTGTTTTCAAGGAATGCGATAAGCATTCGGGGAGGAGCGACGCAGGTGTTGTTCAATGTGTGAGCAAAGTAGTTTCCGTTCTTGCCCTTAATACGGATTTTAAGCCTGCGTGCCTGTGCGTCGCCTAAATTTGAGCAGGAGCCTACCTCGAAGTACTTTTTCTGACGGGGAGACCACGCCTCAACGTCATAGCTCTTCACCTTTAGGTCGGCAAGGTCGCCCGAACAGCACTCTATCGTTCTTACGGGAATGTCAAGCGAACGGAACAGGTCGACTGTATTCTGCCAGAGCTTATCGAACCACATAGGAGAGTCCTCGGGCTTGCAGACCACGATCATCTCCTGCTTTTCAAACTGGTGGATACGGTAAACGCCTCGTTCCTCTATGCCGTGTGCGCCCTTTTCCTTGCGGAAACAGGGAGAATAGCTCGTAAGAGTATACGGCAGCTTATCTTCTTCAAGAATGGTGTCGATAAACTTGCCTATCATAGAATGTTCGGAGGTGCCGATAAGATACAGGTCCTCGCCCTCGATTTTGTACATCATAGCGTCCATTTCGGCAAAACTCATAACTCCCGTTACCACGTTGCTCCTTATCATATACGGGGGAATACAATAGGTAAAACCTCTGTCTATCATAAAATCTCTTGCGTAGGAAAGGCAGGCGGAGTGCAGTCTTGCAATATCGCCCATAAGGTAGTAAAATCCGTTTCCTGCGACTTTTCTTGCGCTGTCAAGGTCTATTCCGTTCAGCTTTTCCATAATTTCGCTGTGATATGGTATTTCAAAATCGGGTATGACAGGCTCGCCGTATTTCGTTATCTCGACATTTTCGCTGTCGTCCTTGCCGATAGGAACAGACGGGTCGATTATATTCGGAATAGTCATCATAATTTTTGTTATTTTTTCGGCAAGCTCTGCCTGCTTTGTTTCAAGAGATTTCTGCTCTTCTGCGAAAGCTGCAACCTGCGCCTTAGCTTTTTCAGCCTCGTCCTTCATTCCCTTTGCCATAAAACCGCCTATTTCCTTAGAAATACGGTTTCTGTCAGCACGCAGCTCTTCCATACGCTGAATTGTTTTGCGGTTTTCGGCGTCAAGCGCAATTACCTCGTCAACCAGAGGGAGCTTTTCGTCCTGAAATTTTTTCTTAATGTTCTCCTTAACAGCGTCGGGGGTTTCTCTCAAAAATTTAATGTCAATCATCGAACCAATCTCCTTAATTTTATTTGTTAAAATATTTCACAATGCCTTCAAGCTGTTCCTTGTCGGCAAAATCTATTTGTAGAATATTTCCCTTTTTCCCTTCGGAAATTCTTACCCTTGTGCCCAAAATTTCCGTCAGACCTACCTCGATTTCCGTGTAATAGGAGAGTCTGGGTTTTATTTCACGGGTCTTGCTTTCCTCTTCTGCCCTTTCAACCTCACGCTTTGCAATGACCTCGACCTGCCGCACGGAAAGCTCTCCCTCTGCCGCCTTATGGGCAAGCTCTGTCATAAGAGCGGCGTCCTTGACCTTTTTAAGAGCCTTGCAGTGTCCTGCCGACAGACTTCCGTTTCTCAAAAGCTCCTGCACGCCGTTCGGCAGAGCAAGCAGTCCCAGGCTGTTTGCCACCGATGAACGCGCTTTTCCCAGAACCTGCGCAAGCTTGTCCTGCGTCATTCCGAACCTGTCGATAAGCTCTTTGTAGCCTAAAGCCTCTTCGATCGGGTTGAGATTTTCACGCTGCAAATTCTCAATCATAGCAATTTGCATTGCCTGCTCTTCGGTAATATCGTCACGAATAAGCACCGGAATTTCGGACAGACCCGCCATTTTAGCTGCTCTCCAGCGGCGCTCTCCCGAAATAATCAAATAATTTCCCGATGCAATCGACCTAACGATAATCGGCTGTAATACGCCGTGTTCTCTTATCGAGTCGGCAAGCTGTTTAAGCGTTTCGTTGTTAAAGCTCTTTCGAGGCTGATTTTTATTCGGCTCGACCTCGCTTATCCGCAGCGTCTGCGCTCCGTCGCTGCCGATATTGTTGTCGAAGAACAGCTCGTCAAAGCTGCTTTCAGTTTTTCTCGCCATTAGCTTTCTCCCTCTCACGGCATTTTGCCAGAATTTCCTTTGACAGCCTTATGTAAGCGTCCGCTCCCTTTGAATTTTTATCAAATGTGATGATAGGCTCGCCGTGGCTTTGAGCCTCTGAAATACGGACGTTTCGTGGTATTTCCGTTTTAAAAATTGCCCTCTTGTCAAAGTTTTTCTTTATCTCGTTTTTTATTTCGCTGCTTGACAACAGTCGTTTATCCAGCATTGTAAAAACTATTCCCATAATGCTTATGTTCGGGTTAAGCTTATGTTTTACGTTTTTAATAGTATACATAAGCTGTGCCAGACCCTCCAGAGCGAAATGCTCGCACACCATAGGAACGATTATCGTATCGCAGGCGGCGAGAGTATTTATCGCCAGTATTCCCAGCGAGGGCAGGCTGTCAATTATCACTATATCGTACTCGTTTTTTATTTGAAGAACAGCTTTTCTAAGCTGATAGTTTTTTTGCTCCATTGTGGTAAGAGCAGGCTCTGCGTCGCACAGCTTTGACGTTGACGGAATTATCCACACGTTTTTGCTTTCGGTCTTTATGACAGCCTCCTGCGGTCTGATTCTTCCGATAACCATATCGTACGAAGTAGACTCAAGCGATTTCTTTTTTATGCCGAAACCTGTCGTAGAATTGCCCTGTGGGTCAAAATCTATCAGTAATACTTTTTTTCCCAGAGCGCCCAGACCTGCGGCTATATTGACCGAAGTCGTCGTTTTACCGACGCCGCCTTTCTGATTTACAACTCCGATTACAATTCCCAAAGGTATTCCCCCTTTACATTCTTATACTACCATTTTAGTATATCACACTTCTTTACAAAAATAAAGTATTTTTTTGCAAAAATGTTCCACGAGGAACAAATTCGACATTTTTACCGAAAATGTTCCCCGTGGAACATTTTTTATTTACATTATCTTTACAAAATAATACCGCCGCCTTTACAGCGGCGATAATTCAAAAATTTTCTGTAGCTTTAAGCAGTACACTTTTAGCTTATAGGAAATTTTATCGTGTATTCGTAGTACTTCTCCGTTTTGCCCGTTTCAAGCTCGCACGGAATATTGTCGTCGCGAATTCTCTTGATAAGGGCGTTAAGCGAGTTCATATAAAAAGCAGGAGGAGCGATGATTTTAGGCATACTTCTTCGGCGTTTTTGCTTAGGAGCACTCTCGATAGACCGGGAAACCAGCTCTTCCGTTTCTTCAAGATTTAGGTGCTTTCTGATAACCGTTTCAATAAGCTTTTTCCGAAGAGCGCTATCGCTAATCCTCACAAGCGCCCTTGCCTGCCTCTCTGAAAGATTTCCCGTCACGAGCATTTGCCTTTCTGCCTCGGAAAATTTCAGAAGTCTCAGTTTATTTGCAACCGTAGATTGAGCTTTTCCCAATCTTTCTGCGGCGACTTCCTGCGTCATTCCGTAAAAGCCGATAAGTCTTTCGATAGCAAGCGCCTCTTCAAAATAGCTCAGGTCTTTTCGCTGAATATTTTCGATAAGAGCAAGCACCGCAGACTGCTCATCGCCGACATTCATCACGATACAAGGTATCTCGTCAAGTCCTGCGAGTTTTGCGGCTCGTGTGCGTCTTTCGCCGCTGATTATCTCGTAAACAGCGCCTACTTTTCTCACACAGACAGGCTGAAGAATTCCGTTTTCACGAATACTTTCCGCAAGAGATGAAAGCTCTGCGTCCGAAAAATCCAATCTGGGCTGTGATTTATTCGGAAACAGCAGTCCTGTTTTGATCATAACCACCTGTCCCGAAACCTTTTCTTTTTGTTTAAACAATCCTTTCATTTGAAAATCCCCCCGATTTTTTTCTTCATTATAGCACTGTCGGGAAATAATTTCCACAGGGAAATATCGCATAAAAGGAGATTTTTCGTAAGAGTTCTTCAAATTAAAGCGGTTTTTTTGTAATATTTGCAAAGCTCCTGGGAAATTTGGACGGAGTTTGACTAACCTTTTTTATAATAATCAGCCGCCTGCTGTCGCCGTTCGTAAGAGTATAATCCTCGATTTTTTCAAGACTTCCGCCTAATATTTTTATAGTATTCAGGGCAGGTTCGGCGTCCTCGTTGACGGATTTCAGGGCGATAAATCTTCCGCCGACCTTTACAAAAGGCAGGCAAAGCTCTGTCAGGACAGGCAGAGCCGCAACTGCTCTTGCCGTAGCAAAATCGTACTTTTCACGTCTAACTCTGCCCAGTTCCTCGCCTCTTGCATGGATAATTTCTGCATTTACGCCTATTTTTTCACAAGCTTTTTCGAGGTAAACA
>CANQKW010000004.1 GCA_947624555.1 uncultured Clostridia bacterium
CCTGCGCAAAACAATCCTGCCGCTTTTGTTATTCCCGTTTCATCCGCTTTGATATAGCCGTTTTCATCTAAATCGACGATATTTTGCACTAATTCGGACGCAGGCGTCATACCTGCCGCTATAAAAACTCCGTCGAGGAAAAGTCTGTGCCCGTTGTCGAGCATTATTGAGCTTATGCGGTTTTCGCCTGCAATTTCGGTGACATTTGCCGAAGTGATTATCTCAATGTTTTCACGTGACATTATTTTGAGAACGCTTTTCTTTGAGCCTCTGAATTCGTTTCGTCTGTGAATAAGATACACCTTTTTTGCAATGTCGGATAAATACAGCGCATCGTCGAGCGCCGTGTCGCCGCCGCCGATAACGGCTGCCGTTTTGCCGGAATACAATGCGCCGTCGCATATGGCACAATATGATACGCCCTTACCGATAAATTTTTCTTCGCCGCTTACATTCAATCTTTTGTGAGTTGCTCCTGCGGCATAGATAACGGTTTTTGCTTCTATGACATCTCCGCTTTGGAGCGTGGTTATCCAGACGCCGTTTTTCTGTTCAAGGCTTATCGCCTCGCCCTCAAGAAATTCTGCGCCGAAACTTTCCGCATCGTGCCTGAATTTCTCGCCGAGGTCAAATCCGCTTATGCCGCAAAGTCCCAAATAATTATCTACCCGTGTGCTTTCGGCGATCTGCCCCGTTCCGAGATATTCCTTTTCTATAATGATAACGTCGAGATTTGCTCTTTTTGCATACAAAGCCGCAGACAGCCCCGCAGGTCCGCTGCCTATTACCGCAAGATCTTTCATAGCTTATTTTCCTTTATTACTAATTCCTCACGCTGTGTTTCAGCGCCGTCAATGTGAAAAGAATTGAGCACGGGCTTATCCTTGTCCATAAGCGACAAAATAAGATAACTTGCCGTTTTGTCATAGGCAAGGCGCTTGTCCTCTTCGGACGGTCTTGACGGGGAAGAAGGGTGCGAATGCCAGTTTCCGAGCGGCAAAAGTCCAAGCTTGCGCATATCCCGAACGGCGGCTAATTGCTCTTTCGGGTCGAGCGAAAAATGCTCGTTCGACTTATCAATATTGCTTAGCAGGTACACTTTTTCGATAATTTTGTCATTCCCCTCAATTCTGCCTGCGATAAGACCGCAAGCCTCGTTCGGGAGTTCGGACAGAGCATAATCCGCTATTTTCTGAAAATCGTCCTTTGATATTATTATCATAAAATTTCCTCACACGCCGTTACATTCCGCCTGCTCGTAATCTATAAGCTCGGTTATCGAAGGATTTTCGCCGCACACCGCACATTTTCCGTTCGGTTTGGGGAGTTTTATCTTGCGAAATTCCATTTTCAGTGCGTTAAACGTCAATAAATATCCCGTAAGCAATTCGCCTGTGCCCGTTATGTATTTTATCGCCTCCATTGCCTGAAGAGAGCCGATAATGCCGCCCATTGCGCCGATTACTCCCGCCTGCTTGCAGGTAGGCACGGCGTCCTTGGGCGGAGGCTCTTTGAACACGCATCTGTAGCAGGGACCTTTTTCGGGAACGTAGGTCATAAGCTGCCCCTGAAAGCGAATTATTCCTGCATGGCAAAACGGTTTCTTTGCCATAACGCAAGCGTCGTTTATCAGAAATTTCGCAGGAAAATTATCCGTGCCGTCTATAATGAAATCGTAGTCTTTGATTATTTTCATTATGTTTTCCGAGGAAACAAACTCGTGATAGGTATTCACCGTGACATCGGGGTTCATTTTGTTTATCGTTTCCTTTGCCGACTGCACTTTGGGCTTTCCGACATCCTCCGTCGCATGAATTATTTGACGCTGTAAATTCGACAAATCTACCTCGTCTGCGTCTGCAATTCCTATCGTTCCTACGCCTGTGGCGGCGAGATACATAGCGCAAGGCGCACCCAGACCGCCTGCACCGATTATCAGCACTTTTGCGTTAAGAAGTTTTTTCTGACCTTTTACGCCTACTTCCTTTAAGATGATGTGCCGGGAATATCTTTCCAGCTGTTCGTTAGAGAATGACATAGCTGCCTCCTCCCATAAAATACAAAAATTCCACGGCGTCGCCGTCGTGCAGTTCAATTGACGGAAAGTTTTCGTTATCCGCAAACTCGTCATTTACCGATACCGTGATATAATCGGGATTTTCGATGTTTTCCTGTCTGATGAGCTCGGCTATTGTCAAGCCTTCGTTAAATTCCTTTGTTTCGCCTGCTACTGTAATTTTCATCTCATACCTCCTGATTATCTGTTTTCTTCGATTATATGTTCGAGTTCTTCCTTTTTTCGTGCGCCTGTAAAACGCTCGACCTCTGAGCCGTTTTTGAACAGCAAAAATGTCGGAGTAGCGGCGACGTCGTATTTCTCGCAAAGTTCGAGTTCATACGCAGCATTTACTTTCGCAATAAAAACTTCGGAGTATTTCCCGCTAAGTTCAGACAGTATCGGCGACATTCGCTTGCAGGGAACGCAAGTGTCCGTGTAAAATTCCACAACGGAAAGCCCCGAAAAATTCAATACCTTTTCGGCAAAATCGTCGTTTCCTATTCTTTCCGTCAAGCTAATCACCTGCCTTTCTGACCAAAAGGTCGTATGTCCCGTCATCGTTTTGGGTAAACTCCAAAATCTCGTGACCTTCCTCTTTAAGACTTCTCGGCACGTTTTGTGCAGGTTCGCCGCTGTTCATATGGACTTTAAGGATTTCCCCCTCGTCAAGTTCGTCAAGAGCTACTTTTGTCTTTACAAACGTGATAGGGCAGTTTACATCGGTTATATCTATCGTGTCGGTTATTTTGTATTCAGCCATTTTTTCATTCCTTTCCGTTTACGCTTTCTATCGCTTGGGTAAAATCTTCGATAAGGTCGCAGGCGTCCTCAATTCCCACGCTTATGCGGATAGTATCGTCATACACGCCCGCGTTTATTCTCTGCTCTTCGGTGGAATTAAGATAAATGGTTGACGCAGGGTGAATGACGAGAGTTTTCGTGTCGCCGATATTTGTCGCATTCAGCGCATATTTCAGGGAGTTCATAAGCGCACAGGCTTTCTCCTTTGAACCTGCTCTCAGGGTCACTATACCGCCGCCCTTGCCGCCGAATTGCTTTTGGACTAAGGGATAATACGGATTGCTTGGGAGAGCAGGGTAATTTATCTTTACGCCGTTTATTTTCTCCAGTGCCTTTGCAAGCGCCAGAGCGTTTTCGCAGATACGTTCCACTCTTAATGCAAGCGTTTCAACGCCCAATAAATTCAGATATGCGTTCATCGGAGAAAGACAGCCGCCGATATTTCGCCATATGTCGTTTTTGAGCCGTGCGGTAAACGCAAGCCGACCGTATTTTTTATACGGCGCAAGTACGGGATATTTATCAAAATCCCATTTGAAATTTCCGCTGTCTGTGATTATTCCGCTTATTGAATTACCGCTCCCGTTTATGTATTTCGACGAGGAATGTATAACAATGTCCGCACCGTATTCAATCGGGCGGATAAGATACGGCGTGGCGGTAGTGGCGTCTGCGAAAAGCGGAATTTTATTTTCGTGTGCAAGCTCTGATACGCTGCGAATATCCATAACGTCAAGACAAGGATTTCCGATTATCTCGCCGAAAATCACCTTTGTTTTGTCGGTGATTTGACTTTTTATCTCGTCTGTGGTCATATGCGTTACAAATTTTGTTGTAATGCCGTATTCTTTAAGGTCACGGAACAGGTCTACCGTTCCGCCGAACAGCCCTGCGCCTGCAATTATCTCGTCGCCCGTGCCTAAGATATTCAAAAGCGCCGACGATATAGCCGCCATTCCCGATGAACAGGCTGTTGCGGCACGCCCGCCCTCAAGCTCGCAAATGCGCCTTTCAAAAGCGTCTACCGTAGGATTTGAAATCCTTGTGTAGGCAAAGCCTGCCGCTTTCCCGGCAAACACCTTTTCGAGATCCTCCGCACTTTCATATGAGAATGCGCAGACCTGGCTTATCGGCGGAAGAGTTGCACCGTTTTGAAATCTCCCTGCCGATTTGCCGTGCAATAATTTTGTACAAAATTCCATAATAAGTACCGTCTTTATATTGATCTTAACACTCTTACCAAAGTATCAATATCTTCAAAAGTGTTATACAATGCCAAAGTAGGCCGTACAACGCCCTCAAGTCCGTAGTGCCGAAGAATGGGCTGTGCGCAATGATGACCCACACGCACGGCAATTCCGTTTTGATCGAGAATTTGCCCTACGGTATCATTTGGCACGCCGTCTATTACGAAAGAAAGTGCGCTTGATTTAGAGAGAGCAGTGCCGACAAGATGAAGTCCGCTGACTTTTGCGAGTTCTTTCATTCCGTAGCTTACAAGCTCGTGTTCATATGCGCTGACAGCAGGCATACCTATCGAGCTGAGATATTCGAGCGCCGCACCTAAACCCACTGCGTCGGCGATGCTGCCTGTTCCTGCCTCAAATTTATTCGGCACGGGATTGTATATCGTTCTTTCAAACGTAACGTCCTTTATCATATTGCCGCCGCCGTGATAGGGCTTTGCGGTTTCGAGAACGTCCTTTTTGCCGTAGAGAGCGCCTATTCCCGTGGGAGCGTATATTTTATGACCCGAAAACACGAAAAAATCAGCGTCAAGCGCAGAAACGTTCACGGGGATATGCGCTATAGACTGCGCACCGTCTATCATTATCCGCACGCCGTGTCTGTGCGCAATTGCAATAAGCTCGGCTGCGGGCGTTATAGTGCCTAATACGTTTGAAACGTGGGTTACGGACACGAATTTTGTGCGTTTGGTAAACAGCTTTTCGTATTCGGAGAGTTTAAGCTGTCCCGAATCGTCCACGGGAATTACCTTTATTACCGCGCCCGTTTCCTGTGCAACCAGCTGCCACGGAACGATATTTGCGTGATGCTCCAAAAGCGAAACGATTATCTCATCGCCCGGCTCTAAAAGCGGTTTTACATAAGACTGCGCCACGAGATTTATGCCCTCGGTCGTACCTCTTACGAATATGATGTTATTCTTTGACGGCGCACCGATAAAATCTGCAACAGTCTGACGAGCCTTTTCATATGCGTCCGTCGACCTTGCCGCCAACGTATGCGCTCCTCTGTGGACGTTTGAGTTTTCATGCTCGTAATAATAGCTAAGTCTATCTATTACGGCTTTCGGGCGCTGGGTAGTTGCGCCGTTGTCAAGCCATATAAGCGGATTTCCGTTTACCTTTTCCCGAAGTATGGGAAAATCCTCACGGATCTGTTCGAGCGTTTTCGTTCCGACAACTATTTTCGTGTTGTTTTTCTGACCGCCTACGGTTTCAAAACTCACGCCTTTGCTGTCCTTTTGCGGGATAACGTTGTTGTCATTTGCCGTTGTACGGACGTTTATGCTGTTATTTTCATCAGCCTGCGCCTGCGATACTACTTTTGGTGAAAATCCAGAGTTATCGGCTTCCTTGCTCGTATTATCATTTTCAAGCTCGTGAAAAGCTCCGCCTATGTCGGTGAAAGCAGGAAACTCGCTGTTTACGCCCGAAAAACTGTCGAAATTCAATTCTTTGCCGAGCTGTCCGAGAATATTCTCATAATCGCTTGTTCCAAGCGCAGAAACGGCTTTGTTTGCGGCGGTATTGATAATTCCCGTATCACCCGTTGTCACGAGTTTTTGAATGCCGTCGGCGCATACGTCGGGTTCAAAATTGCCGCCCAAATCGCCGAAAAGGTCGTTGGCAAGCGTTTGCAGCTCGTATTCCGAAGGAAGTCCCGAATAATCGAAAACATCAAAATTATTCGTAGTCATAATACTCGCCCACCTCAACATCTTCCAATACCGCAATAGCGTCGTCCGCTAAAATCGCCGCAGAGCAGTAAAGACTCAGCAGATAGGACGCCGTGCCTTTGTCGTCAATGCCTCTGAAACGCACCGACAGACCTCTTGACTGTTCGTTTTTCATACCTGCCTGATAAAGTCCGATAACTCCTCGTTTAGCCTCTCCGGTACGCAGCAGGAGAATGTTGGTCTTTCCGCTTTTGCTCTTGGGATTTTTTAGCCCGTCTACAAGGAGCTTGTCGGTAGGGATTATCGGTATTCCTCTCCAGACTATGAATGTGCCGCCTGCGATGTTTGTTGTTACGGGAGGAACGCCTCTTTTCGTACATTCTCTTTCAAACGCCGCTATTGCACGGGGATGAGCGAGGAAGAATGACGGTTCTTTCCATACTTTTGTGATAAGCTCGTCAAGGTCGTCGGGAGTGGGCGCACCGTTGCTCTGAACAGGCTGTATCCTCTGCGAGTCGGCAACATTTTTGAGCAAGCCGTAATCATCGTTATTGATAAGCTGGCTCTCCTGACGTTCACGCAGGCTCTCGATGCCGAGCGAAAGCTGTTCCTTTACCTGATCGTAGGGTGCGCTGTAAACGTCCTCTATAGCAGTATTAACGTTGATAATCGTTGAAATGGAATTTAGGCGATACTCACGAGGTTCTTCCTCGTATTTTATGTAGCCGTCGGGGATAATGTCTGACTTCTTGGTCTGACTGCACAAAACGTCAAGCGGAGTATCTCCCTCAACGACCTTGTTCACACGGTAAATTCCCGTCGGCAAGCCCTTAAATTCCAAAAGCTTTGTCAGCCATTTCGGGGTAATTGCGCCGTATTGAGGCTTTGTTTTGTTTACGTCCGCCAGATTATAGGCGGCACGGGCGCCTAATGCCTTGATTGTCTGTTCTTCATTTGCCATTGTTTTATTCTCCTTAAAATTATTTTATCGGAAAGCCTAAGCTTTCTCATTTGCAAAAAATATTTCCTTTGCAGCGTTCACGCCGCCGCTGAGGCTTAACATTCGTCCCGTATATCCTGCGTCTTTCAGCGTATTTATCGCCAAAATGCTGCGCTTGCCCTCGGTGCAGATGAAAACGGTATCTGTATTTGCGTCAAGTTCCTTCTGACGCCTTACAAGCTGCCCTATCGGAATATAAACTGCGTTCGGGAAACGGTAAATTGCACGCTCGTGCGGCTCTCTGATGTCAATTACAGTGAGCGGCTCGCCGCTGTCCATTCTCGCTTTAAGCTCGGCAGGCTCTATCGTTTCGACGGAATTTTCTTCTTCGCACGGTTTTAGTCCGCAGAAATCCTCGTAGTCAAATTCGGTTATTTCCGTAATAGACGGAGATTTTCCGCAGACGGGGCAATTTTCGTCCCTGCATATATTCAAGACCGACGTACGAAAATTCCAAGTATCCATAAGGAACAGCCTGCCCGTAAGAGTTTCTCCGCCGCCTATAATCAGCTTTAAGACTTCGTTTGCCTGTATGCTGCCGATAATTCCCGAAAGAGGGCTTATCGTACCGCCTGCAGAGCAAGTGGGGACTAATCCTGCGGGCGGCGGCGCAGGAAACTGACACCGAAAACACGGACTTTCGTTTTGTACGTCGAAAACGCTTACCTGTCCCTCGAACTGATAAATTGCCCCGAACACGAGCGGCTTTTTGCAAAGAACGCAGGCATCGTTAATAAGATAGCGTGACTGATAATTGTCCGTACAGTCGACTATCACGTCATAGCCGTCTATTATTTCTGCTATGTTGTCGGCAATTATACGCTCGTTTATCGTTTCGATTTTGACATTAGGATTTACGGCTTTTATCTTATCCCTTGCGGACGCAGTTTTTGGTCGGTTTATATCTTTTATCGTGTGTATCACCTGGCTTTGCAGATTGCCGAGCGAAACCTCGTCAAAATCGGCTATGCCGAGCGTCCCCACTCCTGCTGTCGCCAGATACTGCACGACGGGAGCGCCGAGCGACCCCAATCCTATAACGAGCACTTTCGCCGCTTTAATGCGTTTTTGACCTTTTACTCCGATATTTCTCAGCATAAGGTGCTTGTTATAGCGTTCAATTTCCTTGTCGTCAAGCATCACCGCCTTGCGGCGTTCATCGGAAATAATGCCCGAAGCGCCTCCTGCGATCACAGGCAGCAGCAAAATGCGGTCGCCCTCTTTTAATTTTGCGTCGCTGTGTACTCGCATATCGTTTACGAAAATGCTGACAAACGGCTTTATTTTGCCGTTATCCTCGAAAATTTTCTTACATTCGGGATATTTTTCGCACAAGTCGCAAAGCGCCTCCTGCACAGTATTTCCCTCGACCTCGACTTCGGTTTTATGCTCTGCGAAAATGCGCAGAGTCGCCGAAATGTACAACGTGTTCTTCATAATTTTTCTCGCTTTCTGTTATGAGATATTCTTCCCTACAGATATTTGTACCGATAATTTTTTCAAAGCTCGCAATTTTAAAATACAGTCCGTCTGCTCCCTCGTTTACCGAAACAATCGGATATGAATGATCGTAAAGCATATACCGTTCGTCGGTTTTTGAGAGGACAGCGGCGCAGTTTGGGTGCGAATGATAAAATCCGACTATCATAAGATCATGAGCAAAAGCTAAAAGCTCTGTCTTATGGATAACAAGCGGATCTAAAGCAAAATACGCCGATTTATCCCTTGCGCTTTTATTTTCCAGACGCAGCGCTTGTTCTGCAAAGCGCTTATTGCTTATCTGCTTTCCGAGCAAAACGCCGCAGCATTCGTTCGGGTATTCGCTCTTTGCATGAGCTAAAAGCTCTCTTGTTACTTCATCATTAAGTACGAGCATAAAAATTACCTGTAAAAATAAAAAAGCCCGAGTTTTCTACAGAACACGTTCTGTAAAAACCTCCGGTTTTCCGGTCAGTTTAATCTGATAAAACTGTATAAAAAGTCAATCCTCAGACTGTAGAGAAAGTCCCAGCATGCACGCATTATGCCCTTCGGGCAAAACGCTGAAGCGTGACTGCGGCTAGGCTTTGTGCCTGACGCAGTTGCGCTGACGACGCAGATGGGGCTTTATCTACAGTCTGATTTTATCTGTTTTTTCTACTTGGATTACCTTTCCGTCCTGAATTACAGCAGTCACGGTCCCGTATTTCGTTTCCCGTATCAGCCTGTCTATAATTTCAAGGTAATTATCTTTTTTCACATCGTCGGTTTTCGGCAATATCCACACCCCCTCGGTTTTTGTTATGTTTACATTATAACACAGTCCAAAGCGTTTGTCTAATACATAATAGGTATTCCGAGCTATAGATTGAATTTATAACTCCGAGCGTGTTTTTAATCCTTGCCGATAGCCTTATATTTTTCAAGATAACCCCGTATTTCCTCAATATAAAGCCTTCCCATTGCGCTTATAGGCATATTTTTCCTTGTGATATAGCCTATGACCATTCTGTCGGCGTCGTCGGGCGTTTCATATTCAAACGGAACGGCGACAAAATCCGTACCGTTTAATTCCTCACAGATTATCCCCGAACACAACGTATAGCCGTTCAGTCCTATCATCAGATTTAACATCGTGGCTCGGTCGCTGGCTTTTATCGTCCTTGCATAATCCTTTGTACCTAAAATCTCCTCCGCAAAATAGAACGAACCGTTGTCGCCCTGTTCAAATGACAGGCAAGGATATTCGTTAAGCTCTTCAAATCGTATTGAACTGCGCTTTGCAAGCGGATGCTCACGCCACAGATATACATATGCGTCGCAGACGGCAAGCTCGTGAAATTCCAGATCTTTTGTATGCAGGAGTTTCATTATAACCGCACGGTTGAAGTCGCTGAGATAAATTATCCCGATCTCGCTTTTGCCTGTATTTACGTCGTCTATCACCTCTTTGGTCTTGGTTTCTCTGATTGCAAAATCGTATTCAGCTGTATTGAATTTTTTTGCTGTTTCTACAAAACTTTTTACTGCAAAAGAATAATGCTGCGTTGAAATGCCGAATTTTTTCTTTAAATTTCCAAATTTTCCGTACTTTTGGACAATCTCTTCATATTGCTGATACAACTGCCTTGCGTACAGCAAAAACTCCATACCCTCGTTTGTAGGCGTAACGCCTCTGCCGCTGCGGTAAAAAATCGTTATCCCAAGCTCCTTTTCAAGCTCCTTTACAGAGCTTGTAAGCGACGGCTGCGATACATACAAAATTTCCGATGCCTTATTGAGAGAACCTGTTTCGGAAATCGTTATAATATAATGCAGTTGTTGTAAAGTCATAACATCCCTCCTTTTAAACGTCTGTAAATTATTATAATACTATTTACCTACTATGTCAATAGGGATTATGGCATATTTTAAATTTTTTATGATTTTTGGTGAATTTGGCGCAAAGCAAAGCAAAATAAGAGGTCAGAACCAAAATTCTGACCTCTTACCTCTAAAGTGTTGAAACCCACCGTAAAGGTGGGCTTCAATGCGTGGAGCTGGTGAACGGACTCGAACCCCCGACCTGCGCATTACGAATGCGCTGCTCTACCGACTGAGCTACACCAGCATATTTTTTCTGCGTCGGACACCATATATTATTCTATCACAACGGCGAAATTTTGTCAAGTACTTTTTTGCAAAAAAGAGAATCGGCGATTTCTCACCGACTCACTTCATATTTACAAAATTATACAGATAAGTCCCCCACAGCCGTCGTTTATTATCCTGCCTATCGTTTCCTGGAGTTTCATTCGGGCGTCCTGAGGCATTCGATTGAGCTTGTTGTGCAAGCCTTCGTTTACCAGATCGGACAACGATTTGCCGAAAATATTGCTCTCCCAGATCTTTGTGGGATTTTCCTCAAAATCGTTCAGCAGATAGTTTATCAGCTCCTCGGACTGTTTTTCGCTGCCGACTATAGGATTTATTTCCGTGGTAATATTTGCGCTCATCATATGTATCGACGGGGCTGACGCTTTTAAACGTACTCCGTATTTACCGCCCTGCTTGATTATCTGCGGCTCTTCCAGGGTCAATTCGTCCATTTGCGGCAGCACTATTCCGTAGCCTGTCGCCTCGACTTCGTCAAGTGCATTTTTGACTCTTTCGTATCTGCGCTTGATGTTTGCAAGCTCTATCATACACGGCATAAGGTCGTTTTCGCTGTTGAGAGGAAGTCCTGTCGCCTCTCCCAGAATTTTGTAGAAAAGCTCATTTTCAAGCGTTACGTCAATCACGCCCGAACCTGTGCCCAAATCAAGCTGCATAGGCTCGGCACGCTTTATGTGTTCACACTCGTTTATTTTCTCTGCGCAGAGCTTTATGTCGTTTATTCCCCGAATATCCGCAGCGGCTGCTTTTATACAGCCGAAAACGTCTTTTTTAAGCCAATGCTCCTTGTCAAGCGCAGAAATCCAACGGGGCATTTTTATCTTTACTTCACGGACGGGGAATTTCAAGAGTACCTCTCCTAAAATTTCTTTGATTTTTTCTTCGTCCATATCAACGCAATTAAGCGGTATAACACGGGTTTCATACTTCTGCGAAAGCTCTTCCGAAAGCTTTTTGCTGTCGGCACTTTCGGGGTCGGTGCAGTTAAGGAGCACTACAAACGGCTTGTTTATCTCGTTAAGCTCGTTTATTATGCGTTCTTCAGCCTGCTCGTATTCTTCCCTGGGAATGTCCGTCACAGAACCGTCTGTCGTTACCACTATTCCTATTGTCGAATGGTCGGTTATGACCTTTCTTGTGCCGACTTCAGCCGCCATATTAAACGGAATTTCCTCGTCGAACCACGGCGTTACGACCATTCTCGGCGCCTCGTTTTCTATGTAGCCTATTGCGCTCGGAACAATATAGCCCACGCAGTCGATAAGGCGGACATTCATTTTTACGTCGTCTATAAGGACAGAAACTGCCTCTTCGGGGACGAATTTCGGCTCGGTGGTCATTATCGTCTTGCCTGCCGACGACTGAGGAAGTTCGTCATTGGCACGCTCACGGCGGTATTCGTCGGGAATGTTCGGGATAACCAAATCGTTCATAAAACGGCTGATAAAAGTGGATTTTCCCGAACGCACGGGACCTACTACCCCAAGGTAAATATTACCTCCCGTGCGCCTGGCTATATCTGAGTAAATATTATTCATTTTAATATGCTCCTTTCGACCGCTTATACCGTTGGAATTATTATCATTCCCGAAAGCGTTTCCTGTTCGTCGATGATGCCGTTTTCTTCCATTAAGGCTTTTACGGTGGTATTGTATGCTTTGGCTATGCTCCAGCAGTCGGACTGCTCGTCGGTATAGCAAATTCTGAGCGCAAATTCTTCGGATTTGGCTTTCGGCTTATCTTCCTTCACGGTAATATCGCTCAAAGTGTCTGCGGTCACTACATCGTGAAGAGCGCCTTTAAGCTCCGTAAGAGCAGATATTTCAATTGCGCCGTCCGATTTTATCGAAAAGTCGGTTTCTGTTACTCTTGCGGTAAACTGTGCCGAAGAATTTTCGTTTATGTCAGAAACAGGAATAATCTGCTGAAACGCCTCCTGTTTTTCCATATAAAACGGGATATTGTCGGTATTTTTTCCGTAGGCGGAGCAGCAGAGCAAACCTGAAAATTCGGGATTTTTGTCCTCGTTTATCCGAAAAACGGGATTTTTTATTTCAGCACGGCAATCCCACACAGAACGTATTTCGCTGTTCTCGGCGGCAAGGTTCATTTTGAGCGTGAGTGACTGCGAAAATGTCCTCGGATAGCTGTTAAGCCTAAGCGTGTTTGTGAGATATTCCGTTTCAAATTCCGTCGAATAAACGTCGTCGGGAATGGAAAGTTTCTCGGCTTTCCACGCTTTAACGCAGCACTCGGCGGTTAAACGGCAAGAAATTATGCCGCTGTCGGATTTGGGGATAAGCTCGAAATCAAGAATATTCAAGGAAGGCATTATTACATGGTCGTCGGTTATTCCGTAAATGTCGAGAATTGCGCTTATCGGTATTTCGGCGGTCATTTTTTCAGCCTCGGAGCTGCCGTTTGTATCGGCGTCGGGCAAGCCGTAAAGCGCATTTACCACAACAGAGCCTTTTACGACCGCTTTATCCGCTACAATTCTTACATCGGTGACTTTTGGGCAGGCGGAACTGTCCATTATAAACGCTACTCCGCCCGAACCTGTTTCGATTTCTTCCGAGCTTAAAAGCTGTTTTTGTGCGTAAAGCGTTTTTCCGCAGCAATTTACGGTCTGCGTTCTTACCTGAAGTCCCTCGGGAATTTCACAGAGAGCGTGTTCACGGCAGGATTCTGCACGAATACGTCCCGAAACTGCTCCCCTTACGTCTATTCTTCGGGGAGAAACGGCTCGGCAGGTGCAGTAATCCTGTTTCATTTCAAAGCAGACTGACGCTGCCGAAATGTCTTTTTTGCTGATGTCAATAAGCTTTGAATAGGTGTAGCGCTGGTCCACGCAGAATACATCGGAACTTCCTTCGGTAAGGTACAGCACTTTTATGTATACCACGCCGTCAAGCGAAAGCCTTCCATCGCTTGATACGCTGTACGATACTATTTTCGGCGTCAGCGAACAGGACAGAATTTTAAAAATGTCGGGACAATAATCGGGCAGAATATAATCCAGCTCTACTCCCTGCTCTGTCTGACCGTCGAAAACCGTTTCATCGATATATACGGCGGATTTGTTTATTTCTTCCATTAATCGTTCCTCCTTATGGATATTTATTCGGGGATTTTCTTTTTTCATCTATACTGTATGCTTGGATTGTACAAAGTATGATTTAATTTCGGGCAAAAGCTCTTGAAAAAAATTTACAGATATGATATAATGGAAGTTAGAGGTCATAAATTCCCCCGAAAATGACGTCGGCTGACTTCGGTTTTATAATGTGCGCTTAAACGAATATTTTTCATCTCCTGCGGAATAATAATATAAAAACGTACAAGAGGTGTAAAAATGGGTCACAAAAACGAGAACTCCGAAGAAAATAAGGCTCCTTTTACGGAGGAACAAAATCAGCAAATCATTGATATGGGCATTGTCGCAGCAAATAATTCGCCTTATAACATCCATTGTCTGTCGATTATCGGTCAGATCGAAGGTCATTATATCCTGCCTCCTACCAACAAATCCACAAAATATGAGCATATTATTCCCGCTCTGGTGGCAATTGAACAGGATAACTCAATAGAAGGGCTTTTGATAATCCTCAATACCGTGGGCGGAGATGTCGAGGCCGGTCTTGCTTTAGCCGAACTTATTTCGGGAATTTCAAAGCCTACTGTGTCGATCGTGGTCGGCGGAGGTCACTCGATAGGCGTGCCGCTTGCCGTTTCCGCAAAGGAGAGCTTTATCGTCCCGTCCGCAACAATGACTATCCACCCTGTCCGTATGAACGGTATGATGCTCGGCGTGCCTCAGACTATGAATTATTTCGAGAAAATGCAGGACAGAATTACTTCTTTCGTTACCAAAAACAGCCATATCGCACCTGAACGCTTTAAGGAGCTTATGATGGAACGCGACGAGCTGGTTCTCGATATAGGCACGGTTCTTGACGGGAAATCCGCCGTAAAGGAAGGTCTTATAGATAATCTCGGTTCTCTTTCTGACGCAGTAAAACGGCTGTATGAGATGATCGAAAAGGATAAATCGAAAAATCCCCAAAACGCAGCCGTAAAACAGACAAAATCCTCAAACTCTTCGGGAAAGAAAACCGCCAAAGCCGTTAAATCTTCGGCAAAGGGCAAAAAAGAGCAAAAAGCAGCTGCAGTGAGGCTCAACAGCTCCGCTGTCAATGAGGCTTTATACGAGCAGAATACTCTTCTGAGAGATATGAGGGGGGAAATGTAATGATTGATTTTGAAAATCTCAAAGGCGTTTTTTCCGAACTCCCCGACGAGCCTGAGCCTGTCGGTGACGAGGAAAAAAGAAATTTCAGGAGAATTATAGCGGCAGACCCTATGAGGCTGCTCCATTTTAACGGAAACTGACAGTAACTCCTTGTTTTCCCGAAAAATACGGGAAAACAAGGCTGCTTTGAAAGGAACATATATTATGGATTATATTACGGTCATAATTCAGGCGATTGTGCAGGGACTGACGGAATTTCTTCCCGTTTCAAGCTCGGGACATCTGTCGGTGGTGCAGCATATCACGGGTGTCGACGGAGAGGCTGCTCTGATCTTATCAATCGTACTTCATCTCGGCACGCTTGCTGCGGTGTTTATAGCGTTCAGAAAGATTATTTTCGGAATGATCAAGGAATTTTTCCTGACTTTCAGGGATATTTTCACGGGAAAATTCTCCTGGAAAAATATGAACGCAGACCGCAGAATGATGTTTATGGTGATCATCGCAACCGCTGTTCTTGTGCCTGCTTATCTCGTAAAGGATTTCTTTACGGCTCGGCAGGGCGACGGAGATATTATTTTCGAGGGAGCAGCGTTCCTGTTTACGGCTATGCTGCTGTTTATGTGCGACCATTGCAGCGGTACAAAAACGGGCGAAGAAATGTCTGTCAAGGACGGAATTATCGTGGGTCTTTTTCAATGCGTCGCTCTTTTCCCGGGAGTTTCTCGCTCGGGTTCGACCACAGCCGCAGGACTTTTTTGCGGTCTTGAAAAGGAAACGGCGGTTTCGTTTGCATTTATCCTCGGAATACCGGCAATTCTCGGCGGAAGCGTACTTGAAATTGGCGAAGCTTTGAAATCGGACGTTGAACTTAACTGGGCAGCTCTCGGAATAGGATTTGCAATTTCGGCTATCGTGGGATTTCTTGCGATAAAGCTTGTAAAATGGCTTATCAGAAAAGACAGATTTAAAATCTTCGGCATTTATACCGCAATTATCGGCGCTGCCTGCATAGCAGGCGGTATATGGGAAAATATGACGGGAAACACTCTCGGTTCTCTTTTGGGGATAGGCTGAAATACAGACTGAAATCAGGACGACAAAATAATTTGGGGTGAAAAAATGGCAGAGAAAAAAACCGTATCCCGTACAACAGGGAGCACGGGTAAATCAAAATCAACAGCACGTTCAAAAAAAGCGCTTGAAGAACAAAGACTTCGTGAGGAGGCGCTGAAAAAAAGCCTTAAAAAACGCAGAACAGCCTCGGTTATTTTGCTGGCGTTCGGCGTTGTTCTGACGCTTATCGCTATTATTTCGGGAAGTAAGGGCTGGGAAGTGCTGCACGACGTTATTCACGGACTTTTCGGCATACCTGCTTATACGGTAGGTCCTTTGATGATCACTCTTGCGATTTTAATTTCATCAAACAGACCGAATATTACATATACGACAGTTAAATTTATCTTTGCACAGCTTATTCTTTGCGCTGCTTTTGAGATTTTCGGCACGGGCAGGATAAACGGCGCAGATTTCGGAGAAGTTGTCGCAGGACTGTACCAAAACGGCGTCAATCTTTCGGGCGGAGGTTTTTTTGCTCTTTTTTTAGGCGTGCCGCTGCTTTTTTTGGGTATGCCGGGAGCAGGCATCGTTATCGTAATTATTATGCTTGTGTGTGCGGTGCTTATCATTGATATGCCGCTGAACGAAATGTTCGGGAAAATCGGCAGAGGCGTGAAAAAAGCAGGCGCTAAAACTGCTGAAAAAATCGAATACCGCCGTGAAAAATCCGCCGCACTGAACGAAGAATACCGACGTATCCGAGAAGAGGAAAAAGAACGCAAGCGAGCCGCAGCTCAGACTGCAAGTCAAATTGAAAACGATTTGAATAAAGAGGTAAGAAAACGTTCTCAGCTGAAAGAAATGAAGGACGTTGTGGGAAGCGTCGGAAAAACCGAACCAAATGCTCCTCAAAAAGCAGAACCAGAAAACAAGTCCGCTGTAAAACTGCCTCCCGAACGTGACAACGCAAAGGTCATCGAAGAACAAAAGCAGGACTCTCTTGATTATCAGGAGGCTCTGAAAAAATATATGGAGAAAAAACACCCCATTATGCGCAGCCCCGAAAAGCCTGACCCCGAACAATTCGTCGACAATGATGCCGACCTTATACCTATCACGGAGGCAATTAAAAAGCTTAATGAGGAAAAAACTCCCGCAAGAGTGTCTAAGATAATGGACGCACCGCGTGAAAATATCGTTTTCTCGGACGAGCTGACCGAGCCGCAGACAAACGCCGCTCCTTCAAATGCAGATGATATTTCGGAGGTGGACGAGGGAGAACTGCCGTTTGATCTGGACGATATTTTAAGCGAAAATTCTCACGAAAAACAGGAGGCAAAAGCTGCCGAAAACGATACGGCTGAAAAAAAGCAGCTTACGCTTTCGGACGTGTATACTTTGCCGCCGATGACGCTGCTCAACGAGGTGAAAAAGCCCGTAAAGCCTGCGGATATTGAGAATGAAATTCGCCAGAACGCAGTTAAGCTCGTTGAAACCCTGAAGAGCTTTGGCGTTTCCACGACTTTTTTAGGCTCTTCAAGAGGTCCTTCGGTCACGAGATATGAGTTGCAGCCTGCGCCGGGCGTTAAAATTTCAAAAATTGCAGGTCTTGCCGACGACGTTGCGCTTAATCTTGCGGTTTCGGGCGTGAGAATTGCTCCCGTGCCCGATAAAGCGGCGGTGGGAATTGAAATCCCGAATAAGGTCAAGGATACCGTCTTTTTCAGAGAGCTTGTCGATACGGAAAGCTTTAAAAAGACGTTTGCAAATAAGCTGGACAGCGTTCTCGGAAAGGACATAAGCGGAGAAACGGTTCGGTGCAACGTTTCAAAAATGCCGCATTTGCTTATTGCAGGCACTACGGGTTCGGGCAAATCGGTGTGCGTAAACTCAATTATTATGAGTATTCTGATGAAATCAACTCCCTCTGATGTGCGGTTTATAATGGTTGACCCGAAACAGGTCGAGTTTATGATGTATAACGGAATTCCGCATTTGCTCATTCCTGTTGTCACCGACCCGAAAAAGGCGGCAGGTGCGCTTGCATGGGCAGTCACGGAGATGGAAAACAGATATACGCTCTTTTCGGAGAATAATGTCAGAAACATCGACGGCTATAACGAGCTTATTGAAAAGGGCGTTATTGACGGAAAGCCCATGCCCGGAATAGTCATCTTTATAGACGAGCTTGCAGATTTGATGATGGCGTCCCCGAAGGACGTTGAGGACAGCATTGTCCGTCTGGCACAAAAAGCAAGAGCCGCAGGAATGCACCTCGTTATTGCAACGCAAAAGCCTACTGTTCAGGTCGTGACGGGACTTATCAAGGGCAATATTCCGTCGAGAATTGCGCTTATGGTCGCCTCGCAGATAGACAGCCGTGTTATTCTGGACGCATCGGGCGCAGAAAAGCTCCTCGGAAACGGCGATATGCTGTATATGCCCGTCGGTTCTCCGAAACCTATCAGACTTCAGGGATGCTATGTTTCGGACGATGAAGTGGAACGCGTCGTCGAATTTATCAAGCAGACGTTCAGCGCAGAATACGACGAGGGCATTATGGCTGAAATCGAACGCCGTGCAGAGGCTGCCGCAAGCAGCGAAAAATCCTCGGCAGAGGACGATATTGAGGGCGATGACTCGGACGAAAAGCTCGACGAGGCTATCGAATTTGTTGTAACGGCAGGACAAGCCAGCACATCCTCTCTTCAGAGAAAATTTAAGCTTGGATACGGACGTGCGGCAAGACTTATTGATACTATGGAAAAAATGGGAATAGTCGGTCCGTATGAGGGCAGCAAGCCCCGAACTGTTCTTATGACAAAGCAAGAGTGGTATGAAAGAAAACTAAGGAACTGATATGTACAGAAACGATGAAATGATGAAAAAGCTTGACGAATTTCTGCCGGATGTGCAAAAACCGTCACGCTATATCGGAGGCGAAAGCGGCAGCGTTGTCAAGGACAGGGAAAATGTCGATATAAGATTTGCTTTTTGCTTTCCCGATACGTATGAGATAGGTATGTCGCATCTCGGTATGAAAATACTCTACGGACTGAAAAATAAAGTGCCGAATTATTGGTGCGAAAGAGTTTTTATGCCTCTTCCCGATATGGAGGAGAAAATGCGTGAAAACGGCGTTTTGCTGTACGCTCTGGAAAGCCTTGACCCTATCAGGGATTTCGATTTTATCGGATTTACCGTTCAATATGAGCTTTGCTATACGACAATACTTGAAATGCTGGATCTGGCAGGACTTCCCGTTCTTGCAAAGGAAAGAACTTCGCTTACGCCTATCGTTATGGGCGGAGGTCCTTGCTGCTGCAACGCAGAACCGCTTGCGGATTTTTTTGATATTTTCGCAATAGGCGAAGGCGAGGAAATGAACCTTGAGGTTATGCGGCTTATGGAAGAATGTAAGAAAAACGGCTCGTCAAAGGCTGAATTTCTCGAAAAAGCCGCACAGATTGAGGGAATTTATGTCCCGTCGCTGTATGATATTTCTTATAATGATGACGGGACGGTCAAGGCGATAACTGCGAAAAAAAATGCCCCCGAAAAGGTCAAAAAACGCATTGTAAAAGACTTTGACAGCGTTTATTCTCCTGAGAATTTCGTCGTTCCGTTTACGGATATTGTGCATAACAGAGCCGTTGTCGAGGTGCTGAGAGGCTGTATACGAGGCTGCCGTTTCTGTCAGGCGGGTTTTATTTACCGACCGTTCCGTGAGAAAAAATCCGAAACGGTTCTTCGTCAGACAAAGACGCTTTGCGAGAACACGGGATATGACGAGGTTTCGCTTTCTTCGCTTTCTACAAGCGATTTTTCGGATATTGAGGGATTGCTTTCCACTCTTACGGACTATACCTCAAAAAACAGGATAAATTTGTCGCTGCCGTCGCTTAGAGTAGACCGTTTCAGCGAGAAAATTTTCGAGGAAATTTCTTCTGTCAGGAAAAGCGGTCTTACGTTTGCGCCCGAAGCAGGAACACAGCGTCTGCGTGACGTTATCAACAAGAATATCACGGAAAGCGATGTTTTAAACAGCGTGAAAATCGCTTTTGAGGGCGGTTATAACGCAATAAAGCTGTATTTTATGCTGGGACTTCCCACTGAAACAAACGAGGATATAAGGGGAATTTATTCGCTTGCAAAGGCGGTTATCGAGGAGTTTTACAACAATCCTAACCGAAAAAAAGGAAAAGCGCCGAGCGTTTCAATTTCTCTGTCTACGTTTATTCCAAAACCGTTTACTCCGTTTGAATTTGAACCGCAGGCAAGCGAAGAGGAAATCAAGGCTAAGCAAAAGCTGATAATGGAGATCTGCGTTGACAAAAAAATCAGCATTTCAAGGTCAAAATATGACGTTTCTCTGCTTGAGGCTGTTCTCGCACGGGGCGACAGACGTGTCGGAAAAGCAATTTATCTCGCCTGGAAAAAAGGCTGCGTTCTTGACGGATGGGACGAATATTTCGATTTCGGGAAATGGAAGGAGGCGTTTTTTGAATGCGGTCTGGAAATGGAATTTTACGCTAACAGAAAACGCTCTTACGACGAGATCTCTCCGTGGAGCCACATAAATATGCTGGTTTCTCACGAATTTTTCGTCGAGGAAAACAAGCGCGCTCATTCGGGAATTACTACCCCGAACTGCCGTGAAAAATGCGCAGACTGCGGAGTTATCAGAAATATAGGCGCAGACTGCTGCAAAAGGATATGAGGTGAAATTTTATGCCGAATGTAAATACCAGAGTTTTTTTCAGCAAGACAGACAGGGCAAAATACATCTCACATCTTGACTTGTACCGTGTTTTTCAGCGTGCGCTTATAAAATCAAAGCTCCCCGTATGGTACACGGAGGGGTTTAATCCTCACCTTTACATTCAGTTTATGCTGCCGCTGTCGTTGGGTCAGGAGGGCATCAGAGAAGCCGCTGATTTCAAACTCACCGAAAACGTGCCTTACGAAGAGGTCACGCAAAGGCTTAATTCGGGTCTGCCGCTTGATTTGAGGATTATCGAAACCACCTGCCCCGTGATGAAAAATACCGACATAACACAAGCAGAGTACGAAATTCAAGCGGAATTGAATATTGATAAATTCAGGGAATTTGCAAAAAGCGAGAAAATCCTCGTTGAGAAAAAAACCAAAAACGGCGTTTCAGAAGTAGATTTAAAGCCGAATATAAGCAAACTTGAAATCGGTGATAAAATTATTCTGCGTCTGCCCGCAGGAAACAATTTTAATCTCAATCCTTCCCTGCTCTTTGAGGCTTACGAGAAGTTCTCTGAGGAGAAAATAAAACGATTGAAAATCGTCAGAACCAATATTTATAATCAAAACGGAGAAATTTTTAGGTAAATTGAAATAAAATTGAAATAATTTTTTTAGTAAAATTTCTTGATTTTTTTGATGAAATATGTTACAATATACAATAATCAGGGGAATAGGGGGATAATTATGACTTCAAATAACGGACAAAGAAAATATCCGAAACCGAAAATGCCTCGCTCGGTTATCGCAATGTACATATCAATGATGATCATTTTGCTGGTAATCTGCGTTGTGGTTTTCATTATTATGTTCAACAATGTGACAGGCAATTCGGGGGAAGAAAGCAAAAACAGCGGCTCATATCAGCTGATAAATCCGCCACACAGCTCTTCAAAATCATCGGAAAGTTTTTCGGAAAGCTCGTTTGAAAGTTCAGAGGAAACAACGGCAAGCAGTTCTTCGGAAGAAAGCAGCTCAAATACATCCGCTGAAAGCTCTTCGGACGGTTCAACCGTTTCTCATAGTCAGGATTTTGACGTTTCGTTCTTTGACGAGGATTTGTTTATCGGCGACAGCATTTTTACGGGACTTTATCTGTACGGCTATCTCGATCAGCCAAGAGTCGCCGCAGGTGTCGGCTATACGCCTTACGGGGCTGTAAATAAGGTCCTTGACGATAAGGGAATGACAGCCTTGGATTATGCGGAGCAAATTCAGCCGAAACGAATTTATATCCTGCTCGGCAGCAACGCTATGGCAGGAAGCGACCACAGTGGTCTGGAGGACAGCTATCGTGAGCTTGTAAGCAGAATAATGGGCGCCTGCCCCGACACGGATATATGCTGCATCTCGATCACTCCTACCGCACGAAAAACCGACTACACGAGCATTGATAACGAAGAGGTACGCTCGGTAAACAAATATATCAAAAATATGTGCTCGGAGCTGGGTCTTACCTACTGCGACCTGTACAGCATAATTTCCGATGAGGAAGGATATTTCCTTGACGAATATTCAGAGATAGACGGAATGCATTTCGTAAGCAAAACCTATAAGGTCCTTCTTTCGGAGCTGCAAAGACTAATGTCCTGAATAACATAAAACAGAATAGGAGAACATATTATGAAGAAAATAATTTTAGCTTTGGCAACAGCGGCGCTTGCCTGCACTTTTTGCGGCTGCGGCTCTTCCGAGAGCGCTCCGAACAGCTCGGAGCAGCAAAGCAGTATTTCGATTGGCGAAAAAACCCAAAATCTTCTGAACGAAGTAGAATTTCCGTCAATGGTAGAGGTTGAGGCGGACAGACTTGATATTTACTACGGAATTGCAGAGGATATGATAACCGAATTTTCTGCTTTTATATGCGGTTCGGGCGCTATGCCCGACGAGTTCGGCATCTTCGTTGCAAAGGACGCCGATACCGCCGCTGAAATCAAAAGCCTGGTGGAAGACAGAATAAGCTCTCAGAAAGACCTCTATGCGGACTATACGCCCAAAGAGCTTTACAAGTTTGACGACAGCTTTGTAAATATTAACGGAAACGCTGTTTATTACGCTATCTGCGCAGATAACTCAAAAGCAAATGAAATTCTGAAATAATCGACCGTGAGGTGATGATATGGGCATAGAATGTGCCGTTATTGCAGGAATTTTTGTAATTTTTATCCTCGTATGTTTTTGCACTAAACGCACAGCATGGGCGTGGGCAACTCTTCCGCTGCTGCTCGTTCCGCTTACTGACTTTATTATCGAAAATCTTCTTATCACAACTATGAAAATGGAAGTTACTGCTTTCGGCGCAATCACCGCACTGGTCGTTGCTGTCGCAATTACAGCGGCGTGGGTCGGTTTTTATTCGGGTCATCTTGACCATAAGCGCTATAAGGCGACCTATATCGGTATTACAAACGTCTTTAACGTGGCTCTTGCGGCTATTCTGATAGAAAATATTCTGTCAAGAGCTGCGCTTGATTCTGTAATACCTGCTTAAACGAGGTATTTTATGTTTACTGTATCCTTCACAGGCTATCGTCCCGAAAAACTGCCGTTTCCTATCGGCGACAATCCGTTGTTTCTGGACTTGAAAAAGCGTCTTAAAGATCAAATCGAAAAGCTTGTAAATGACGGCGCAGACTGCTTTTACAGCGGAATGGCGCGGGGGGTCGATATTATTTGCGCCGAGATAGTCCTTGAGCTGAAGGAAAAATATCCGCATATTGTTCTTAATGCGCTTATTCCCTGCCGCACTCAGGCAAACGGCTGGAAGGATGACGAAAAGCTTACTTATGAGAAAATTATCAGTCAATGTCTGAAGAAAATTTATATTAAAGATAAATACACAAAAGGCTGTATGATGGAACGCAACCGTGCGCTTGTCGAATGCTGCGATATTCTTGTGGCAGTTTTCGACGGACAGACGGGCGGCACGGCAAATACCGTCAGATACGCTGAAAAAAGAGGCAGAAAAATCATTATTATTCCGCCGTGCGTTTCATGAAAAGGCTAAAATTCGACAAAATATCTTTCGGTGCTGTAAAGCCGTAATTTTTTTCAGCACCGAATTATTATTTCCCCCTTGTCCGAATAAAATCAGACAAGGGGGATTTTTTATGCATTTCATTTCTTTTCTGAACAACAAAATCATATGGGGTGCGCCTATGCTGTGCGCAATGCTGTTTACCGGAATTTATTTCAGCGTTAAATCCCGTTTTTTTCAGGTGAGAAAGTTTTTCTATGTTCTTAGATCAACTATTTTCTCGAAAAGCGAAAAAGGAAAAAACGGCACAACTCCGTTTCAGTCGATGTGTCAGGCGCTTGCGGCAACGCTTGGTACGGGAAATATCGCAGGAGTAGGCTCTGCTCTCGCAATAGGAGGAGCAGGTGCAGTTTTCTGGATGTGGATATGCTCGATCTTCGGTATGATGACGGGATTTGCAGAAAACGCTCTCGGATTTCTTTACAGGAAAAAAGACGAAAACGGGGTTTTCCACGGCGGCGCTATGTATTACATTAAGGACGGACTTGAAAAAAAGCGTTTTACAAGGCATATCGCCGCACCGCTTTCTATGATATATGCAGCACTTTGCCTGCTTGCAGGTTTCGGTATGGGAAACGCTGCGCAGATGAACTCCTCCGCCGAGGCATTAAGGGTGAGTTTCAATATACCGCCGATCGTCACGGGTATTGTGCTTGCGCTGCTTGCCGCAGCAGTTGTTTTCGGTGGCGTGAAAAGAATAGCCTCTTTTTCGGCAAAAATAGTGCCGATAATGTCGGGATTTTACATCATCGGCTCTGTGTATATCCTGATAAGAAACGCTGAAAAGCTGCCTGATATTTTCGGCGAGATATTTTCTTCGGCATTCGGTTTTTCGGCTGTCGGCGGAGGAATTTTCGGATCTGCCGTGAAAACAGCAGTTTCTATGGGTTTTAAGCGAGGTGCTTTCTCCAACGAGGCAGGTCTTGGAACATCGGTTTTCGCCCACACGGCAAGCGATATGAAAAGCGCTAAAGTCTGCGGAATGTGGAGCATTTTCGAGATATTCTTCGATACTGTCGTTATGTGCGGATTAACTGCGGTCGTACTGCTTGCAAGCGGCTGCAATCTTCCCGATAAAAACGAGGTTTTAAGCTCGGTTGGCACAGAAACTGAATATTTCAGGCTTTGCGATAATGACGAAATTATTACACACGGCAATAATCTCAACGGCAAAATCCTATGCAGGGGCATACACGGGGAGATTATTTTCGCTGAAACAACAGGATCGGTCACTTATTCAAATGTTATGCAGGTGACGGGTATTTCACGGGACGGGAAAATCGTTTCCGCTGTGATTGAGCCTGTTTCGGGCGCAGGACTTGCCTCTTTGGCTTTTTCGGACACTTTCGGGAGCTGGGCAGGCGGCGTTCTTTCTGTTCTGGTGACTATGTTTGCATTTTCGACGGTTATCGGCTGGTCTTATTTCGGTAGCGAGGCTGTGCGCTATCTCTTCGGAGAACGTTCGGTAAAGCCGTTTACGGTGATTTTTACCGCTTTTTCCGTGGTAGGAGCAGCTGTTAATATGCAGGTCGCCTGGGGAATAGCAGATATTC
Organism: uncultured Clostridia bacterium; assembly: GCA_947624555.1. Taxonomy (GTDB): domain Bacteria; phylum Bacillota; class Clostridia; order Oscillospirales; family Ruminococcaceae; genus CAG-115. The sequence goes on from CANQKW010000004.1 coordinate 25,091, forward strand.
TGAACGGACTTATGGCTTTGCCGAACCTTTTTGCCGTTTTTATTCTCCGCAAAGAGGCGCTGGAGCAATTATAGCAAAATTCCGCATCACTATGCGGAAAATGAGCATTTCTAATAAAAAAATCAAAAAATATCCAAAAACCTATTGACAAAGTAGGTAAAAGGTGTTATAATTCAAATAACCTACCAATTGAATAGGTGATTTGAACTAAACAAACAAGGAGGAAACAGAAATGGCTGATATAAAAAATTCGGAAAACTGGAGCTTTGAAACAAAACAGCTCCACATAGGACAGGAAAATGCCGACCCCGTTACCGACGCAAGGGCAGTGCCGATCTACGCAAGCACGTCGTATGTTTTCCACAACAGTCAGCACGCCGCCGACCGTTTCGGTCTGCGTGACGCAGGCAATATCTACGGCAGACTTACAAATCCTACTCAGGATATTTTTGAGCGCAGAATTGCCGCTCTTGAGGGCGGAACGGCGGCTCTTGCTACTGCATCGGGCGCAGCGGCTATAAATTACACGCTGTCGGCTCTTGCAAGGAGCGGAGAGCATATAGTTGCGTCAAAAACCATCTACGGAGGAACGTATAATCTTCTCGCTCATACTTTGCCGCTTTCTTCGGGCATTACCACGACTTTTGTTGACCCTGAGCAGGAAAATTCCTTTGAAAACGCTATACGGGAAAACACAAAGGCTATTTTCATTGAAACCCTCGGAAATCCCAATTCAAACATTATTGATATTGAGGAAATTGCTAAAATCGCACACAAGCACAATATTCCGCTTGTTGTAGATTCGACGTTTGCAACGCCTTATCTTGTAAATCCTCTGAAATACGGCGCTGATATAGTGGTTCATTCGGCGACTAAGTTTATCGGTGGTCACGGCACGGCTATCGGCGGAGTTATCGTTGACGGAGGATTTGACTGGAAATCTTCGGGCAAGTATCCGTGGATTTCCGAACCAAACCCAAGCTATCACGGAGTATCCTTTGCAGACGCCGCAGGAAAGGCAGCATTCGTGACTTATATCCGTGCAATTCTTCTGCGTGATACAGGCGCTACTCTTTCTCCGTTCCACGCATTTTTGTTCCTTCAAGGACTTGAAACGCTGTCACTTCGCGTGGAGCGTCACGTTGAAAATGCGCTTAAAATCGTCGAATACCTCAATAATCACCCACAGGTCGAGGCAGTACATCACCCGTCGCTTGAAAGCGAACCGAGCCACAGACTGTACAAGAAGTATTTCCCGAACGGCGGCGGCTCTATTTTCACGTTTGAAATCAAGGGAGATGCTCAAACCGCACAGAAGTTTATTGATAATCTTGCTATTTTCTCGCTGCTTGCAAATGTCGCCGATGTAAAATCGCTGGTTATTCACCCTGCAAGCACTACTCACTCGCAGCTCACTGACGAGGAACTTATCGACCAGGGAATTAAGCCGAATACTATCAGGCTTTCAATAGGAATTGAGAATATAAATGACCTTATTGCTGCTCTTGACGAGGCTTTTAAAGCCGTTCAATAAATTTTTACAAGGAGAGAATATTATGTCCGGAATTTACAAATCCGCTGATGAGCTTATCGGCAAAACTCCGCTTTTGGAGCTTACTCACATTGAAAAAGAACTCGGTCTGAATGCGAAAATTATCGCTAAGCTGGAATATTTCAACCCGGCAGGCTCTGTCAAGGACAGAGTTGCAAAGGCGATGATTGACGACGCTGAAAAAAGAGGCGTTCTGGGAAAAAATTCCGTTATAATTGAGCCGACAAGCGGTAATACCGGAATAGGTCTTGCCTCGGTCGCTGCGGCAAGAGGCTACCGCATTATAATCGTAATGCCCGATACTATGTCGGTAGAGCGCAGACAGCTTATGAAGGCTTTCGGCGCAGAACTTATACTGACAGAGGGCGCAAAGGGTATGAAAGGCGCTATCGAAAAGGCGAAAGAGCTTGCAGAGGAAATTCCCGAAAGCTTTATTCCCTCGCAGTTTACAAATCCTGCTAACCCCGAAGCTCACCGCAAAACGACAGGTCCCGAAATATGGGAAGATACGGACGGCGCTGTGGACATTTTCGTCGCGGGAGTAGGTACGGGCGGCACTGTTTCGGGTGTGGGAGAATATCTCAAATCCAAAAATCCGAATGTGAAAATCGCTGCCGTTGAGCCGAAAAGCTCTCCTGTTCTTTCCGAGGGAAAAGCAGGCGCACATAAAATTCAGGGTATCGGCGCAGGATTTGTGCCTGAGGTGCTGAACACCGAAATCTATGATGAGGTGATAGCCGTTGAAAACGAGGACGCTTTTGCAGCAGGAAAGCTTGTCGGAAGAAAAGAGGGCGTTCTTGTGGGGATTTCTTCGGGTGCGGCGCTGTGGGCTGCCGTACAGCTTGCAAAACGCCCCGAAAATGCCGGAAAAAATATCGTGGTGCTTTTCCCCGACACGGGCGACAGGTATTTGTCGACGCCTCTCTTTGAGGATTAAGCAAGCAATAATTCAAACGGGGGACTGAAATGATAACAACAAGAGGTCGCTACGCATTGAGGGTTCTTATTGACCTTGCACAGCAGAACAGCGGAAAATATATCCCGATGAAGGAAATCGCTGCCCGTCAGGGAATTTCTCAAAAGTATCTTGAACAGATAATGCCTGTTCTTATCAAGAACAAAATTGTTGAGGGCGTAAGCGGAAAAGGCGGCGGCTATCGGCTCAGCCGTGCTCCCGAAGAATACAATATCGGAGAAATTTTAATGCTTACGGAGGGCAGTCTTGCGCCCGTTGCATGTCTGGAATGCGGCGCAGAAAAATGCAGCCGTTCCGACGACTGCAAAACTTTGCCGATGTGGAAAAAGTACAGCGAACTTACAAGCGATTTTTTCAGCAAAATCAATATTGCCGACCTGCTGAACTCCGAAAGCAACGAAAAATTCAAATAAAAATAAGGCAGCACCGCTTATTGTCGGTACTGCCTTAAAAATTCCGATAAAAACCTGTGAGCCAGACTTCCCTGAAAAATCTCTTTTTCCACCTCGTCAATTGTGTACCACGCAGCAAAATCCACCTCTTTTTCGGCTATGTGCAGCTCTTCGGATCTTGCCGTGCAGGAGAAATTCAGCATAAGCGTATTGCTGGGTCCGTAATATTCGCTCTTGTTAAATCTGATTTCGTCGACTTCAAGTCCAAGCTCTTCGAGAACCTCGCGGGCAACTGTTTCCTCGGCATTTTCTCCTTTATTGATATAGCCTGCCACAAGAATATTTTTATCTTTTCCGTACTGCTTTATCAGCACGATTTTGTCCTTCGAGGGGTTAAGTACTTCCATACTCACCGCCGTATTGAAAATCGGGAAACGAAAGGCTTTACAGCTTTCGCAATATGGAATTTCGCCCTCGTTGTCAAGGTGTTTTTTTATGAGTTTTGTGCCGCATTCAAAGCAAAAATTCATTGGTAATGCTCCTAAATAAAGATTTGCCAGTAAAATTTTCTTTCAGACTGAGGAAAATCCGTCAGAACACCGTGTTCTGGGTCGTAAAACACTCCCTCGGCGTACAATGACCAATGCCAGCAGCGAGGTGTTTCCAGGCTCAACAGGGCGAAATTCGGCAGATCTGCTGCGGAAAACGCCTGTTTTCGCTCCTGCGATAGGGTAATTCCTCTGTCGGAAAGATACTGTTTCATTTCACGGAATGTCGTTTCACGGCAATTGCAAAGCTCCTTGCAGACGCTCTCTGCCGTTGTACCGGAAATCATTGCCAGCACAGCCTGTCCGCACTGAAGGTCTGTAGGCTCGTGTATATATTTTATTTCCGTAATATCACTCTTTTATACCGATCAATATTTTTCCGCTGTACCGAACAGCAGAAATTATAACAAAAATTATGCTCACCCGTTTATGACGAGTGAGCAAATTTTAATTTTTAAATCTTGCCAAAAGCTCGTCAAGCATCTTTGCCTGGTCATTAAGCTCTTTGCTTGAATCAGCAATCATCTGAGCTGCCTCGGAATTATTATGGGTAACTCCCGAAATAGCCTCGAGCTTTTCGTTTATCTGGGCAACGCCCTCGCTCTGCTCGCTGCAAACCTCGCTGATATGCGCAACAAGCAAATCCACTTCCTTGGATTTTTCTGTTACCGACTCGAGAGAGTCCGCAGTTTCGTGCGCTATCTTTGAGCCTCTTTCAATAGCCTCGGTCGTGCTGAGGATAAGCTCTGATGTTCCCTGAACAGCGTCAGCCGATTTAGACGCAAGATTTCTTACCTCGTCTGCAACGACTGCAAAGCCCTTGCCTGCGTTTCCTGCTCTTGCCGCCTCTATTGATGCGTTAAGTGCAAGAATATTCGTCTGGAATGCTATATCGTCGATCGTCTTGATGATTTTTTCAATCTGCACGGACATTTCGGTGATAACCGACATAGAGTCAAGCAGCTCTTTCATACTCTCGTTGCTGGCAGCGACAGCCTCGCCTGTCTGATTTGAGAAGAACAGAGCCTTTTCTGCGCTGTCGCCGTTTTCCTTTGTGAGCGACATAAACTTATCGGCAATAACGCTTACCTCGTTTACCGTATCAGTCTGCTCCTGTGCACCGACAGCAAGCGTATCGGCATTTTCGGAAACGTGCTCTGCACTGAGATTGACCTTTTCGGACGCACTGTTTATTCCGTCTATAACAGAACCGATAGTCATGGAAATCTCGCTGATTGAGTCTTTTATAGGGGCAAAATCTCCCACATAATCTGCGCCGAAACTTACGTTGAAATTGCCGTCCTTCATTCTGCTGAGATTTTCGGAAATATCGTCAATGTAGCTCTTCAGAGCCTTATTTGTATCGGCAAGATTGCTGCTGAGATTGCCTATGCTGTCGTTGCCGTTGTAACTTAATTCGTAGCTGAGATTGCCCCTGCCCATATTTTCTGCGGCGATATTCAGGCTGTCAATGGGTTTCAGGCAGCTCTTTACAACGACAGCGCAAAGCGCTGCAACCACAAGCACGGAAACTACCACTATCGCAAGCTGTATAACAAGAAGTCCCGTAAGTCCGCTTACGAAGGTGTTGTAATCTATTGCGTAACCCAATGTCCAGCCGTTGGAAAGCTCAACTGTGCCGATTATGCGCTTTACTCCGTCGTAGTCGTTTTTAACGGTCATCGCACCTACTTCGGTTTTTTCCTGATATGCGGGAATATCGCCTATATTGGTGAAAACCGTATCTTCGCCGACTATTTTGGGAAGATATTCGTCGTTATGATGAACAAGGATATTTCCGTCAGAGTCTATAAGGAAAGGATATGCGTTATCGAAGATATGTATTGACTCGCAGTTTTGTATAAGCTGGTCGATATACACGTCGCCGCCGCCTAGCGCATACAGCGAACCGTCTGAATTGTATCCTGCCGCAGCTACCGTGATAATCATTTTGCCCGTGTTAAAGTCAATATACGGCGAAGTGCAGATAGGCTCTCCTTTTGCCGCCTCTGCCGCTATATACCAGCCTCTTTCCATTACGATAAAATCGGGCGGAAGCTCTATATCTGCATTATCGAAATATGTGATATTTTCGGGGTAGGATATGTATGAAGAGTACATTACTCCGTCAGAACCTTCGCACGCAGCAACAAGCATCTCCCTGATTTCCGTTTCGTTGGGGTGGAATGACGCAGAGAAACTCGCTATATCCGATACGATTATCTGCTGTTTTTCTATCCAGCCGTCAAGTATCGACGACTGATACTTCAGCTCGTTGATTACCTTTTCCTCGCTTTCACTGAAAACCATATCTCTGGAAACAAAAAAGCCCACAAAAGATGAAATCATAAGCACGATTGCCGTGAGAATACTTACACAGATGATTATTTTTTTATTAAGACCCAACTTTTTCTTCATATTTCCTCCTTAAAGCACACACAAGACCTGTTTTTCATAATACGAAACTTAAGCACTCGTATATATATTTTACAATAATTTGTCGAATTTGTCAATAAAAATATTTCCGAACGTTTAAAGGTGCAAAAAGAATTATCCGATTACACAAAATTTTTAAAAAACCGTTGACAAAAAATGTGAAAAATGATATAATGAGTCTGTGGCATAAGGTGATATAAATTCATCATATGTTATGTTTGCGCATACGCTTGCTGCTGTCCGACGGGGCGGCGGCGAGCCGAAAAATATACTGAAAACAGAAAGGATTTTTACCATGAACCGTTTTATCCTCAACGAAACATCTTATCACGGCAAAGGCGCTCTTGCGGCTGTTGCCGAAGAGGCAAAGAACAGAGGCTTTAAAAAGGCGCTTATTTGCTCGGACCCGGACCTCATTAAATTCGGAGTGACCAAAAAAGTCACCGATATTCTTGACAAAGCAGGTCTGGCTTACGAAATATACAGCGATATAAAGGCAAATCCTACCATAAAGAACGTACAGCACGGCGTTGAGGAGTTTAAGAAGTGCGGCGCAGATTATCTTATAGCCGTAGGCGGCGGTTCTTCAATGGATACTTCAAAGGGTATCGGAATTATCATCAATAACCCCGAATTTTCGGACGTGAGAAGTCTTGAGGGCGTTGCGCCCACAAAAAAGCCTTCTGTACCGATTATTGCTGTTCCTACGACAGCAGGCACGGCAGCAGAGGTTACTATAAACTACGTCATTACCGACGAGGAAAAGAACAGAAAAATGGTTTGCGTAGACCCGCACGATATTCCCGTTGTAGCGGTAGTAGACCCCGATATGATGAGTACAATGCCGAAAGGACTTACTGCGGCTACGGGTATGGACGCTCTTACTCACGCTATTGAAGGCTATATCACAAAGGGTGCTTGGGAGCTTTCGGATATGTTCCACCTCAAAGCTATCGAAATTATCGCAAGGTCGCTCAGAGGCGCTGTTGACAATACTCCCGACGGCAGAGAAGGTATGGCTCTGGGTCAGTATGTTGCCGGAATGGGATTTTCCAATGTAGGTCTGGGCATAGTTCATTCTATGGCGCATCCGCTCGGCGCTCTCTACGACACGCCTCACGGAATTGCCAACGCTATCATTCTTCCTACCGTTATGGAATATAACGCTCCTGTTACGGGCGAAAAATACCGTGATATTGCAAAGGCAATGGGCGTCAAAAATACCGAGAATATGTCGCAGGAGGAATACAGAAAAGCTGCTGTGGACGCTGTAAAACAGCTTTCAAAGGACGTCGGAATTCCCGATAATCTCCGTGATATTGTCAAAGAGGAAGATATTCAGTTCCTTTCGGAGTCCGCTTTCGCAGACGCCTGCCGCCCCGGAAATCCCAGAGATACTTCTGTTGAGGAAATTGCAGAGCTTTACAGAAAACTGCTTTAATACTGCGTAAAAAATACCCGCACGCTTTAATCAAGCGGACGGGTATTTGAAATTTATACTATAAAGGAGACGGATAATATGATAAAGGAAGCAATTGAAAAAGTCGTAAACAAGCAGGATTTGACCTATGACGAGGCTTATTCCGTTATGAACGAGATTATGAGCGGTCAGTCTACGCCTACTCAGAATGCGGCATTTCTCGCCTCGCTTTCCACGAAAAGCGCAAAGGCTGAAACTATCGACGAAATAGCAGGCTGTGCGGCGGCTATGCGCGACCACGCAACAAAAGTCGACACGGGTATGGATATTTTCGAGATAGTCGGTACAGGCGGAGATAACGCTCACAGCTTTAATATTTCCACTACTTCGGCTCTGGTGGCAGCGGCAGGCGGTATGAAGGTCGCTAAGCACGGAAACCGTGCCGCCTCATCAAAATGCGGTACGGCGGACTGCCTTGAGGCGCTGGGCGTTAATATCCAGCAGGAACCCGAAAAGTGCGTTGAGCTGCTCGAAAAGGTAGGAATGTGTTTCTTCTTCGCACAGAAATACCATACTTCAATGAAATATGTCGGCGCAATACGCAAAGAACTCGGTTTCAGGACGGTTTTCAATATTTTAGGTCCGCTTACCAATCCCGGAAGTCCCAAATCACAGCTCCTCGGCGTTTATGACGAGTATCTGGTAGAACCGCTGGCGCAGGTCCTCATAAGCCTCGGCGTAAAACGGGGAATGGTCGTTTACGGCAAGGATAAACTGGACGAGATTTCTCTCTCGGCGCCGACTGCCGTTTGTGAGTTTAAGGACGGCTGGTTCAAGACCTACACTATCTCTCCCGAAGATTTCGGGCTTGAACGCTGCATGAAATCCGACCTTGTGGGCGGTTCTCCCGAAGAAAACGCAGAAATAACAAGAAAAATCCTCAAAGGCGAAAAAGGTCACAAGAGAAACGCTGTCCTGATGAATGCGGGCGCTGCGCTGCTCATCGGCGGAAAAGCTGAAACGATGAAAGACGGCATAAAGCTCGCAGCGGAAATAATCGACTCAGGCAAGGCGTTTGAAACTCTTGAAAAGTTTATCGAAGTCAGCAATTCTTAAAAAAATTGCATTAAAAATTCTGTCAGGAAAACGCCGCCGCAGGCGAAGACCGCTACTGTGAGCAGTCCTCTCTCAAAAAACGCCAAAATCACCGCAACGACAACTCCTGCCGCAGCGCCTATAACGCTGTTTCCGCTGTAAAAAACGGCAGGGATTGTCATGGCGCTCAGCACGGCATACGGCACATAATACAGAAAATCAAGGATAAATTTTGACTTTATCTTCTTTCTGAAAACCGTCAGCGGTATCATTCTTATCAGATATGTAACCACCGCCATAACGGCTATGCTGAGATAAAGATACGCAGCGTCAGACATTTTGTTCCTCCTCTTTTTCCTTTCGGGGGAATAAAAGTGCGCCGACTGCCGCCGCTATTACCGTGCAGATTATTACGGATATTCCCGAAGAAATGCCCTGAAAAAGCGGCACGTAATAAATAAGGCAGCTTAGAGCCGCTGCGGCGGCGGCTGTCACGAGCACTCCTTTGCTTTTTTTGGCAGGAGGAATGACTATCGCTATAAACATACCGTAAATCGCTATTCCTAAGGCGGATTTGATGTTTTCGGGAAGGACTTTTCCCAAAAATGCGCCGGCCGCCGTTCCTGCTGCCCAAAAAATGTACGGGAGAGTTATAAGTCCGTACATATATTTCGGGCTTATTTCTCCGCTCTTGCCCGAGGCTACGGCAAAAATCTCGTCGGTTATCCCGAAAGAGCTTATTATGCGGTGGAGCGTGCTGTATTTGCCATTCAGCTTTTGCGAGAGCGACAGGCTCATCAGCGCATAGCGAAGATTTATTATAAACTGCGCTAATGCTGTTTCAAGAAAACCGCCGCCTGCCGATATTATCGTCACTCCCGCAAGCTGTCCTGCGGAGGTGAGGTTCGTCATTGAGATAAGCACCGCCGCAAGCGGAGGTATGCCCATACCGACGGCTGTTATCCCGAACGTAAATGACACCGAAAGATACCCCAAAGCAATCGGCAGACCGTCTTTAAATCCGGTTAAATAGCGGTCGGGCGCTGTTTTATTATGTTTCATTTTATCAATCCTCAATAAAATAATATCCCGATTTTTTGAATTTATCGCCGCTGTAAAACGGGACAGATACAAATTACGGACGAATTTGCAAAATATGATCGGAACAAAACAATTATACACCTTGGACTGTGTTTTGTCAAGATTTTATGTCGGCACTGCCGCAGGACGATACGTTTAAAGGAGCGTTTTATGAAAAATCATTCCGAAGAAAAAGCGCAAAAGGCACTGCTTGTCATAAAGACGGCTATAGGCGTTGTCATCTGCGCCGCTTTTGTGCTTGTTTTTTCAAGAAACGCTTTCCCCGAAGTCAAACAGGCGGTCGTTCTTGACGTTGTGGAAATTTCGGACTCATCGGGGACTGTTTCGGAACAGCAAAGCGAAGAAAAAACTCTTCCCGTTTACGGCAAAAACACCGAAGAAAGCTCTTCCGAAACAAGCAGTTCGGCGGAAAAATCCGCTGAAGAAAGTTCTTCCGAAATGAATAACGACGTTTCTTCGTCCGAAATTATTCCCGATAAATCACCCGTTTCAGACACCGACGATAAAATCAACATAAATACTGCGACTGCCGGAGAGCTTTTACGGCTTGACGGGATAGGCGAAGGAAAATCCGCCGCAATCATTCAATACAGAAATGAAAACGGCGGATTTAAAAGCATTGAAGAAATTATCAACGTTTCGGGAATAGGACAGAAAACGTTTGATAAAATTCGGGATTTTATCACGGTTTAACTTTTGAGCATTTCCTCGATTTTTTCCTTTGGAACAAAACCTACCGAATTATTTTCGGGTTTTCCGTTCCTGAATACTATCAGCGTGGGAATATATTCCACGCTGTATTTTTGTGCAAGCGACGGCTCTTCGTCAATATTGAGCTTGCAGACTTTTACTTTGCCGCTGTATTCTTCTGCTATCTCGGAAACCACCGGCGAAAGCATTTTGCACGGTCCGCACCATTCCGCCCAAAAATCCACCAGCACGGGCTTATCGGAATTTAAGACCTCTGCGTCAAAATTGCTCTTGTTCAGCTTGATTTCGGACATAATTTTCTCCTCCCACAATCACAATGATTTATAATAAAGCATACAATGACAAAAACCCTCAAAATTCGGGTCGTCAAGCTGCTTTTTAAATTCAGTACACATACATTTTGTGTCCTCGTTCTTTTCTCTCCTGCACGGACAATAGCCGCCCGTGCGCTTTAAGCCTTCCTTTACCGTCTTTACTACCTCTTTGTCGGGATTAAGCGTTACTTTCATAGCTCCTCCTTTCATATTGAATATAAACAGATTATAGCACATTATTCGTGATTTGTCAACGATATTCGAAGAAATGCAAAGTCAGCCCTCTTGATTTTTTTGCAGAAATATGCTATAATACGGTTGGTTATCCGAAAAGCCTGTCGGCTTTTTGCATTTTTACTGCAATTACGGACAATATCTTGGGAGTGAAAATTGTGTCAGATTATATAAAACCGGACTTTGAAGAGTCTATTCCCGTCGAAGTGTGGCTTTGGCTCCTTATCGTTATGGGTCCTTATAATCCGAAAACTATGCTTATTCTGTCAATGTATGATTATGACGTTACAGAGGCGGCAAAAGCGGTGCGTGACGGAAAAATCGAATTTCTCTCCGATGATGAAACAAGCCGTGCCAAAGAAACAAGAAACAGCTCAATTTACGAAATTATGAGCCTCTGCAAAAAGAATAATGTCAAAATCGTTACTCTTGACAGCAAGGATTATCCGAAACTTCTCAGAAATATTGAAAATCCGCCTGTCGTTCTTTTCTGTGCAGGCGATTTAAGCGGTCTGGACAAGGCTCTGACCGTTTCGGCGGTAGGAACGAGAGATGCCTCGGAATACAGCTATAACGTGACCAAAACGCTGATTTCTCCGCTTGTAAAACTGGGCGTAGTTGTCACGAGCGGACTTGCTTTCGGGCTGGACACGGCTGTACATAAAGCCTGTCTTGACGCAGGCGGAAGAACTATCGGAGTATGCGGCTGCGGTATTCTGGTGGATTACCCGAAAGGGAGCGGCAATTTAAAGCGCAGGATTGTCGAAAGCGGCGGCGCTGTTATAAGCGAGCTTCTTCCGTTTGCAAAGACTTGGGGCGGCTATTTTCAGCACAGAAACCGTATTATTTCGGGATTATCCTACGGAACGGTCGTTATTGAGGCAGGAGAGGTAAGCGGCTGTCTGCTGACGGCTCAGCACGCTGTCGAACAGGGACGGGAGGTTTTTGCAGTTCCTCCGCACAGTATTCTTGAGGCAAGATATGCCGGTACTGCGGCTCTTTGCAGGGAAGGCGCTGTCCCCGTTTTCGGATATATTGATATTGTAAACGCTCTGATGAAGGACAAAGACGCAAGCGAATATTTTAAAAAAGTCCTCGGCAGAAAAATGTAACCGGAAGTTACCAATTTTATTTTAAGGAAGTTTTTGAATGTTGGAAAATGAAAAAGATAATCCGCTCGGCTCGGAAACTGTTTCAAAGCTTATGGTGAAATTTGCCGTACCAAGCATTATTGCTATGCTTGTCGGCGCACTGTACAATATTGTTGACCAGCTTTTTATCGGACAGGCAGTAGGTCTGCTCGGAAACTCCGCCACAAATATCGCCTTTCCCCTGTCAACGTCCTGCATATCGCTTTCGCTGCTCTTCGGAATAGGCGGCGCGTCCTGTTTCAATCTTTCTATGGGAAGAGGCGAAAACGACAAAGCCCCGTTCTTTATCGGAAATGCAGTCACAATGCTGACTATATGCGGACTGGTACTGGCGGCTGTCACGATGTGCTTTCTGACGCCGCTTTTGAAATTGTTCGGCTCGCCCGACGACGTTCTCCCGTATGCGCAGGACTATGTAAGCATAACCTCGATAGGTTTTCCGTTTCTGGTCTTATCAACGGGTGGAGGTCATATAATAAGGGCGGACGGCAGCCCTCGGTTTGCAATGCTTAGCAATCTTGTCGGCGCTGTTATAAATACGATCCTTGACGCCGTTTTTGTACTCGGTCTTGATCAGGGAATGAAAGGCGCTGCGCTTGCCACTATTATCGGACAGTTTATATCTGCGGTTATGGTAGCGGTTTACCTCTTTCATTTCAAGACAGTAAAGCTTACTTTGGCTCACTTTAAAATAAAGCTCGGTTACACGCTGAAAATTGCGTCGATCGGAATGGCGTCGTTCTTTAATCAGATCGCTATGATGGTCGTGCAGATAGTTCTTAACAACTCTCTGAAAAATTACGGCGCAGCCTCGGTTTACGGGGAAGCAATACCGCTTGCCTGTGCGGGGATTGTTATGAAGGTAAATCAGGTGATTTTCTCGGTGGTGATAGGTCTGGGACAAGGCTCGCAGCCGATTGAAAGCTATAATTACGGCGCTCGAAAATATGACAGAGTAAGAAAGGCATACAGGCTGGCTATGACAGTCGCAGCGGCTATCTCGATCGTTTCGTTTATAATGTTCCAGGTTTTCCCGAAAGAGATACTTTCGCTTTTCGGCAGCGATGAACCGGATATTTATTTTGAATTCGGCTCGAAATTTTTCAGGATTTTTCTTATGCTGACGCCTATGGTTTGTATTCAGCCGATAACTTCAACATTCTTTACATCAATAGGAAAGCCTATCAAGGGCGTGTTTCTGTCGCTTACAAGACAGATCATATTCTTTTTGCCGCTGCTTATCGTGCTGCCGATTTTCTTCGGAATAGACGGAATTTTGTTTACGGGTCCTATTGCGGACTTTATTTCCGCCGTTATCGGAATAATTATGGCAGCGGTTGAGTTCAAATCTATGAAAAAACTTCAGGAAACGGCTGCCGCCGAATAAAATGAAGGGTGAAACTAAGATATGATCCCAAAAAAGAAGGGTTTTTATGACTAACGACTTTTCAAAAGGCTCGGTAAAGAAGAATATTGTTTCTCAGGCAATACCGCTGGTACTGGCGCAGCTTACACAGCTTATGTATAACGTTGTCGACCGTATCTATATTGGGCATCTCTCGGATACGGACAATCTCGCTCTTACGGGAATAGGACTGGTTTTCCCGATAACTATGCTTATTGCTGCGTTTACAAACCTCTTCGGTATGGGCGGTACGCCGCTCTTCGCTATCGCAAGAGGTGCTAAGGAAGAGGACAGAGCGTGCAAAATCCTCGGAAACACCTTTTCCCTGCTGTTATGCTGTTCGGTGGTATTAACGGCTTTATGCTTTATTTTCAGAAAACCTATACTTTATCTCTTCGGTGCAAGCGATGACTCTTACGTTTACGCAGACGATTATCTGAAGATATATCTTATGGGAACGCCTTTTCTTATGCTGTCCACGGGCTTGAACGGATTTATAAACGCACAGGGCTTTCCCAAAACTGGAATGCTTACAACTATCATCGGTGCAGGACTTAATATTGCGCTTGACCAGCTTTTTATAATCGTATTCGGTATGGGCATTTCGGGAGCTGCTATTGCTACGGTCATAAGTCAGGCAGTATCGGCGGTATGGGTGGTAAAATTTCTCACGGGCAAAAAAGCTCTGCTGAAAATACAGAAAAAATATCTCAAAATAGACCCGCGGCTTGCAGGAAAAATAACGACGCTGGGTCTGTCGGGATTTATCGTTCAGGGTACGAACTGTGCGGTACAGGTCGTCTGCAATTCTATGCTGAAAATTTACGGCGGAGATTTGTATATCGGAATTATGACTGTAATAAGCTCGGTGAGGGATATTCTTCAGCTCCCCGTACAAGGCATTACTCACGGAGCGCACCCTGTTCTCGGTTATAACTACGGCGCAAATGAATTCGACCGTGTAAGGCAAGGCATAAAATTTACAGCCTTTCTGGGGTTCATTTATACGGCGGTTGCGTGGATTTTTGTCCTGCTTGAGCCGAAATTCCTCATGAACATCTTCACTGACGATACTCAGATGCTCGAAAACGGCGTGAATGCTCTTCATATTTACTTCTTCGGATTTATTTTTATGGCTTTTCAGTTTACGGGACAGTCAACATATCAGGCTCTGGGCTATTCGGGAAAGGCTATTTTCTTCTCGCTGCTGAGAAAAGCTATCATTGTTATACCGCTTACGATAATTCTTCCGCAGGCAGGTTTCGGCGTCAACGGAGTTTTCCTCGCAGAACCTATCTCAAATGCGATCGGCGGCATAGCCTGCTTTACCACAATGTACATCACGGTTTACCGGCGATTGGGAAAACCGAAAAAATCCCGTGTGTAAGGCTATTCGGCGTTGTCTATGCAAAAGACTGCTCTTTCGGAGGAAAAATCTCCGAATATCCCGTCTGTAACGAAAATATTTCCGCTTTTTTCTATCATTATCATCTCAAAGCCGCCGACTGCTTTCCAGTAATCTGCGGCTTTATCTTTGCCCATAACGAAAAGTGCCGTGGAAAGCGTGTCGCAAAGACGTCCTTCCTCTGAAACTACTGTGACCGACAGCAGGTCGTTATCCGCAGGAAAGCCTGTTTTCGGGTCGATAATGTGTCCGTAGGTTTTTCCGTTTAGCGTGAAATTTCGCTCGTAGTTTCCCGAAGTAACGACAGCGCGATCTGAAACGTCAAGTATTCCCGCATTTTCCGAAGGATTTTCGGGGTCGGCTATTCCTATCCGCCACTTTTTACCGTCAGTGCGTTCCCCGAGAGCATAAATATTTCCGCCCAGATTTATCAGAGCCGATTTTATGCCGTTTTCACGCATAATTTCCGCACAGTAATCGCTTGCCGCACCCTTTGCGGAACCGCCGAAATCAAGCATCATTCCCCTTTTCAGGACGATTTTTTCTCCGTCAATTACTACATTTTTATAGCCGACATTTCCGAGCAGTTCGGACAGTTCGCCGCTGTCGGGAATTCGATAATTTTCGGTTGTAAATCCCCACGCAGTCAAAACGGGATATATCGTCGGGTCAAATGCGCCGTCTGTTTTCTCAGACATCTCCAGGGAATATTTCGCCAAATCAAGAGTTTCTTTTGAAAGTTCGGGGTCTTTGCCGTGATTGAGAGCGTAAATCTCGCTGTTTTCATCGGTCGCAGACCAGAGCTTTTCAAGATATTCTACCCGTGAACGCACCTCTCTTACCGCTTTATCGGAATTTTCACCGTAAGCCTCGACTGTAATGTATGTGTCCATCGCAGGAAAATGCTCCTCTGACTTTTTTGGAGATTTTGCACAGGAAACAAGCAAAAACGACGATAAAATTATCAGCAAAGCTGTTGCTCTTTTCAAAAAAACACCGCCTTTCGGTCATCTTCATATATTTTAGAACAATTTTCAAAAAAAGTCAAGTTTTTTTGAAAAAACTATTGACAAATTCGGGTCAACGTGGTATAATAATCTTGCTGTTCTAAAGACAGCAGGTGGAAGAAATTCTATAATGCGGCTATACGCCTCGCCTGCCGAAGAACGGGATTTGATTTTTGCGAAATCTGTTCTCCCTTTCTGTCTTTTACAGAGGGGTTTTTGTTTTTTGACAGCAAATTATTCTGTGTAAGGAGTGAATAAAATGCCCAGTCAGAGCGTTATCGCTAAAAAGCAGCAGTTCGTCGAGGAATTGACGGAAAAGCTGAAAAAGGCTGCCGGCGGCGTACTTGTCGACTACAAGGGAATTTCCGTTGAAGACGATACAAAGCTTCGTAAAGAGCTTCGTGAAAACGGCGTGGAATATTTTGTAGTTAAGAATACTCTGCTAAAGCGTGCCTGCAACGCCGCAGGAATTGAGGGACTTGACGCTGCTCTTTCGGGAACGACCGCTATTGCGCTGTCCGAAGAGGATATAATTGCAGCTCCGAAGGTCCTCAACAAAAAGGCTGAGGACTCTAAGGGTCAGTTCTCTATCAAGCTAGGTTTCGTGGACGGTAAGGTCATCTCCAAGGAAGAGGTTGAGGCTTACGCTAAGCTGCCTTCCAAGGAAACTCTGCTTTCTCAGCTGGTATTTATGCTGCAGTCGCCTATGCAGCGTCTTGCTATCGCTATCAGCGAAATCGAGAAAAAACAGGGCGAGTCCGCTTGACTTGCGGAAAAATCGGCTTGATTGCCGCTTAAATCAACTTAAAAAACATATTATGGAGGTAAATTGAAATGGCTTCTGAAAAGATTACTAAGATTATTGACGAAGTAAAAGAGCTTTCTGTTCTTGAACTTAACGAGCTTGTAAAGGCTCTCGAAGAGGAATTCGGCGTATCCGCTGCTGCTGTCGCTGCTGCTCCTGCCGCAGGTGCTGCCGCTGGCGGTGCTGCTGCTGAGGAAAAGACCGAATTTGACGTTGTTCTTACTTCTTTCGGTGACGCTAAGATGGCTGTTATCAAGGCTGTTAAGGACGTTTGCGGTCTGGGACTTAAAGAGGCTAAGGAGCTTGTTGAGGCTGCTCCTAAGGCTATCAAGGAAGGCGTTGCAAAGGCTGAGGCTGAAGAGCTCAAGGCTAAGCTCGAAGAGGCAGGCGCTAAGATCGAACTCAAGTAATTTCACGAAATTACAAGTTATAATTCTCCCCGATTTTGGTCGGGGAGAATTTTTTTCTAAAATTTTTTAAAAACTATTGACAAACGAAAATTTTAGTGTTATAATGCAACTGTACTAATACAAGTAATACAGATTAGAGAAATTTGCGGTTATAAACCGAAATTAACGGAAGGATAATATATATGTTTACAATGCGGCTAAAGGGAGGGGCACCGATATACGAGCAGCTGCGCATGAGAATAACGGAGCTTATCATAAGCGGAGAAATGAAAGAGGGAGAAAAACTCCCTGCGGTAAGAGAAATAGCAAAAGAGCTTACCATAAACCCGAATACTGTGCAGAAAACTTATGCTGAGCTTGAACGGCAGGGACTTATCTACTCTGTTCCTGCAAAGGGAAGTTATGTTTCTCCTCATTCAAAATATATAGTAAATCTTAATCAGCAGATGTCGGAAGAGTTTGTAAAAGCGGTAAAGCTTGCTCTCTCTCAGGGACTTTCAAAGGACGAGCTGATAAAAATTGTAAACGATATTTCATCTGAACAGGAGTGATTTTTGAATGAAAAACAGCTTTTTCGCCAAATATTTTATCTATAAACTGAACAGCCTTCGAGGCATTATGATTGCAAATATCATATTGACCCTTGCAGGAATTCCGACAATACTTACGCTGGTCGATATTCTTGTCCGCAATACGGATAACGGACCTTTACTAATGAATCTTGAAATATTTATCGCTATTTACAACTATACTTTGTTTATTGCTTTTCTGATTGCTCTTGTCATACTTGCGCTGATAACGCCTATCGTTTCGTTTGATTTTTACAACAGACACGCACGCATTGATATGATAGGCAGTCTTCCGCTCAACTACAGGGAAAGATTTTTCGGAGATTTTCTTTCGGGACTTACGGCGGCTGCCGTGCCGTTTGCGCTGTCTATGCCGTATATTCTGATAATGGCACAGGATATATCATCATTGGATCCGGAAAGATATGCGTATTTTTTCAGCTATATGTCGCAAAGTGCTCTTGTTTTACTGATAGTTCTGGTTTCGGCATATACCCTATCGTCACTTGTCGTTTCCTGCTGCGGAAAAATAAGCTCTTCGGTATTATTTTCACTTTTGGGTTTTTTCTTAACGGCAGGAATTGTATTGCTGTACAGCATTTTTGTTTCTGCAAACGCTTTGGGAGTTGACAGCAGCGCTATCGAAAATATCTCAGCAATAACCGCGCTTGCTCCGGCAGGACCTTTTTTCAGTTTATACACGATGTGGTTCGGCTTGGAGAACGGTGGAAACGTATTTTTCGGAACAGCGGACAGTTTTTCGCCTGTTTCTCCCGCACAATATGCCGTGATGATTGCTCTTACCGTAATTTATGCAGCAGGAGCGTTTTTCCTCGGAAAATACCGAAAAGCCGAACTTGTAGGAAAAGATTTCGTATACAAAGGCGCTTACGCAGTATTTTCAACGCTTTTGGTCATCGGTGTTATGGGATTCACGTTTATGATAGACGCAAACGATTTCACCAATACGGGACTTATTGTAGGAACTTTGGCAGGTCTGGCGATTTTCTTCGTAATTGAAACCGAACACAACGGCAGCTTAAAAAAGCTCCCGAAAAGTATTTTGAAATATGCGGCGATATGTGCTGTGTGTTTTGCGTTTTACGGCATAACAAAATCCACGGGCGGTCTTGGGATTGCAGAAATCGTGCCGAATGCAGACGAGGTTTACAGCATTGAAATGGAAAGCAATTTCATACCCGCAACGGAAAGAGAAAACAAATTTATATATGACGACAAGTCGACGATCGAAACTATTATTTCCGGGCACAAAAAGCTCCTTTCGGACAAGTCAAAAATCGAAACTGGATATGATATATCTATAACCTATCATCTGAAAAGCGGATATAAGCTGAAAAGAGTGTATTCCTCTTCAAAGGGAAACGATGCTGTAAGAGAGTTTTTCAATATTTTTGCTGACCTGCCTACAAGCGGAACAAACCTCTACGGAGTTTTAAACAGCGAGGACTATTCAAAACTCAGATTTACGGGTTCAATTACATCCGACTCGAAGGCCGTCACTTTCGCCATAAAGCCCTCAAAAAACGATGAATTCAGACAAATACTGCTGAACGATATAAAGGAACATTTTTCGACCGAACTTCAGCAAAAAGGCACGTCATATGTGATAACTGCTCGTTACACGAAGAACGGCGCCGAACAGGCGGATAATTACTATATCTATGCTCCGTATGAAAAAACGCTTGCGTTTATCAGCAATCCCGAAAATATCACAGAAAACGCAGATATTGAACAGGGAGAACACCGCACCTATACTGCAAAGATAGTAAACGGCGACGATTATCTGTATTTTGATTTCACATCCGACAGCGAAATTGCAAAAGAGCTTTTGTCGCTCGCCGAAAATTCTGAGAAAGAGGAGCTGTCTGAAAGAGTTTTAATAATGGACAACACAATGATTTACAAAATAGCAAAATCCGATGAAAAACGGGCAGTCGAACTTATTCTCAAACTCGCAGAATAAAATATCAGGCAATATTTTTTGAGGTGATGTATATGATAAAATTTGAAAATGTTACGAAAAAATTTGACGGATTTACCGCTCTTGATGATATTACTCTTGAAATACCAAAGGGAACGGCTTACGGACTTTTAGGCTCGAACGGCGCAGGAAAATCCACAATGCTGAGACTTCTTACGGGCGTTTATAAAGCCGATAAGGGGATTGTTTCAATTGACGGAGCGCCTGTTTTTGACAATGCCAAGGTAAAGCAAAAGCTCATTTTCATAAGCGATGAAACTGCGCAGTATTCAAATATGACGCTCAATCAAATGAAGAAATTCTACAAGACTTTCTACCCTAATTTTTCGGACGAAATTTTCAATCGTCTTCACGGAGTATTGGAACTTCCGCTTAACAAGAAAACCTCGTCGTTCTCAAAAGGAATGAAACGTCAGGCGGCGGTTATATGCGCTATTTCCGCAAGACCAGATTATCTTTTCCTCGATGAGGCGTTTGACGGACTTGACCCGTCTATGCGAATAGCCGTTAAAAAAATGATGATAGAGGCTATGTCGGACAGCGAAATGACAATCGTTATCTCCTCGCATAATCTCAAAGAAGTAGAGGAATTTTGCAATATGGTGGGTATGCTGCACAAGGGTAAAATAATCTTCACAAAGGATCTGTCAGAGCTTAAAGGAAATATCCACAAAATTCAGGCGTCCTTTGACAAAGAGGTCACAAAAGACGATTTTCCAAATCTCGATATTCTTCTTGTGGAACACAAGGCAGGACTTACCTATATTATCGCCAAGGGCGACGCAGACAGGAGTTTAAACTCTGTAAAGGCGGAAAATCCGTCATTTTGTGACCTTATACCGCTTTCGCTTGAGGAAATATTCATCTACGAAATGGAGGCGCTGGGCTATGATAAAACCCAACTCGACAGCTGATTTTTTCCTGAAATATTTTCGCTACAAGCTTTCGGTAAGCAAGACCTTGCCGATACTCAGCGCCATACTCGGTCTGCTGTCCTTTGTGCAGCTCTCGGCGGTAATTCTCGTAAAAGCGTCGGGCGTATATGATTTTGGTTGGCGATACGAATATTTTACGTACTCAACGACAATTTTTTGCATAGCTTTGGTGATAATGTCGTTCTACACGATATTAACAGCGTTAACGAGCTTTGATTTCTTCCTTTGCAAGCACAGGACGGATATGCTGGGAAGTCTGCCCTTAACTCACAGTATGCGCTTTTGGGGAGATTTTATTTCGGGATATGCGATAAGCGTTCTGCCGTTTTTCTTGCTGTCGGCAATATCTGTCCCGATAGTATCGGCAGCAGCGGACTTTTTACAATCGCAGTTTTTTGTCAAATACTACTTTTATGTAGTAATAACAGTGTTTTTTGCTCTTACTTTACTGTATGTAATAGGAGCGGCGGCTGCTTCGATATGCGGAAAAAGGTCGGGTGCTGCCGCCTGTGCAATAATTCTCATAATTGCGTCGATATACCTTATACCCTGTATCGCAGGTTTTTTCACAAACAGCATAACGGGATACAATAACCAAGCCCTCTATGATAATTCCATAGGTCTTACGCCTTCGCCTTTGGTCGCTTTCAATACTGTCAAGGGTTTTTTTGAAAAATTTCTGCCGATAGATTCCAACACAGACTATGATGCTGTTTACCTTGAGAATATTTCCGCAGTTTACGCCGCAAAAATGCCGAATATGTTAATATGGATTCTTGAAACGATTTTTCTTGCTGCGGGGGCATTTTTCCTCACAAAATTCAGAAAAACAGAACGCACGAGAAACGTTTTCGGGCACAAATACGGATATTATGCCGTATTATTCGGCACGGTCTTTATTGCGGAGAGTATGATTTTCGGTTCATTTTTCGGCTTAATGACTGTTTCTTTTTCTGTAAATTTTTCCGAGCGACTTATCTCATCGGCAATATTATGTACCGTGATATTTCTGGCATTTGAAATTTCAATGCGCCGAGGCCGGAAGAATTTCGCAAAGGGTGCGGCGGTTTATGCAGGTTCTTTTGCGGTAATTTCGGGCTTTATGCTTATAATCGACTGCACAGGCACATTCGGATTGAAATATAAACTGCCCGAATTAAACGATATAGAATATGTCGAAACAATCGGTATCAGATACACCGAAAGCGAGGATATTGAGCAGTTCCGCAAAAATCACGCCGAACTTCTGGAGGAATACGGAAATAAACTTACCACAGGCGGAATTGCGTTTGAATATAAGCTGAAAGACGGCACAAGCTTTATCAGGAGCTACACTCCGCAGTACAGACTTATAAGCGACGGAGGCGAATACGAGAAATGCAGCGACGCAATAGACAGAGTTATAACCAATGTCGGCAGCTATAAATCAAAAAACAGCCAGAAAATCCTGTCCGAAGGATATACGGAATGTACCGTATGGCTTAAAGACGTTTTCGGCGGTATTACCATAAAACCCGAAAAGATAAATGAATTTTTAAAGGTGTTTACCGACGAATATAAAAGCGCCGGGGACGCAAAATCAATCGGTAATATAGATCTTAGAAAAAACGTTGTAAATGCGGATTTTTTCTCTTTAAATGAAAATTACACCAAGACCCTTGAATTTATAAAAGACAAGCGCAACGTCATTGTTCCCGAAATCGACGAGGAAACGGTTTGCTACAGAATTTATTTTTACCGAAGCGATTACGATAAAGTCAACTACAACCTTTACATTCGCAAAAAAGACCTTGAAAACGAAAAAGTCAAAGAGCTTATCTCGCTGCTTGTCGAAGAAGATGAAATCAGCGGAAAAATCGCAGATAATATTGTTGCTGAAAAAAACGACTCAACAGGTCAAATGTATGTGCTTGCTGAAAATCTTGAAAAAATTAACAGACTGGCAAGGGAGATAATTGCCGAAAAGCTGTTTGAAAGCTGACCTTCCGTTTCACCTTTTATATACCCGCACTTTTAAAAGTGCGGGACTTTTTTATGCTTTTTTTGCGTCTTTGGCAGGGTTTGCCGAAAACAGCTCTCTAAGCCCGAAAGCTATCAAAAACAGCGCAAAAAGCTTTCTCAGCAAGTCGTTTGCGATAAGATTTGAACCCACCGTGCCGATTATCGCCCCCAATATGCCGCCGAACAGCATTTTCTTTACAAGCGTTTTATTGACAAGATGATTTTTCAGATGTAAAATCAACGCTATAAACGCTATCGGTAGGAAAAAAAGCACGTTTATCCCCTGCGCCGATTTCTGTCCGACGTTTTCAAAAAGAGTCAGCCAGACTACCAGAATAAATCCGCCGCCTAACCCCATTGACGCAAGTATTCCCGTTAAAAAACCGATTATTGCCTCTGTCATACAAACAATATCCTCACAGCCGCCGCGATTATTATGCCGCCGAATATCCTTTTAAGCCAGACGGATTTTATCTTTTTCAGGAAAAAAGCGCCGCAAAGCGCTCCTGCTATGCCGTACGGTATATATTTCAGCGCTCCCGAAAAGTCAAGATTTCCCGAAAAACCGTAAGACACCGCTGTCACCAAAGTCAATGCAAATATAAAAGCCACAGAAGTTGCGTGCGCCTCGTTCGTTTCACAGCCTTCCTTTTCAAGAACAGGTACGGCAAGAACTCCGCCGCCGCTGCCGAAAAAGCCGTTTAAAAAGCCGCAGAGCGTTCCTTCCCAGAAATTCTTCATAAAATCACCTCGGAATTAGTTTGCTCCGATAGTTTTCTTTAATTCGCAAAAAAAATTGATTTTTGTCGTTGACAGAAACGCTCAATTATGATACAATAGTAATGTAATTCGCCGTATGGCAAAGGAACTGCACGAAGATAAATACGTTTTCGGGTATAAATAATACGATACAATATAAAGCAAAAAAAGAGAGAGGGGTTTTTAAATGATTTTATCGGGTTCGGATATAATTGTCGAGTGCCTTTTGGAAGAGGGTGCGGATACTGTTTTCGGTTATCCGGGCGGAGCTGTCCTTAATATCTACGACAGCCTTTATAAGTACAGCGACAAAATCCGTCACATAATAACCTCGCACGAGCAGGGCGCCTGCCACGCAGCAGACGGATTTGCAAGAGCAACAGGCAAAACTGGCGTTGTTATCGCCACTTCGGGTCCCGGTGCAACAAATCTCACCACAGGTCTTGCTACGGCTTATATGGACTCAATTCCGCTGGTTGCTATCACGGGCAACGTTTCCTGCAATCTGCTGGGTCTGGACAGCTTTCAGGAGGTAGATATTACAGGCGTTACAATGCCGATTACCAAGCATAATTTTATCGTAAAAAATATTAAAGATCTGGCTTTGACGCTTAAACTTGCATTTAAAATTGCAGGCAGCGGAAGAAAAGGTCCTGTGCTGGTAGATATTCCGAAGGATATTACGGCGGCTGAAATCGAATATACTCCGCTCGGAAAGTCTGAACCTGAGCGTTTTGACGACATTTCCGAAAAGGAAATAGAAGAGGCGGCAAAGCTTATCGCACAGTGCGAACGTCCTTATATTTACGCAGGAGGAGGAGTTATCTCGTCCGACGCCGAAAAAGAGCTTGCAAGGCTCGCAGAGCTTTGCGACGCACCCGTTTCCTGCTCGCTTATGGGTCAGGGCGCTTTCAATCAGCTTGACAGACGCTAT
Organism: uncultured Clostridia bacterium; assembly: GCA_947624555.1. GTDB lineage: Bacteria > Bacillota > Clostridia > Oscillospirales > Ruminococcaceae > CAG-115. Next base: position 49,253 of record CANQKW010000004.1, read on the forward strand.
ATCGGTATGCTCGGTATGCACGGCACGGTAAAGGCAGCCGCTGCGCTCAATTCCTGCGATTTATTTATCGGCGTGGGCACACGTTTCTCCGACAGAGTTATAGGCGATCCGAATGTTTTCGGAAAAAATGCAAAAATCATTCATATTGATATAGACCCTGCCGAATTTAACAAAAACGTCGAGGTCTACACGACTGTTATGGGAGATGTCAAAACCGCTCTGTCAAGGCTTTGCGATAAAATCTCCCAAAAGAAAAACGCCTGGACGGACGAAATAATCGCAAAGGATTTCGGCGAGCCTGTTCTTAAGGGCACAGAGGCGTTTCCCGTTACCCCCGAAGCGGTCATAAGAAAGCTGGACGAGCTTACGGGCGGAGAGGCTGTCATCTCCACGGAGGTCGGTCAAAATCAGATGTGGGCGGCTCAGTATTACCGTTTCAAAAACGCAAGGAGCTTTGTTTCATCGGGCGGTCTGGGCACTATGGGATTTGGTCTGGGAGCGTCTATCGGCGCTAAAGTCGGCTGCCCCGAAAAAACCGTTGTAAATATCGCAGGCGACGGCAGTTTTGCTATGAATTTGAACGAGCTTATCACGGCTTATGCCCATAATATACCGATTATCGAGATGGTTATTAACAACAATGTTCTCGGAATGGTCCGTCAGTGGCAAAGATTATTCTACAACAAGCATTTCTCGCAGACTACCCTTGATAACCGTCATATAGACTATGTAAAGCTCGGCGAGGCGTTCGGCATAGAAACTTTTGTTATCGAAAAGAACGAGGATATAGAGCCTGTCCTTAAAAAAGCGCTTGAAATTTCAAAAAGCAAGCCTTGTATGATAGAGGTAAAAATTGACCGGGATATAAACGTTCTGCCGATGATACCGGCGGGAAAACCCGTAGTTGACCCGATTACTGAAATTGACTTGGAGGCGTGATTATAATGGAACAGGAATATGTACTTTCAGTTAAAGCAAATAACAATAACGGCGTACTTCTGCGTATTTCAGGTCTTTTCAGCAGACGCTGTTTCAATATCACCAGCATTAACGCCGCTGAAACGGAAGAGCCTAATATTTCCAGACTTACTATCGTTGTAACGGCGGATTTAAAGGTGCTTAATCAGATAAAAAACCAACTTCTTAAACTCTACGACGTGCACGAAGTAAGGATTATGGAGGACGCTGTTAAGCGTGAGCATATCCTTATCAGGGCAGGACGCTCCGAAGAGGACCGTCATAAAATCATTGAGATAGCCAATCTCTACCGGGCAAAGCCCGTTGATGTGGGCAAAGACTCCATTATGCTTGAGCTTACGGGAGAACCTCTCAAAATAGACAGTTTTCTCGACCTGCTTAAACCGTTTGGAATTATCAAAATGGTTCGTTCGGGAATTACCGCACTCGAAAGAGATTAAAAAAGGGCTGTGCTTTGATTTGCACAGCCCTTATTTTACTTTAGTACGTCCGTTAAATTCAACCGCATTTTTTCTATCCAGACATTCAACGTTTTAAGCTCTTTTTCGCTTATGCCCTTGAATAAGATTTTTTCGGATTTTTCAAGAATATCAACGACCTTTGAATACATCTTTCTTCCCTTTTCGGTCAAAGAAACGTGCGTTTCACGGCGGTCGCCGTCATTCTTTGAACGGGTAACTATCCCGTCGCGTTCCATATTTCTCAATGTAATGCTTATTGTCGGCGGTTTCTGACCCGTAATCCTGACAAGCTCAAGCTGCGTCAGACTCTCGTTATCTATCAGCGGTTTCAGAATATATCTGTAGGAATATCTCATTCCTATTTTTTCCATTTCCGAATTTATCAATTCTCCGTACAGATAAGAGGCTTCATTGAAATTTAGCAATGTAGGGTTTCCGTTATGAGTGATAAAATTATTGTTTGCAGCCCTCATAATATTAATCCTTTCAAAAACTTTCGGCAATATGCCGAAAAAAACCAAAACTACTTTATTATATTATACCCGATATAATTTTAATGTCAAGGGAAATTTGCCGAAAAAGGCATTATAAACGTAAATTTTGTAAATTATCATCAATAATTATTTTTGGAAACTATAATGTATTTTTTCCCCTTGACTTGACAAACAGTCGAAAAAAGATTAAAATAAGCATAATGACGGAAATTTACCTTATTTTAAATCATTTTTTTACTTTAATATTATGTAACTGCTGTTACATAATATTGGTAAAAAAGACGAAAGAAAACCATTATGGGGGAAAATTTTTATGTTAAGAAATATTTTATCGGAAAATCAGTGCGGAAAATGCCGTGTTTGCTGCGGTTTTGTTGAGAGCGACAAGTGGGAAATACCGCTGATTTTCAGGGAATTTAAGGAAGAAATCGAGCAGAAATTAGGTATTTCTTTAAAAAAACAGGGAAACGAATATGTTATGCCGATGGAATTTGACGGAGAAAATGTGGTATTCTGCCCTGCTCTCTCCGAAAACGGCTGCACTCTCGGAGAGCTGAAACCGTTTGACTGTGCGATCTGGCCTTTTCGGGTAAATTCCCTCAAAGATCTTCTTGTGATAACGGTATCACCCGTCTGCAAAAGCGTGTCGGACCTGCCGCTAAGTAGGCTGTGTGAGTTTCTCCGTGAGGACGGCTTTGCCGAAAAGCTGTTCGCTGCCGCAGAATGTCACCCGGATATGATAAAGCCCTATATCGGCGGTTATCCGATTCTTCTTGTAAAAGAATAACAGCCTTACCGGGAGAATTATTTATTGACAAAACTACAGAAAAATGATATAATGAGAGAAAATATGGCAGATGTGCGGCATCTGTCCCGAATATGAAAGGATCTTGCAATGAAAATAAAGTGCGTTAAAGGAACACGCGACTACCTCCCCGAAGAGGCGGAGCTGCGCGAAAACATTCGGAATACTATTTTTGAAATTTACCGCAGAAACGGGTTTTCTGCAATTATGACGCCTGCCGTTGAGGACGCCGAAAATCTCGACAAGAGCGACGGCGGCGACAATCTCAACCTTATTTTCAGGATTTTAAAGCGGGGAGAAAAGCTCCAAAGCGCACTTTCAAGCGGCGGAGAGCTTTGCGACCTGGGTCTTAGATATGACCTTACTCTTCCCTTGACAAGATATTTTGCGGCTAACCGGCAAAATCTCACCATGCCGTTCAAGGCAATTCAAATGGACAAGGTATACCGTGCGGAAAATCCTCAAAAGGGGCGTTTGCGTGAGTTTATGCAGTGCGATATAGACGTTATCGGCGACCCTTCGCCCGAATGTGAGATCGAGCTTATCGCAGTCACGGCAAAGGCGCTAAAGGCACTTGATATTGGCGATTTTACCGTGAGAATAAATGACAGGACAGTACTTAACGCAATGCTTTCAAGCTGCGGATTTGCACAAGAACAGCTCTCCTCCGTATGCGTAAGCTTTGATAAACTGGATAAAATTGGCGAAAATGGCGTTGTCGGGGAGCTTTGCGAAAAGGGTTTTGACCAAAAAGCAGTCGATAAGTTCGCCGATATTTTAAAGCAATTGCCGCTTGACATTGACAAAGTGAGTGAAATCGTCGGCGAGGACGCCACAGAACGTCTGTCGGGGATTATTTCGGCAAGCAAACAGATAGCAGACGGCAAATACGGCATTGAATTTGACATTTCGCTGGTCAGAGGACAAGGCTATTATACGGGAACGGTTTTCGAGGTGCGCAGCGAAAACTTCGGCAGTTCTGTTGCAGGCGGCGGAAGATACGATAAGCTTATCGGCAAGTTTTTGGGAGAGGACATTCCTGCGTGCGGCTTTTCAATAGGCTTTGAGAGGATTTTCAGCATTCTTTCCGATATGAAACGCAAAACCTCCGAAAGAGAAAAAATAGCTGTTCTTTATGAGGAGAATTTTCTTCAGGCTTATCAGAAGGCAGACGAACTTCGCAGTCAGTACGACGTTGCTCTCTTTAAAAAGCCGAAGAAGATGAAGGCTTTTCTGGACAGGCTTCAGGCAGGAGGATATATCGGTTTTTCTTATGAGGACGGAAATATCAGGACTTTCTGATATTGCGAAAAGAAAACGAGGGAACTATGTATAAAGCTTTAATTTTATGCAAGGCTTATTCGGACGGAAAAAAAGTTGGCAGCGACGGTATCTACACGGCAGCGGCACTTTCAAGGTTGGGCATTTCAACATCTGTTTCCTCAAAAATTGATGAAAATTTTTCGGAAACTATCCGTGAAATGCTGATAAAAAACGGCATCGACGACAGCTTTGTTTCCGCAGACGAAGAAGAATGCTTTGCTTTTTCTCCCGAAGATTTTGACGTTATTTTTATAACGGGCAGATTTGTCATAGAAAACGAAAACTGCTTTAATTTTGCAAAAAAGCTCTGCGCCGAATGCAGAAAACTTGAAATACCTGTGGTTTTCGACCCGGGCAGCGACTGCGGTAAGGACGGTTTCAATGTCATTGAGGAAATCGCCGTGCACTCAGAGGTGTTTGTTCCCTCTGCAAAGGACGCAGCTGTTCTGTTTGGAGAGTCTGAGCCCGAAAAAATTGCGGAATTATTTCGCTCGTACGGCGGAAATAAGATAGTTGTTACTCTCGGAAAAGCGGGCGCTTTCTATAAAAGCAACGTGGAAAGCGGCACGACGCCTACTTTCCGTGCGGAAAAGGTGGTTGACCTCACGGGAGCAGGCGACGCTTTCGCAGCAGGTCTTATCAGCGGAATTGTCGAGAAAATCCCTCTCGGAGAGGCTGTTGTAAGAGCAAATGCCTGCGGCTGCTGTGCTATTCAGAGCGAGGGATTCAGTTTCCCCGATTATCAGGAGCTGAGGGAATATATGCTTACTCACAGATTTGTGGTAGAAGGCTGCAAGGATTATTGATATGACGCTTTATGTAACCGACCTTGACGGAACGCTTTTAAAAAACGACGCTTCAATATCGCCTTTTTCGGTAAATACTCTTAATTCTCTTATCGAAAAAGGCGTTATGTTTACTTATGCTACGGCACGTTCGTTTTCAAGCGCCTTGCCGCTGGTCAGAAAATTGAATATCAACTGCCCCGCTGTAACGTTCAACGGGGTTTTCGTGATAAATCCGCAAACAGGAGAGCATATCATCGAAAACACTTTTACGAAAAAAGCATTGAAATCGGCGTGTGATTTTATTTCGGAAAATAACTTCGCACCGCTTGTCTATTCGTACATTGACGGCGCAGAGCGTGTTTCTTATCTCAAAAGCAAGACTGACAGCGTTATCAATTATCTCAATGCGAGAAAAGGCGACAAACGGCTCCGTGCAGCCGAAAACTATAAGGATTTATTCGAGGGAAATATCTTCTATTTAACGGTTCTCAATGCAAAAAATACAAAGGAGCTTGACAGCTTTTTTACGGAAGAAAACGGGTTCGCTCACAACTGCCAGTCGGACACCTACGACGACACTGTCTGGTATGAAATTTACGACAAAAAAGCAGGAAAAGCAGCCGCAGTTCTTCAGATCAAAGAGCTGCTTAATGCCGATAAGCTCGTGTGTTTCGGCGATAACAACAACGATATTTCAATGCTCAAAGCTGCGGACTTAGGAGCAGCGGTGGTCAATTCATCCGAAAAGCTGAAAAAATCGGCGGATATTATCATCGGCGAAAATGAAAACGACGCAGTTGCAAGATTTATCGAGCAGCGTGAAACCGAAACCACCGACCGCTTTAAATTGGCTCTGGAAAAGGCTTTGAGTCGTGTGAAAAGCACAGTTGGAACGCAAAACGAAAAGCTTATACATTCGGTTCTGAAAAATTATTACGCACCTTTTTCCGATGAACAGGAAATAAAAATCGGCAATTTTTATGCTGACGCTGTCAATGAAAACGGGATTTTTGAAATACAGACAAAACAGCTCTACAAGCTGCGTGAGAAACTTTCACTGTTTCTTGAAAACGCCTGCGTGAACCTTGTTCATCCGTTTATTTGCGAAAGCCGTACTCTCTACATAAATGAAGAAAGCGGAGAAATCGTAAGATCCGAAAAAGCACGCAAAAAAGAGTCGTGGCTTGCGGTTTTTGAAGAATTATATTCGATAAGAGATTTTCTCAGAAACGAAAGACTGAAAATTATAATAGTAAAACTAAAGGCTGTAAAAAAGATTTATTTTCACGGGGAAATCCCCGATATTCGGAGAAAAAATGAACGCAGAAAATGCGTTATCGAAAAAATTCCTACCGAAATCGTTGAAGAGATTGTTTTTGAAAATACGGAAAATTATTACGGATTGCTGCCCGAAAATCTTCCCGAAAAATTCACAAAAAAAGAATTTTGCAAAGCTGCAAAGGAATCCGACAGCTCTTTAAGACTTGAAGTCCTTAGAGCGGCGGGGGTTCTTGAAAAGGCAGGAAAGCAAAAAAACGCTTTTGTTTACTCGATTGTAAGGAGATAATTCTATGGTCAAAATTATTGCAAACAACGCAAATTATGATATTTCGGGAGCTTTGACAAACGACATCTGCGAGCTGCTGTGCGGCAGTTCCTGCGAGAAAAAAATCATAATCATCGTGCCAGAACAGTTTGAATTTGAAACCGAAAAATTGATTTACAAAAAGCTCTCCGAAAGAGATTTGCTCACGAGATACCGTGAAATAAAAATCGAAACATTCTCTTCACTTTCAAAGAAAATACTGGCGGACATCGGCGAAAAAAGACCTCCTGCAAACGATACGATAAAAAATATCCTTATGCACAAGGCTGTCCGGGAGCAAAAAGATACTCTCACTTCGCTTGCAAGACAGGCTAATAAAAACGGTTTCTGCAAAAAAATGGTGAACACGGTTTCTGTCCTGAAATCGGCAGGTCTGTCCGCTGCTGATTTTGACGAAAAGGCAATTAAAAAACGTATCGAGGAAAACGAAAATCTGAAAAATCACCTGCCCGTAATCAACAAGCTTTGCGATGTCGGAAAGATACAAACGGGCTATGAAAGCTATCTGAGCCGTTATATAGACAGTCTTAACGCCGTCGGAGAGGCTGCTGACGCTGTCACGGAAAAAAGCGGTTATTTTAGAAATGCCGAAGTCTTTGTGGACGGATTTAACGATTTTACGGGAAATCAGCTTTATTTTCTGAAAAAAATAACGGGAAAAGCGAAAAATATAACGTTTGGTTTTACCGTTGAGCTTGATGAAAATTCACGTGAAAATCTGTTTTTTAATCTCAGAAATCAGATAGAAAAAATAAAAATTTCTGCGTATGAAAACGGTGAAGAAACGGTAACTGTCACTCGTGACATTCCCGAAAAAAAATCGGGAAACAGCTCTCTGAAACAGCTTTCTGACAAGATTTTCGGCAGCAGCAGGAGCGATAGTCCGCTTGACGGGAGCTGCGTTATCGTAAAAGCGTCCGATATTTTCGAAGAGGCGGATTATGTCTGCGCCGAAATAAAAAGACTGTGCGTTGACAAGGAATTTCTGTACCGTGAGATCGCTGTGCTGTGCGCCGACCCAAAATGCTCAAAACACATTAAAAGCGCATTTGAAAAGTACGAAATTCCTGCTTTTTTTGATATACCCGAAACGATTTTATATCACCCTGCCGTGAATTTGTTTTTATCGCTGATAAACGTTCTTCGGGATTTTTCTGCCGAAAATGTCCTGAGCCTTATCAAAACAGGATTTTTAAGTAAGCCTGCCGATGAAAATTCAGGCAATAAATCGGGCAAAACCGCACTCTCGAAAAAGGATATTGATACTTTTGAGTCGTACATTTACGAGTGGAATTTAAAAGCAAAACACCTCAAAAAACCGTTTGATTTTGCCGACAGAGATTCCTCAGCGGCTGTTTGTGCGGAAGAAATCAGAAAGGCTGTTGCAGATCCTCTTTTAAAGCTGCAAAAAGAGCTTAAAAACTGCGACGGAGCAGAAATCACACGCAAAATATACGAATTTGCAGCCGATGAAATAGGAATTGAAAGAGCGCTGTACAGCCGCTGCTTAAAGCAGGAGTCGGGCGAAATCGACACGGAGCTTTTGCGTGTAAATCAAATGGTGTGGGACTCTCTTGCGGAAATTCTTGAAACGCTTGAAAGAGAGCTTACGGGGGATAATATTTCTCTTGACGAGTATTTCCGCCTGTTTTACGATATTTGTTCGGGAACGGTCCTGGCAAAGCCTCCGCAGTTTCAGGACTGCGTTCTTGTAGGAGATATTGACAGGACACGAGCGGTCGGCATAAAAGCCGCATTTATCGTTGGAGCTGCATATGATTATTTCCCGACATCAAACGAAGGAACAGGAATTTTTTCCGAAAACGAAACAGAATTTATAAGAGAAAATCTCGACGGATTGGGTTTTACCGAAACAACCGGTTCTCTTAAAACACGCAAGGAACAGTACTGCCTGTCGGTTTATCGTGCTTACAAAGCGATTTCCCTGCCAAACGATTTTCTTTCGATAAGCTATTCGGAAAACGATGAAAAAGGCTCGACCGTCCAGCGCTCGCAAATCATAAACGATATACTGAATATTTTTCCTCAAACGGAAATCATAAGTGCGTCAGGCTTTTCGGACAGCTTTTTCTGCCGTTCCGTAAAATCCGCAAAGCAGCGTTATACAAAAATTCTTAAGGAAAATTCCCGAAGAAAAGCACTTCTGAAAAAAACGCTTATAGAGTTGGGCTGCAAGGATTTTACCGATAAGCTCGACGAAATTTCAAAAATAAAATCCAAAAACCGACCCGCAGAAACAATAGGCAGTCACAAACTTTCCCGTGAAACTGCGCAGAATATTTTTGACAGAAAGCTGGGCGCTACCTCCGCTGAAAAATTAAATCTCTGCAAATTCAGATATTTCTGCGAGTTCGGGCTGAAAATCAAGGAAAAAAATCAAAGAATTTTCAATGTCGGCAACAGAGGAAACGCCATACATTTTGTACTGCAAAAAATCCTTGGAAAATACTGCGGAAATATTTTGGCATTTTTCAAGCTCAACAGAAATGATTTTACAGCTTTGGCGGCGTATTATTTGCAGGAGTTCTGCCTTTGTGAAACAAACGGCGATTTTGAGGACGACAAAAGGACAAAATTTTTGTTCGCTAATCTTGCGAATGTCGCCGCAGACGTTCTGATAATACTTCAGGCGGAATTTGCCTCCCGTGATTACAGACCGAAATTCTTTGAGCTTAATCTTTCGGATGAAACCCAAAAATTTATCGTCAGCAACGACGAAAAACCCGAAAGCGCTCTTCCCGAGGCTGCTTTATTCTCTGATATAAGCGACGTAAAAATTGATGAAGTTTCTGATGACTTTCTCTTCCCAAACAAGGATTATATTCTCACAAAGCCGCTTGAAATAACGCTTGACGACAACTCAAAAGTCATTATCTCCGGACGCATAGACAGAATTGATATGTTCTTTACAAGCGATGAAAACGGCGAAAAGCGCTCGTATCTCCGTGTTGTGGATTATAAATTCAATGCGAAAAGCTTTGATGTCAGCAACGCAAAAAACGGCATAAATATTCAGATGCTGCTTTATCTTTTTGCTTTGTGTGACGCAAATCAAAGCAACAAAACCGCCGTTCTCCCCGGAGGAATATGCTATGTTCCTTCGGCAAGCTCAGGCGCTGTCGACAGCAAAACCTCCGCTTTCAGACTGCTTGCGCTCAATCATCATCAAAACGGCTTGTATGTAAAAGATGAATTTACCGACGAAGAGGCAAAAAAATATGCAGATTTTCTTATCGAAAAACTCGCCTTAAACAATGAAAAAGCCGAAAAGTCAATTCTGAAGGCATTTATTCCCGAAGGCAAAAACGCACCTACTCCCGAAGAATTTGACGCCTTGCGCAGCGACTGTCTTGCGCTTTTAAAAGACAATCTTGAAAGTATCTTTAACGGAGAAATAGACGCTGTTCCCGTAAAATATTCCGAGTCAAATATCGGAATTGACGGCAAAAGCAAAAAAACCCATAAGATTTCCTGCGACTATTGCAGATTTTCAGCTATTTGCAATAACCGTATGGAAAGGGTAACAGACATAGAAAATAACGATAAAGGAGTAAACAGCGGTGAGCAATAATTTCAATCCCACAAAGGAACAGATAAATGCAATAGAATTTCCGCACGACCGCCCCGCTGTTGTCACGGCTGCGGCAGGCAGCGGAAAAACCACTCTTCTTGCAGAAAGAGTTATCAGAATAATTTCGGATATGGAAAATCCCATAAACGCAGGCACGCTTGCGGTCGTGACTTTTACCGTAAACGCAACTCAAAGCATACGAGAAAAGCTTAATCTCGCTCTGCAAAGCCGTATTTCCGAGCTGCTGAACGGTACGGGTAATTACGAGCAGATAGAATATCTTTCCGAGCAGATGTTAAACCTCAGAAACGCCTCAATTTCCACGATAAACGCATTCTGCCTTAATTTTCTTCGTGAAAATTTTCAGGCGTTTGATTTGCCGATAAACTTTACAATTGCGGACGAAACCAAAAAAACCTCTATGCAGATGTCGTCAATTCAGCTCGCTATGCGTGACTTTTACGATGAAAATTCAAAAGACGGTTTTTCTCCCGAAGAACGAAATACGTTGTTTTTCTCGTTTAATTTTGAAAACGACAAAGCTCTTTTTGACGCAGTAGTTAATACCGCAGAAAAATTATGCTCCTGCGAAAATGCCGAAGAATGGCTCAACAAAGCCACAAATGTTTACAGCAGCATAAATTCTCTTGAAAAAAATTACATAAATATTTATGTTGATTACATCTCAAAAAAATACAAAAAGCTGAAAAAATGCCTTGAAAGAATTGAAAATCTTCTTGAGGATTATGAAACCGAAACAGACCTTGAAAAAAACGAACAAAAGCACGAAAAAAAGATAACCGTCCTTGAAAATCTTTCCGAACACACAGATTTCGACTGCGAACGATTTACGAATTTTGAAAGCGCTTTTAAAGGATTTGCCGACGCTCCGTCTATAAATTCTCTTGAAATCCTGCTTGACACAATGCGCCAAACGCCCGAAAATACCGTGTCCGTAAGCCGTCTTGACCCGCAAAACTCCGTGAAAAAACGGTTCAATGCCGCTTGTAAGGATTTTCAGAAAACATATTCCGATATCCTCGAAATTAACGTTACAGTTTCGGAGGAGGAGCTTACTCTTCCGCAGCAAAAGCTTGCGGCAGACGCTTTTGCAAAGCTTGTAAGAAAATACATCGCCTATTACTGCGAAATCAAGCGCACACAGGGCTGCATCGACTTTTCCGACTGCGAGCTGCTTTTGCTGGATAAGCTGAAAAATGACCCGGATTTTCGCAGTCAGCTTTCGCAGAAATTTTCCTGCATTATCGTCGATGAATTTCAGGATTCCAACGACGTTCAGGCTGAAATTTTCAGACTTATAGGCGGAAATCATTTGTTTTTTGTCGGCGACGTAAAGCAGTCAATTTACGCTTTTCGAGGCGGCAATCCTATGATTATGTCACGGCTCTGCAAGGGCGGCGACGGTTTTACGCCTCTTCCTCTGAACAAAAATTTCAGAAGTCGAAAGCAAATTATCGACGTTGTAAATGCGGCTTTTTCCGACCTTATGACCGAGGAATACGGCGGAGTAGATTACGCTGACAAAAACGCCCTTGATTACGGAGCAGACTATCCCGATGACAGCGACAGCTTTGACGTTGAAATCTGCGCTCTTGATTTTGATGAAAAGGACGAAACGGCAAGCGCCCGTTACACCGCCGAACTGATAAAAAAATACATAAACGACGAAAATTTTTACATTACAAAAAAGGACAAAAAGGTTCGTCCGACATATTCGGATTTTACGATACTTATGCGGAAAAACGGCAAAATAAAGCTCTATCGGGAGGCTCTTGCCGAACTTAATATCCCGTCGGTTGCTCCGAAAGGAAGTAATTTTCTCTTGTCGGAAGAAATTGTTTTGATGATAAATCTGCTGAAAGTCATCGACGATCCTCTTCGTGACGAAGAAACGCTGAATGTACTGATGTCGCCGCTTTACCGACTGTCCGCAGAAGAAGTCGCAGAAATGAAACTCGGAATTCTCGGTCTGCCGACGGATAAAATTTCAAAGGAGGAGATAAAAAATATTTCTTCCTGCACAAAAAAATACTCGCTTTATAACTGTGCAGTTTTTTGCGTAAAATCGCACGAAAGAAAGAGCCTGTATCAGAAAAGCGAAGCTGCCGCTCTTGCAGAAAAAACCGAAAACGAGCTTAATTCCCGAAATATTTTCCGTGAGATAAACGGGAAAGCAAAAGCCTTTTTAAGCGACATTGACAGTTTCCGCTGTTATATGAGCAATAATTCTCTTGAAGATTTGCTTTGCAGAGTGTTTGACGTTACGGATATTTTCGCAGTCGTAAGCGCATTTGATGACAGCCGTCAGCGCATATCCAATCTTCATCTTCTGGAAACTATCGCCTCTGATTTCGTTTCAAGAGAGTGCGGAAATTTAAGCGATTTCCTGAGATTTCTGGACAAATCGCTGCAAAATGACCGTGACATTGAAGGAACTTCTCCGCCCGAAGACGCCGCAAATTCGGTTAAAATAATGACCTTCCACGGCAGCAAAGGACTTGAATCTCCGATATGCATTCTCACAGAGCTTGACAGCGCAATAAATCTGACAGACTCGTCCGGCTCTTTTCTTATCAATCACCAATACTATTTTTCAATGGATTATGTCGACAGGAAAAACCGTTTCAGAGAAAAAACATTCAGCGGTCAGGCATTGAAAATCGCTAACCGGAAAAGTCCTATAGGCGAAGAATTAAGGCTGCTTTATGTCGCTATGACCCGTGCACGGGAAAAACTGATTATGATAGGACGTTTCAACGAGAAAACCGTCACGGAGCTTTGCGAGAATGATTACATTCCCGAAGAGATTTTTGAAAAAAACGTGCCTTTTTACTGGATATTAAGCTCGCTGTGCAGACGGCTCAACGGTGAAACGATAATTGAGAACTGCAAAGTAAAATTCTCGGACAAAATACCGCTAAGGCTGATTATAACGAACAGCGCGCCTGTTTTGCCCGTTTCGGACAATGAAAATGAGATAGAATACGATATTCCCGCAGAAGAGGTAAAAGAGCTTGCAAAAATCATTTCAAAGCCGTACAAAAACGCTGCGGAAACAAAGCGTCAGGCGAAATTTTCCGCAACAGAGCTTGCTCATAAAAAATCGCAGATACCCTTTACGCTCACAAAGCCCGCCTTTGCACTTTCCGACAAAAAAAGAGGTACAGACGTGGGAAACGCATATCATCACTTTATGCAGCATATTTCCATAGACGCCGTGAAAAACTCTCCCGACGAAGAGCTTGACAATTTTGTTGCTTCAGAGCTTTACAGGATTTGCGACGAGGGAAAAATAACCGAAGATGAATCTCAAAGCATTGACACGGAAAAAATCTGCGAGTTTTTCCGCAGTAATATCGGAAAACGCCTGCTCAAAAGCGATGAAATCGAACGTGAATTTCCGTTCTACGCAGAAATCGAAAGCAGCGAAATCGACGAGGATCTAAGCGGCACGGTCGGCATTCAGGGACAAATCGACCTGTTTTTCACCGAAAACGGCAAAATTATTGTCGTGGATTATAAAACAGATTTTGACGCTGCCCCCGAAAAAGACGCCTATTCAAAGCAGGTAAAAATCTATGCAAAGGTTTTGCCTCTGCTGACAGGAAAACAGGTTTCACAAACCTATTTATATTTATTTTCAAACGGAGAAACTGTTGAATTATGAAAAAAATTATATCATTGATTTTATCTGCCGCTTTGTCTGTGTGTTTATCGGCAGCCGCTGCCGCCGACAGCGCAGGATTTGCCTGTGAGGACGAGCTTGTTCTTCCGGCAAAAACTCCTTACGACAAGAAATATGTTGAAATTATCTGGCACACAGACGAGGCATCAGATGCAGGCGTACCGATAAGCGAAAATGAGTTTTTGTTCTTCCCTGTATCGAATAAAATCCGTAAAATCGGCGAAAACGACGGAAAAACGATCGTTTCAGCCGAATTGGAGGAAAAGGTTTCTGAAAATTTCAAAGGCGCAATTGTCAAAGAAAAGCTTGTCCAGCCGACAAGAACAGGTATCTGCGTTGTCGATACGGAAGATATGAGCGTTCTTCAATACAAAAAATTCGGTCAGATTTCAACCGATGTCGCCGTTATCGACGATTTTGTATTTTTCGGCTGCTCGTCAGAAGAATCATTTTGCTTTTATTGTGTTGATATTAACACTCTCGAAGTGCTTTCGGAATTTAAATCCGAAAGCAAACCGTCCTCGCCTGCCCTTATGGGAGATTATGTGGTTTTTTCCTGCGGAGAAAAACTCGTCTGCTATTCAAAATCAAAAAATAATTTCATCGAAAACAGCATAGGCGCTGAAATCAACTATGTTTTCGCAGGAGAATACGCCGTCTTTATGAGCGGCAGCGACGGCTTTATGTACAAGGTTCGGCTTAACAGCGACGGTACTGTCGAAAAAAATTCTCTTATGAAGTGCGAGGCAGGCGGAGAACTTACAGCTCCCGCAGAGTCGGGAAACAGGCTGTATGTCGGCTCTTCGGAGGGATTTTTTATCCTTGACGGTCTTAATATGGAGATCGAAAAGCATTACACCGAAATGAAAAATGCCTGTGCGCCCGTCATCACCTACGGAAACGGATTTCGTGTCTATACAGCTGCTCCCGTGGAAAGCGACGGCGGAAAATGGTATCTGTACGGAATTCAGGATATGGAAACGGAGCAGAATATAAACGAAATAGCCAAAATCATAGACTTCAGCAACGGCAAAATCGCCGTGTCCGAAAGCGGAATTATGTTCTTCCGTGACAGTCGGGGGCAAATTTGGGCGATAAAAGTCCCCGAAAACAATATTTTTCTGATGATCTTGAAAATAGCGATTGCTCTTGCAATAATTGTCTTTATGATTTTGATAATCAGAGCGTGGGTGAAAAAACATTCAGCAAATAAACCGAAAATATAACTAAATCCTGTTGATTTTTTCACCAAAAAGTTGTATAATTATAGTTGTAAGATCCCCATTCGGTGATGAAATACAAAGCGAAACGGGATATTGAAAAATTCTAAGGAGGATTTTATTATGGAAATCACACTTAAAAACGGCAGCTGCGAGGCTAAGATCTTTTCAAAGGGCGCAGAGCTTAAATCGCTTAAAGTAGGCGGACGAGAGCTTATGTGGAGCGCAGACCCCGCATTTTGGGCAAATACATCTCCCCTGCTGTTCCCGATGATAGGAACGCTTAAAGAGGGAAAAACTCTCATCAACGGCAAGGAATATTCCATATCAAAACACGGCTTTGCAAGAGATTTTGAGCTTACCCGTGAAAAAGTCACCGAAGACGCCGCAGTTTTCTCGCTTGTTCAGAACGATACCACAAAGGCGATGTTCCCGTTTGATTTCAAGTTTACAATAGAGTATAAGCTCAATGATAACGGTATTACCATAAAACAGACCGTTAAAAACAACAGCAGCGAAAAAATGCCTTACTGCATAGGCTGTCACCCTGCTTTTGCCACTCCGGGAGAATTTACCGATTACCGTCTGGAATTTCCCGAAACCGAAACGGCAAATATCCCGAATTACAACAAAGTCACGGGAGTATATGAGCCGAACAATCGCCGTACAATTATCGAAAACAGCAAGGTTATGCCGCTCAATCACGAGATGTTCTATAATGATGTTTTGTATATGGAACACCCCGTTTCACGTTCGGTAAAACTTCTCGGCAAGGACAACAAGGGCGTTAAGGTGGATTTCCCCGATTTCACGGGACTCGGTATCTGGCAGGCAAAAGATGCGCCGTTTCTGTGCATTGAGCCTTGGTGCGGTTCTCAGGATTTTGAGGACTGTTCGGGAGTATTTGCGGAAAAGAAGGGCATTGAAATACTTGACGCAGGCGCAGAAAAGAGTTATACTTACACTGTTTCGGCAGTCTGATTATCGGAAATCCTCAGGGGGAAACAAATGTTTTCCCCCTTTTTTGCACTATCTCTTGCATTTTGTTCAATATTGTACTATAATATAAATAGCCCCTTTTCAAAATAATATTTGCAGTTTTCCCCATAATTCGGGGGATATAAAAATGAGGTGAAAAAATGGACAGCAGATACCTTAATCTCCTTGCGAAAGAATTTCCCACGATAAACAGTGCGGCAAGCGAAATAATCAACCTTTCGGCGATACGAAGTCTGCCGAAAAGCACGGAGTATTTTTTCAGCGATATTCACGGAGAGCACGAGGCTTTTATCCATATGCTGAGAAGTGCCTCGGGCGTTATCAGGAAAAAACTTGACGACAGGCTTTCTTCGATTATTTCCGAGCAGGAACGGGAAAAACTTTCCACGCTGATTTACTACCCCGAAAACGAAATGAAACGTCTGCGCAGTGAAAATGTCATCAACGACAACTGGCTGAAAACTACGATTTATCACCTTGTTCTGGTGTGTGAGCGTGTTTCTTCAAAATACACACGCTCCCGTGTAAGAAAACGTGCGCCAAAGGATATGGTGTATATCCTTGACGAGCTGCTAAACGTTACCGACGACATAAACAAAGAGCTGTACTATGATGAAATCATAAAGACAATTCTCGATACGGGGATCGCCGAAAAATTCATTATTTCACTGTGCAAGCTGATCCAGTCGCTTGCGCTTGACACTCTGCATATTATCGGCGATATTTTTGACAGGGGTCCCAGAGCGGATATTATTTTCGACGAACTGGAGGCTGTACAGGATATCGACATTCAATGGGGAAATCACGATATTTCGTGGATAGGCGCTGCTGCCGGAAATCCTGCGCTTGCAGCTAACGTTATACGTATCGCAATGAGGTATAACAGCTTTGATCTGCTTGAAGACGGATACGGACTTAATCTGAGAGCTTTGGCGGTTTTTGCGTCAGAGGTTTATAAAAACGACGACTGCTCGCTTTTCTATCCGAATGTCCTTGACGATAATATTTACGACGCTGTTGACAAGCACCTCGCCGCAAAAATGCACAAAGCGATAACCATTATACAGCTAAAGCTCGAAGGAAAGCTGATCGAAGAACACCCCGAATGGGAAATGTCCGACAGAGATTTATTCAGAAGAGTGGATTTTGAGAACTATACAATAGAAGAAAACGGGAAAATTTATAAGCTCAAGGACGAAAATTTCCCGACAGTCGATAAAAATAATCCCCTCGAACTGTCCGAGGGCGAAAAAGAGCTTATGAACGTTCTTGTAAATTCTTTCAAGCACAGCGAAAAGCTCAACAGGCACATCAATTTTCTTTTGTCGCACGGCTCGATGTACAAAATTTTCAACGGAAATTTGATGTTCCACGGCTGTATTCCTATGAATGAAAACGGAGAATTTTCCGAAATGAAAATTTCAGGAAAAAAATACAGCGGAAAAGCTCTTTTTGACGCTATCGACAAAATTGTAAACAACGCCTACTACGAGTACGACAGAAATACGCTTGCGTTTGACAAGGATTTTGTCTGGTATCTCTGGTGCGGAGCTAATTCTCCGCTCTACGGAAAGGACAGAATGACGTTCTTTGAGAGAACGTTCCTTGACGCAAAGGAACTCCATAAGGAAACGCACAATCCGTATTACAGGCTGAGCGAAAACGTCGGTATTTGCAGGATAATTCTCCGTCATTTCGGACTGAGCGAAAACGGACATATTATAAACGGTCACGTTCCCGTTAAAATCAAAGACGGAGAAAGTCCGGTAAAAGCAGGCGGCAGACTGTTTGTCATTGACGGCGGTATTTCAAAGGCATATCAGCCGACAACGGGAATTGCAGGATACACGCTGATTTACGACTCGCACAGCCTAAGCCTTGCGGAGCATAAGCCTTTCGTCAAAGGGCAGTACAACAGCTCTCCTACGGTAAAAATCGTCGAAAATATGAAAGAGCGTGTCAATATCTCCGACACCGACAAGGGCATTGAGCTCCTCTCGCAAATAAACGATTTAAGAGAGCTTTTGGAGGCGTACAAAAGCGGCGAAATCAAGGAAAAATAAACCGATTTTGGCAATAAAAAAACGGCGTATATTTCGATACGCCGTTTTCCGCAAATTTTTCAGCTTTCAATCGCAGCAACAGACTCCAAGATGGTTTTTTCGCCCGATTCCTTGCCGTGCTTGTCGACCTCCACCTTACTCTTAGGTCCGTGAGTTAAGCAGCCTGCTCCGCCGATACAGCCGCCAACGCACGCCATACCCTCGATAAAGTTTGCGTCGATAGCGCCCTTGCTCTTCTTGAGCAGAGTGATCTTGCACTCCTCGATACCGTCGCAGGAAACAGCCTTAAGCTCGAAATCCTTGATGCCCTGCTCTTTAAGGCTTTCGGAAACCGCCTCCGCAAGACCGCCGCAGCGTGCGAAAATTCTTCCGAAATAAGAGGCATTATCGAGATTTATCTCATCAAGCGTTGTAATGTCTATATCACGGCTGTCAAACAATGCCTGAAGTTCTTCAAATGTAAGTACAGAATCCACGTAAGGCTTGACCTCTTCTTTCTGAGCCTCTGCTTTTTTAGCCGTACACGGACCGATAAACACTATTTTTGCGTCTTTATCGGTGGACTTGATATGCTTTGATATTGCTGCCATAGGCGAGAGATTATGCGAAACATTCTCGGACATTTCGGGGAAATTCTTGTGAATAAAATCCACGAAAGCAGGACAGCAAGAGCTTGTCAAAAAGCCCTTTTCCGCAAGCTCTTTGCCCTCGGCAAGAGCGACCATATCTGCTCCCAGAGCAGCCTCTACAACGGTATGGAAACCCAGCTCCTTTATTCCGGCAACGACCTGACCCAGCTTTGCATAATTGAACTGACTGGAAATTGAAGGCGCAACAACAGCGTAAAGATTATATCCTGCGCCCTCCCTGCTCTTCTTGATAAGGTCGATGACATTCAGCATAAAGGATTTTTCCATAATCGCTCCGAACGGGCATTGATAAGAGCAAGCTCCGCAGGAAATGCACTTTGAGTTGTCTATAACAGCCGCCTTGTTTGCGTTCATAGAAATAGCCTTTACCTTGCAGGCATTCTGACAGGGACGGGTGCGGCTTACGATAGCCGTATACGGGCAAACTTTTGCACACGAACCGCACTCCTTGCACTTTGTTTTATCTATATGAGCAACGTGATTATGGTCGAACGAGATAGCGCCGAACTTGCACACGTCCTCGCAGCGGTGAGCAAGGCAGCCTCTGCACGCATTGGTTACCTCAAAGCCGCCGACGGGACATTCGTCGCAGGCGACCTCGATGACCTCAATAACATTCGGATTAAGCGGATTTCCTCCGATAGCAAGCTTTACACGCTCTGCAAGTATCGCCCTTTCCTTATAGACGCAGCAGCGCATTGTCGGGACGTTTCCCGGCACGATTATATTCGGGATATTCAGAAGATTGTTGAACAGCGTATCCGCCCACGCCTGTCTTGCGACTTCACGAAGAACCTTGTATTTAAGATACTGGATTTTTGTGTCAAATTTTCTCATAAAAAAACCTTCCTGTATGTATTTTTCACAGATTTTTCTGCAAATTTTCGGCAAACCCGATTGATTTGCATAAATTTTCCTGCCGAACAGCGGGATACATAAAAACAGCTTTGGGATTTGAAAAACAATTACTCAAAGACAACTATAATTATATCTGATTTTTTCTGTTCTGTCAAGTGTGTTTTGCAGGAAACAAAAAATTTCATACTTTGAGTAAATCAGGACGGATTTTTAAAAATACTTGACAAAATACTGTAAACGTTATAAAATAAAACCGTGGGGTGAATATATGTACGAAGTAAGAAAGGCAAAGGAAAACGGCGTAATTTATATTTCCTTTGACAGGTGGATTTGTCCGAACGGCAGCTTCGACCCCGTTTATGCTTTTATTGAAACGACAGCAGATTTGTGCGAAGGAAAAATCCGCATAATCGACTGCTTTTACGAATATGAAATCAAGACGGATAATTTTTGTGTCCTTTTCTGCTGGAACGGCAGCTATACCGTAACGGCTTACATAAAAAGCGAAAACGAAGAAGAAACCGTTTTTGATACTTTGAAAAAAACCTGCAACAGAATAAATTCGGAGATGCAAATATGACTTTAAAGGAACTTGAAATAGGAAAAAGTGCGGTTATTACCAAAACAGGCGGAGAAGGCTCTCTGCGGCAGCATTTTCTTGATATGGGGGTTATCCCGGGAACGGAAATAACCGTTGAAAAATATGCCCCGATGGGCGACCCGATAGAGCTTTTCATTCACGGATATGAGCTTACCCTGCGGCTTGCCGATGCGGAAAAAATCATCGTTGAGCCTGTAAAGCCCAAGGAAAAACCGCCCATTCTCTCACAGGAGGCAAAACGCAAAAAATCCCACCCCGGTTTGGGCGAGGGCGGCAAATTTCACGTCAAAGCAGACGAACATCCGCTCCCTAAAGGAACGACGCTCACCTTTGCTCTTGCAGGAAATCAAAACTGCGGCAAAACCACGCTGTTCAATCAGCTTACAGGCTCAAATCAGCACGTAGGAAATTTCCCCGGCGTTACGATTGACCGAAAAGACGGCTCAATAAAAAATCACCCCGAAACTCTTGTCACGGATTTGCCGGGAATTTACTCAATGTCGCCGTATACGGGCGAGGAAATCGTCACGCGCGAGTTCATCATAAACGAAAAACCCAAAGGCATTATCAATATCGTGGACGCCACAAATATCGAACGAAATCTTTACCTCACAATGCAGCTTATGGAGCTTGACGTGCCAATGGTAATCGCACTTAATATGATGGACGAAATGCGTGAAAACGGCGGCTCTGTACATATAAACGAGCTTGAAGAAATGCTGGGAATACCTGTCGTTCCTATCTCCGCAGCCAAAAACGAGGGTATCGACGAGCTTGTAAGCCACGCAGTTCATATCGCTTATTATCAGGAACGTCCCGGAAGAATTGATTTCTGCGACAAGGACGAATGCGGCGGCGCTGTACACCGTGCGCTCCACGGAATTATGGAGCTTATCGAGGACCACGCAAAAGCGGCAGGTATTCCCGTCAGATTTGCGTCAAGCAAGCTCATAGAAGGCGACGCTATTATCGAAGATGCATTAAAACTCACTCAGAACGAAAAAGAAATGATAGAACATATCGTCTGTCAAATGGAGGAAGAACGAGGTCTTGACCGAAATGCGGCTATTGCGGATATGCGGTTCAGATTTATCAAAAAGCTGGTCAGAGAAACCGTTGTCAAGCCCGTTGAGAGCCGAGAACACGAGCGCAGCCGAAAAATCGACCGTATCCTTACGGGAAAATATACGGCTATTCCTATGTTCGTGCTGATTATGGCAGCGATATTCTTTCTCACGTTCAACGTTATCGGCGCATTTTTGCAGGATCTGCTCGAAAGCGGAATAGAACAGCTCACCGACGCCGCCGACAAAGGACTTGCGGCGATGAATGTAAATGCGGTGCTCCACTCGCTGCTGATAGACGGCGTTCTTACGGGAATAGGCAGCGTTCTCAGCTTTTTGCCTGTTATCGTCACGCTTTTTTTCTTCCTTTCACTGCTGGAGGACAGCGGATATATGGCGAGAGTGGCGTTCGTTATGGATAAGCTGCTCAGAAAAATAGGTCTTTCGGGACGAAGTATTGTCCCTATGCTGATAGGTTTTGGCTGCACAGTCCCCGGAATTATGGCGTCGAGGACGCTCCCCTCAGAGCGTGACAGAAAAATGACAATTCTCCTCACACCGTTTATGAGCTGTTCGGCAAAACTCCCGATATACGGCTTTTTCACATCGCTGTTCTTCCCTGATTTTGCGGGACTGATTATGGTAGGACTTTATTTCGGAGGAATACTTGTAGGAATACTGATCGCGCTTTCCACCAAGGGAACGCTTTTCAAAGGCGAGGCTGTGCCGTTTGTTATGGAACTGCCAAATTACAGACTTCCCGGCGCAAAAAATGTCGTTATGCTGCTTTGGGACAAGGCAAAAGACTTTCTTCAGAGAGCGTTTACGATAATTTTCATAGCGTCCATTATCATCTGGTTTTTGCAGGATTTTACGTTGGGATTTCAGCTCACGGACAATCCGCAGGAAAGTATACTTGCGGCAATTTCGGGATTTATCGCACCGATTTTTTCACCGCTCGGATTTGGCGACTGGAGAATTTGCACCTCGCTCATCGCAGGATTTATGGCTAAAGAGAGCGTCGTTTCATCGCTTTCCGTGCTTTTCGGCAGTACTGCGGAGCTGACGGCTTTGCTTTCTGTGGCTGACGCAGCGGCGCTGCTTACATTCTGCCTGCTGTACACTCCGTGCGTTGCTGCAATTTCTTCCGTAAAAAGAGAGCTTGGAGGCAAATGGGCGGCAGGCATTGTCCTTGAACAATGCGTAATTGCGTGGCTTATGTCCTTAATCGTAAGAGCCGTCTGTCTGCTGTTCGTCTGAAAGCTCTATGTCGAGAATATCGTCAACGGGTATCTTTTCTCCGTTTGACAGCAATAAAAACCGCCCGTTTTTGTCGATTTTTCTTACAAAACCGCAGGCTGTAAAATATGCGCCGCCCGTTTTGTTTTTATCTGCAACGAAATACGTCACCGCAATTTTCTCTTCGGGGATTTTGCGGATTTCTTTTGTCTTTCGGTCAAGCTCATCCTTTTCGTCCTCTGACAGTTCGATTTTTCTATCCACGATCCTTGCTGTTTCCCCGACTGCCTCATCATAACCCGTAAGCGCCGAAAAGGGAGCAAACTGCGCCGCTCTTTCCGTATCGGTCATTCGGGGACGAACGGGTTCGGGACGCGGCAGGTTTATAATATCATCGTATTTTCCCATAATTTCACGCCTTGTGTCCGCCTATCTGAGAATTTCTGGTCCGTGCAGTCGCACCATCTTCCAGGCTCATTCCTTTGAAAACGGCATTTTTCCCATATCTCTCCTTGACACGCAAAATCGCCTGCTGTACATTTTTCTCCCGTTCCAGAACGAGTTTTTCACGCTCGATTTTATCGTAATCCGTAAACAAGTCGAGCTGTTCGTACAAATTTTTGCTGATTTTGCTCTCCGAAACAACGCCGCTGGCGCAGATATTTATTCTCCTTATCAGGAGAGATTTGTCGGCGATCCTGCCGAAAAGCCCCAAAACCGCACTGCTTATAAGCCTCGACGAAGATGTTTCGCTCTCCAGATTTACTGTTCCGTGAGAATGTTTTGGTACAAATCTTCCGTAGCGGTCGACCAAAAGCTCTCCTGCGTAATTATTGTTATCCTTATCATATCCGACTGTCAGCGTGAGCTGCCTTGTAACCAGCCTTTTACCTGTCAGATCAAGCGCCAGAGCGTCAGCCATTTCCTTTACGATAAGCCTTGCCTTCCCGTAATCATACGGCTCTGTAAGGACCTGTCCGCTGCTTATACTGTTTGCGGAAGGTCGGTAATTTTTGATCTTATCAACAGTGCAAGGCTCATATCCCCATGCGTGGTCGATAAGCAGCTCCGCATTCACGCCGAAAATCCTGTAAAGGGACTCCTGGTCGCTCAGCGAACGCCTTGCCACATCTCCCATTGTAAACATTTGGTTTTCGGAGAGCCTTTTTGCATAACCGCCGCCTATTCTCCAGAAATCCGTGATGGGAGTATGCTCCCAAAGGAGTTTTCGGTAGCTCATCTCGTCAAGTTCGGCAATTCGTGCGCCGTCTTTATCCGCAGGGATTTTCTTGGCAACGATGTCCATTGCCACCTTAGCGAGATAAAGATTTGTACCCACGCCTGCCGCAGCTGTTATCCCCGTATTTTTCAGAATATCCCGTATGATCGTCAAAGCCAGTTCACGGGCAGTTTTTTTGTATACGGCAAGATATTTTTCAGCGTCGATAAAAACCTCGTCTATCGAATAAACGTGAATATCCTCTTCTGAAATATATTTCAGATAAATCTCGTAAATTTTCGTGCTGTATTCGATATAGTAAGCCATTCTGGGCGGCGCTGTTATATAATCTGCGGCAAGCTGAGGATTATTTTTCAGCTCATCGTCAAAGACGGATCTCCCCGAAAACATCTTCCCCGGAGTATATCTGCGGCGGTTTCTGTTTACTTCGTTTATTTTCTGCACCACCTCAAACAGTCTTGCTCTTCCCGATATGCCGTAAGCTTTCATAGTCGGCGAAACCGCAAGGCATATCGTTTTTTCGGTTCGGCTTTTGTCCGCAACCACAAGATTGGTTTTAAGCGGGTCAAGACCTCTTTCCACACATTCCACCGACGCATAAAAAGACTTCAGGTCAATACAGATATAAACGCCCATTTTCTCACCGCCATTGTTCACATTAAATCTGCCGATGAATATATTATAACAGATTTTTTTGAAAAAATCATTAGCAAAATTAAACGAATTTCAAAGCAAATTTTCGTTCTTATGTAACAAAATCGTGAACATTTTGCATTTCCTTTCGGAAAAGAGAGAAAAACGAAGTAATTTATTGCGTAAGCATTACAGATATATCAAAAAAGCTGTTGAAAAATTTTTAGATATGTGTTATAATTATTATTGTGAGTGACATAAAACACGGCATTATCAACGGCACATAATAATTTAATGGAGGTAACAAAACGTGAAAAACAAGACTTATGACATCGTTGACAGCGTTGAAAAGCTCGAACAAGCTCTCGCACGCGTAAGAGAAGCGCAGAAGAAGTTTGCAGAGTACACTCAGGAGCAGGTCGACAAAATCTTTCTGGCAGCCGCAGTTGCAGCGGATAAAATGAGAATACCGCTCGCAAAAATGGCAGTCGAAGAAACAGGTATGGGCGTGGTCGAGGATAAGGTCATCAAGAACCACTATGCCGCAGAATACATCTACAACGCATACAAGGACACCAAAACCTGCGGAGTTATCGAAGAGGACAAGGCTTACGGCATTAAAAAGGTCGCAGAGTCTATCGGCGTGGTCGCAGCAGTCATTCCTACGACAAACCCCACCTCTACCGCTATTTTCAAGACCCTTATCTGCCTGAAAACACGCAACGGCATCGTCATAAGCCCTCATCCCCGTGCAAAAAAGTCCACTATAGAGGCTGCAAAGGTCGTACTTGAGGCTGCTGTTGAGGCAGGCGCTCCCGAAGGAATTATCGGCTGGATAGACGTGCCCTCTCTGGAAATGACCAACCTCGTTATGAAAGAGGCTGATATTATCCTCGCAACAGGCGGTCCCGGAATGGTAAAAGCCGCTTATTCAAGCGGAAAGCCGGCTTTGGGCGTCGGCGCAGGAAATACTCCCGCAATTATTGATGAAACCGCTGATATTCTCCTTGCAGTAAGCTCGATTATCCACTCTAAGACATTCGATAACGGTATGATCTGCGCCTCTGAGCAGTCTGTTATCGTACACAAGAACGTTTATGACGCTGTTAAAAAGGAATTTACCGCAAGAGGCTGCTATTTCCTTAATCCCGAAGAAACCGAAAAGGTCCGCAAGACCATAATCATAAACGGTGCGCTTAACGCAAAAATAGTCGGTCAAAAAGCGCATACCATAGCTGCTCTTGCAGGAGTAGACGTTCCCGAAGGAACGAAAATCCTTATCGGCGAGGTCGAAAGCGTTGACCTTTCCGAAGAATTTGCTCACGAAAAGCTCTCTCCCGTTCTTGCAATGTACAAGGCAAAGGACCTTCAGGACGCTTTTGCTAGGGCTGAACAGCTTATCGCAGACGGAGGCTACGGTCACACGTCCTCTATCTACCTCAATGTTTCCACGGGCGAGGAAAAAATTCGGGAATTTGCAGAGAGAATGAAAACCTGCCGTATTCTCGTCAATACTCCGTCTTCTCACGGCGGTATCGGCGATTTGTATAACTTTAAGCTCAAGCCGTCGCTCACTTTGGGCTGCGGTTCTTGGGGAGGTAACTCCGTTTCGGAAAATGTCGGAGTTAAGCATTTGCTGAACATTAAAACGGTTGCCGAAAGGAGAGAGAATATGCTTTGGTTCAGAGCGCCCGAAAAGGTTTATATCAAGAAAGGCTGCCTGCCCGTCGCATTGGACGAGCTGAAGAACGTTATGGGCAAGAAAAAAGCGTTCATCGTAACCGACAGTTTCTTATACAAAAACGGCTATGCACAGCCGATCATCGACAAGCTTAACGAGCTTGGCATTGAACACGCAGCATTCTTCGATGTTGAACCCGACCCCACTCTAGGCTGCGCTTTAAAGGGCGCAGAGCAGATGAGAGCTTTCGCTCCCGACTGCATTATAGCGCTCGGCGGCGGTTCTGCAATGGACGCAGGCAAGATAATGTGGGTGCTTTACGAACACCCCGAAGCTGACTTTATGGATATGGCAATGCGCTTTATGGACATCAGAAAGCGTATCTACACATTCCCGAAAATGGGAGAAAAGGCTTATTTCATAGCAGTCCCCACATCAGCGGGAACAGGCTCTGAGGTAACTCCTTTCGCTGTTATCACCGATGAAAAGAGCGGTATCAAATATCCTCTCGCCGATTATGAACTTCTGCCGAATATGGCTATCATCGACACCGATTTCCATATGAGCGCTCCAAAAGGTCTTACGGCTGCATCGGGTATTGACGCTGTTACCCACGCTCTTGAAGCTTATGCGTCGATTATGGCTACCGATTATACGGACGGTCTTGCTATCAGAGCGCTCCAGGTCATCTTCAAGTACCTGCCCCGTGCTTATGAGAACGGTCAGACCGATGTTGAGGCAAGAGAAAAAATGGCAAATGCCGCTACTATGGCAGGTATGGCTTTTGCAAACGCATTCCTCGGAGTATGCCACTCTATGGCTCATAAGCTTGGTGCTTTCCACCACCTGCCGCACGGCGTTGCAAACGCTCTTATGATCGAAGAAGTATTGAGATTTAACGCCGCCGAAGTCCCCACAAAAATGGGTACTTTCTCACAGTACGACCATCCGCACACTCTCGCACGCTATGCAGAAGTAGCAGACGCTCTCGGAATTGAAGGCAAGAACGATGAGGAAAAGCTGGAGGGTCTTATCAAGGCTGTAAACGAGCTTAAAGATAAAATCGGCATAAAGCACTCCATCAAGGAATACGGAATTGACGAGAAGGACTTCCTCGACAGACTTGACGCTATGACCGAGCAGGCATTCGACGACCAGTGTACGGGCGCTAACCCGCGTTATCCGCTGATGAGCGAGATAAAGCAGATGTATCTCAACGCATACTACGGCAACAAGCATTTCACAGAAGTTGACACTCCTGCAAAGTCCGCAAAGACTCGCAGCAAAAAGAGCAAGTAAGGAGGTTGTTTTATGAATTTGGATAAGGTTATTGCAGTAAGAAATACAAAGACTATCTACCGTGACGGCGACAAGTGCATAAAGCTGTTCAACGAGGATTATTCTAAAGCTGATGTTCTTAACGAGGCTTTAAATCAGGCAAGAGTTGAAGAAACAGGTCTTAATATCCCCAAAATCATTGAAGTAACAACAGTTGACGGAAAGTGGGCAATCGTTTCTGAATTTATCAAGGGCAAAACGCTTTCACAGATTATGAAAGAAAATCCTGCCGATAAGGATAAGTACCTTGATATGTTTGTTGATTTGCAGATTATGGTACAGTCGAAAACCTGCCCTATGCTCAACAAGCTTAAAGACAAGATGAACCGTAAAATTGCCCAGGCTGAAATTGACGCCACTACACGGTATGACCTCCACACACGCCTTGAAGGTATGCCTAAGCACAACAAGCTCTGCCACGGCGATTTTTGGGTGTCCAATATAATCATCTCCGATGACAATGTACCGTACATTATCGACTGGTCGCACGCTACACAGGGCAATGCCTCCGCAGACGTTGCAAGGACTTATCTGCTGTTCTGCCTCAATAACGGCGAAGATGACGCAAAGAAGTACCTCGACCTGTTCTGCAAGAAGAGCAATACCGCAAAGCAGTATGTTCAGAAGTGGATGCCTATTGTAGCGGCATCTCAGTCAGTCAAGGGCAACGAAAAGGAACGCGAGTTCCTGCTCTCTTGGGCAAACGTAGTGGATTACGAATAATCAGCAGCGCCGCCGAACCAAAAGTCGGCGGCGCATTATTCAAGGAGATTTGTGTTTAATATGAAAGTTATTATATGCATAGGAAGCTGCTGTCACTTAAAAGGAGCAAGACAAGTCGTAAAAAAACTCCAATTTCTGATAAACGAAAACGGTCTGACCGACCTTGTCGAGCTGGGCGGCACACCTTGCAGGGGAAAATGTCAATATGACGTATGCGTTACGGTTGACGATAAGTTTTATTCTGTTTCTCCCGAAACAGCAGAACAGTTTTTCTGCGAAAATATACTTTCAAAATTAAACAGGCCCTGATTATGAATATACTTTTCGGACCTCCGTCAAACCCTGCGGACAGTCGGGAAATGCTGTCGCTTTTCTTTTCAGAGAGCGGAAAGCATATTGTCTGCGGCGGTTCGACCTCGATTATGACGGCAGAATTTCTCGAAAAGCCGCTGAAAACGAGCCTCAGCTACAAAAATCCCGATATACCGCCGATTTCAGAGATAGAGGGCGTTGACCTTACAACAGAGGGAATAATCACCCTCAGCAAAGTTCTTTTGTATCTCAATGATTTTCTTTCGGAAAAAAAGCTGTACAGCGAGTGGAAAAGCCAAGATGACAGCGCCTCGCTTATCTGCCAAATGATTTCAGAGGAAAATGTCGTAAATTTCTTTGTCGGAAAAGCTGAAAATCACGCTCACGATAATTTAACGGGCTTTGATAAAAAATCCGTGCTCGTTTCAAAGCTCTGCGAATGTCTGCGGCTTATGGGAAAGCAGGTAAATATTCAATATTTCTGAATTTTCTGCTCGCAGAAAAATCTTCAAAAAACAAAAAGCGCTCATTCGGGCGCTTTTGCTGTATTTTCGGTTATTTCATATTTCTCCGTTTGGATTTTGTAAGTTCGGTAATAAACATATTGTCCAGTTCGGACAGCTTATAGCCTTTTCTGTGCACCAGCAAATCCTTATAAATTCGGGTATTGTCGGGACATTTTTTCTGTATCAGGTCATACCTGTCAAGCAGCCTCTGCGGAATAGACGAAACCCACATAAATGTGTTTGTATTTTCGCTTAGCAGCTCGTACTGACTGCTCCTTTCAAACACAAAAATCCTCTTGTCGATATTGTCGGGAAGTTCTTCTTTCCTTACAGTTGCAAGCGGCAGCGACGGGACGTAAGGGTCTGCGTGAGCAATCTCTGTAAAACTCTTCAAATCGTCAAAATGAATGTCGTCTTTTTTGGCAAGCGGGTGATTTTTGCTCATTACAAGAACGTAGGTAAACTCCGCAACAAGCTCTCCTTCAAGCCCTTTTTGTGCCAGCATCTGCTTGAAATGAGAGTCATAATTTTCGGAATAGCGTATTATTCCGAGATTATAGTCCGACTCCAGTATATTTTTTATCGCCCTTAAAGCATTTGTTTCCTTATAAACCAGCTCTGACGGAGAATTATGGTCGATTGCCTTTGTAAAGCAGACAAAAGCCTCAGAAATATAGCCTGCTCTGGGCACCGAGATAGAAAAGCTCTGAAGCATTGAAGGTCCGTTCTTGTAAATTGCCTCTACCTCGTCTATCTGTGCGAGAATTTTATTTGCATATCCGATAAACCGTTCTCCTTCGGGAGTCATCGTCATTCCCCTTGCCGAGCGGTCAAAGATAGTAATACCCAGATTAGCCTCAAGCTCTTTAATGGCACGGCTGAGATTTGGCTGACCCATATATAAATTCTCTGCCGCCTTGTTCAAAGAACCCGTTTTTGCAATCTCAGAGGCATATTTCAGGTGAAGTATGTTCATTTTTTCATTCCTTTAACAAATTATTCTCAATTCGTTGATTATTACTCCGTAAAACATAATTAGCTATAATTATAATAACACAGTTTTTTTTAAATGTCAATATGGTTTTACCGCAGCACGGTTTATAACGCCTTGATTTTGCGTCCTTGACAAAGAGGCGAAAAAAGTGTATAATATTATCAAAATCGAACGGAGGTAGATTATGGACAGAAACAACAGACCCCATTCGCGGGATAAAAATGTTACAAGCGGAAGTAACGGGGTTCACAGAAGAGGCTCGGGACTGGGCACGGGAAAAGTCGGCTCGGGAAATTATTCCTCGTCAGGCGGCGGAAGTTCGGCAAAAAGAGCCGCTGTCGGCGGAGGCGGCGGTCTGCTTGTGATAATTATAGCCGTAATTCTGTTTTTCACTCAATGTAACGGAAATAATATCGCAAGCGACATCTTAGGCGGAAATACCGGCGGCAACGTCGATATCGGCGGAAATACGGGAAACTATGGCAACGATTATACCGCAAACAACGCAGGAAATGTAAATTATACGGTTGCAAGCGGTTCCCGTGAAAAACGGACTTCAATCCTGGGTTCAAGCAAAGACGATGTGACAATTATGGTTTATATGTGCGGCACCGACCTTGAATCAAAATACGGTATGGCGTCCGCAGATATGGAGGAAATGCGTGCGGCAAGCTCAGATTTCGGCAATAATTTCAATCTTATCGTTTACACGGGCGGCTGCAGCAAATGGAAAAACGGCGTAAGCTCTTCGGTCAATCAGATATATCAAATCAAAAACGGAAAAATTTCCACGCTGGTTTCAGATGACGGTAAAAAAGCAATGACCGATTCTGCTACGCTGTCGGCATTTATCCGCTACTGCATGAACAATTTCCCCGCAAACCGCAGAGAGCTTATTCTTTGGGACCACGGCGGCGGTTCGGTGAGCGGATACGGCTATGACGAAAAATATACAAGCAAAGGCTCAATGACGCTTGCAGGGATAGACGAAGCACTCAGAAACGGCGGCACAACCTTTGATTTTATCGGTTTTGATGCCTGCCTTATGGCAACCGCTGAAAATGCACTTATGCTTAACGATTATGCGGATTATCTCATAGCGTCAGAAGAAACAGAACCCGGAATTGGCTGGTATTACACAAACTGGTTAAGCAAATTCGCAAAAAATACCTCAATGAAAACGCCCGATATAGGCAAAATCATCATAGACGATTTTGTGACCGAATGTGCAAGAAAATGCAAGGGGCAGAAAACCACTCTCTCCATAATCGACCTTGCAGAGTTTTCGCATACTGTTCCCGAAGATCTGGCTGCTTTTTCAAAGTCGGTAAGCGCAAAAATTTCACAGAACGATTATAAGACTGTTTCGGACGCACGATATAATACGAGAGAGTTTTCGTCAAGCTCAAAAATCGACCAGGTCGACCTTGTAAACCTTGCGGAAAATATGAATACTTCCGAAGGCAGAGAGCTTAGCAGTTCGCTTAAAAATGCGGTCAAATACAACAGGACGTCGTCAAATATGACCAACGCTTACGGAGTTTCGATATATTTTCCTTACAACCGAACCTCCTACGTTGATAAAGCTTGCAGCACCTACGAAATTATCGGTATGGACGATGAGTACGCACAGTGCATAAGACAATTCGCAAGATTGGAAACAAGCGGACAGATAGCGGCAGGCGGCTCTTCTTCGCCCGTAAGCTCGCTGTTCGGTTTGGGCAGTTCTTCGGGTTCTTCGGGCAATTCAAATATAATCGGAGACCTTTTAGGCAGCTTTTTAGGCTCGTTGGGACGTTCGTCAATTGACGGTCTGGACAGCTCCAACACGGACTTTATGCAGGACCTTGATACAAGCAAAACCTCCGAATACCTCTCGCAGAATTATTTTGACACATCAAATCTTGTCTGGACAAACAACGGCGGAAAATATGTAATGTCGCTCCCTGAAACACAGTGGGAAATGGTACACGGGCTTGATATGAATATGTTTTACGATGACGGAGAGGGCTGGGTAGACCTTGGAATTGACAATATTTTCTCCTTTGATGATGACGGAAATCTTATTGCCGATACCGAAAGAAACTGGGTCGCAATAAATGGACAGCCTGTGGCTTATTATCATACGGATTCAATCCAAAACAGCGACGGCAGTTATACCGATATGGGATATGTCCCTGCAATGCTTAACGGCTCAAGGGTAAATCTGATACTTGTTTTTGAGGACGGAAACGGCTATATTGCAGGAGCTAATGAGGATTATCAAAACAGCGAAACCGAAACGATCGCAAAAAATCTCACGGAAATTCAGGTTGGCGATAAGCTTGATTTTATCTGCGATTTCTACAGCTACGACAGAGAATATCTGGACTCCTATTATCTTGGCGAGCAGATGACAGTAGGCTCTCAGATGACCGTCAGCAACGTTGATGTTGGCAGCGGAAACGTAAGAATAGCCTATCGTTTCACCGATATTTACAACCAGGAATACTGGTCAGAGGCAATCAACTGCTGATTATACCGAAATACAAAAAATCGTCCGCAATCATAACGACTGCGGACGGTTTTTTATTCAATTGCTGCTAAGGGTCGATCAAGCAAGCTTGCGTCTTACGATACAAACTGTGATTACAGCTCCCAGAAGAACGATAAAGATGATTATGGGGAGTTCTATGCCTGTGCGGGGAGCAGGAAGATTTTCGTCAGCAACAACCTCAATCTCAAGTGAAGAATTGCCTTCCATTCTTGCGCCTGCGTCCTCGGGAGCCTCAGATGTAAGCTCCAAAAATCCCTGAAGGTCGATCGTGCCGTCGGCGTTACGCTCAATGCCCTTGAATTCGAGCGATACGAACCAGTCAGCAGATACCTTTACATTCTCTGAGTTCTCAGAAGAAGAACCGTTCCAAACGTAGTTGCTCACACCGCCGTAGTTGTCAGCATTCTGTGAACCCTGAGGAGCGAAATTATCAGCCTCGCTGAGACCGCTCTTGATAGAGTTGTCCTTGAAGGAGATAGCGCCTTCAGATGAGAAGTCGGTATCAATATTTGCGTTGTTGGTGTAAAGTGCTACATTGTAGCCCTCGTTGTTGTAAGAAGTGCAGTTGATGATATGAACATCGGGGCAGGAGTTGGAATCAATACCCTTTGCCTTGTTGTTGAAAGCAATGGAGTTAATGATCGTATGACCTGCGGGAAGGTTTTCACCGCCCATTTTGAAACCGTTACCGTTACCTGCATTTGTACCGTCAAGCAGATAGCCGTTGCTGTAAGCTACACAGTTTCTGATAGTAACAGCGCCGATAGAACCGCTTGATGCTCTTGCGTAGCAGTCCCAGCCGTCGTCGGCATTGTTGTAGGAAACGCAGCCGTCGAATACGTTGTTGTCACCTGTAGTGAGCTTGCAGGCAAATCCGTCTGCGTCCTCATAACCGCTGTCTGCGTTGTTGTAAGATGTACAGTTGAGAATGAGGTTATCATGAGGCCAAAGCTCTCTGGGGTCGTCTGAATTGTGGTAAGCGTGAAGATAAATACCCGAATCGGTATTTTCATAAGAGTTTATGCTGTCAAGAACGTTATTGCTGCCGCAAACGTGGAAACCGCCGTTCTTGTTGCCTGCTCTTGTTACATCAAAGCCCTTGAAGTACCAGTAGTCGCCTGCTGCTACGATACCGTTTGCGATAAGCTGCATATCAATAACGGGTCTTGTTTCAGCATTGGGGTCAGCTATCATATAGATAGGAGCGTCCTCGGTACCGTTAATTCCGCGTGCAATAACAAGCTGCTTGTCAAGCTTGTAAGTACCCTCCATAAGAATGATCTTCTGACCGGGCTGTACTACCTTAACAGCCTCATATATGCTCAGCGGATAATCAGGACCGCCGTTGCCGTAAGAGCCTGCATTCGGTGAAACGTAAATATTCTGCTGATCAGCAAAATATGTGTCATAGCTTACAGTAATTTCACAATTAACAGGGTCGCTGTTCTTGAGAGCCTTATTTTCTCCCAAATCCTGGTCGGGGTCGGGATTAAATGTAAGTGCAATCTTGTTGACGCCGCCTGTAACCGTCACAGGAATTGCGCTAAGAGTACCGGCGTCTAATTCAACTCCCTCGCAAACAACTTCGCCGTTTACCGTAACATCAGCAGTTCCGCTTACGTTAGGAGTAACGAGGAGGTCATAATTCTCTGTGTTGGAGAATTCCGCAGAGGAGATAACAACATTGGGTTCAACCTTCTCAACGGGTCTTGCCTCAGCAGGAGCGTCGTCCTCGGGGTCTACCATTGTAAATTCAACATTGGAGAAAGTAGCACGAGCACGTCTTGCAGCGAAAAATCCTACATAAACGTTGTCCTCGTCGAGCTGGTCAAGAGCCTCTGTGTCATAGAATTTCTGAGTCTTTACAAGCTGACCGTCCTGAGTATAGTAGGAGAGGAAGTAACCTGTGTTATTTCTCTGAATTTCAAGGATAAAGTCGGTAAGCTGCTTGTAGGAAGGACCGCGGAGGCTGTCGGGGTTGGTGCAGTTGCCTATCATATTGTAGTTGCCGGGATCTGCACCGTTAAGTGCGAGAGAAAGGTCGAGAGGATACTGACCGTACTCAATCAGACCTGTGGGAGATGCATAAATAGCGTCAATGTTGTCCTTAGTCATACCGAGCTTGGTATCAACGCCAAGACCGATATACATACTGTACTTTACGCCTGTGCCGTCAAATACAACGCCGTTGTAGATATTGTCGGTCTTTGTGGAGTCGTAATTGTAGGCGATGAGTGTAGCTGCCGCCATATAGGAGTTGGTCCAGAATACGTTGGAGCTGTTTACTTCAGGAATGCTGTCGAGAGCAACAAGACCAAAGCCTTCCTGACCGTTGGAGTAATCCCAGTTGTCTACATGAATGCTTGCACGAAGAGTAAAATTCTTGTTCGTGGGGACAGGAGTGTAGTAGAACGAAATACCGTCGTTTGAAGAAGACTGAATTTTGCCCTTGCCGTTCTCAGAGAAAACGGTAACCTTGCCGTCCTCGTTGAGAGAACCTACATAGCCGTTGTTTGTGTCGTCGGTAGAAGTACCGAAACGTACCCAACCCCAAGTCTGCTTAGCGTCTTTAGTAACAGTTGTCGAAATAGCAGAGGACTTCGGACCTTCCTCATCGCCTCTTACTGCTGCAACAACGAAATCGCACTTGTCGCCGATATTAAGTCCTGTTACCATATAGTTGGTGTCTTCGGTAGAATCTACCAGATCGCCGTCACAGTATACGTTATAGCTTTCAGCCTCTGTTACGGGGCTCCAGTAAAGCTCAACCTTGCCTTCGCCCTTGCTTGTAGCAGATGAGATAGCAGGTTTGCTGAGAGGAAGAACGAAATCAACGCTTTCGGTCGTTCCTTCAATGTCAGGCTCGCCGTCACGGGTAAGAACAGACTCAAATGTGTAAGTACCCGATGCTGCGGGAGAGAATGTAAGAGCGTGCGTGGAGCTCTCGGCAATAGACTGCTGTTCGTCAATCTTTTCGCCGTTTTCGTCATACATTGTGACCTTAACAGCGTCGCCGCCGTCTGCTCCGACTGCAGCGTAAACCTTGACTACGACATTGCCTTTATTGTCCTTGTCAACCTTAGCGGAAGTGATAAAAGGATTCAAAACCCTGTTCCAATCCTTGCGGATTACAACAGAACCGCCTTCGGTTACCTTAACTCTGAAAATGTAGTTGTTTCCTGTGTCGCCGCCGAGGAAGTAAGTGCCTGCGCCGGGTACCTGGAGAGTAGAAACGCAGGGGTCGTTCTTAGCGAGAGTAGTTACATTTGTCTTTGCAACAACATTTCCCGATGCGTCGTAAATTACCATCTGACGCTCGGAATTGTCAGCACCCTCGACCCACCAAACCTTGATGTTTGCTGCGCCGCTTGTCTTGAAACCGATACAGTTCTTGGGAACGGAAACATCAGCCTTGCCGCCGAAGTTTACTCTGGGTGCTACACCTGTAGTATCATCAGGGAATTCCTTATCGCTGCCGTCAATTTTAGACTTTTCGCTGAAATAAAGCGTGAAATAGTCGTCCGTACCTGCCTTAACAGACTGACCGTCCTTGTATGCGCCTGCGTCCGATGCTGTGGGAAGTACGGAAGAAACAAACTCATACTCCTTGCTGGGAGCGGTTTCTGTTACTTCAACCTTGAAGATGTAGTTGTTTCCTACATCGCCGCCGAGGAAGTATGTACCTGCGTCGGGCACCTGGAGAGTGGAAACGCAGGGGTCGTTCTTAGCGAGATTAGTGTCATTTGTCTTTGCAACAACATTTCCCGATGCGTCGATAATTACCATCTGACGCTCAGCATTGTCGCCGCCTTCGACCCACCAAACCTTTACATTTGCTGCGCTGCCCGTGGTGAACTTGATCGCATTATTTTCGGTGGTTACTTTACCGCCCAAATTGAAACGGACTCCCGACGAATAGCCGTCAGTCCATGTCTTGGAGCTGGTGTCGATTTTTGACTTTGCACTGTAAATAATTGTAAAGAAATCGTCAGTACCTGCCTTAACAGACTGACCGTCGGTAAATGTGCCCTCGCTCGCCTCTTTCATGGTGTTGGCTTCAAGCACATAGCTTGTTCCCTCTGCTCTTGCCTTAAAGCTGATACCCGTGAACGAAACGCTCATCAAAAGCATCAGAAAAGCAAGGACAGTACAAACAAGCCTGTTTTGGGTTTTTGATTGCATAATATCCTCCTTTTTTTGTTGGCAGAGTATAACTCTGTCAAGAAATTACTCCAATATAATGATACAACTTTTTAATCTCTTTGTCAATGAAAATAACCTCGTAATTTTTAACAAATTTTCGCTCTGATTTTCATAAAAAATATAAAAAGCTCCTGCAAAGCCAAAATCGCTTTGACGCTTTATTCTAAAAAACGGGAGAAACAAAAGTTCCCCCCGTATTTCATTTATGATACTTGCTGTTCCCGATAATCGAAAACGCCCTGTAGATCTGCTCAGCGAGCATTACCCTTGCCAGCTCGTGCGGAAAAGTCATAGGCGACATAGAAAGCCTGAAATCGCACTCTTTTTTGAAATTTTCGGAAAGTCCGTAGGAGCTGCCCACGATAAAATCCACCGCAGAAATCCCCTCGCCGCCCAGTTTTTCAAGCTTTAAAGCCAGTTCTTCGCTTGAAAGCTGCTTTCCCTCGACGCAAAGCGCAATTTTGTACCCGTTTTTCAGCGCTCCCCTGAGCTTTTCCGCCTCGCTTTCAAGAGCGGCGTCGATAAGCGTCCTCGACGGCTCTTTCGGCAGAAAAGCAGGCTCAATCTCCTTGACGGTAATTTTCGCATAAGCGGACAGCCGCCTGACATATTCCTCACAGGCATCTCTGAAAAATTTTTCCTTCAGCTTTCCGAAAGCGACTAAATTTACGTTCATCATTTCCGTTTGATATTGTTGTTTGTGCCCGATTTTCCGTTGTAACGGGGAGCCATTTGTATCTTACGGCGGCGATTAAGCTCTTTTGCACGCTTTTTCTTCTTCTTTTCAATATTTATCATAACGACAAGCGCTGTCATAAGAATTACAAAAGCGATAACTCCTGCAATAAACCACGGGGACTTCACGATATTCATAATTTTTTCCTGAAGTTCTGCGCCGAAATCCAGACCAATATCAAACTCCGTGGCAAGCGGTATCTCTGCAAGCGTTTCTCCGTTAAGCCTAAGTTCAAGATTTCCCACGTTAGTTCCTCTGCTTATCGGAGCAGTCATAGGCTCGATTGTGGGCTTTATCAGCTGTATTGAGGACTTGTCAAGAGATTTCGGCAGCAGCGTATAAAAATCCTTAGTTGTCACAATTCCGACACGGTCTGCGTCCTGTCCCTTGAGGACTTCTACCTGCATTACCTGCTCGTTTCTGCCGATTACCTGCGAATATTCAAACTCGTCAAACGCCCACCTGTACAGATTATAGTGGTCGGCGAAATTCCAGTCGGTCTCCTCGCCGTTCTCGTCATAATAATCCGCTCCCAGAGTAACTATAAGATAGCTGTATCCTCCCTGTTCTGCAACGGTAACGAGCGAACGTATTCCCTTTTCGGGATTTTCGGTATCCCACTCTCCGTTTACCTTGTGGATAAGGCAGTCGATACTTCCCGTTTTAACGCCCTTTACTCCCTCAATATAGTACTCGCTATCGGCACGCATAAGCTGATTTGTCTGAGTTTTTGTGTAACCGCCGGGATTGTTTTCATTTTCGGGCATATCATACTCATAGGTCGAGCATATCTTTGCAAATCCCGGATAATTGTCAAGAGCATATCTTGTAATCAGATACAAATCATAAGCCGTGGTATACTGATCCTCCTCATAAAGACCGTGAGGATTTGTAAAATGCGTATTCTTACAGCCGATTTTCTCGGCGGTTTGGTTCATCATATCGACGAAATTTTCAATACTGCCGCCGACATTATAAGCAAGAATATTAGCTGCCTCGCACGCAGACGCCAGCATAAGCGCATACAGGCAGTCGTTATAGGTAAGATTGCTCTGAAGAGGCTCAATAGCCGCATCTGACGCCCCGTAGAAATTCGGGTTTCCCTCCCAGAACTCGTCGAAACACTCGTACGGACATTCTACCTTTGCATCGAAATCCTTGATATTCTCAAAGCAGACCAGCGCCGTCATAATTTTTGCCGTTGAGGCGGGCACCATTCTTTTGTCTGCGTTTTTGGACATTATCTCGATGTCCATATCAAGATTTATCATATAAACAGCCTCGCTGTGAACGTCAAAAGAAGGCGAAAAAGCGGCAAAAGACGTAAAACTTGTGCTTAATAATGAAATTTGTAAAAATATTGTAAAAAAAATTGTGAAAATTTTTAGCTTTCTCATATAGACAAACCACCTTTTTTAGGGTAAAATATAATGGAGAGCAATTCTTGCAAAAATAATTCGGGGCATTATCCCACCTCATACTACTTATTATACTAAATTTTGACCGAATTGTAAAGTGCTTTTTGGATATTGTAAGAATTTTGTAACAATTCGATATTACCACCTATCCCGAAAAAAATTCAGGAGTGATAAAATGATTTACATTACGGGCGACACGCACGCAGATTTTTCACGTTTCAAAGACCCTGCCCTGCGAAAGCTCAGGAAAAACGACGCATTGATCATCTGCGGAGATTTCGGCTTTATTTGGGACGGAAGTCCAAAGGAAAAAAAGCTGCTCAAAAAGATAGGAAAGCTGCGCTACAACGTGCTGTTCGTGGAAGGCTCTCACGAGAATTACGACTTGCTTGAGCAGTA
This sequence comes from uncultured Clostridia bacterium, assembly GCA_947624555.1. GTDB lineage: Bacteria > Bacillota > Clostridia > Oscillospirales > Ruminococcaceae > CAG-115. The sequence continues at coordinate 88,419 of CANQKW010000004.1, forward strand.
CGAAATCTCAGAATGGTGCGGCGGAAAAACCCGTCTTATCAGCGGAAGGCTGCGCCAGTTGATGCGAGGACAGGTTTTTGAAATAGCCGAAAAAACGGTTTTTGCATTTGGCGGCGGTCAGACCGATGACGTCTATGATTTGTCCGAAGGGTCAAACTGGTGGCGAAGAGAAGTTCCTGCCGACGAAGAGCTTGAAGAGGGGCTAAAAAATCTCGAAAAGGCAGACAATAAGGTTGATTTTATCGTCACCTACGAGCCGCCTTCAAAAATGAGAGAATTTCTGACCGCAAGCACGGAACGCAACCGCATAAATACTTATCTCAGCGAAATTTTCGAGAAAATCGAGTTCGGAAAATGGTTTTTCGGAAAACTTCATATCAATAAGTTCGTTCCGACGAAATATTACGCAGTTTACGACGGGATAGTACCTGCCGATAACACAAAAATAAAAAAGAATAAAAAATCAAAAAAGAAACAAGATGAAAGGAGCAAAAAAAGTGGCTGATATTACATTTGAAATCACCAAAGAGCTTGGCATCATATCCGAGACCTCAAAGGGCTGGACGAGAGAGCTTAATATGGTAAGCTGGAACGAGCGGGAGCCTAAATTCGACATACGTGACTGGAGTCCCGACCACACCCGTATGAGCAAGGGAGTTTCTCTCACCGAAGAGGAAATGAAAAAGCTGGTTGAGCTGTTCAACGCACGCGACGAAGAAGATTCCTTTGAATAATTCGTCACGGATTTTATCACACAGCAAAAAAGAGCGGATATTCTCCGCTCTTTTCGTTTTTGTCAGTGTAAAAGATAAGACGCCGTATCAGTCTTTTTTGCCTACAATGTATTTCAGTATTGCCAGAGCGTCACGTGCAGAAACAGTCTTATTTCCTGCAAAAGCAGCTTTCGGCGTGTTCTGAGCATCGACTTTTTCTCCCGAAACCTTCAAACGCAAAATCATCAGAGCGTCGTTCGAGGTCAATTTGCAGGAATTATCCATATCGCCGAGGAGTTTTGTTTCCTTAGCTATAACGATAGAGTATTTTCCTGCCTCTTCCATAGGAATTTCCGCTGTACCGTCCTCGTTTACACGGACAACTTTCTGAAATTCAAGAACGCCCTTTGAATTGTACTTGTAAAGATTGGCAAAAGTAGGGCTTTTTTCGGTCGAGGTATATCCCGTATTAACGCTTAGCACACCGCCTTTTCCGCAGGAGGCGTTCACCGTAAGACCCGTTGCTTTGGTGTATTTTCCGAAAACAGCATTTTTTACATCATCAGTAGGAATAGTTTCATCTTTAAGCGAGAGATTAAGAGATGAAGCAGTGTCCGCAAGACTTGCGGCGCTTATATTCCAGCTGTATACATTATTTACCTTGACCTCAAAATTAAGACCCTTTTCAGCGGCAGCCTTTACCTGTGCGGAAGTAATCGTAGAAAGCACCGCAACCTTTATCGTATCGCCTCTTTTTGCGTTTCCGATTTTATCGGTGAGCTGTGTGGTGTTTTTGGCGATTTCGGGGTTGTACTCGTCATTTACAACGCTTACCGTGACGTAATTTCTCTGATAAGATGCGTAGTCAACGGGAATTACTTCAAACATATAATCGCCGACAGCCGCATTCTGCATAAAATATGCGGTCTTATCCTTGATAACCACACTATCTCTTACATAACCCGAAGGGAATTTTACAAGCGATATTTTCGAGATTTCGCCTGTTTCACTCATAAACGAAACAGGAGTTCCGTCCTTGCCTATCTCGTCCTTGTACACCGAAGTTGGCATGGTGTAAGCAGGAATAGGTCTGGGTACGACTCTTACCGAAACGGTAAGCGGCACAACGTGCTCCGCCAATAAATCGTCAGTCCACGTAATGGTAAGCTTTGACGTATATGTACCGACAGGCAGTCCCACAACAGGGGCTATGGTAATGTCGGTATTTTCTGTACCGCCTCTTATCGTTGCCGTTTCGTTATATACGTAAAAATAGCCGTAATCCATTGTAATGGATTTGATATAACCGTCACCGGGACCGATATTTTTTATCGTGATAGGCAAATAATCGTATTCGTAATACTCAAATTCGAGGTTTTTAAACTGCGGCGCAGAAAAATACAAACTTGCAGTATTACTTGTCGGGGTCCTAATTCCTGTTTGATTACTTTCAAAAGAAGAAGAAGTGGCGGCATATTTCACCAAAATCGTATCATTCACCAAAATTCTTCCCGAACCGATCTCACCGCCGTCATAGTAATTAGACCAGGTAGTGCCGTCGTCCAAACTGTACATAAGATTATCAACGCTTGTAAGGCTGTCATTATAAAATCTTATATATCCGTTCCGGGGATAAGTCGCCTTTACATTGGGAGCAGAAGGTATAGAGGGAATTACAAGCGTCTGCGGATCACTTGCTGATTTGCCGTCTGCTGTCGCTGTGATTTCCAAAGTCTTGCCAAACATAGAGCTGTCAATATCGCAAGTACCGTTTTCAGGCGTAACAGATGCTCCGGTAATATTGTATGTAACGCCGCTTGTTGCAAATCCTTTCAGCTTTTTGCTTGAATAGTCTATGTAAATATTAGGCGTAGCTGTTTTCGCAGTTTCGTCCGCATAAGCCACGATTGCCGCTACAGGGAGCGAAAAAATCTGCGCTGCCGAAAGCCCAAAGCACAGCGCTTTCTTTTTACCGAATTTCATAAAAGTCCTCCTTATTTAATGCAAAAATGTTTTCCGTGATATTTCGGTCATACATCAGCGGTTTTCCTCCAAAAAGTAAAACCGTTCCAATTCTTATTATATCACCGATTTTTTTATTTGTCAATGCATAAATAAAAAAATACGGACAGCCGTTTTTGACTGTCCGCACTTTGGGTATTTAAAACAGCCGCCGCAGGATAAACCTGCCGCCTACGGCTATTTTGAAGACAGGGCACATATAGCTTTCCTGCCACCTTCGGCACGGCTGTATTGTTTACCCTGCCGCATTTTATGCCGAAAGCGCTCAAAGCGTTACTCGCCTTTGCCTTAAAATCTGAATTCAAATCCGTATCCGCTTCCCAATCCCAAATATTCTTCGATCATATCAGCAAGTCTTTCAAAATTCCAGCCTACAACGCACATAATAATTACAAAGGCAATAACAGACAGAATAACCGCTATAAGATCAAAAATAAGGACTGCACGGCAGTAATTCTTCTTAGGCTGAGGAGTAGAGCCTCCGAATGCCCATACAAAGAGAAGAATAATGCTTATCAAACCTAACGCTGATGTAAGAATGATCGTTCCTACCCAAGAGCCGACGCTCATATGCTCCTGATATTCGGGGGCAGGGACGTTATTGTAATACTGCGCCTGCGGTATGTAGCCGGGCTGACCCATAGGCTGACCGTTAATATTATTCTGCGGAATATTTACGGGAACAGGCTGCGGCTGCTCGACAGACTGCGGTTTATTCAAATCCACTGCACTTCCGAGCGCATTTCCGCATTCGGGGCAGAACGCTCCGTCGCCGCTTACCAAAGTTCCGCATTTAGGACAAACTCTTTCCATAAAGAACCTCTTTTCTGAAATCTTATTTTTTTCGCATCAAACGCTATGCGCTTATTATATCACAATGATTTAGATTTGTCAAGATACCTGCTTTACAAATTCTCATATATATGGTATAATAAACGCAGAGCGTTTATATTGAAAATTGTTTCTTCAAGAGGAACGGCTTACATTTAAGGGAGGAAAAAATGAAAAAGATTTTATCAATATTAGTGACTCTGCTGTTGATTTTTACGCTGAGCGGCTGCAAAAACAGCAGAAATGAGCAAACGCAAAGCTCCTCTGCCCCGACAATCAGCTCTGTCGAGAGCTTTTCGTCAGACACCGCCGAAAGTTCTTCCTCGTCAAGCGTGACAGAGAGCAGTTCCGCTGAAATTACAGAGGAAAGCCTGCCCGAAAGCTCCCAGGAAAATACGCCTATCGACGAGGACGGAAACTATACAAGCAAAGATGACGTGGCGCTTTATATCCACACTTACGGGCATCTTCCGAACAATTTCATCACAAAAAGCGAAGCCGAAAAACTGGGCTGGAGCGGAGGTTCGCTTGAACCTTATGCTGCCGGAAAATGCATAGGCGGCAGCCGTTTCGGAAACTATGAGGGTCTTCTTCCGAAAAAATCGGGAAGAGTCTACACCGAATGTGATATTGACACTTTGGGGAAAAACAGCCGAGGTGCAAAACGCATAGTTTTCTCAAACGACGGACTGATATATTACACCGAAGACCATTATGAAAGCTTTACGCTGCTTTACGAAGAGGAATAGCTTATGAAAAAAACGCTTTTGATTGACGGAAAAACCGTTGCAGGCAAAGAACAGCTCCACGAAAGATTTGCCGCAGCGTTTGATTTTCCCGATTACTACGGAGCAAATCTTGACGCTCTTTTCGACTGTCTGGGAGATGTGAACTGCGAGGCGGAAATACGCATAATCAACGCAAAAAATCTTGAAGAAAATATCGGCAGGGATTATGCCGAGAATTTAAAGTCCGCTCTTCTTGACGCTCAAAACGAATTTCCAAACATCACCGTCGAGTTTATTGACTGAATACAAAAGCAAAATGATATTTTCAGAAAATGATTTGACGGCATTTTATCGCTTTATATGCAATTGCACGATAACCCGTTTCCCGATAAAGATGATAGAGTTATTTCAATATGGAATGATATTAAAAACCGCACCTCGAATTATCGGGGTGCGGTTTAATATAATTCTGTTTTTTGCCGACATAGATTATTCTTTATTTTGCTCACTAAAGCTTTTTATTTTGGACACAATTTCTTCCGAAAGAGGCTTTGGTTCAAATTCGGGATCTGCAAGGCACGTGCCCTGAACCAAATCAACGCCCAACGATATTACCGTACTCATATCGTCGTCCGTTTCCAGTCCCTGCGCCTTAACAAGCAGACCGTATTCTCTTGCAATATTTATCATATTTTTGATGATCGTCGCTTTTCCCGAATCCTTGCTGCACCCGTCCGAAAGAGTTTTATCAATTACGACTATATCGGTATTTGAGGACAACAGCGAGGCGTCGCTGTTATGTCTTGTGCCAAAATTATCAAGCGCAATCATACCGCCCCATTTTGAGATTATTTCCTGCTTTTGCGAAACATACTCGCTGTTATAATGATTTACATCAAGATTTTGCAGCACGATATTCTTCAGAATAGGTTTATAATTCTCCTCGATACTGTTAAAGCTGCGTCGGTCAAGGATACATTCCGAGATTGATTTCAAGAACAGGTGCGTTTCTTTCGGTATCTTTTTCTCGGAAATAAGACGTGAAAAGCTTGCTATTCCGATGAAAAATGTCATATGCTCGATTTCATAGAGCTTTGCGACCGATTTTGCTATACGCAGCAGCTCCGTAAAGGAATTTATCGTATCCGACTGCGGACACATAAGCGCCTCATAACCGAAAATCTCGCCCGTTTTGACCGAAACAACAGGCTGATATGCAAAGCGCACCGCTCCGTTGTCGATTATGCGATTCAGCTCCTGTATACCTGTCATAAGAATTGAGTCGTTGAGGTAGCTGCTCTCGTTAAATTCGGCAAAATATCCTTTTGTGGAATGCTTTATCGTATACATCGAGAAATCCGCATATTTTATAAGCTGTTCGTACGATTTGGAATTGTCGGGATACCACGATATACCGCCGCTTGCTCTCACCTTGTATTCAGAGCCGTCCGCAAGCGTAAAGCTGCTGCTGCGGAGAGTTGCCTTGAACTCTTCGATGATCTGTCTTATTTTATCCTTAGTCTTTCCGCCGTAGATGAACGCAATAAATTCATCGCCCGAAAGCCTTGCCACAACGCCGTTTTTGCTCCTGAGAGTTTTCAATGCGTCAGCCGCCGCTTTGATGTATTTGTCGCCGTAATCGTGTCCGAATGTATCGTTTACGAATTTAAGGTTATCCAAATCCATCATAACAAACGCTGCAACACCCAAAGCGTCGGGATTTTCAAACAGACTGCTCACCTTACGGTAGAACGCACGGCGGTTATATATATCCGTGATAACATCATAATCACGCTCGTGCTCTATCTTGCGGCGTTCCAGGGCGTCCTTGGTTATATCCTGCACCAGTCCCATTACTGCGTTTTCGTCGCCTGTAAAGGAAAATCTGAACCATTTTGTATTTTTGCCGTCCCCGTCGGGATCGTACTCTGTTTCTACGTTTATGCCGCCTTTTTTTCCTTGGTCGTCTGTAAAGACCTCGTTGTCGAATATATTATATTTTTCGTCAAAATAGCTCAGATACTCTCGGAATTTCTCAAACGGTATCGTGAAATCTTCGTTTGACTCAACTCCCGGAAAATCAAGAATATCCAACAGGCTCTTTCCCACAAAGACGGTGCCGTTTTTGCGGTCGCACATAAATGCGCCTATTCCGCATTCGGAAATGCTCAGAATATTTGACACACGGGAGGCTTGCTCACGGACGTTTATCTGAAGTTCTACGATAGAATTTGCCAGCGTATCAAACTCGGTGATACCCGAATCTACAAAGCTGATTATATCTCCGCTGTCGGAATTTATGTCAAGCTGATGCGTCATATCGGAAACAGGTTTTGTTACCATTCGGCTGAGAACTATCGAAATCGTTACTCCTATCACGAGGGAAATCAGAGCCGAAATCACAAAAGTGTTGAGCAGCTTATTATAAATCTCCAGTATTGCATTGGAATCCGCAACGGAGATAACTGCCCATTTCTGCTGTCTGAACGTAGAGCCTGCGCCGTAAAGATTCATATCGAAAATACAGCCGACAGACGCAGATTTTGTGTTAAAGCTGTACATTCCGTACTCGCTCTCAGAATTTCTGTCAAACAATGTTTCTTCCGACAAAAGACGGGTATATGCCGCTCCGCTGTACACCTGAGTATCGTATGTTCCCGAATTATTCGTATCAGAGCCGACAATATAGCAGACGTTTTCGTTCAGGAAATCGTTTGCGGGGATAACCCCCATTATGCTCTTTTCAAGAAGTCCTATTCCTATAACGCCGTACACCGTGCCGTCGTCGAGGACAAGCGGCATTGTAAACTTCATACTGGCAGACGCAGAGCGTGATATTCTTGAAAATCCGCTCCAATATGCGCAGCTTTGGGGGCTTAGCTCAGGATTGCTTTTCTGCGCCGTAATAGGCATATAGAAAAAGCTGAAATCATTGTCATCGGTGATGTCGGTATAAAGCGACCACTCGTAATCCATAGTTATACCGAAATCTCTTCCTAATTCCGCTTTTCCTGCCTCAAGCAGCAAATCTTCGTTATTCAAATCATTCGAGAGAGCGTCAATATCGCGGACATAAAATCCCGTGAGCTTGTTTACGCCGTCAGATTGGTATAAATAGTCTGTATTAAGGTATATGAAAGCGTCGTTGGAGGAGGCGTTCCTGCACAGCGACACTATCAATCCCGCTGTCTCACTGATGATACGCTGATTTAAAGCCTTATCGGAAAGAATATCCGAAGGAAGTTTGCCATCTTCCTCCAGAATATTTTTTACAACGGTATTTACCTCTTCAGCGTAGATGTCCACATTGGAAGTGCGCTGATTGAGGAAATTTTCTATATACGAGCAGCGGTTCTGGGTCTTTTCATAAAGAATGTTATATGCATACCGTTTCGTTTGTGAGAAAACGCCGCCTATTATCATTGCAGCAAAGAAAACAAGGAACTGCATAATTGCAAGAAGAGCCATCATTGCGCTCATCTTGAAGAACAAAGGCGCTGTTTTACCCCGTATTCTTTTATTCCCGCTCAAATGCTTTTCCCCCTGTCAAAACGTTCTTTGTCTTTCAGAAATCCGCATGATCATACTGCCAGAGCTGCCTTAAATCCTTCAAACCATTTTTCAAACGCTGCGTCATCGGTATACTCGGCAAGAACTGTTTCACGGTCCTCACCGTTTGCTATTCTTGCAGCAGCGGTTTCATAGTCGTTTTTGGTAGTTGACTCCATATAATCTTTCAGGGCACTTCTGAATTCAGCCGATTTTTCAAAGGGCTTTGCCGCATAGAGGTTATAGGAATTGACCTCTTCCATTGCGGTTGTAAGGGTATTATGCATTGTTTCGTCTATAGAGCCCGAAATGATTTTATTCAGCTCTTCGGGGGAATTTGCCGATTTCTTTACGGGAAGGTATCCGGAATCCACCGCAAAGCCTATGTTTCTTTCAGCCTCGGTAAACCATTTAAGAAACAGCGTGCAGGCATATTCGGTCTTTTCGTCTGATTTTATTACGGACATTCCTGCGCCCTGCTGAACGGCATACGGCTCCGTGCCCTCAAAGTTTGGTATCGGGAGAACTACATTTCCGATAGAATAGACCGTATCGTCGCTCAATGTGACTTTATCGGGATAATATGCCGCTCCCGTAGTGGAGCAGACGAGCGCTATTACCTTGCCTGTTTTTGCGTCATCACTTCTAAAGCGTCCCTCCATAGCAAAATAACCCTTGACAAACGGAACGTAATAGTTCTCCCAAAGGCGTTTTACTACGGATTTATCAATACTCTGTTCGGGGGTGCCGTCCTCCGAAACAAGAGGAGCGCCAAGCTGCTTTGCTCCTATAAGCATATAATTTTCAACGGAATCGCGTCCGAAAAACGATTTTCCGTCGTTCGGGACATCGGGAGTAAGTGCGTCGGTGTAATTATAATACTTTTCTGAAACTTTTACAAGCGACTCCCACGTTTTAAGGTCGTCATAGGAAACGCCCTCGGTGGCTGCAAATCTCTGCCAGTCGGTGGTATTTATCATCATGACCTCTGTGCATTTCGCCGTCGGGAAAATTTTAAGCGTTCCTTCGTCAAATCTGCCCTCGTTAATGTACTCGTCAACGTATTCCGCAAGCTCTTCTTCGGTAAAATACTTCGAGATGTCGGCAACCATTCCCATTTGGTTGATGATATATGCGTTGTCGGCATAGCAGCAGAAAATATCGGGCGCCTCGTCTGCACCGGGTTCTCCTTTAAGAGAGCCGGTAACGCTTGCGGCAAGCTCGTTTATGCTGTTTTTTGATATAGCCTCGACGATAATTCCGTTTTCAACGCCGACCGTATTGTTGAAATCCTTGACCATTTCGTCAAAACCTGTCTGCTGCACTCCGTTATAGTAATGCCAGACGGTTATGGTTATGGGTGAATTTTTATCCAGTCCGTAGTTGTTATTGCCTTGTCCTGAGCTGCATCCCGACAAAATCGAAACAATTGACGCAGCCGCAGCAACCGTGCTTAAAATCTGCTTTATTTTCATAACAGTATGTTCTCCTTGTACAATAATTCTGCATTATTACTGATTTATTTTTGCTCAAACAGTAAAATATTGAAGTAGGATTTCAAATTACCCCAAAACGGAAAAACCAACTTCAGTATTCATAAACCGATATACCGAATTTATTATACCACACGGCAGTATGAAATGTGGATTTTTTTGTAAAACGGGTCAGAATTTCGGCTTTTTGTACATCAAAAATTCCTTGATATAATGATTTTTTGGGCATTATGACGAAACGAATTATAGGCGAAAAACTGTAATTTTACATTCGGTCGGTAAAGTCTAAGCTTTGCATTTCAGCTTTGACAAATACAGTAAAATTTGAGCTTTTTGTATTGAATTTTTATTGAAATTATGGTACAATGTACACAGCATCATATTATGGTGTAATTTTCTGTCAAAAGGGAGATGTCTGAATTGAACGCTAAAATTAAAATCGCTTTTTTCACAAATATTTCTATCGGCATTGTTATTAGTCTGGCTTTATCTTTGGCAGTAATGCTTGTTTCGGGACACTTTTCCTTTGGTTGGTGGGTGGCGGCTTTTTTGATTTCAACGGTGATTTCTGCGGTCATAGGACTGTTTGTGCCGATAAATCCGATAACGGGATTTGTCTGCAAAAAGCTGAAAATCAAGGAAAAAACCGTCGGCAGGAGGATTACGGGGGCGGTTATCTCGGATCTTATCTATGTGCCCGTAATAACATTGGTAGTTTCGCTTTTTGCCGTAGGTATAGCCTCGCACGAAGTCGAAAATTTCAAAAATGATATAAAAAGTTTGCAGAGTACTCTTCGGGAGGAAATAAGAGAGGATAATTCAAATATCGGTCTTCTTTCCGAACAGCTCGAAATCTATCAGAAAAAAGCTGACAACGAGGAGAACAGACAGTTCGTTTTAAAGCTGAAAGAGGGCATAAACACGCTCAATTCCGCTGTGTTTGAAAAAGAAAAGCGCATTGACGAAATGAGCGACGCTTTTGAAAATGCCGCTGCACCGTCGTTGGGGTTTGTTTTCGGGATAAGCCTGCTTATTATGATCGCTTTGGGGTTCGTTCTGATTTTTGTTTTCAGACCGATTTTTGCAAGAATTGCCGTTAAAAGGTTTTCGCCAAAGAAATGCGTGAAGGTCGGCACGGCACGGAAAAAATAAAAAAATCCCTGCAAAGAATTGCTTGCAGGGATTATTTATGCCCGAAGGCGACAAATGCTGCCTTTAATTCAAAACAGCAGTCGCTGTATTGAGGTAAGCTGCAAAAAGCAGCCAGATAATGTACGGTATGTTTATCAGAGCCGCCAAGGGGCGTATTTTCGCAAATTTTACCGTCATAATGATAACAAGAATTATCAGTACTGCAATAACGATCGTTGACGCCCACAAAGCCTGAAATCGAAAGAAAACTATCGGCCAGAGAAAATTGACAAAAAGCTGTAGGCAATATGTCCTTAATGCGGATTTTATGCGGACAGGTTCGGCGTCAGAGGTGTTAATAAGAAATGCGGAAATTCCCATAAGCGCATAAAGTATTGTCCATACAATCGGAAATACCAAGCCCGGCGGCGACAAGGGCGGCTTTAAAAATGCGGAATACAATTCTCCCAAATTGCCTGCAATAAGGCTTGAAAGCACGCCTGCAAGCTCCGCCGAAAGCACAAAAATCAGCAAATCGTAAATGTTGTTCTTTTTCATAAGCGCTCCTTTGTCCGATGTTTTTGGTAGATTATATGGACAAAACCGGAGCAATATTACTTTTTATACAGCAGGTTTTTTGCCGTTATAGAAAAAATTCTCATCGCTTACAAATACAAAACGTGAAAGCTTTCCCTCGCTGAGATCCGCAAGGATAAATGTCCGCTCTTCCATATTGAAATTGAACATATATTTATTTGTGTGCGACAAGGCGTTTTCTATTTCATCAAAATTTACGCCGTATCTGCGGAGCATTTTTACCGCCTGATTTGGGTCGTCTACGGAAACCGCACTTCTTGATTTAAGCAGAACGCTGAAAATATTGTTCTTTATCAGCTCAAAAACGGTCGTTTTGGAAAGCGTTATTTCAACAGAACCCTGCATTGATTTTATCAGGAACACGGCAGGGTCCTCTATATTTCCCTCGCAGACAGCTATGCGGTAATCCGACATTCTTCCGACTGCGACGATAGGCAGTTCTGTGCCGTCGTTGTCCCTGTACGTGTGCGAGGTCATTATATTCGGGTGAAAAAGCGTGATGTCGCCTTGATGATTTACGGGTTTATACGCATATTTTTCAAGATAGAGCCTTATGCTGTTCGGGACTTCAATTCCTCGGTCGATTTTGTTTTTGTCAAATTCAGCCTGAGATATACCGTCTGTATTATTTCCGTATATGACACGAAGAACCTCAGAAGGCTCCATATCGTAGATAACCGACATTACTTTCACCACCTTTTTAAAGTCAACGCCGCACAAATACCGGGCTTTGCGGTGCTGCCTTAAAGTCTTGTTTTAAAGTCCTCATAGCCGAAAGTTTTCAGCAGCTTAATCTCACCGTTTTCACCGAGAAGGTAAACGGACGGCAGGGGAATGCCGTTGAATGTGTTGTTTTTGCATATCGAATAGATCGCCATATCCTTGAAAACAAGCCTGTCGCCTTCACGGAGCTTTTCGTCAAAAGAATAATCTCCGATAATATCCCCCGCAAGGCAGGTGTTTCCGCCAATTCGGCAGGTAAACGGCTTTTCGTGCGGCTGTCCTGCGCCGATTATATTCGGGCGGTAGGGCATTTCCAGAACATCGGGCATATGACAAGCCGCCGAGGCATCAGTTATCGCTATATCACAGCCGTTTTTCATCGTATCGAGGACGGTTGTCACGAGATAACCTGCATTCAGAGCGACCGCCTCGCCGGGTTCTAAATATACCTCTAAGTTATATTTAGATTTGAAATTACAGATAGTTGAAATTAAAAGTTCCAAATCATAGTCGGTTCGGGTTATGTGATGACCGCCGCCGAAATTTACCCACTTGATCTTATTAAGCATAAAGCCGAATTTTTCCTCAAATCGAGGCAGAGTTCTTGCAAGAACATCGGCATTCTGCTCGCACATAGTGTGAAAGTGCAGCCCGTCGATACCCTCGGCGAGGGACAGATCTTCCTTGAATTGAGAAAGCGTCGTGCCCAGCCGAGAGCCTGTAAAGCAGGGATTGTAGATGTCGGTTTCGATTTCGCTGTATTCGGGGTTTACACGAATGCCGACTTCAATTTTTTTCGGGGATTTTCTGACTTTACTGCGAAATTTTGCCCACTGTTTCGGAGAATTGAACACGATATGGTCGCAAATTTTTAAAAGCTCGTCCATATCCTCTTCCTTATAAGCAGGAGAAAAAACGTGGTTTTCCCCGGCAGGCATTTCTTCATAGCCCAATCTTGCCTCAAACAAGCCGCTTGCGGTACAGCCGTCAAGATATTCCGCTATGAGAGGATAGGTCTGATATACCGAATATGCTTTTTGCGCAAGAAGAATTTTACAGCCTGTTTTTTCCTTTACAAATCGTAATATTTTGAGATTTTTTAACAATTTGTCGACGTCAATGACGTAACAGGGAGTTTCAACTTCGTTTATCCAATTCATCTGAGCCTTTCACCTAACTCTTTTTATTCATCAAAGCGCTTGAAACTATTGCGTAAATCAGCGTTCCTGCTATTACCGGTATCAGCAGATAGAAAATATTGCTGTTTTTCAAAAGGCAGCCTGCAGCATTTATGATAAATATAACACCGATAAGCAGAAAAACTGCGCCCGACTGTCTGAAAAGCGGCTTTAAATCCATAGTTTCACGCTCTTTTTCGCTTGCGAAAAGATATGCATTGTTGAACGGTTTTCCCTTTTCGCAAAGCTGCACTATGCCCAAAATCACGCTTGCTGCCGCTAATGTCAGGCAAACAATGCCTACGATAAGCTCTTCCATTGATAATCCTTTCAGTCGACCAGAACGGGGTTTCTGTCCTCTTCCCACGGCAGACCCCACTTATTCAGCGCATCCATAAACGGGTCGGGGTCAAACTCCTCGACATTGAAAACGCCTGCTTTTTTCCATTTTCCCGTGAGAACCATCATCGCTCCTATCATCGCAGGAACGCCCGTCGTATAGGAAATAGCCTGCGAACCGACTTCCTTATAACATTCCTGATGGTCGCAGATATTATAGAGGTAATAATTCTTGTCCTTGCCGTCCTTTTTGCCTTGGAAAATACAGCCGATATTAGTTTTGCCGACTGTTCTGGGTCCCAAAGACGCAGGGTCGGGCAAAACCGCTTTCAAAAACTGCAACGGCACTATTTCCTTTCCCTCGAACATTATAGGCTCAATAGAGGTCATTCCTACGTTTTCAAGGCATTTCAGATGAGTGAGATAGCTCTGTCCGAAGGTCATAAAGAAACGTATCCTTTTTATGCCCTTGATGTTGAGCGCAAGGCTTTCAAGCTCTTCGTGGTGCAGCAAATACATATCCTTTTCGCCCACGCCCTTGAAATTGTACACACGCTTGATTTCCATAGGCTCGGTTTCGACCCATTTGCCGTTTTCGATATAGCTGCCCTTTGCGGAAACCTCTCGGATATTTATTTCGGGGTTGAAATTCGTTGCAAAAGGATAGCCGTGGTCGCCGCCGTTGCAGTCGAGAATGTCGATATAATTTATCTCGTCAAACTCGTGCTTTTGCGCATATGCCGAAAAAACTCCCGTGACACCCGGGTCAAATCCGCAGCCCAAAACAGCCGTAATTCCTGCTTTTTCAAAGCGTTCTTTGTACGCCCACTGCCACGAATACTCGAATTTGGCGGTATCTTCGGGTTCGTAATTCGCCGTGTCGAGGTAGTCTACCTTACATTCAAGGCAGGCGTCCATAATATGCAAATCCTGATACGGCAAAGCGATATTCATTACAATATCGGGCTGATAGGATTTAATTAGTGCGACAAGTTCGGGAACATTGTCGGCATTGACCGACGCCGTTGAGATAACGGTTTTAGTCTTATCCTGCCATTTTTCCTTTAATGCGTCGCACTTCGACTTAGTCCTTGACGCTATCATAATCTCCGAAAAAACTTCGCTGTTCTGACAGCATTTTGCCACTACGACGGACGCAACGCCGCCTGCACCGATAATTAACGCTCTGCTCATAATTTATATCTCCTTATAGTGTTTGGTATTTCGTCGGGGAACAGCGCCCTGCTTTAGACGGGGCGGCAGCATCATTGATGCCTGACCTTTAGCTGTCGGATTGATCGGGAACCTGCTTTTTGGTTTCTCTCAACACGTCACGCACGTTCTGCGGCAGCGCAAAACAGCCTATATGCACAAATCTGTTGTAGTAATAGGTCTTTAGCCCCTGTGAAAGCCACCAGTCGGCATTAAAATCGTCGACAGGGTGATATTTCTTTGAGGCAAACCCGAAAAGCCAATGTCCCGACGGATATGTCGGTATATGCACCTGATAAACAAGCGCTGTCGGGAAAAAGCTCTTGATCCTGCTGTGCGCACGTTTCATCGCCATTGCATACTCGTCATAAAACGTGCTTTCGTGCTGATTGACAAGAATTCCGTCCTCGGTAAGCGCTTTGTAGCAATTTCCGTAAAACTCCTTGGTAAACAAGCCCTCTCCCGGTCCGAAAGGGTCGGTAGAGTCAACTATTATCAGGTCATATTCGTTTTCTGCTCCTCGGACGAATTTCAAGCCGTCCTCGTAGTAAATATTGACGCGCGGGTCGTCAAGCGAACACGCTGTCTGCGGAATGTACTCCCTGCAAAGCTCCACGACACGTCTGTCAATTTCGACCATATCTATATGCTCAACGCTTTTAAAACGGCAAAGCTCTCTTACCGTGCCGCCGTCGCCTGCTCCTATGACGAGAATTTTCCTGATATTCGGGTTGACGCTCATAGGAACGTGCGTTATCATTTCGTGATAGATATACTCGTCCTTTTCCGTCAGCATAAGATAACCGTCAAGCACGAGAATTTTCCCGAACTCTTCGCTTTCAAGAATATCTATCTTCTGAAACTCGCTTTGCTCGCTTACCAGATGCTGTTTTATCTTTATGGAGAATCTGACGTTTTCCGTGTGATTTTCCGTGAACCAAAGCTCCATAGCACCGCTCCCTCATAAAAATCCTTTTCAAAAACTATTTTACGACTTCAAGCCGCTCTACTTTCATATCCCGGCAGCCCGTTACATTACAGCCCTTTTCCTTTGCAAACCTGATATAATCGAGTATATCTTCCGTTATGCGCTCTCCGGGTGCAAGTATCGGTATTCCCGGAGGATAGCACATCACAAATTCCGCACATATTTTTCCTGCCGTTTCATCAAGCGGAGCGGATATCTGCTTTGAATAGAACGCCTGCTGAGGCGGCATTTCAACCACGGGGTCGATATACTCGTGGTCGTAAAGTCCTACGGGCGACTTGCCGTAGATGCGTTTTATTTCCGACAGAGCCGACATAAGGCGTTCGATTTCAAGCGCCCTGTCCGCTCCCGTTATTATTGCGAGAATATTTCCTATATCGCCGAATTCGATCTGTATGCCGTATTCGTCACGCAGCAGGTCGTAAACCTCAATTCCTGCAAGACCCATTGTTCTCGTATGAATGGAAAGCTTTGTCTTATCAAATGCATAAAACGCTTTTCCGTCGCACAGCTCTTCTCCGAAAGCGTAATATCCGCCTGTATTGTTTACTTCTTTTCTTGCGTAATCCGCAAATTCTGCGGTTTTGGCGTAATACTCCCTGCCGTGAAGAGCAAGATTTTGTCTGGCAAGATCAAGCGATACCATAAGGAGATAGCTTGCGGACGTAGTCTGCGTTAAATTTATGATCTGTCTTACGTAATCGTAATTTACGGTTTTTGCGGTGAGCAAAATTGCGCTCTGTGTAAGAGAGCCGCCGGTCTTATGAACCGACACCGCCGACATATCCGCACCGCAGCTCATTCCCGAAGGCGGCAAATTCTCTCCGAAATAGAAGTGCGTCCCGTGAGCCTCGTCGCAAAGCGCAAGAAGTCCGTGCCTGTGAGCGGTTTCTACAATGCGTTTCAGATCGGAGCAAATTCCGTAATATGTCGGATTGTTTATCAGGACCGCCTTTGCGTCGGGATTTTCGGCTATTGCTTTTTCGACCTCTTCGACCTTCATTCCCAAAGGAATGCCCAAGTCCTTATTTACGTCGGGATTGACATAAACGGGGACAGCTCCGCATATGACAAGCGCATTTATTGCGCTCCTGTGGACGTTTCTGGGGAGGATTATTTTATCCCCCGCCTTGCATACGGACATTATCATAGCCTGCACAGCGCCTGTCGCGCCGTTGACTATGAAAAACGAGCCGTCCGCCCCGAATGCATCGGCAGCCAGCTCTTGCGATTCTTTTATGACGGAAATCGGGTGGCAGAGATTATCGAGCGGTTTCATTGAATTTACGTCGTTTTTCAGGCAGTCGCTGCCCAGAAAATCCGTTAGAACCGCATTTCCTCTTCCGCCCTTGTGTCCTGGCACATCAAACGGAACAACGCGGTTAAGACGGTGTTCTTTCATTGCCTCGTAAAGCGGAGCACGGGTCTGGTCAAGATTCATCTTTTTTGCCTTTCAATCGTCAGTAAATATTCATTCCGCTGAAAATCTCTATCATTTCACGGCGCAGGTCGTTGGTTATCTGAAGGCGCTCCTGCGGGTGGATCTCGTAAACGTCCGTATTGAAAAGATAATTCTGAAGTTCGATTTCTTTTATGAGCATTTTTGTGTGAAAAATGTTGGACTGATATACGTTTACGTCCATAGCGTCATATTTTGTGAGAGTTTCGGGGTTTATAAAATCCTGAATTGACGTGACGTGACTGTCCATAAAGAATTTTTTGCCCGAAACGTCACGTGTAAAGCCTCTTACACGGTAATCTATAATGATAATATCCGAGTCAAACGAGCAGATAAGGTAATCCAGCGCATTAAGCGGAGAAATTTCTCCGCAGGTAGCCACATCTATGTCGACACGGAACGTTGAAATCGCTTTGTCGGGGTGATATTCGGGAAAGGTGTGCACTGTGATATGACTTTTGTCAAGGTGAGCGTGGACAGTTTCCCCGTTGATGTTTGAAAATACGCCTCGGTTGCAGCTTTCGTCGATATGCGAGGGGTCAATGCTGCCTTCGGCAAACAAAACGTTTACCGACGCACCCTGCGGCTCGTAATCCTGCTTTGATATATTAAGCACGGTAGCGCCGATCTTATCGGTAACATCGCACAGTATTTTCGTAAGACGCTCGGAATTATACTGTTCATCAATGTAAGCGATATAATCGTGCTGTTCTCTCTCGCTTTTTGCATAGCAAATATCGTAAATATTAAAGCTAAGTGTTTTGGTGAGATTATTGAACCCATACAACGTCAGCTTTTTATCCAACTTTAATATCAGCCCTTTCATTTTAAATTGCGCAGATTTTCTGTTTATACAGTTACAGTCATTATAACATATATGTGTCTAAATTTCAATAATATTTTAAAATTTTTACATAAATAAATTTTTCGAGCGTGGTTGACAAAATGTCCGAATTATGATATAATTATATTGGTATATTTTGTGAAAATCAACTGTACATTAGTCCTAAGAACTGCTATTTGAATTGGAGGAACCTATGAAGGCTGACCTGCATTGTCACACTACAATTTCCGACGGCTCGCTGGGCATATCCGATGTAATAATGCAAGCTGAAAGAGACGGAGTCGACTGCCTCGCCATAACCGACCACGACAGTCTGGCATCGCTGTCACGCTCTTCTGTTCTGGGAGTGCGTCACAATGTGAAAATTATCCCTGCTGCGGAGTTTTCCGCATTTGACAGCTCCCGAAAGAAAAAAGTGCATATTTTGTGCTACTGCCCCAAAAAACCCGACCGCCTTGAGGGTCTTTGCCTGAGGACCAGCGAGGGGAGAATGAAACTCGGAAAAAGCCTTGCTATGAAGGTCCTTGAAAAGTATCCTATCTCGCTTGAAAGCATTTTGAGATATTCGGCAGGCAGCAAGGCGATATATAAGTGTCACATAATGCACGCACTTATGGACTACGGATATACGACAGAGCTTTACGGGGACGTTTACGACGAGATTTTTGACTCAAAAGAGGGTCTTTGTGCGGAGCAGGTTTGTTCGGAGGCTGATTTTTACCCCGATGTGAAATTTGTGCTTACGCTTATCAAAGCGTCGGGCGGAATACCCGTTCTGGCTCATCCGAAGGTTTTTGAGAGCCTTGATTTGCTTGAAGAGCTTGCAAAAGAAGGACTTATAGACGGTGCGGAGGTTTATCATTCAAGCGCCGACGAGAAATACCGCCGAGATGTTGCGGAAATTTGCGGGAAATACGGTCTTATTCAGACAGGCGGTTCGGATTTTCACGGATTTTACAATCACTATCCCATACAAATCGGCTCTTTGACGACCGAAGAAGAACAGCTTGAAAAAATTTTAAAATCATTCCCTTTGGGAAGTATAAAGAAGGAATAAAAATGGATATTAAAGAAAAAGCCCTTAAAATGCACGAGGAATGGCAGGGAAAAATCGAGGTGATTTCCCGTGCTCCCATTAAGACCCGTGAGGATCTGTCAACGGCATATACGCCGGGAGTAGCACAGCCGTGTCTGGAAATCGCAGAAAACCCCGAACTCGCCTACAAATACACTCGAAAAGGAAACCTTGTCGCTGTGATCACAGACGGAACGGCTGTACTCGGTCTGGGCGATATAGGCGGTCTTGCGGGAATGCCCGTTATGGAGGGAAAATGCTGCCTGTTCAAAGAATTTGGCGGTGTTGACGCATTCCCTCTTTGCGTGAAATCAAAAGACCCCGATGAGATAGTACGCACTATTGAGCTTATTTCGGACAGTTTTGGCGGTATAAATCTTGAGGATATTTCCGCTCCGCGCTGTTTTGAGATAGAGGCTAAGCTCAAGGAAAAGCTGGATATTCCCGTGTTTCACGATGACCAGCACGGCACGGCGATCGTTGTCGGTGCGGCTCTTATGAATGCGGTAAAACTTGCAGGAAAAAAGCTCGAAGAGATAACCGTTGTTATCAACGGCGCAGGCTCGGCAGGAATTGCCATAGGCAAATTTTTGCTTAGTCTTGGCGTGGGAAATCTCATTATGGTTGATTTGTGCGGTATCATAAACCGTGATGATGCCTATGAAAATCCTGCTCACGCAGAGATTTCCGCAGTTTCAAACAAAAATAATATCAAGGGAACGCTTGCGGACGCTATGAAAGGCGCAGACGCTTTTGTCGGAGTTTCAAAGCCTAATCTCGTGACTCCCGAAATGGTAAAGTCTATGGCGGAAAAGCCGATTTTGTTCCCTATGGCTAATCCCAATCCCGAAATCACATATGAGCTTGCAAAGGAAAGCGGCGCATATATCGTAGGCACGGGACGTTCGGATTATCCCAATCAGATAAACAATGTGCTGGTATTTCCCGGTGTATTCAAAGGAGCGCTTTCGGTTCGTGCAAAGGCAATAACCGAAGAAATGAAACTTGCGGCGGCAAAGGCTATCGCAGCTCATATCCCCGAAAACGAGCTTACTGTCGATAATATCATTCCCAGCGCACTTGACAGAACGGTTGCGGATTCCGTTGCAAAAGCGGTTGCAGATTGTTGGAAGGAGAAAAATTAAGATGACGTTTGAATATTTGCCAAGGGGAGTTTGCTCCCGTAAAATGATTTTTGATATTGAGGACGGCGTTGTCGCTGATTTGAAGGTAGAAGGCGGCTGCAACGGAAATTTGCAGGGAATTTCTTCTCTTGTAAAGGGACTTCCCGTTGACGAGGTGATAAGCAGGCTTTCGGGTATACGCTGCGGTTCAAAATCCACCTCGTGTCCTGCGCAGATTGCCGACGCTTTAAGGTCGTTTAAGGAGAAAAATCAATGAAAATACCCGAACTTTTCAAGAGTGGAAAAACCGTTTTTTCGTTCGAGATTTTTCCGCCGAAAAAAGATGGTTCGATTGAAACGGTTTATAATACGCTTGACGGACTGTCCGATCTGCACCCCGATTTCATCAGCGTGACCTACGGCGCAGGAGGAACTCTTCCGGGAGCGTCTACACGGGAAATTGCGTGTATAATAAAGGAGAAATATCATACGAACAGTATTGCGCACCTCACCTGCGTAAACTCTTCAAAGGCTGATATTGACCGTACTATCGAGGAATTTAAGGCATCGGGGATTGAAAATGTTCTTGCTCTTCGAGGCGACATTAACCCCGATATTCCGCCGAAAAAGGACTTTATGCACGCCTCGGATCTGATTTCTTATATGAGAGAGCGTTCGGATTTGTCATTTTCGGGAGCTTGCTATCCCGAAGGACATATCGAAAGCGAGTCGATTGACAAGGATATTGAAAACCTTAAAATCAAGGTTGACGCAGGCGCATCTCATTTAATATCACAGCTTTTTTTCGATAACAGCGCTTTTTACAGATTTATTCAAAAGGTAAGAGCCGCAGGAATTACCGTTCCTGTTGAGGCAGGAATTATGCCCTGCGTAAACGCTAAACAGATACAAAGAATGGTAGGGCTTTGCGGAGCGTCCCTGCCGCAGAAATTCACCAAAATGATTGCACGCTATGAGAATAATCCTGAGGCTATGAGAAGTGCGGGAATTGCTTATGCGGTAGATCAGATTGTGGATTTGTGCTCAAACGGAGTGGACGGTATTCACCTTTATACGATGAATAATCCTGCAATTGCACGCAAAATCGCTGAAAGCGTTTCTTCGGTAATAAGAATATGAGCGAAATTGACCGTTTTGATGCATTGAGATACATGGGGTGGAAAAATCCCGATGAGCTTGACGAAAGGACAGCTTTACTTATTGAAGAGTGTGAACGGGAGCTGCTCAAAAGCGCAAAACCCCGATATGTTTCACGGGTTTTCGACGTTTTTCGTGACAGAGAGCGGCTGTTTCTCGGCGAAAACGGCATTGAACTTTTCGGCAGGGATATAGAAAATCATCTTAAAGGCTGCGAAAAAGCCGCAGTTATTTGCGCTACACTGTCATCGGATACTGACAAATTCCTGAAAAAGCAGGAGATTTCCGACGCTCTTTCGGGACTTATAAGCGACGCTCTGGCGAGCGCTTATGTGGAAAAGATAAGCGAAAAAGCTCTTTCAGAGCTTGTGTCAAAAATGGACGGTTATAATGCAACGTGGATATTTGCGGCAGGTTACGGAGATTTTCCGTTTGAAACTCTCCCCGACTTGCTGAATGTCGTTGACGCAGGGCGAAAAATCGGCTTGTGCTGCCTTTCTTCGGGTATGATGTCGCCTTGCAAAAGCATCGCAGGAGTGGCAGGCTTGTCCGTGAAACCGCTTGAAAAAGCCAAAAAGACCTGTGCAGGCTGCAAAATGAAAGAAAGCTGCGAGTTCAGGAAAAATGGTCAGAAATGCAGCTGAATTATGTATTCTCCTGCAAAAAAAATAAAAATTTTCAGCTTTTTGAATTCCCGTGGGATTTTCAAAGAGCTTTTTTTATTTTTCCGGGTCGGCGTTTACACCGAAAACTCCGCCTGCAGCCCCGAAAGCGACGCATAACGCTGTTTTAACAAAAAGCATTACTCCTTCGGTTTTCCCGAAAATCAGCGATATTATTATCAGCGGAATTATGAAAAAAACTCCGCAGAGCGCTCCTGTTTTCAGTCCGTTTTTTCCTGCAATTTTTCCTGCCGTTCTTCCGCAGACAAAGCTGCCTGCACAAACGGCAAGCACTGCTGCTATGCCTGATGCTGTCGCCGCCGTATCTGTTATCGTTATTGCTCCTGCCGCAAGAGCGGCAAAGACCAGAGATGCTGTGTAGCCTGCCGCCATACCTGCCGCAAACGGAGTTGCCCGTGACTGTCTTTTCTTTTTACGCATAAAAACACCCCGCATAGAAATTATCCCGATCTGTTCGTGTATTTTTGCTCCTTTGCCGTAAAAAAGAGCGGTACAGAACAAATTCAGGGCAACGCCGTGCAATTTTTGTGCGGCGTCGCCTTAGTACATTCTATGCAGGGTTTGTACAAAATACAACTGCCTGTTGGTTATTTGTGACGAGCTTTAACTTCGTTTACAAGCTCTTTTCCGCTGAGGTAATCATCAAGATTTTTAAGCGTCACTTCGGCGATATTTGCAAGCGCCTCTTCCGTAAAAAAAGCCTGATGCGAGGTAATTATGACGTTCGGGCGTGAAACGAGCAGCGAAATCACCTCATCGGTCACAATTTTATCGGAATTGTCCTCGAAGAACAGACCGCTTTCTTCTTCGTAAACGTCAAGCGCCGCTCCGCCTATCCTTTTTTCGTTGAGCGCATTTAACAAAGCCTCGCTGTCGATAAGCTTTCCCCTCGAAGTGTTTACGACAAGCACATTCTTCTTCATAAGCCGAAGAGCCGCCTCGTCGATAATATAGCGTGTTTGTTCCGTAAGCGGACAATGCAGGGAAATTATATCGGAATTTCTGAAAAGCTCTTCTTTGGACACATAATCTATATTGCTGTTTTCGGAAGGATAGGGGTCGTAAGCTATGATTTTCATACCAAATCCCCGACAGATGTCTATGAATACTTTTCCGATTTTGCCTGTTCCGATAATTCCTGCGGTTTTTCCGTGCAGATCAAATCCCATAAGTCCGTTTAAGCTGAAATTAAAGTCACGTGTCCTGATATACGCACGGGGAATTTTTCTGTTAAGCGCAAGGATAAGTCCCATTGTATGCTCCGCTACAGCATAAGGGGAGTATGCCGGTACACGTAAAACTTTGATTTTCCCTTCAGCTGCACTTAGAGCAACGTTGTTATATCCCGCACAGCGCATTAAAATGACCTCGACGCCCAGCCTGCACAGCGTTTCAACAGTCTTTTCGTTGATATTGTCATTGACAAAGGCGCAGACCGCTTTGCAGCCCTCCGCAAGCTTTGCGTTTTCGGGACGCAGCCTGCCTACATAATACTCTATCTCGTAATTTTTGTTGAACTTGTCAAACCATTCCTTGTCGTAAGGTTTTGCGTCAAAAAAAGCGATTTTTTCCATAGTAATTCCCCCGTAAGATTTTTCGGTAAATATTTTTCGCTTTTTATAACGATTTATACTTGAATATTTCCTGCTGAAAAAATTCGGGGAAAAGCCTTTGCTTTCCCCCGTTTTTATTCGATATGATCACTCAACTTCGATTATCTTTGCGTCAACAACATTCTTTTTGATGCTTTCAATGCCGTTTTTGCAGCCTGCCTTAGCCTTATAGCCTTCGCCTGTCGCAATTATTTCACCGTTTCTCGCTTTAAGACGGAAACGAAATTCGCCTTTCTTATCAGTGTACATCTCAAATTTCGGGTTTTTCTCTTCGGCATAACCCTCAACAGTCTGATCTTCAACAGGAGCGTCAGGTGCATTCTTGATCACGCTGTTTATGCCGTTCTTGCACGCATCAAGTGTGCTGTAAATCTCACTTGTCGCAATTATCTCGCCGTTGCCTGCCTTCAAATTGAACTTGAACCCGTCGTTAGCCGTCTTTTTGATTTCAAACTTGCCCATAATTTTCCGTCCTTTCAGATTTTTTGCCCGAGAAAATTTTCATCAGGCTATGCTCTTATTTTAACATTATTTGACTTTATTGTCAAGCATTTTACCGAATTTTAAAAAATTTTCGGCTATTTTTCGGAAATTTTCCAAGGTAAAATTGCCTAAAATCTTCTTGACAAATTGTGATATATCTGTTATACTGTATAAAGAAGTGCTGGTGTGGCGGAACAGGCAGACGCAAGGGACTTAAAATCCCTCGGTGGCAACATCGTACCGGTTCAAGTCCGGTCACCAGCACCACAAGGGCAGCGCCCTTGACCTAATTCGCCCCACACATCGCTGTGAGGCGTTTTGTTTTATCCCGATGCCAAAAATCTTTTTTTGCAAAGGTCAGATATTCGGGCAGCGCCCTTGACCTAATTCGCCCCACACATTGTTGTGAGGCGTTTTGTTTTTTCCCGACGCCAAAAATCTTTTTTTGCAAAGGTCAGATATTCGGGCAGCGCCATTGACCTAATTCGCCCCACACATCGCTGTGAGGCGTTTTGTTTTATCCCGACGCCAAAAATCATTTTTGCAAAGGTCAGATATTCGGGCAGCGCCCTTGACCTAATTCGCCCCACACATTGTTGTGAGGCGTTTTTTCTCTCAAATCGGTTAAAATCCAAGAGCCTGTAAACTTTTTGCATTAAGCAAGGCAGTTTACGGGCTTTTTTTGCAAAAATCGTCAGTAATGCACCGTGCGGATATAAAAGTTGCAGAAATGATAAAGCGAAAATTTGTTTGTAACAATAAAAAACTGTTGACAAATTATAATTGTTGTTATATAATGTATGTTATACAACAATTATTTTTATCAAGGAGAAATTTCTATGCCGCCGACAGCAAAAATCACAAAAGAGATGATCATAGACGCAGCTTTTGAGGTTGCAAGAACCAAAGGAGCAGAAAAAATCAACGCTCGTACCGTTTCAAAAAAGCTGAATTGTTCGACGCAGCCTGTTATGTACCATTTTGCAACTATCGAGGAATTAAAAAAAGCCGCCTATGAAAAAACAGGAGAATTTCACACCGAATATCTTCTGAAAATTTCCAAAACTCAAAAAAATGCTATGCTTGAAATCGGGCTTAATTATATACGATTTGCAGTCGAAGAACCTTATTTATTCCGCTTTCTGTTTCAATCGGGCTTTGCCAAAGAAAACAGCATAATTGAAATGATAAATTCCGAGGAGCTTACGCCTGTTCTTTCGGTAATGCAAAAAGCTATGAAATTAAACGCCGAACAGACCAAAAATGTTTTTATTACGCTTGCAATGTTCGTACACGGATATGCAAGCCTTATTGCCAACAATTCTTTTGAATTTGATGAAGAACTTGCAGCGGCGCATCTGGGTCAGGTATATAAAGGCGCAATTTCGGCTATACGGGAGGAAAAAATATGAAAAAAACCAAACTGCATACGGCGGTAATTATCCTTGTCATTGTGATGATAATTTTATCATTTACAAATCTTCTTAATTTGCAGATAAACGGCGAGCCGCTGAAATTGGCAGGATTATCTGTTATAATAGGAATAATTGCCTATTTTACTACCTGCAAAACAAACGAAAGCAAAAACGAAGGATTTAATATCAAAACATTTATCGGTTCGCTCAAAAACAAAACCGTAATAATGCTCATTTTGCTTACGCTGATAGTGAATGTGATAAGTTTTGTTACCGCAAAATTATGCCTTCCTGCGTATGTTGAGCATATACTTAAAAGATCAGGCGATTTATTGGATTTCGCAAATTTGCCGATTATGCTCTTAGAACTCGTTGTTTTTGCGCTTGGAGAGGAAATCGCCTGGCGAGCGTTTTTCCAGAAACAGACTTCAAAAATAATACCGTTTGTGCCGTCGCTGATACTCACGTCGATTTTATTCTCACTCGGACATTTCAATTTCGGAGAGCCGATAATTGTATTTTTCGATTTGCTGTTTGTTTTTTTAGACTCGATAATTTACGGCATAATTTTCAAAAAAACCGACAACGCCTGGTGCAGTTTTTCAGCGCATTTTCTCGCAAATTTGCTTAGTGCGGTTTTGTATGTGCTGTAAAATTACGGATTAAAAGAAAATTCTATCAAAACCCCTTGACAAAAGATGTAAGTGGTGTTATAATTTAAGGTGCTACACAACCGAATATTTTGTCTGTAAAGGTTGCACTATATCCTTTGGTAAAAGTGCAAGCTCTTTTCGTGCATCCTTTATAGACGGAACACGGTTGTGTAGCAGCAATGAGCTATGCATTTTTGCAGTGCGTAGCTTCGGCTGCGCACTTTTTTATTTGCGGAGAATTTTGCGCAGTATTACATTATAACATTCCGCAAAAGAATATGGAGGAAAAGAACATGAAATTTAAAAGGACAGCCGCATCGGTGCTGGCGGCTCTGACTGCGGTAAGCGCAGTTTCGGTGTGCGCATTCGCAGAGGAAAACAAGGTAGAACTGACAACGCTTGACTTAACGGACGAAATGAAGTATATGGAATATTTAGGAGACGGATATTTCTTATATGGTTCAAACGCTGCTTATATCGACGGTTTTGTTCATCTCGAAAAGGACGACAATGGCGAACTTACCTTTACCGATGTTGAAACCGATATTGATTTCAGCGAAAAAAATATTGCTTGGTGGAACGGTAATAATGACGGAAATGGCGAATATTTCCAGTTGTATAAAAAAGATGAAAATGGCAACGTTGCAAAAAGATATGTCATGCACATTGACGCAGCAGCCAACAAGGTGACAACAGCTTACACCATGCCGGCAGATTGGAGCTATACAGCAGATGATGGATATACGGTCGCAATAGACGGTGATTCTTATGTTGTATACGACCCTAAAGGAAAAGTCAAATCAACACAGGCAAACAAAACAAATCCCGGCTATTACGGTGTT
This sequence comes from uncultured Clostridia bacterium, assembly GCA_947624555.1. Taxonomy (GTDB): domain Bacteria; phylum Bacillota; class Clostridia; order Oscillospirales; family Ruminococcaceae; genus CAG-115. The sequence goes on from CANQKW010000004.1 coordinate 115,272, forward strand.
ACTGCTTCAATGTATGGCAACAAATATGCCGGATATTATATTGAAAAAAGTAATGAAAAAGTTGTTGAAGATAGCGGAGACAGATTTGTATACAATGATTATACCTTATACGGAATTGACAAGAAAGGAAAACTTGTTGAACTGTACACCAAAAATGCTAATGGTATGGTGTTACACGAAGGTTCTAACTTTGTACTTTTACAAGGAGTTGAAGTAATTTACCCCGACGATGGTGGAATTATTTATCACAGATATCTTACTTATATCAATTTGGAAACCGGCGAAATCACTGAAGATCCTGTTGAAATATTTGATGATGTCGAAAGCCAAGCAATTTATAACGATAAAGTGATTTTATCGGTAGATAAAAAGCAGTATTTATATGATATAAAGACTCAAGAACCTGTCAATGATAAGAAATATAAATACATTTACACCTGTGACGAGGGCAAAACCTATCGTGTTCAGAACACCGACGACAAGTGGGGCTATCTTGACGAAAACGGCGAAGAAATCGGCGAGTGGTACGACGATGCAGATGCATTCTACGGCGACTATGCCCCCGTTGTTAAAGACGGCAAGGGTTATCTTATCGACAGAAACTTCAACCGTGTTTCCGATATGATAGACGCAACGGGCGTTTATTCTTTCGACGATGACTTATTCCAATTTAGAAACGGCGAAACCGATAACGTATTCGCAACTTACAATTCGACTGAACCTGCTCCTTCCGACGATACTTCCGAGCCTGCTGACGACACTTCCGAGCCTTCCGACGACACTTCCGAGCCTGCCGACGACACTTCCGAGCCTGCCGACGTAAACAACCCCGAAACGGGCGTTGGCGGCGTTTCCCTGACCTTTGGTCTTGCGGCACTCGCGGGAGCGGCTGTTGTCGTTTACCGCAAAAAGAGATAATCGTTAAATCTTCATCATTTTATTATATTCCTCAAACGCACCCCGATAATTCGAGGTGCGTTTTTTTTTGCTTTTTGGGATTTTTGCAAGTCAAAAAGACGGCTGATTTTTTTACCCGGATTAAATATTGCCGTGCGGAAATGTCGTTTGTCACCACCGGCAGCAAAGACGATCTTACCAAAACGCCGCAACAACTGCCGAATAATATCACATTTACAAAATCTCGGTTATTGATTATTTCCTAAAACATCCCCCTTGATTTTGTTCAGGACAATTTCCGCATCGAACTCCGGAGGCGTCATCTTAAAGTCGTGACTTTTTTGCTGCAAATTGTTTTCTTTTATCTGAAAGCTTCGCAGCTTACCTATATCTATCTGACCTACGAGAATGGTGCTGTTAATTCCGCCCTTGGTACGCAGAATGTCCATTTCTTCTGTTTTAGACGGCTTTGTTATGCGGCTGTCACCGTATTCCGATGAATTGACCTGAACGCAGTAACAATGTATATCACGGCTAAGGGACTCAAGAATGTTGCTGTAATAATTAGTATCCTTGTTCCATTCAATTGCGACAAGGAAGTCTGCGTATGACTGGAAAATAGCTCTGTCCCTTACAGATGCCAGCTCATAGCAGCAATATACGGGGAAATAACAGTCATTCCATTTGTAAAGCTCATATGTATTTCCTTCAATACCGTTAAGCCTGTAGCCTCTGATGAGTTCCTTTTCCTGTGGAGAAAGATAGTTTTTAAGATGAAAACAAATATTTGCACAGCTATAATTGTACTTGCGATTAATGAATGGAAGAATGACAGCCGTCAGATTAAACACCTTTTTGTCAAAAACAATGTGCTCTACTCCCGTGACAACAGCCATATTACTCTTGGCACAGGTTCTTGCAAGTATTGTTAGCCATTCAAACGGAACATATGATTCCGGCATTACCAGCATATCTGCGTGCTGGTCAATTGCGGCATTTACTACATCTACAAGTTCCTTGTATCGTTTATAGCTGCGATTAGGATTGCCTTTTATCAGCTTATCAAAGTTGTCGTATGAAAGCGATACATTTGCAACAGCTATTTTAAGCGAAGATTTTTTGAAAGAACCTGCTGATACAAGATAAGTTTTTTTCATTTCTTTTTTATTCTTTGTCTTGTTTCTAATATAAACTGCTTTTACCATATCTTCTAATATATAAGATTTAAATTTTTTTTGTGGGCAAAAATTATATTTCACAAACCTATTGGCTTGACTTTTAATCATACCTGTTATATCACGGAAGTTTTCAGAATCTTTCTTCATCTGCTCCAGACTTGATATAATGGAAATATCATACATACTGATAATATACGGATAATAGCGATATTTTGATTTCCAATTGTCCTTCTTGATGTGTGAAACAGCATCTTGAAAACGGGTAAGATTTACATCGAATTTGTTGTTTAGCTTGTCTTGTTCGATAAGGTCGATAAAGATCGGCATAACAGACTTGTCCATCATTTTAGTTTTGAGATACTTCAAACAAATTAGTTTTATGTCATCTTTTGAAAAAGGAAAATCACTTCCTATGTCAATGCTTTTTATTGCTTCAGCGACTTTTGGTCCCCAAACCAACGAAAATGCTCGACAAATTGCGGAATAAAGATATGAATACAACGTTTCTTGCATCTCAGACAAAGTGTTTTTGTTATCATCTGAAAGGTTTGTACTCGAAATGGAGTTTAAAACCTTGTTAATAAAATCCACAGCAGCGGAGAATGAGTTGTCTACCACAAAAGCCTCAATTATTCTCTCCCACATATCATAATACCGGATGATAATTCGAGGGGTGAAGATTATATTTATATCATTGATAAACTGATACTCTCCTCTGTCACTTATCATACTGCCTATTCTGAGGTGTTTGCTAAGGAACTTTGATAATTCGTATTTGTCCAGGCTGATGCTCTTTATCCCTCTGAATTTGTTCGGACTTTCTTCATTTACCAAATGATAAATGTTGCCGTAATCATCGTCACTATAAAAGGTTTCATCATCGGGCATATGTCTAAATTCACTGGCATTTATCGCAATTTTTTTCTTGAAACAGGTTATAAGCGCATCGGATTCTCCACTCTTGAAGTAGAAAATGTTTACCTTACTATTTTGCAGCAGTATCTTGCCATTTCCTTTAGAATGGTATTTGGGATTAACCCTATATATTATCTGGGACACATCGGGTTCTTCTGCTGCTGCTTTTTTGGTTTCTTCTTTATCTTCTATCAGCAGAGCATTTTCCTGTGATGATAGTTCTTTATTCATACCGCACCACTTTGAACATTGCGTCAGTAATAAAGAGATGATATCATCTCTTTTGATAATGCCCTTTGCTGCTTTTTCGTAAAGGTCGCTGTTCTTCTCAACCTTGTCAATGATGAGAATGTCATCGACATATCTTCCGTAGTATATCGGATTCCAGCCATCGGAAACAGCTTTGTCAAAGGCATTGAGATACCAATTGGATAAGACATTTGACGGAAGAAATCCTATTGGAAGGATGGTTCTTCCCTCACTTGCAGCACATTTCTTTGAATAAACATCAAAAACTTTAAAAATAAACTCTGAAAGATTCTCAACAAGCTCTCGGTTTTCATCACTATACGAATTTATTTCCAAATTATCAATAATCTGTTTTTTGACTTCATCATTCATATCAACAGAGTAGTAATAACGCTTAAAATCCATTGTAATAACGGCAACATCCTGATTTGACTTGAGATGCCATAACGCCTGATCCAGTGCCTTATCGCGCCAGCTCTCATACTGCTGAAAATAAGGTTCAAACAAATAGGGCGAGTAGGTACACTCATTGCTGAATTCACTTCTGAGGTTTTTGCGAATTCGGTTGCCATAGGAGTGCTCATAAATCTGCTCGTCTATTTTATATCCTGCCATCATTAGCCATAAAACTCCAAGAATATGACCTTTGACATCCATATCTATGAAATACTGAAGTTCTTTCACAGTAATATCCTTTTCCGTAAAGTTGAAAAGGACATTTGAGTCCTCAGTTTTAGAATGTTCAAGTGTTTTAGGAAAAACCCTACAATTTATACCATCACAAATACTACTGCATAGTGATTCAAAGTCGTTTATTAAATCGTTACTCAAATTAATGAATTTATTATCATCTTCATTAACGTTATGCTCTACTTCCCATTTAACAAGTTCCTGTCTGAGGATGAGCTGAGTTTTATCATAATACACACTGGATTTCAGTTTCTTGTATGCTATTTTTAATAATTCAATTATTTCCATATTATGTTCTCCTAATATCAAAAGCATTTACTAAAGCAACAGCGCACGATTATACAATGATAATTCAAAATAAAGGCACATTCAGTGAATAATTGTGCGGTATAGCCTTAATTATTCTTATTTACTATACACAAAGAATATAAAGTATTTTTTGAGCAATCACCCTATTCATTATTCCTTCTTTATCTCCTTCTGCTTGTCATATAATTGTTCCATAAACTGCTCCACCCTTCCCTTATTGCGTTCACTTAGCCGTAAAAACATCTTAATAATCATTTCCTCATCAGGGGTTAGCTTGCTGCAGGCAACGGAGCGAGTACAATCTGTGCGTCCGGCAATATAATCTACACTCACATTGTAATAATCCGCCAATATAACCGCAAAATCAAGGGGAACCGAGTGTTTTCCCTGCTCGTAATTGGTGTAGGTTGTTTTATGCATATTCAACTCTTTACAAAGAGCGTCTTGTGTCAAATCTCTGTCTTCCCGAAGGTCGCGTATTCTATGATAATGGCGCATATCGTCCTCCCCGTCCATCAAAGAGTACTTTTATACTTTTTTTAAAAAATTATAACATTTTTGTGTTAATATTTTCGACAAAATACAACAAATAATGTATAATAATATCGAAGAATACAACAAACTAACACTTGCTATTTTATATATTTCACAAATAAATATTTGACATTTTACCTTTACAATTAAAACCGATAAACATAGTCACGCAGTTTCTTAAATCAGCTGCTTAGCGCTGCAGATGGACAATTATCAATTATCTGCAGCTCTATTTTCAAGGAGATCATATGTGAAAAAAATATTAAATATTTTGCACCGTCAACTGTGCTTTCGCTGACGGATGAATTTTTTGCTTGATAAAGGGGCAGCATTAACGGCGATTTTTACATTTCGGGCAATACAACATTTTTTAATGGCACGTTTACCGAATTTCAGTCATTCAACTCTATAATGACCCACCCGTCTTTCCTGCCAATCCTTCCGCAAAAAATCAACGAAATCAGAAAGCTCAAATTCTGCGATATATTGAACAGGATTATCTGTTGTGCTGGTGATAACATTTTCAGATATTTTTGTTACTTCAACAACATTGTTTGCACAGATTTCCGAGTATTCTCTTCTTACAAGCGCAATCAGCTCGTCGCTGTTGTCGTCAATATCAAAACGGAAGAAATATCCTGCCCCGGATTGCGTTATATCACTTTCTTCAGCCTTGTTAAACAGCGCCACAGTGAATTTTTCTCCCGGCGCATAAGGCGGGTCACCTGCTCTTTGATATACAGGGTCGTAAGAAGAAAGAGCAATATATAATTCTTTGCTGCAATCTTCTCCCGTAATCAAATCTTTGATCGCTTTAACTTTATAAATGACGCCAAGACCGTAGTGAACTCCGTCGTATTCCAAACCGTTCAATTTATAATACCAGTCTTTAAATCCCTGTAATTTTTCACAGTCGGACAATTTCATCAGCTCAATCGCTTCAACAAGATAATACGAGTCAAGCCCATTATTCATAGGACTTGTCATAGTTTCCATAACCTCGTCATAGGTAATCGGTGCGCCTGTAGTGGGAATTTCCTCGATAATTTCTTTAAACACATCGTCATAATAAGCGCCTTGTTTTTGCGTTTCTTCGCCGGTGCTTTCGGACAAAGAAGATGTTTCTTCGCTTATCTGCGAACTATCCGCTGCGTCGCTGCCCTGCAATGCCGGTTCATTGCTGCTGCACGCCGTTGTGTTAAGTAAAACTAAAAATAGTGCGAGTAAAGGCAAAATATGCTTTTTCAAAAAATTCCTTTCTGTTTTAATGTCCTTTGCAGCATCGTTTTTTAGATTTTAGGACTTGTTACCCTACTGTTTCCTCTGCGCTGTAAATAGTGACTATAATTTATTTCGGACGCATCGTCAAATCCCTTTCCTTAATTTTCTGAGGTTTTTGTCCCTCTATAAATATATCTGTTTTTTTCGACAATTAGGGAACATAACTATTGAAATTTTTATAAACTTTAGCGCTTTTGCTAAAGCAGGTAAGCTTTCTTTGTCTAAACCGCCGTATACATTCTATTTCATCAGCTCGTCCGACAGCCTTATAATCTCGTCTGCGAGCTTTTCACGCCGCATTTTCGTTATCGCCGAATAGACGGGATAAGCGCAAATTATGCCGACAATTCCGACCACCCCGACAATAATTCCGAGCACGAAAAATTCCTCGCCCCAGACCATTGTGCAGCACATTCCTACGCCTAAAATCAGGCAGCTGATTATTCCCATAATCAGCGAAACGACCGTTCCGGGCTTAGTCACGCTCTTGTCAAGGCGTCGCAATTGCTCCATTTTATCCTCGGTTTTTTCGTGAGTATATTTGCTGCGAATTTTCTTAATTTCCTCCTGCTGCGCCGCAGAGTAGGTGTAATTAAACGTGTTGTTCATTTTCAAAATCTCCTTTCCTGAGCCGTTTAGTTGACTTTACGATCATAAAAATTGCAATTCCGATAACAATTGTGCAGACAGCGCCGCCTGTTGCTCCCGTCATTGCCTGCCGAAAAAACGGGTCGTCGTCCTCGCCGAATTGCGCTAACATCGCCGTTTCAAGCGACAAAATCGACACCATCGCTGCGACTAGATTTATCACCTTTGCCGCCGACAGCAGCGGACTTCCGTGCTTTCTGAATTTGACAAGATTGATCACGGCAACAATTATCGAATAAAACGAGTACGCCGCCATTGCGTAGATAAGCAATCCCGGATAATCAAAACCCTTGTTCTGATACACCATAAAGACAACTATTCCCGCTAACAATTGGTTCATTACAAGCAAAATTATTCCGCACATTCGATAGCGTTTCAGTTCGATTTTTAGGTTCAAATCGCTGTTTTTGTGCAGCAAAATAAACCGCATAATTGCGAGTAAAATATAATAAACACCGAGCGAAATAAACCACACCGAATGATAATAAATCCCCGAAAAAAGTTTCACGGCAATGTACAGAAAATTTATCGCCAAACCGCAGTACAATGCGATTTTCGTGCGAAAACGTACATCCGAAAAAAACCGCTTTCCGAATTTTGTGCTGCGGATTTTTTTCATAAGACCACTGTCATATAATCTGCTCCGTGTCAGTTTAAAAAACGAAATAATCCGAGGGAAATTCGTTATTGTAATCGTTAAAGCATATGCTGAAAAGATATATGACAGATATTCAAGCGCAGGAATTTTTATGTTAAAAACAGCGACCGCAAGCACGAAAAGATAACCCGTCACCGCAAGAATTATCGCAGGCAAAGCGGGCGGAAAAAGCATTTTTCGGAGTATTTTTTTAATTCGTTCCATTCAATTTTCTCCTGAGTTTCACGGTGAAAGTGCTGCCTTTTCCGACTTCGCTCCGGACAGAAATTTCTCCGCCGATTATGTCAATAATTCTCTTCACCAGCGCAAGCCCTAAACCGTTTCCCTGAGAGGCGTGAGAGGTATCGCCCTGATAAAATTTCTCGAAGATATGCTTTCCCGTTTCGGGACTTATTCCGCAGCCCGTGTCGCTGATTTCTACCACCGCAAATTCCCCGTCCGTTGTAAGCGAAAGAGCAACTTTTCCGCCCGTTTCGGTGAATTTCAGCGCATTTGAAAACAGGTTGCTCCACACAAGCTCCAGCAGCTTAAAATCGCTTTCAATAAGCACTTCGTCTGCGATTTCCGTCGAAATTTCAATCTGCTTTTCCTCCCAGATTTTCTCGAAATTCAATAGACTTTCGCACAACTGTTCGCCCAGATCGTACACCTTTTTTTCGGGAAAAATTTGCTGATTTTCCAGCCGATTTAACTTCAAAATATTCGTTATCAGATCCGCCAGCCGCCGTGACGAATTTGTAATTATTTTCGCATATAGGAGCCGTTTTTCATCGGGAAGATCGGGCGTTTGCAGCATCGTTCCGTAATTTTGAATTACGGCAAGCGGCGTTTTCAATTCGTGCGAAACGTTTGCAATAAAATCCGTGCGGAGCGTTTCAATTCCCGATAATTCCTGCGCCATGCGGTTGAAATAATCAATGATTAAATTGAATTCGTCACCGCCGTGAATTTCTGAAATTTGCACCGAAAAATCTCCGTCCATAATTTTTTCCGCTGCGGAAATGATGTGTTTAACGGGTCTTGTCACCATAAACCACCGCCGAATTTCGTCGATAATCGTGAATAAAAGGCTTATCAAAATCACATTCCCGAACGTCAATTTTGCGGCAAGAGTGATATTTTCTTCGGTCAATTCAACTTTCGCACTTTGCTGAAATGTGATTAAAAAAAGCGTCATACAGCAGGTCACGGTAAACGAAATGACAAGGAAAAACGACGCAAACCGCCGCACCGCACGCAATATTTTAGCAACCCGTAAATCCGCATTGTTATGCGCTTTCACTTGATCACCGCCTTATAGCCCAAGCCGTGTACGGTCTGAATTCCAAACTCATCGCACTCGGAAAATTTATCACGAATTTTTGTGATATAGACGTCGACGGCACGAGGCGCAGTGTTGGTTTCTGCGTCCCAGAATTCGTCCATAAGCTGCGTTCGGGTGAATGTTTTTTTCGGATAGGACAAAAGCTTGTACAAGATATTGAATTCCCTTGCCGTAAGCGAAATTTCCTCTCCGTCGAAAATCGCCGTCCGCTCGTCTGCGTCAAGCGTAAGTTTCCCGATTTCAAGCCGATGACTTGCGGCAATTTTTGACCTTCTGAGCAACGCCCCGATACGCAAAAACAGCTCGTCGAGGTCTATAGGTTTCACCATATAATCGTCAATTCCTATGCGAAATCCCCGCTGTTTTGACGCAAAATCGTCCCGTGCCGTCATAAACAAAATCGGTATATTTTCATTCAACTCGCGCACGGTTTTCGCGAATTCAAATCCGTCAATTTCGGGCATCATAATATCGGAAATCACAAGGTCGAACGTGCTGCCGTACATTTCGTTATATGCGTCGTTTGCACCGTAACAGCCTGTTGCATTATAACCGCTTTGGTTCAGAAATGCGCACACGGCGTGATTTAAGTCTTTGTCGTCCTCGACTACAAGAATTTTGAACATTTTCGCCGCCCCCCTTTCTTGATATTGTATCACATAAATGTTAAAGTTTTGTTAAAGTTTTTGAGAAATTGAAAAAAATCCGACCCGCATTTTTCAGTGCGGGTCACAGCTTTTACTTTGCATAATTTCGCTTTGCAATGCGCTTTTTTGCGTCCTCAACGCTTTCACCCTCGCAAGTTAAAAACGTATCAACAAATTTGTCCTCGATTTTTTTGTAGCCCTCTACAACTCCGTTTTCAATCTTCTTGTAACCTTCAACTATGCCTTTTTCAAACTTTTTCATATGTACACCTCCTTACTTAAGTCCTGCGCACATCGGTATAAGGCTGAGCAGAAGAATAATCCCCACGATTCCTACAACAATGCCCAAAATCATCATATCGAACACCATGACCATACACATTCCGACGCCAAGAACCAGTGCGCCGAAAACCCCGAACGCAGATTTTCCGACTATCTTCCAATTCACCTTTGCCGCAGGTTTTCCGAGAGCAACTCGCCGTGCGATAAATGTTGCGATCAGCACTGCGCCGCCTATTGCCGCCAGAATTACTCCTACCGTAAACGCATTCCATTCGGGGAGCAGGCACATACACATTCCGATTGCGAACAGCATTCCTCCGATAACAGCACCTATCAGTGTGTAAAAATTTTCTTTTTTCATAGTAAATACCTCCGTTGTTTATTTTTGAGATTTCTCTCTTTCTGATTGCATTTTACAGCTTGAATGTTAAATAATTTTTAGGGAATTGTTAAAGTTTTATTAAAATCGAATTTTTTACTGCAGCAAATTTAAGGCATAAATAAAAACGCCCTACAGCGACCTGCAAGGCGTTTTGCTCATAAATCGGCAAGCACATTACCGCTTTCCAAAATTTTTAGAGCTTTCAATCAAATTCGCAAGATGATATTTAGATAAATTGCCGAGAAATTCTCCCTCACAATTACATTCAACCGTTAATAAATGGTCGCCTGGTATTTTCCCGTGTCCTCGCACTCCGTCAGTTTCCCCGAAGTATCGAACGTATATCGGTAAACCTTGCAGTTTCCTTTGATCGGACAACTGCTTACAAACATCATAAATCCCGCATTTACTATGCTTTTGACGTCCCAGACAAGCTCTCCGTCCGAAACGTCAAGTTCCCCTCCGAGCGCACTCTTTACCGACCAAAATGTTTCGGGCTTACCGCCGTTCGGGTCGCATACAAGCAATACAGCCGTGTAATATTCACGGACAGACTCGGTTATATCCAACCACGGTTCATCCGAGTTTCTGATTGCAATAGTATCCAAGAGCGAATTGCGTTCGCTGTATGCGCCGCCTTCGCCTTTCGGGAATGAACGAGCCGACAGGTAAATTTTACCCTCAAATTCCGTCATATCAACTATGCTGTAGTCGCAGTCGTCGCTTTCGTAGAAATAATTTTCGGTCACGTTTCCGTTTTCGTCAACTTTTACGAGCCTTTCTCCGTCGTCAGTCCAAATCTGCACAAGATACCCACTGCCGAGCTTTACGGCGTTTCTTACGTTAATAATGCCGTCAATTTTCGTCTTGTTGAAATTTATTTCGTTTCCGTTTTCGTCAAGCTCGGTGACAAAGAAATAATCGTCGCCTATGCCAAAACAAATCAGATTATCCCCGTTTTCAACAATTTTGAACCCATACACCCAATCAAAACCGTAGTCGAAATTATATGTCCAGAGCTTGTTTCCGCTGTTGTCAATCATAGTCAGAAAGCCGTGTGTAACGCCGTGCGACTTACTGCCTGAGGTAACTACTCTGTAGTGACAGGTCGAACCGATAACAGCGGTCTTGCCGGAAATAAACTGCGCCCGTTCAACATAAAGGTCGTCGTCCTCCCACCTCGTGCCGAAATTCGGAAAATCAGCCGTCCATAAAACAGCGCCGTCCTTTTCGCATTTTACTATAATTTTTTCATAATCATCGCCTGTTTCGCTGCCTACAAAATCAATGGAATATTTAACAGGCATTTCTTTGGCGTATGCATAGGCGTTTGCATTTACATTGTTGTTCCAGAAAAATTCAAGCTCGTCGGGCGAAGGCTCGCTTTGAAGTATCTCCGTGCCTTTGACCGAGTTTCTGAACACCTCGACAGTCTTTCCGTTTGTAAAGCTGTTTGTGGTTATATCACGGTATACTGCCTTCAGCTCCGCACGGCTAAGCCCCTCGGACGACAAGCCGTTCTCCTCGAAAAACTCCACGGCGGAGTTATACTCTTTCGCCTCCTCTGCAATCGCAAAACCTCCTACTCCCACAGTAATTGCAGCGCAGGCAGCAGGTACGGCAATTTTTATGCTTAAATGCCGAGGCTTTATTTTTGCTTTTTTAAGAACATTTTTTCTAATGCTGCAAGATGTCTTTCCCGACAAATTGACGTCAATATCATCGGGCAAAATTTCATCAAGCTCTTCGGGAGCTAATTCATCGAAAAAATTGTCCAAAGAATATTTCATATTTATTTCCTCCAGTCTTCAAGGTTTCGGCGCAGCTTTTCAACGGCGCGGCTCGTTCTCGTGTCAACGTTTGACACCGACATTTTAAGCCTTTTTGCTATGTCCTTTGAGCTTTCGCCGAGGTAAAACTTTCGCATAAGTATTTCACGGTCGGGTTCGGCTAATGACTTTACTGCCTCTAAAACTGCCCGACGCATTTCCTGTTCTTCGAGATTGCTTTCAAGCGAGCAGTCGGCGGCGTTTAGTTCGTCGTCCAAAGGCAAAGGTGCTTTACGTCTTATAAGGTCTGATGCATTATGCCGGGCAATAACGCAAAGCCATGCCCTTATACTGCCTTTTGCGGGGTCGAATTTGCAAAGGTCGGTATAAAACTCGCTGAAAGTGTCGGCGGCGCAGACTTCAATATCAATTTCGGCAAAATTCAGCCCCGAAAGTTTTCGCCTGACTACCGCATACACAAGTCCGCCGTATTGCTTTAAAAGCGCATTTATGCCCT